>NZ_FODL01000006.1:294152-472854 GCF_900110355.1 Pseudomonas sp. NFACC39-1 | reverse complement strand
CTTTGTTGTTGGGAATCGCCTCCAGTACATCAAGTTCGGCGTGATAGATCACCAACTCGTTCTTGGCGACATCCACGCCCACAATCGGCTTTGTGACAGAAACCGGCATTGCCATTGAAAATTCTCCGGGCTAAGGTTTGAACACTTGAAGGGTTCACCCAGAGGCGCAGGCTTGTTCCTATCGTCGGTTTAGGCCAGATGCATTCTTTATCGGCGCTTGGGTGAAAGGAGGAGGGGCGAAATCTCCCACGGTCTGTACTGCGCCTAACAGTCAGAATCGAGCCTTGTCCCTCCTCCTCCCTTCAAGTCCTACCATACAAGCGAGCCTGCTCGCGATTACGGAGTGTCAGACAACATTGTTGTCGGCTGATACACCGCTATCGCGAGCAGGCTCGCTCCCACAGGTTTTTTGTATTCCGGTCCTGGCAATCATCCTGTTATGAGCTAGTACTGTCAGGTCGATTCAACATCCTCAGACAGGAATCTTCCATGTTGGCTCATTGGTCTTTGGCGGCAATTCATCTTCTGGCTTTCGCCCTGGGATTCTGGGCGGTGCTTGCCCGTGGCACGGCGTTGCGACGCCTGGCGGGCGGTATGGACGCGGTTCGAAACGTGTTGATGGCGGACAACCTGTGGGGGCTATCGGCGGTGGTCCTGCTGGTGACCGGCGGGATGCGTGCTTTCGGCGGATTTGAAAAAGGCACGGACTATTATCTGCACCAGCCGCTGTTTCACCTGAAGATGACGTTGTTCGTGCTGATCCTGTTGCTTGAAATCGCGCCGATGATCGCCTTGATCAAATGGCGGATGGCACTGGGCAAAGGGCATGCGATCGATCCTTCGAAAGCCGGCCGGTTTGCGCGGATCAGTCACATTGAAGCCTTGCTGCTGGTGCTGATGGTGATCGCAGCCACAGGTATGGCTCGCGGCGTGGGTCTGGGGTGACCGTCACGAATACCGGCTTCATCGCCATTAAAACGAAACGTCTGACAGCCATGCTATGGGTCATATCATTAGTATCGGTTTGACGGGATGAACGAAAAATCAAAGGCGGGATGGAGCAGGGATGAGGGACGGTCGGCATGAATCTTTAGCCAGCCTTGCGACGATGCATAAGGGCTGGCTACGGACTGCTGCAGGGCTCAGGGCGTTTGCGGCTTGTCAGGGGCAGTAAGGCCCGCCTGAATGCGCTGATAAATCTCTTCGCGATGCACCGCAACGTTTTTCGGAGCGTTGATGCCGATACGGACTTGTTGGCCGCTAACGCCCAGAATGGTGATCGTGATGTCGTCACCAATGTTTATGCTTTCACCGACTTTGCGGGTGAGTATCAGCATGGTGTTCTCCTTGATTGCTTTATAGGGCACCTGATTCAGGCAGTGCAGATGTCGGTACTGCTTATAGATTAGTGCCAAGTGTCACAATGTGGGTGCCTCTTTCTGACGCGCAGACGCAGCATTAATTCCCAGGGTGCGACTATACAGAGACGCCGTGCAGGTTTCTCGTGTTTTGAGCGCTGTTTACGGCGTTATTGACGGGCTTGAGTGTTAAAATCCCCGCTCCATGTCTTCCGGGGTAAAACGTTGTGCGCAAATTGGCTTGGGTAATCGCGGTATTGGCGCTGGCAGGATGCGGTGAAGGGCGTGACGTCGACACACCGAAGCCGAAGGTGGCGGCGACCCTCACGCCGACCGCTGCCGCTGCGCCACAGTGGGGCGTTGAAGTCCGGGGCGAAATCCCACAGGCTGTCAGCGATCTGACCGCGTGGCTCATCGAGCACAGTTTTGTCTCAAGCGTGGTGAAAGAGGATGGCAAGGACCGGGTTCTGGTCGGGCCTTTCAATTCCAAGGCCGAAGCCGAGGCGAAACAGGCGCAATTGAACGCCGCCCTGGTTCGAGCGAAAAAGCGCAACATCGAGTCGCTGGTGGTGGATTACCCAACCGCTCAATAAACCCCGCAGAATAGAACAGTCAGTTAAGCCACAAAACCTGTGGGAGCGAGCCTGCTCGCGATAGCGGTGGATCTGCCAACGTTGCGGTTGACGTTGATGTTGATGGGCATGCCCCTATCGCGAGCAAGCAAGCTCCCACAGTTGATTTGCGCTGTTCCCAAATGCGAGGTCAACCGCAGGCCTGCAAATTCACCGGGCCCACGAACTCGTTTCCACGACCCATCACACACGCCACGCTCTGGTTGCGCTGGCGCTCCCAGCTCTGTACCGGGTAGGTCTTGTCCCAGGCTTCATACAGGCGCCGGTCCTGCTTCGAGAGGCGCAGGCCGTATTGTTTACTCATGTAGAAATACGTCCGGGCGATCATTCCGCGGATGGAAGGGCGGGGCATGACTTTCTTGGCCTTGAAATCCACCTGGGTCAGGCATGAGCCGTACTGGCCCTTTTGCGTCGGCAGCCAGCCAAAACTGAAGTTGCTGCGGTCGCCGTTCACTTCCCCGATGCTCGGCACCAGATTATGGAGGTCGGCCTCGGCCCGTTGGTAGACCGGGTCATGGCGGGTGCAATTCTTCCGGCCGCCTTGTTGCCAGCATTGACGCTGATGACCGATCTGCCACGCCGGGACGATATGCTCCCACTCGATACGCGCGGCGCGATTGGCGTTCTTGCGCGGCACATAACCGCAGGCAGCCAGGTTCACGCGATTGCCGGAGTATTTGCAGCCACAGTAGAACTCGGTGGATTGGGGAGCATAGAGCTTCCAGGCGACTTTCTTGGCCTCGCTGAACGTACGGGGCGCATCGGCTTGCGCGCCCATGGCGACCATCACAAGCAATAAAGCTAAACAACGAACACTCATCAGGCTCAATCTTCCTTCGGCACAACCCAGAACACCTGCACACCGCCATCGTCGCGATAGGCGAGGGTGACATTGTCGTTCTCGTCGATTTCTTCCAGCAGGCGCTCCCACTCATCCACTGGCTCCTCGGGCAGCCGGAAGATCAGGGCCGCCTTGGCTTTTTGGGCGGTGGGGGAGTTGATGATTTTCGAGACCCGCAGGCCGAGGCGGGTATAGGAATCTAAGGGGGTAGTTGCAGCGGACGGCGTTGCCACAGGATTATCCTTATTGAGCTGTACGTGCGTACAGTATTTAACCGTAGGCATTTACGCAACTGCTTAAAATTCAAGAAAATCCTCTGACAACGCTTTTTCCGTTTTGGTGTAGGAAAAATTAAGCTAAAGAAGCCGCTCCAGCAGTCGATGGCCTTCGTAGGAATCTTATTCATGGAGTTTTGTTATGTCGTTTTCCGTCGGCTTTCCCAATGCCGCTGCCGTCACCATCGGCGGCCAGTCCGCGGCCACGCTCAAGGCCTTGAGCCAAGCGAGCACCGAGGCAGCCGATGAAACCCTTGACCAGACGCAGGCGCCAGGCCAGGTCCGTACGAGCATGAGCCCTGCGTCCGAAGGTAAGACCGAAAAGAGCGGGAGCACCCAGAGCATTGCCGTGCAGGTGTTGCTCAAGCGCATGCAAGAGCTTCAACAGCAGCTCAGAGAACAGCAACAGCAGTTGGCTGCTGCGCAGAAGCAGGTCTACCCGACACCCGAAGCCAAAACCTCGACGGTCATGGCGATACAAGGCCAGATTGCCGATACCAGCGGTGCATTGCTGGAGGTCACCGGCCATCTGATCACAGAGCTGGCCAAGGGGTCCGATACGGGGGCCCTGGTCAACACGACCGCCTGATCCCACAGCCTTGCGGTGAAATCCGCACGTTGACAAAACCCGGAAGCTTTACCATAGTTCCCTTCACGCAAACGTTTGCGCAGCCTTCGTTGATGCTCGACGACGGCCTGTGGAACGACTTCCCGTGCAACGATTTTGCTCAAAATAATCATAAAATCGGAGTGAACCCATGAAGTTGCCATTCGCTGGACGCCTTCTCGCCGTCGCCATGCTCGCGGCCGCATCCGCTGCGCTGCCTTTCTCTTCGGCATTTGCCCAGACCCCGGAAAAACCCAAGGTGGCCCTGGTCATGAAATCCCTGGCCAACGAGTTCTTCCTGACCATGGAAGATGGTGCCAAGGCTTATCAGAAGGAACACTCCGCCGATTTCGACCTGATCTCCAACGGGATCAAGGATGAAACCGACACCGCCAACCAGATCCGCATTGTCGAGCAGATGATCGTCTCCAAGGTCGATGCCCTCATCATCGCGCCAGCCGATTCCAAGGCCATGGTGCCGGTGATCAAGAAAGCCGTCGACGCCGGCATCACCGTGATCAACATCGACAACCAGCTCGATCCGGCGGTGGTCAAAAGCAAAAACATCACCGTGCCGTTCGTAGGCCCGGACAACCGCAAGGGCGCACGCCTGGTGGGCGAGTACCTGGCCAAGCAGCTCAAGGCCGGTGATGAGGTCGGCATCATCGAAGGCGTGTCCACCACCACCAATGCCCAGGCGCGCACCGCCGGCTTCAAGGACGCCATGGAAGCGGCGCAGATCAAGGTCGTTTCCCTGCAATCGGGCGACTGGGAAATCAACAAGGGCAATCAGGTTGCCGCCTCGATGCTCAGCGAGTACCCGAACATCAAGGCACTGCTGGCCGGTAACGACAGCATGGCGGTCGGCGCAGTATCGGCCATTCGCGCTGCGGGCAAGGCGGGCAAGGTACAAGTGGTCGGCTACGACAACATCAACGCCATCAAGCCCATGCTCAAGGACGGTCGCGTCCTGGCGACTGCCGACCAGTTCGCCGCCAAACAGGCTGTTTTCGGCATCGAGACGGCCCTGAAGATCCTCAAGGGCGAAGCCGTCGACAGCGGCACTAACGGCGTTATCGAAACTCCGGTCGAGCTGGTGACCCAGTAGTTATCCTGGCGACACAACGACGCTCGCCCTTGCTGGCGAGCGTATTGGAGAGTTTTTTATGTCCGTTCGCGACCCGAACGCTGTCCTTTCGGTCAGCGGCATCGGCAAGACCTATGCCCAGCCGGTACTGAGCGACATCGACTTGACCTTGATGCGCGGCGAAGTGCTGGCGCTGACCGGCGAAAATGGCGCCGGTAAGAGCACCCTGTCCAAGATCATCGGCGGGCTGGTGACGCCAACCACCGGGCAGATGCAATTCCAGGGGCAGGATTACCGTCCCGGCAGCCGTACCCAGGCTGAAGAGCTGGGCGTGCGCATGGTAATGCAGGAACTCAACCTGCTGCCGACGCTTTCCGTGGCCGAAAACCTGTTCCTCCACAACCTGCCCAGCCGTGGCGGCTGGATCAGTCGCAAGCAACTGCGCAAAGCGGCGGTCGAGGCCATGGCCCAGGTGGGACTCGATGCGATCGACCCTGACACATTGGTCAGTGAGTTAGGCATCGGTCACCAACAGATGGTCGAAATCGCCCGCAACCTGATCGGCGATTGCCATGTGCTGATTCTCGACGAGCCGACCGCCATGCTCACCGCTCGTGAGGTGGAGATGCTCTTCGAGCAGATCACTCGTCTGCAGGCGCGAGGCGTGTCGATCATTTATATTTCCCATCGCCTTGAAGAACTGGCTCGGGTGGCCCAGCGCATTGCGGTGCTGCGCGACGGCAACCTGGTCTGCGTCGAGCCGATCGCCAACTACAACAGCGAGCAACTGGTGACGCTGATGGTTGGGCGGGAACTGGGCGAGCACATCGACCTGGGGCCGCGCCAGATCGGCGCGCCGGCATTGACCGTCAACGGCTTGAGCCGTTCGGACAAGGTCCGCGATGTGTCCTTCGAGGTGCGCAGTGGCGAGATATTCGGTATTTCCGGGCTGATCGGGGCAGGGCGCACCGAGCTGCTGCGGCTGATCTTCGGCGCCGATGCGGCCGACAGCGGCACGGTGGCGCTGGGTTCGCCGGCCCGTGTCGTCAGCATTCGCTCGCCGTCCGATGCGGTGGCCCACGGTATCGCGCTGATCACCGAGGACCGCAAGGGCGAAGGCCTGCTGCTGACTCAATCCATCGCCGCCAACATTGCCCTGGGCAACATGCCGGAGATCTCCAGCGCCGGCTTCGTCAATGGCAGCGAGGAGTTCTCGTTGGCGCAGCGCCAGATCGACGCCATGCGAATCCGCAGCTCCAGCCCGACACAGTTGGTGTCCGAACTGTCGGGCGGCAATCAACAGAAGGTCGTGATCGGTCGCTGGCTGGAACGCGATTGCTCGGTGTTGCTGTTCGACGAGCCGACCCGTGGCATCGACGTCGGCGCCAAATTCGATATCTATGCGCTGCTCGGTGAGCTGACGCGCCAGGGCAAGGCGTTGGTCGTGGTGTCCAGCGACCTGCGGGAACTGATGCTGATCTGTGACCGCATCGGCGTGCTGTCCGCCGGCCGCCTGATTAACACCTTCGAGCGCGACAGCTGGACCCAGGATGACTTGCTTGCCGCCGCATTCGCCGGCTACCAGAAACGTGATGCGTTGCTCAACGAAGCAGCGCCTAGGGACTTCTCATGAAAACCGTATCTGCCGTCGGCAAATCGAATGGCAACTTCTATGGCCTGGGCACCTACCTGGGGCTGGCCGGGGCTTTGTTGGCGATGATCGCGTTGTTCTCGGTCCTGAGCAGCCATTTTCTTTCGTATGACACCTTCAGCACCCTGGCCAACCAGATTCCAGACCTGATGGTGCTGGCGGTCGGCATGACCTTCATCCTGATCATCGGCGGTATCGATCTGTCGGTCGGGTCGGTGCTGGCCCTGGCCGCATCGACGGTGAGTGTGGCGGTGCTGGGCTGGGGCTGGAGTGTATGGCCAGCCGCATTGTTGGGCATGGCCGTGGCGGCCCTGGCCGGCACCGTTACCGGTTCGATTACCGTGGCGTGGCGGATCCCATCCTTCATCGTTTCCCTCGGCGTGCTGGAAATGGCCCGAGGTCTGGCGTACCAGATGACCGGCTCGCGGACGGCCTACATCGGGGATTCCTTCGCCTGGCTGTCCAATCCGATCGCCTTCGGCATTTCACCGTCATTCATCATTGCCTTGCTGGTGATCTTCATTGCCCAGGCTGTGCTGACCCGCACTGTGTTTGGCCGTTATCTGATCGGTATCGGCACCAATGAAGAAGCCGTGCGACTGGCGGGTATCAATCCAAAACCTTACAAGATCCTGGTGTTCAGCCTGATGGGGTTGTTGGCCGGTCTGGCCGCGCTGTTCCAGATTTCCCGCCTGGAGGCGGCAGATCCGAACGCCGGTTCAGGGCTTGAGCTACAGGTCATCGCTGCGGTGGTCATCGGCGGCACGAGCCTGATGGGCGGACGCGGTTCGGTCATCAGCACCTTCTTTGGCGTGCTGATCATCTCCGTGTTGGCCGCGGGCCTGGCGCAGATTGGCGCCTCCGAACCGACCAAGCGCATCATTACCGGCGCGGTGATTGTGGTTGCGGTGGTGCTCGACACTTACCGCAGCCAGCGCGCCAGCCGGCGGGCCTGAACCATGGCGACGATCAAGGATGTGGCGGCGCTCGCGGGAATTTCCTACACCACCGTGTCTCACGTAGTGAACAAGACGCGGCCGGTCAGCGAAGAGGTGCGGCTCAAGGTTGAGGCGGCCATCGAGCGGCTCGATTATGTGCCCAGCGCGGTGGCCCGGTCGCTGAAAGCCAAGACCACGGCGACCATTGGCTTGCTGGTGCCCAACAGCCTTAACCCCTACTTTGCCGAACTGGCCCGGGGGATCGAGGATTACTGTGAGCGCAACGGCTATTGCGTGATCCTGTGCAATTCCGATGACAACCCGGACAAGCAGCGCAGTTATCTGCGGGTGCTGCTGGAAAAGCGCATCGACGGCCTGATCGTCGCTTCCGCCGGCGGCGACGTCGGTCTCGCTCAGGGGCTGACCAACGTGCGTACGCCCATGGTCATCGTCGACCGTGGGCTGGACGGCGTCGACGCGGACCTGGTGCGCATCGACCATGAACACGGTGCATACCTGGCCACCCGGCACCTGCTGGAGCTTGGCCACCGTGATATCGCTATTATCGGCGGCCCGGCGGACACCAGCGTGGCGCAGATGCGTCTGGCCGGTTACTGCCGCGCTCTGAAAGAAGCCGGGATCGAGCTGCCCGTCGAGCGCATGCTCGAAAGCGATTTCACCAGCACCGGTGGTTATCAGGCGGCGGCCAGGCTGCTCGAGCATCAGCCACCCAGTGCGATTTTTGCGGCCAACGACATGATCGGCATCGGTGTGTTGCGCGCCGCTGCCGAGCGCAATGTGCGCGTGCCCAGTGAACTGTCGGTCATTGGTTTCGATGACATTCAGATGAGCCGTTATGTCTATCCGGCGCTGACCACGGTGGGGCAGTCGATCCTGCAGCTTGGTGAGATGGCCGCTGAAGTGCTGTTGCGGCGGATCGCAACGCCGGGGCTTGCCACCGATCAGCGCATCGTGACGCCCAGCATTGTCTTGCGAGAGTCGACTGCACCGCTGTCAGGTACATTCGCCCAATACCGCTGAACCGAATTGATGAGTGAAGATGTATGCCAGCAAAAGTAGTGGTAATAGGCAGCCTGAACATGGACCTGGTGACCCGGGCACCGCGTCTGCCCAAGGGCGGTGAAACGCTGATGGGGCAGTCGTTCTGCACCATCCCGGGAGGGAAGGGGGCCAATCAGGCCGTGGCTGCAGCGCGCCTGGGAGCGAAGGTGTCCATGGTCGGTTGCGTGGGCAGTGACGCCTACGGTCAGCAATTGCGCGGGGCGCTGCTGGCCGAGGGCATCGACTGCCAGTCGGTCAGTGTCGTGGACGGCTCCAGCGGCGTAGCGCTGATCGTTGTCGACGACAACAGTCAGAATGCTATCGTTATCGTCCCCGGTGCCAACGGCGCACTGGGTCCTGATGTCCTGGATCGCTTCGATGAGGTGCTGCGCAGCGCCGATGTCGTTATCTGCCAGCTTGAGGTGCCGGACGCGACCGTCGGGCATGCACTCAAGCGGGGCCGGGAACTGGGCAAGACCGTCATTCTGAACCCCGCGCCGGCCTCCCGGCCCTTGCCGGCCGACTGGTACGCCTGTATCGACTATCTGATTCCCAATGAGAGCGAAGCCGCCGTGCTGAGCGGCGTGACGGTGGACTCTCTGGAAACCGCCGAAGCGGCCGCGACGCAATTGCTCGCCGCCGGTGCCGGCAAGGTGATCGTCACCCTGGGCGCCCAGGGCCTGATGTTCGCCAATGGCGCGAGTTTTCAACACTTCCCGGCGCCGCAGGTCAAAGCGGTGGACACCACGGCGGCCGGAGACACCTTTGTCGGCGGCTTCGCGGCAGCGTTGGCTGACGGCAAAAGCGAGGCCGAGGCGATTCGTTTCGGTCAGGTCGCCGCCGCGTTATCGGTCACCCGCGCGGGGGCGCAGCCCTCCATTCCCACCTTGTTGGAAGTACAGGCTTTCAAATCATGAAAAAGACGCCGTTGTTGAATATCGCGCTGTCGCGACTGATCGCTTCCCTTGGCCATGGCGACAAGGTGGTCATCGGTGATGCGGGGTTGCCGGTGCCTCCACAGGTCGAGTTGATCGACCTGGCCCTGACCCATGGCATTCCGGATTTTGTCAGCACCCTGAAAGTGCTGCTCAGCGAAATGCAGGTGGAGAGCCACGTACTGGCTGAAGAGATTTTCGATAAACAACCTGCGGCCCTGGCGACACTGGAGGCACTGCATGCCGATGGCGCGCTGGGGGCGCGGGAGCTGGTCAGCCATGAACAATTCAAGGCGGTCAGCCGGCAAGCTCGGGCGATTATTCGCACGGGAGAATGCTCCCCGTATTGCAACATCGTGTTGATTGCCGGAGTAACGTTCTAACCTTCTCAACCCTGCACAAGGAATGCGCCATGCACCGCTATGCTCAGAAAATGCGTCAACTGTTCCGGAGTCTGCTGCTTTTGTCACTGATCACTGCTACGAGCGCCCAGGCGGCGGAAAAAATCGACCTGATCATCGACACTGATCCGGGGGCCGACGATGTGGTTGCCCTGTTGTTTGCCCTGGCTTCCCCCGAAGAGCTGAATATCCGCGCGTTGACCACCGTCGCTGGCAACGTGCGTCTGGACAAGACATCGCGCAACGCTCGCCTGGCTCGGGAATGGGCGGGGCGCGAAGACGTGCCGGTGTACGCCGGTGCGCCGAAGCCGATGATGCGCACGCCCATCTACGCGGAAAACATCCATGGCAAGGAAGGCCTGTCGGGTGTCGAGGTGTATGAGCCGAAGAAAGGGTTGGCCAAGGGCAACGCCGTCAACTACCTGATCGACACCCTCAAGGCGGCCAAGCCTCACAGCATCACCCTTGCCATGCTTGGCCCGCAGACCAACCTGGCCCTGGCGTTGATCCAGGAGCCCGAGATTGTCCAGGGCATCAAGGAAGTGGTGATCATGGGCGGTGCGCACTTCAATGGCGGCAACATCACCCCGGTGGCCGAGTTCAACCTGTACGCGGATCCACAGGCCGCAGAAGTGGTGCTCAAGAGCGGTGTGAAACTCACTTACCTGCCGCTGGACGTGACCCACAAGATCCTCACCAGCGAAGCACGGCTGAAGCAGATCGCTGCCGTGAACAACAAGGCCAGCAAGATCGTCGGCGACATTCTCAACGAATACGTCAAAGGTGACATGGAGCACTACGGCATGACGGGCGGGCCGGTGCACGATGCGACGGTGATTGCCTACCTGCTCAAGCCAGAGTTGTTTACCGGGCGTTCAGTCAACGTCGTGGTGGACAGCCGGGAAGGGCCGACCTTTGGCCAGACCATTGTTGACTGGTACGACGGCCTGAAGGCACCCAAAAATGCCTACTGGGTGCAGGATGGCGACGCTCAGGGCTTTTTTGACCTGCTGACCGAGCGTCTGGCGCGTTTGAAGTAACCCGTCTTGCCACACACCCGCAGGCCAAGGCCTGCGGGTGTGCTTCAATCCACTGCTTCAATGCTGCTGGGGTATCGTTCGAACGCTTGCTGGATAAAGTTCAGGGCGGCCTTCGTTCCCAGTTCCTTCACCAACAGTTCTATACCGATGATTGCCAGTTCTTCGGGGCTGCCAGGACTGTAGGAGCTGTGGCCCTCCGACCATTTGGCATTGATGGTGGCTTCGATGCTGACGGTGCTCATGGTCGGGCTCGCGAGTTGGAAGGTCTGTAGGTTGAGTTAACCATTTTTGCTTGGGGTTTTGCACTGCGACTTAGGCATCAGGGAAGGGCTGTGCGACACTTGCTTTTTGACTTTCTGAAGAGGCCCCCGCCGTGCAGATCGATTTGAACGCTCCTGACGGGTTGACCCTCGACGCGGTTCGTCAGTTGCTGGCTTCGGCCAGTGATGACGAGCACACCCAACTGCGCGTGACCAAGGGTGGCATCGCCTATTTGTCTTCGGGTGTGGTGGGCGGTGTGGACATCGACGGGCTATCGTTTCGGCTGGAAACGTGGGCGAAAGGTTCGGGCTACGTCGGGCGGGTCGCCGCCAGCGACGAGGTCTGGGTCATGCAGATCTACAATGCGTTGAAAGACAACTGGCCGAATCCACCCTTTGACTACATCGACGTTTACTGAGCACCATTCATATTCAGTCACGATTCACCCCTGAAGCGGGATGTCGGCTCAGGCAAACTGCCTGTTTTCCTGATGAGGGCACCATGATAGCCCTTGGCTTGAAACCAAGCTTCGTTTGGGCTGTCGCACGCTCTCTGTTTAATCATCAACAAAAGGAGGCTTCATGCCTTGGAAGCTCGCGTCATTGGGTACTTTGCTGGCCGTCACGCTCTTGAGCGGATGCAGTAGCACCTCTGAATCGACCCCTGATCCGGTGGCAACAGAAACTGGCTACAGCCGCTGCGAAGCAAAAGGTGCCGAGTTTGCCATTGGCAAGAAGGCCACGCCGCAACTGCTGGAACAAGCCCGCACCCGTGCCGGTGCGCAGAATGCGCGGATTCTCAAGCCCAACGACATGGTGACGCTTGAGTACCGCTCGGATCGCCTGAATCTCAATACGGATGCCAATCTGGTCATCAATCGGGTGAACTGCGGCTGATTGAGTTTTCAATCGCCCATAAAAAACCCCGTCACATGGACGGGGTTTTTTGTGCTCGCCGAGTAATTACTCTGGGCGAACCTGTGCAGCTTGCATACCCTTTTGGCCTTTCTCAGCCACGAAGGAAACGGTCTGGCCTTCTTTCAGGCTTTTGAAACCGTCGCTTTCGATAGCTTTGAAGTGTACGAACAGGTCGTCACCGCCACCTTGAGGAGTGATGAAGCCGAAGCCTTTTTCATCGTTGAACCATTTAACGGTGCCGGTTTGGCGATTAGACATGGTGTATCTCCAAGAAACATATATTTTCAGTGTACTGTGCTGCTCAGGCCAACTGGGCACACGGGGATATCATAGTCGAAATGTTCGATTTGGGAGCCCCCCGGAGGCGCTGTTTGCCAATCAGTCGCGTTTTCTTTACCACCTTAACCTGCTGGAAGCCCCGGTTTAAAAGGCTTTCAGCCGAACGTAAAGACGATAAAAAAAGCTGTAAAACCTGAATAAATCGTTCGAAATAGCCTGAAATCAGCATTTTTTGACGCTGTTTGGCTTCGTCGAAAGACTCGTTCTCTTACTTTTTGACCTTGTTAGCGGGCTTGCATTTTGCAATCTGCCCCAGCGCTTTTTCCTTTAGCTCCGGGCTGGCCTGGTCGTCCATCAGGGCCTGGATGTCCTTGGCCGGGTAGGACTTGATTGCATCGGCGCCACAGGCGCAATGGGTTTCGGCATCCTCCGCCCCGATCTGTGGCGTTGCCGCCTGGGTGCACTGGGCCATGTATTTTTCACGCTCGCCCTTGGGCCATTCGGCGTGGGCGGTCAGCGGAAGCAGCAGGGCGAGGGGGGCGACTGCTGCAAAGAGTGTTTTGAGACGCATGCTGCGATGCTCCTTTCGGGTCGATGTCTTTTTATCTGAGGCGTAGCGGGCGGTTCAGTTCAGCACTCTGGCATAAAAACCGTGGATTTACGTTCGCTTCAATCCGGGCGCGGCGATGACCGTTCATCTGTGCTAGCATGCCGGGCTCGGGTATTTTCAGGCTTCGGAGGACCACAGGTCCCGGCGGCGGCAAATGTTCGATTAACCCTGATTTGAATCCCAGTCACTCTGGTTCGGTTTTCCCGGTTGGCCGCAAGGCTCCTGCCGCTGTAAGGCAGGCGTTCGTCATTGAATGGCCTGGACTGGATCTTGTACTGGCTCATCCCAACCCACGTGACCTTTGGTAGGGGTCACCACTAGGAGAGGAGGCGCCATGCCAACTATTACTCTTCCCGACGGCAGTCAACGTTCATTCGATCATCCGGTCTCCGTGGCCGAGGTCGCCGCATCCATTGGCGCGGGTCTGGCCAAGGCCACCCTGGCTGGCAAGGTCAACGGCAAACTGGTCGATGCCAGCGACGTCATCGATAGCGACGCCACGCTGCAAATCATCACGCCCAAGGATGAAGAGGGGCTGGAGATCATTCGCCACTCTTGCGCGCACCTGGTAGGCCATGCGGTCAAGCAGCTGTATCCGAGCGCTAAGATGGTCATCGGGCCGGTCATCGACGAAGGCTTCTATTACGACATCGCCTTTGAGCGTCCTTTCACGCCGGAAGACATGGCGGCCATCGAACAGCGCATGCAGCAGCTGATCGAGAAAGATTACGACGTCATCAAGAAAGTAACCCCGCGTGCCGAAGTCATCGAAGTGTTCAAGGCGCGTGGCGAGGATTACAAGCTGCGTCTGGTGGAAGACATGCCGGACGAGCAGGCCATGGGCCTGTACTACCACGAAGAATACGTCGACATGTGCCGTGGCCCGCACGTGCCGAACACGCGTTTCCTGAAATCCTTCAAGCTGACCAAGTTGTCCGGCGCCTACTGGCGTGGCGATGCTAAGAACGAGCAGTTGCAGCGCGTCTACGGCACTGCCTGGGCCGACAAGAAGCAGCTGGCGGCTTACATCCAGCGTATCGAGGAAGCCGAGAAGCGCGATCACCGCAAGATCGGCAAGCGCCTGGGCCTGTTCCACACCCAGGAAGAATCCCCGGGCATGGTGTTCTGGCACCCGAACGGCTGGACCCTGTACCAAGTGCTCGAGCAGTACATGCGCCAGGTCCAGCGTGAAAACGGCTACCTGGAGATCAAGACGCCGCAAGTGGTTGACCGTAGCCTGTGGGAGAAATCCGGGCACTGGGCCAACTACGCCGACAACATGTTCACTACCCAGTCGGAAAACCGCGACTACGCCATCAAGCCGATGAACTGCCCTTGCCACGTGCAGGTGTTCAACCAGGGCCTGAAAAGCTACCGCGAGTTGCCGATGCGCCTGGCCGAGTTCGGTGCCTGCCACCGTAACGAGCCATCGGGTGCGCTGCACGGCATCATGCGCGTGCGTGCCTTCACCCAGGACGATGCGCATATCTTCTGCACCGAAGAGCAGATGCAGGCCGAATCCGCTGCCTTCATCAAGCTGACCATGGACGTCTACCGGGACTTCGGCTTTACCGAAGTCGAGATGAAGCTGTCCACTCGTCCGGAAAAACGCGTCGGTTCCGATGAGTTGTGGGATCGCGCCGAAGCAGCCCTGGCCGCCGCACTCGATAGCGCGGGCCTTGCGTACGATCTGCAACCGGGCGAAGGGGCTTTCTACGGGCCGAAGATCGAATTCTCGCTGAAAGATTGCCTCGGCCGTGTATGGCAATGTGGTACCTTGCAGCTCGATTTCAACCTGCCGATCCGTCTGGGCGCCGAATACGTGTCCGAAGACAACAGCCGCAAGCACCCGGTCATGCTTCACCGCGCGATCCTCGGTTCCTTCGAGCGTTTCGTCGGGATTCTGATCGAACACTACGAGGGTGCGTTCCCTGCGTGGCTGGCGCCGACCCAGGCAGTGATCATGAATATCACTGATAAACAGGCAGATTTTGCCGCCGAAGTCGAAAAAACTCTCAACCAAAGCGGATTTCGTGCCAAGTCCGACTTGAGAAATGAAAAGATCGGCTTTAAAATCCGCGAGCATACTTTGCTCAAGGTTCCCTTTCTCTTGGTTATTGGAGATCGGGAGGTCGAGATGCAGACTGTCGCTGTGCGTACTCGTGAAGGTGCTGACCTGGGCTCGATGCCCGTCGCCGAATTCGCTGAGTTCCTCGCGCAAGCGGTTTCCCGGCGTGGTCGCCCAGATTTGGAGTAATTATTATTAAGCGTGAAATGAGACAAGATAAACGAGCTGCACCGAAAGCCCCGATCAACGAGAATATCTCGGCACGCGAGGTTCGGTTAATTGGCGCTGACGGCGAGCAGATTGGCATCGTCTCGATTGATGAAGCGCTTCGTATTGCTGAAGAAGCCAAGCTTGATCTGGTAGAAATTTCCGCAGACGCAGTCCCGCCGGTTTGCCGGGTGATGGACTACGGCAAGTCGATCTTCGAAAAGAAGAAGCAGATTGCCGCGGCGAAGAAAAACCAGAAGCAGATTCAGGTAAAAGAAATCAAGTTTCGTCCAGGGACGGAGGAAGGGGATTACCAGGTAAAACTGCGCAACCTGGTACGTTTCCTGAGTGACGGGGACAGGGCCAAGGTATCCTTGCGATTCCGCGGCCGTGAGATGGCCCACCAGGAGCTGGGGATGGAACTCCTCAAGCGGGTTGAACAAGACCTGCTCGAGTACGGTTCGGTCGAACAGCATCCTAAGATGGAAGGACGCCAGCTGATCATGGTCATCGCCCCGAAAAAGAAGAAGTAATCAACAGGGCACGGCAGGCCTTGCGATTATGTTTATCAACTGAATGCGGAGTATCCGAACATGCCAAAGATGAAAACTAAAAGTGGTGCTGCTAAGCGGTTTCTGAAAACTGCTAACGGTATCAAGCACAAGCACGCTTTCAAGAGCCACATCCTGACCAAAATGTCGACCAAGCGTAAGCGTCAACTGCGCGGTAGCAGCTTGCTGCATCCGTCTGACGTGGCAAAAGTCGAGCGCATGCTGCGCCTTCGTTAATTTTTGGATCAAGAATAGAGGAAGTAACTCATGGCTCGTGTAAAGCGTGGCGTCATTGCCCGTAAGCGTCACAAAAAAATTCTGAAACTTGCTAAAGGCTACTACGGCGCGCGTTCCCGCGTATTCCGTGTTGCCAAGCAAGCGGTAATCAAGGCAGGCCAATACGCCTACCGTGACCGTCGTCAGAAAAAACGTCAGTTCCGCGCTCTGTGGATCGCTCGTATCAACGCTGGTGCTCGTGTTAACGGTCTGTCCTACAGCCGTTTCATTGCCGGCCTGAAAAAAGCGTCCATCGAGATCGACCGTAAGGTTCTGGCTGATCTGGCAGTGAACGAAAAAGCGGCGTTTGCTGCGATTGTCGAGAAAGCTAAAGCCACCTTGGCTTAAGTACCCCCGACAGTCACCCGGCCTCACCTCTGTGGGGCCAGGTGTTAAACGTCATAAATAGGGGAAGAGCCTTCAAGCTCTTCCCCTATTTTGTATCTGGAGTCTGTACATGGAAAACCTGGACGCGCTGGTCTCTCAAGCACTAGAGGCTGTGCAAAGCGCTGAAGATATCAATGCCCTGGAGCAAATCCGGGTTCACTACCTTGGCAAGAAGGGCGAGTTGACTCAGGTGATGAAGACCCTGGGGAACCTGCCGGCCGAAGAGCGTCCGCAGGTCGGTGCGCTGATCAACGTTGCCAAGGAGCGTGTTACAGAAGTCCTTAATGCGCGCAAGGCATTGTTCGAGGAAGCGGATCTGGCTGCCAAGCTCGCCGCCGAATCCATCGACGTGACCCTGCCTGGCCGCGGCCAGACTTCCGGCGGTCTGCATCCGGTTACCCGGACCCTGGAACGTATCGAGCAGTTCTTCACCCACATCGGCTACGGCATTGCCGAAGGCCCTGAGGTCGAAGACGACTATCACAACTTCGAGGCGCTCAACATCCCAGGCCATCACCCGGCCCGGTCGATGCATGACACCTTCTATTTCAATGCGAACATGCTGTTGCGCACCCATACCTCGCCGGTACAGGTCCGCACCATGGAATCGCAGCAGCCGCCGATCCGCATCGTCTGCCCAGGCCGTGTGTACCGTAGCGACTCCGATATCACCCACTCGCCGATGTTCCACCAGGTCGAAGGCCTGCTGGTTGATCGCGACATCAATTTCGCCGACCTGAAAGGGACGATCGAAGAGTTCCTGCGGGTGTTCTTCGAAAAAGAACTGGCGGTGCGTTTCCGTCCTTCGTACTTCCCGTTCACCGAGCCATCCGCTGAAGTCGATATGGAGTGCGTGATGTGCAGCGGTAAAGGCTGCCGCGTCTGCAAGCAGACCGGCTGGCTGGAGGTCATGGGCTGCGGCATGGTTCACCCGAACGTGCTGCGTATGTCCGGGATCGATCCGGAAGAGTTCTCGGGTTTTGCTTTCGGCATGGGCGTCGAGCGTCTGGCCATGTTGCGTTACGGTGTAAATGACTTGCGCCTGTTCTTCGACAACGACTTGCGGTTCCTTGCGCAATTTCGCTAAGCCGCAGACCCGTAACGAATCTATTAGGAGAGCAGGATGAAATTCAGTGAACAATGGCTGCGCGGCTGGGTAAGCCCGCAGGTAAGCCGGGACGAGCTGGTTGCTCGCCTGTCGATGGCCGGTCTTGAGGTCGATAGCGTAACGCCGGCCGCCGGTGCATTCAGTGGTGTGGTGGTGGGCGAGGTGCTGAGCACCGAGCAGCACCCAGACGCTGACAAACTGCGGGTGTGCCAAGTTAGCAATGGCGCGGAAACCTTCCAGGTGGTCTGCGGCGCGCCAAATGTGCGCCCGGGCCTGAAGATCCCGTTCGCCATGATCGGTGCCGAACTGCCGGGCGACTTCAAGATCAAGAAAGCCAAGCTGCGTGGCGTCGAGTCCAACGGCATGTTGTGCTCCCAGGCTGAACTGCAGATTGGCGAGGGCAACGATGGCCTGATGGAGCTTCCGGCCGATGCGCCGGTGGGCCAGGACATTCGTGAATACCTGAGCCTGGACGATGCCAGCATCGAGGTCGACCTGACCCCGAACCGTGGCGACTGCCTGTCCCTGGCCGGTCTGGCTCGTGAGGTGGGTGCGTTGTATGCCGCCCCGGTGGCACGCCCCGCGGTCGCGACCGTGGCGGCGGTGCATGATGAAGTGCGCTCGGTTGAAGTCCTGGCGCCTGCAGCATGCCCGCGTTACCTGGGTCGCGTTATCCGTAACGTCGATCTGTCCAAGCCGACCCCGCTGTGGATGGTCGAACGCCTGCGTCGCGCCGACGTGCGTAGCATCGATGCCGCAGTCGACATCACCAACTATGTGATGCTGGAGCTGGGTCAGCCACTGCACGCCTTCGACCTTGCCGAAATCAACGGCGGCATCCGCGTGCGCATGGCCGAAGAGGGCGAGAAGCTGGTCCTGCTCGACGGCCAGGAAGTGACCCTGCGCAGCGATACGCTGGTGATCGCCGACCACTCCCGTGCCCTGGCGATTGCCGGCGTGATGGGTGGCGAGCACAGCGGCGTCTCCACGACGACCCGTGATGTGTTCCTTGAAAGTGCGTTCTTCGACCAGATCGCCGTGGCGGGCAAGGCCCGTTCCTATGGCCTGCACACCGATGCCTCGCACCGTTACGAGCGCGGTGTGGACTGGCAACTGGCCCGTGAAGCCATGGAGCGCGCCACTGGCCTGCTGCTGGAGATCACTGGCGGCGAAGCTGGCCCGATCATCGAAACCGTCAGTGAACAGCACCTGCCCAACATCGCACCGGTTACCCTGCGTGCCCAGCGCATCACGCAAATGCTCGGCATGGAAATGGACCCGGCTGAAGTCGAGCGCCTGCTCAGCGCCCTCGGCCTGAACATCAGCGCCGACGGGGCAGGGCAGTGGCGTGTCGAAGTGCCAAGCCATCGCTTCGATATCAGTCTGGAAGTCGATCTGATCGAAGAGCTGGCCCGTCTGTACGGCTACAACCGTTTGCCGGTTCGCTACCCGCAGGCGCGCCTGGCCCCACAAGCCAAGGCCGAAGCCCGTAGCGACCTGCCGGAACTGCGCCGTCTGCTGGTGGCTCGTGGGTATCAGGAAGCGATCACCTACAGCTTCATCGATCCGCGTCAGTTCGAACTGTTCAACCCAGGTGTCGAGCCGCTGTTGCTGGCCAACCCGATTTCCAACGACATGGCGGCCATGCGCTCGTCCCTGTGGCCAGGCCTGGTCAAGTCGCTCCAGCACAACCTGAATCGCCAGCAGGATCGCGTGCGTCTGTTCGAGAGCGGTCTGCGCTTTGTCGGTCAGTTGGAAGGTTTGAAGCAAGAGCCGATGCTCGCCGGTGTCGTTTGCGGCAGTCGTTTGCCGGAAGGCTGGGCGCAAGGTCGAGATGTCGTCGACTTCTTCGACGTCAAGGCTGATGTGGAAGCGGTACTGGGTTTCGCCGGTGCGCTTGACGCGTTCACCTTCGTGCCGGGCAAGCATCCGGCGCTGCATCCGGGACAGACCGCACGCATTGAGCGTGACGGGCGTGAAGTCGGCTATGTCGGTGCCATTCACCCTGAATTGTCGAAAACCCTGGGCCTTGATCGTCCCGTCTTTGTTTTCGAGCTGGTTTTGGCTGAAGTTGCACTGGGGAAAATGCCGAAATTCCAGGAGTTATCACGCTTTCCTGAAGTGCGGCGTGACCTGGCGTTGCTAGCTGACCGCGACGTTGCATCCAGCGCTGTGCTGGACGTAATCCGTGAAAATGCAGGCGAATGGCTCACGGACCTCAGGCTATTTGACGTGTATCAGGGTAAAGGCATTGATCCGCATAGAAAAAGCCTTGCAGTCGGCTTGACCTGGCAGCATCCATCGCGCACTCTTAATGACGATGAGGTGAATACCGCAACGCAGAATATCCTCACCTCGCTCGAAAACAGGTTGAACGCCACGTTAAGGAAGTGACGTATGGGGGCTCTGACGAAAGCTGAGATGGCGGAACGTCTGTATGAGGAGCTGGGCCTGAATAAACGGGAGGCCAAAGAATTGGTCGAACTGTTTTTCGAAGAAATCAGGCACGCTCTGGAAGACAACGAACAGGTCAAACTGTCCGGTTTCGGCAATTTTGACCTGCGGGACAAACGCCAGCGGCCTGGCCGCAATCCGAAAACGGGTGAAGAAATCCCGATCACGGCTCGCCGTGTGGTCACCTTTCGTCCAGGGCAGAAGTTGAAGGCCCGAGTTGAGGCTTATGCTGGAACCAAGTCATAACGACGAGCTACCCGTCATCCCGGGCAAACGCTACTTCACCATTGGTGAAGTCAGCGAGCTGTGTGCGGTAAAACCACACGTGCTGCGCTATTGGGAGCAGGAGTTTCCTCAACTCAACCCGGTCAAGCGCCGCGGAAACCGCCGGTATTATCAGCGCCAAGACGTGCTGATGATCCGGCAGATCCGCGCGCTGCTGTACGACCAGGGGTTCACCATCGGCGGAGCGCGCTTGCGCCTCTCCGGTGATGAGGCCAAAGACGATACAACCCAGTACAAACAGATGATCCGCCAGATGATCGCCGAGCTTGAAGATGTGCTGGTGGTGCTCAAGAAATAAATTTCTGCTTTTAAATCTTCCAGTTTTCAAAAGCTTGCGATATATTCCTGAGCGTTCCGTTGAGAGACGGAACAAGATTCACGCCTAGTCGGGGCGTAGCGCAGTCCGGTAGCGCACTAGCATGGGGTGCTAGGGGTCGAGTGTTCGAATCACTCCGTCCCGACCATATTATTCAATGACTTAGCCCAATCTGCAAAGATTGGGCTTTTTCATTGGTGGGGAGTTTTTCGGGACTTCATCCCATTTTCCTTTTCAAGATTGTCAGCACCGGTCCCCGCGAGTCGATTGTTGATACCATATTGGCTCGTGCGCCGGCCCCGGATCGTGTCCCAGGAAGTGGTGTAACTCATCATGGTTCTAGCCATTGAGCTTGCCGTTTAGTTGATCACGGCCGACAGCTTGGCCTGTGGATTATCGCTGACCGCCTCGAAGGCTTCCAACTGCATGTAGCGTCGTTGCAGGCACCACTCGTCGTTCTGCTCCAGCAGCATCGCCCCCACCAGCCGCGTTATGGCCGGATCGTTTGGAAAAATCCCCACGGCAGAAGCCAGCTTCTATAAGGCTTCAGTAAATCGATGAACTCGAATGCACGGTTGATCTAGGATGGGATGCATCGTGCAGCGCTACTAATCGATCAAGGTCATCAGCAAGGTGAACTCCCACACAGGCTGGTCTTTAGAGAGCGCGATATGTTCCAGACTGTGGGTGTGAGACAGATGATCGACTCCCTGGAGCGTCAGAGTCGAAAACATCTTGCGGTTCGCTACCATGCCGCCTACACAAATGCCTTTGAAACCATGCGCTCGTGACCACGCTTGCGACCAGTCATCCGGTTGCGGATCGCTTCGCCTTTCAGCCGATCATAGCCAAAAGCGAGCCTAAGCGCCGAATCTACCGCGTCAGAGCCACCGCTGGCGCAGAAAACCTGATTCAACGGCTAGTTACCGTTGCGATTACAGCAAGGGTCATCCCTACCACGCTTTTACTTTTGTGCAGATTCGTTCTCGTTATTATTCTCCAGGCTCATTTTCAAGCACGCTGATGGGCATGCAGCTTCTCAAAAAAGGCAACCGCCGGAACTGGCGTCAGATGCCTCCGACGCACATGTATTTGATTTCCAGATAATCTTCGATGCCGTAAGCAGAACCTTCACGGCCTAATCCCGATTGTTTGATGCCGCCAAAAGGTGCCATCTCGTTAGAGATAAGCCCGGTGTTTACGCCAACCATGCCAGACTCTAGTTGCTCGGCAACGCGCCAGGCACGGGAATGGTCGCGGGTGTAGAAATACGACGCCAAGCCGAACTCGGTATCGTTGGCTTGCTCGACCACCTGACGCTCGTCTTCGAAGCGAATCAGAGGGGCTACCGGGCCAAATGTCTCTTCGCGATTGACAAGCATTGGGGGGGTTACATCAACCAGCACGGTCGGGGCATAGAAGTTGCCACCCAATTCATGGCGAGCGCCTCCGACCAGCACTTTTGCACCGTGCATGCACGCATCGGCCACGTGCGATTCGATCTTCTCGATGGCCTTGCCATTGATCATAGGCCCCAGCGCAACATTGGGTAGAGTGCCTGGCCCTACCTGCACCTGCTTCACCTCGGCGCTCAAGCGTGCGGCGAAAGCATCGTAGATACCGCTTTGCACGAAAATGCGATTGGCACTGATGCAGGCCTGCCCGCCATTGCGAAACTTGCAAGCCATAGCACCGGCGACAGCGGCTTCCAGATCAGCATCGTCAAAGACAATAAAGGGAGCGTTGCCTCCGAGCTCGAGGGAGACTTTCTTGATGGTGTCAGCACACTGTCGCAACAAAATCCGGCCCACTTGTGTAGAACCGGTGAATGACACCTTGCGCACGTCAGGATGAGTAGTCAGCACTTCGCCCACTTCGTGACCACGGGCGGCAGTGATCACATTGAAAGCACCATTGATAACCCCTGCCTCGCGGGCCAACTCCACAAGAGCTAGGGCGCTTAGTGGAGTGTCTTCTGCCGGTTTGACCACTATGGTGCAGCCCGCAGCGAGCGCCGGGGCCACTTTGCGAGTAATCATCGCCATAGGGAAGTTCCAGGGAGTGATCGCTGCGACGACGCCGATAGGTTGCTTGATCACAACGATGCGGCGATCATCCGATGGTGCCGGGAGGACATCGCCATTGACTCTCTTGGCCTCTTCAGCGAACCACTCAATGTAAGCCGCCCCGTAATCGATCTCGGCTCGAGCTTCGGCCATCGGCTTGCCCTGTTCCAGCGTAATCAGGGCCGCCAGGTCTTCTCTATTTGCCAAAATTAGATCGTGCCAATCCCGCAAGATCCGTGCACGCTGCTTTGCGGACTTTGCCGACCAATCCTTGCCAGCAGCCTTGGCACTCACTATGGCCTCAGCGGCCTCTACTGCTGACATGTCGGGCACCACTGTGATAAGTGCGCCAGTGGACGGGTCGAGTACCTCGTAGGTGCGGCCATCCAGCGCAGAAGTCCATTCACCACCAATAAATGCCTGATTACGAAAAAGTGCCGGGTTATTGAGTGTTACAGCCATGTCCGGATCCTCGGATTGTTGGTTCTTTGGAACCGACAATAAGACTGACGGCCGCAGGACAGTAGATCCACTTTTTCGGCCTGCTTAGAGCCATTCAGAGAATTACCAAAACAGTGAAACCCTGTGATAGTCAGCACTATTACGGAGCTTGTGCCAGTTTGAGATGGACTTAACCAGGCAGAAAAAGTGGCTCTATGCGCCTCTAGCAGCCTTGGTTAGATTTTCCCCATCTACGAACAAGATCCCAGAGGAAAGCCCATGGATACCCCGCTGACTACCGAACAACTGAATTCTTACTTCATCGGTTTCACCCCCAATCCACTTTTCAAGCTCAGGCCGCGCCTGATAACTGGTGCCCAGGGCAGTTACCTGCACACCACCGACGGAAAACAGGTATTCGATGGGTTTTCAGGTCTGTGGTGTTCGGGTATGGGGCATAGCCATCCGAAAATCGTTGAGGCTGTGCAAAAACAAGTTGCCAAACTGGACTATGTCTCTGCCTTCTATATGAGCCATCCAGCGGCGTTTATCCTGACTGAGAAAATTGCAGCGCTCGCTCCAGATCCACTCAACCACGTGTTCTACACAACCGGCGGCTCCGACGCGGTCGACAGTGCGCTGAAACTTGCACTGGGCTATCACCGCCTGAAGGGCAATGGCGGTCGTACGCGGATGATCGGCCGTGAGCGCGGATATCATGGTGTAGGATTTGGCGGTATCTCGGTCGGTGGCATGGTTGGTAATCGCAAGATGTTTTCGACCCTGACCCTGCCTGGTGTCGATCATCTGCCGCATACTCACAGTTCAGAGCACATGGCCTTTTCCAAGGGACAACCTGCGTGGGGGGGGCACCTGGCTGACGATCTGGAGCGCCTGGTGGCCCTGCATGACGCGTCAAACATTGCGGCGGTGATCGTCGAGCCAATGGCCGGCTCTACCGGGGTGCTCGTGCCACCGGTTGGATATCTGCAGCGCCTGCGCGACATCTGCACGAAGCATGGCATCCTGCTCATTTTCGATGAAGTGATCTGTGGCTTCGGGCGCATGGGTGCCAATTTTGCTGCACAACGCTTCGGTGTGGTTCCGGACATGATTACCTTTGCCAAAACCGTCACCAATGGCACTCAGCCGCTCGGTGGTGTCATCATGTCCAGCGAGATCTACAACACGTTCATGGATCAGCCGGAATTCACCAACAGTGTGTTCCATGGCTACACCTATTCGGCCCATCCGGTAGCGGTGGCAGCCGCTTTGGCGGCCTTGGACGTCTTCTCTTCCGAGGGTGTAGCGGACAAGGT
This sequence comes from Pseudomonas sp. NFACC39-1, assembly GCF_900110355.1. Classification (NCBI taxonomy): domain Bacteria; kingdom Pseudomonadati; phylum Pseudomonadota; class Gammaproteobacteria; order Pseudomonadales; family Pseudomonadaceae; genus Pseudomonas; species Pseudomonas sp. NFACC39-1. The sequence goes on along the minus strand of NZ_FODL01000006.1, from coordinate 448,482 downwards.
GCGAGAAAAGGAACACCTATTCCAGGAGTTGCTGCACTCGCTGAGGGGTGAGCCTAATGTGGTGGACGTCCGCAACATTGGGTTCGCGGGGAGCGTGGAGTTCGCCAGCCTACCCGGACAGCCAGGCGTTCGCGGGCACCGTATTACGGAAGCACTCTACGAAGCAGGTTACTACTTGCGCTGGTCTGGAGACCAGGCCGTCTTCGCGCCACCTTTCGACGCCACTGCGGATGAGCTGGAATCCTTGGTGGAGGCATTGCGTAAAAGTATCCGGTCGAACGCCTGACCGGTTATCGACAGAGCTAATGGGAGTCTGCAACAGGCTCCCATTTGTGCCCGCAGGAATTTTGAGTCCGTTCCCGATGTGCCGTCACAACTTGCGTTGCTGAGCTGATACGCGGGCTTCTCGATCAGCAGCGCCACACCCTGCCCACCACCGACACACGCAGCCGCAATTCCAAAACGCAGATCGCCCTCGCGCACGGGAGAACAGAAACAACGGGTTGCGATCGCCAAGGGGTAGGCAATGAGCCGTGAAGTGATCTTGTTCGACGAACCTACTTCCGCCTTGGATCCGGAGCGTGTGGGTAAAGTGCTTCAGGTGATGAAAACCTATCATCTGAGGGCTACACCAAGATGGTCGTTACCCACGAAATGGAGTTTGCTCCGGCGGTTTCAGATCAGTTGGTCTTCGTTGAGAAAGGGGAATCATCGAGCAGGCTACACCACAGAAGTTTTTCAGCAATCCCGGAACCGAGCGCGTCAGGAAATTACTAGAGCTGGTCGTTTGATGTTTACCTGCTCGAAGATGCTAGTCTCGTGAAGCGTCGGGTAGTGCTTTATTTTTTGCTGGGAGTGACTTTCACTTTCGGTCGTGTGTGAGGTTGAAATGACGGCATCCTTGATTGGTGAACGCATTCAAGATCTGCTTGATAGGCGCTCTGCTGTTTCCCTACAGCAACAGCTGTATCGCCATCTCCGGATCATGATTGAGGAAGGTACATTGCGACCTTCCTCAAGACTCCCTTCTACGCGGAGCCTTGCCACACAGTTAGGTGTCTCCCGAATAACCGTCGTTGCTGCCTTCGACATGCTAACTGCTGATGGATACTTGGTGGGAAGCATTGGCAGTGGGACGTTTGTAGTAGAAAGGCCGCCCATTCGATCGATGGTTTCTGTCTCTCGCCCAGTTGCACCTGATGCCATTTCATTGCGTGGCCAACTGATTCTGTCTGGTGCCGCGGGTCTGCAGGAGCGAGAGGGAGCATTCCTGCCAGGTGTACCAGATGTATCGGCCTTCCCTTATGCAATATGGCGGCGGTTGCAAAGCTGTTATCTAGGACAAAACCTCGCCCAGCTGAGCGGGTACGCCAACGGCGGAGGCTATCTACCGCTACGCCGAGCTTTGGCTGACTACCTGCGAGTTGCCAGAGGAGTGCGATGCAGTCCGGATCAGGTTCTTGTGACAATGGGAACACAGCAGTCCCTGGATCTGATTTTGCGACTGCTCACAGATGCCAATGACCAAGTCTGCATAGAGAACCCTTCCCACTGGGCCGGCGCGCTGATGTTGAAGTCGCTGGGGGTGCGTTCTATTCCAGTACCTGTGGATCGGGAAGGCATCGACATGCGTGATGAGCATTTCTCAATGAACCCTAAGCTGGTGTTTGTGACTCCATCGCATCAGTTTCCGTTGGGAAGCATTTTGTCCAGCAGTCGTCGCGAGCGCTTGCTGCGGCAAGCAGCGCAGCGAAACTTCTGGATAGTTGAGGATGATTATGACAGTGACCTTAGGTACGACCACGCACCGTCTCCGTCTTTGCAAGGTGAAGATAATTCGGGCCGTGTTATCTACCTGGGTACCTTCAGCAAGGTGATGTACCCGGGTCTACGTATGAGTTACATGGTTGTACCGCCCTCACTTGTGAATTCCATGGTGAGAGGACTGTTAAGCCTCTATCGCCCTGGACATCTACCTCTCCAGGCTGCACTTGCTGATTTCATCAATGACGGTCATTTGACTCGACATCTGATTAATGTTCGTCCGCTGTATGCAGCACGCCAGGCAGAGCTTCGTAGATGTCTTGCTGAGACGTTCGGTGAGGCTATCACTTTGAGCAGCGGGTTCGCCGGGCTGCATTTGACACTGCGTTTTCGTCGAATTGTAGATCTGGACGCTTTGCAGGCTGAGGCCGCCAAGCGTGATGTTCTGCTGAGGAGATTGAGCGCTTTCAACCATGACGTTGGGCCATTCGAGGATGGCTTCGTCCTAGGTTATGGCGCTCTCAACCAAGCAGACATTGGTGTGGCGGTGCGAAGTCTGCATGAGGCGTATCTGAGCGTAGAAAAGTCAGTACCAGTTCAAGCAGCCCATTAGGTAGCGGGTCATGATCGACAGCAAACTCCACATATTCTTTCACAGCAACCTGGACGACCCAAATCTCTGGTGTCATGCCTTATCCGACATGCTGGGGCCAATTTATTTCAGCGTCGATGGTTCTTGTGAAAGACCGGCGACAGTAGATATTGCGCTGCTGTGGACTGCACCAATTCAGGGATCGCTACTTGGAGGCCGGTCATTTGCCGATCGATAACAACTTGGCGGAGCGTGCGATAAAGCCGTTTGTTACTGGACGCGAGTCGTGGCTCTTCAGACAAGCCTAAAGGCGCCACGGCCAGTGCGCAGATCTACAGCTTGGTCGAGACCGCCAAGGTCAGCGTATAGGACCGATTGCCGCACGCCTCGTCAGTAGAAGATTTACGAAGCGCTGCTGTCGTGGAACTGCTCGCCACAGATGCCACGGTAAACCGAGGTTTCATCTTTTGGTAGGTGGGATGTAGGATCGCACTCGATCAACACGTGGTAGCGCTGGCTGGGGTTCGACCTTGATCCAGAGTTCGGCCTGGGCGTTGATGGAGCGGTCCATGGCTGCGGTGGCCAGACGGAGTTGTACGTGCAGATAGTTGCTGATCTTGACGATGCCCATGGTGTTCACTGTAAAGGATGGATATACAAAGCGCATATGGTTCGTCTATCAATCGTAAACCCCCCACACTAAATTGCGCATGGCCATTGACTTGCCTGCTCACCGCCGGTTAGTTTCGTGACATGACATTTCAAACCTTCCGCAGCCAGCCAAGCATTATTACTGCCATTCCTCATATGGCGGGATAGCACACTGCTGCACCCAAACCCGCCTTAGAGGCGGGTTTTGTTTTTCCGTCTCCAAGGCCCTTGAAAAACCAGGAGACACCTATGAGCACCTGCCTCGTCCCCCATTCTGCTGATACGGCATTGCTTGAACACTATGTGAAGAAGATCCTCGCCGCCCCGGTCTATGACTTGGCGGTGCGTACGCCCCTGCAAGCCGCGCCGGCCTTGTCGGCGCTGCTGGGCAACCAGGTGCTGCTCAAGCGTGAAGACCTGCAACCGACTTTTTCCTTCAAGATTCGCGGCGCCTATAACAAGTTGGTGCAGCTCACAGCCGAGCAAAAGACGCGCGGGGTGGTGACGGCGTCGGCGGGTAACCATGCGCAAGGCGTGGCACTGGCGGCGCGGGAGTTGGGGATCCAGGCGCAGATCGTAATGCCGTGCAGCACGCCGGAATTGAAGGTGCTGGGCGTACGCTCCCGAGGCGCCGAAGCGGTGCTGCACGGCGAGAGCTTCCCGTTTGCCCTGGCCCATGCGCTGCAACTGGCCGAGACATCCGAGTGCACGTTCGTTTCGCCCTTCGATGACCCGGACGTGATCGCCGGCCAAGGCACGGTGGCCATGGAGATCCTGCGCCAGCAACAGGGCCCTTTGGACGCGATCTTCGTGCCGGTGGGCGGCGGCGGCCTGATCGCCGGCATTGCCGCCTACGTCAAATACCTGCGGCCCGAGGTGCGCATCATCGGGGTCGAACCCGAAGGCTCCAGTTGCCTGCTCGCGGCACTGCGGGCCGGGGAGCGGGTGGTGTTGCCGAGTGTGGACGGGTTTGCCGATGGTACCGCGGTCGCGCAAATCGGCGCCTATGGTTTTGAGATCTGCCGCGATTGGGTCGACGAAGTCATTACCGTCAGCAATGATGAATTGTGCAGCGCCATCAAGCTGATCTACGACGATATCCGCTCCATCACCGAACCGTCCGGTGCGCTGGCCGTGGCGGGCATTCGCAGCTATGTCGCCCGTCACGGTCTGCGTGGGCAAACATTGGTGGCGGTCAATTCCGGGGCGAATATCAACTTTGATAGTTTGCGACATATTGCGGAAAGAGTGACGGCGCAAGGCGCCGTTTGATCTGAGGGCCAGCGTTAAACGTTTAATCGAAGGAGGGCGGCGATGATTTTAGGTGAACCATCGCCTTTGGTGTCGGGGTCAGGAAGGTGAGTTGGCCGGACGCTCAGTGCGCCAGTGGTTAGGTAGACTATTTGGTTAACCCGTGCCCTCAGAGCTGACAGCGCTGTGAATTCCGTATTGCAAGTGAGCCCTTGTATATGTCGTTTGCGGTGAGAATTCGGATGGCGTAACTGAATGAATAAACTTCGCATTGACTATCTCAAGGGAGGTAGTGGAGTATGTTTGCGCCTATCGGTACCGCTTTTCGAGCGGGGGCCAATCTGCTGGATGGGAACTCCGTTCTTCCTCCCCTGCACGACCGCCATGCGGAACCCATACTACTCGTAGATGAAGACTCCAATATCGGTCACTCTATTGGTGTCTAAGATGGGAACCGTCGCGATTTAAAGAACTGAAACAATAAACACGGCTCGTCTACTTTCGGAGGGATACGTAATTTGGTCAGGTTTAAATGGCCTTGCTTGGCCCTTATCCATGAGATAGTCAGATGACCAGTGACCGCTTAATGCTTTTAATAAAGCGGTATTAATGACTTTTCTCATCCCGCGGAGAGTATCCGAAAACCTCCTTGAAACGGACGGAAAAAAGTGCCTGGCTAGAGAAACCGCAATTATAGGCAATTTCAGCAATTGTCATTTGACGAACTTTATTTTGCAGGTTCTCTCGGAGTAATTTCTGAGCGTGCTTGAGACGCGCGAGACGAAGCTCACGCCCAAAAGTCGTATCGTGAGCCTGAAAGATCTTATGAATATATCGGATGGATACTCTATGGGACTGAGCTGCTCTTTCAGGTGCGAGATCCGGATCCTGAAAATTTGCCGCGATATAAGCCATCACTCGGTGAAAGAAATGGTCTATCACCGGTTTTGAATCACCCCCTGTGTCGATCTCGGGAACATCCATCATCAAGAAGGCTAGTTCGAGCAAGCCCCTCTCTAAACTGCTGACATGTTCGATAGAAAGACAGGGCGCGCTTTCCAAAGCTTGCAATGCGAATTGTGTCAGAAGTGGCACGAAACGGGAATTGGCGACATCGACTCGACCGCAAACTGCATCGATTTTCGGGCACATAGCCCTGAACAAGTCAGCGGGAATCTTAATGGTGACATTTCTAGTACCATCTGGAATATCAGTCCGATACTCTTCTGCTGAGTTAAATATCGCGACCTGACCAGGCGCAACGTCTCCTAATCTACCCAAGTGCGAAAAGCGCTCGGTCTGCATTGTGGGCATGACCAACGCGAAAAAGTCTGAATCATCTCGTCCCCCATGTACCTTTCTTCGCAATGCCCGTTGCGCATCGGCAGCAAAACGGGTAATTCCCACGGCGCCAATTTGGGTAGACTCGATAATCCCTGAGAACGAAGAAGGATCGCGCGCTACGACATCTATAGGGTAGTAGACATCGCTCATGAACTCATTCCAGGCGACAAGACGCCTTTGTGGGTGAACCTCCCCAGTAGAAAATCTGGTAACTAAATGTAACGGATCCACACAACCACCCCCGGATTAGACATCACCCCGTGCAGCACTGCACGTCTCATGCCATCGACGACAGTCGCCCATGTTAGCGGCTGAAGATGGGCGCTAGCCAGGTTGTAGCAGATGTAAGCCGCAACTTCTTCTGGCGGATCGAAAGCAAAGGCCCTTGAGTCGTCTATTGGATCTTGAAGGTGCGGAAAGGTAGCCCCTCACAGGTTCGTAGTAAAGCACTTATTGCACTGAATTGGTGCGGCGTACGCTCAGGCGAAAATATGAGTTCTCTCACATGAAAGATTAGCCCTCCCACGCGATGGAATATGTCTTCACCGGCATAGGACGGTCAGTTTTCGCCATTGAAGCGAAGCGCTGCCATGTTGCGAGTGCGCGACAAGGATATTTCAGCCATCGACTGATAAGTAAGAGGAATATATGAAAAAAACAACAATCACCGCACTGAGGGCTTGATCATGCGTACTTCCTCAGAACGCGAAGCAGAATTGGCTACGTTGTTCCAAGCCCGGTTTTACGGGCGCCTGCGCGCCGACTGCGATGCTGACGTGGTCGCTTCATTCGAGCGCTCGCCGATCGGGCCCCACGATGATAAGACTGGGAGAGTTGTACGGGGACTGGGCGGCGCGTCCATCACAGGCAAAGCCATCATCATTTCACTTGGTACCGATGGACCTTGGGGAGTCGGACACATAGTGATCGGGAAGCCAGGAAATTTCGTGCCAAGTCCAGGGGTTTTCCTGACTTACGAAGATGCCTTGCTTCACGTTTTTTCGCTTCGTTGCCAGGCGCTCTTGGATATCAAGTCATGCCAACTGGATTCACAGTTGCTTAACGGGTGAAATGGAAATGAAAAATACAAACAAGCAAATTTTCGGCTACAGCGATCGTTTCTCGGTATCGCCTGGGCATAGTCTTTCTTTTAAGGTGAGTTGCGAAGGAGTGGCAAAATATGAAGCCTCTCTGGTTAAGCTCCGTCACGGGTTCACAGGGGGATCGAGTCCAGGCTTCCTTGAGACGCCAATCGCCTCGTCGTTCGAGGGAAGCTATGAAGGTCACAAATATGTATGCCAGCCAGGCTCCTACGTTGAGGTCAATGATCCGAAGGAACTGCTCCGATCACCGGATGGATTGATTATCGAAGCTCATATATTTCCGACGCTTCCTCAAGGAACGCGGTCGGGTAATTTTGGTGCTTACACCGTTGCTCAGAACTCGATATGTGGTGACTCTAGCTTACAGGCGTTGCTCGGAAACTGGTCTGTTGAAAATTCTGCTGGCTATGCGCTTGTGTTGGAAGAAGGCCGACCAACATTTATATGGGGAGAAGCTGGCGAGACGCGCAAAATCTCATTGGCAACACCCCTTATTGCACATCAATGGTACCGCATCACTGTTACGATAAAACCCGATCTTGGTTCCGTCCGCATAGACCAGGAACCAATTGATAACATCATGAACCGTCTTTCATCGAGCGCAAGTACGCTGACCGGAGAGTCACTCACAGTTCCATTTCGCACTGGGCGCTCAAACACCACTGCACCCTTCCGAATAGGCGCTCTTGCACGTTATGAGGGCGGCCAATTGCTAGCAACCGCTGCCTACAATGGAAAGATCGGTAGGACACGCATCTTGCGTCTAAACCCAGGTGATTCGGTTGCTGACGAGGTTGCTGCCTGGCACTTTGGGAAAAGCAATCGCGCGGACGGCCTCTTGCTGAAAGAGGTTGTCGACGAGTCCAAAAATGGTTTGCACGGCCGCTGTTTCAACACTCCGACACGCGGAGTGACCGGACACAGATTCCAAGGGTTGAATGACGACTTCAGGAATGCCCCGAATGAGTTCGACGCCATACATTTTCATGACGATGACATCACCGACGCTCAATGGCCGACGGCATTCACAGTGGAGGTTCCGGAGGATCTCACAAGTGGCGTATATGCCGTTAAACTATTAGGCGGGGAGACCGAGCAGTACATCCCGTTTTTCGTCAAACCAGGCGCTCATAAGCGCGAAGTTGCAGTGCTGTTCTCCACTGCAACTTACCTAGCGTATGCCAACGACCGAATCGCCTTTGAAGCAAATGGCGCGGAAATCATAGCCAGCCGTACACCGATCATTGATCGGCAGGATTTGACGCTTCAAGATCACCCCGAGTTTGGCCGCTCCTGCTATGAAATACACAATGACGGGTCAGGCGTTGTTTTTGGCAGCCCCCGTCGTCCGATCCTGACCCTCAATCCTAAGCACCGCGCTTGGTTCATGGCGGAAGGTGTGTGGGGGCTTCCTGCCGACCTTTGCATTGCACACTGGCTTGAGACGATTAATTGTGAGTTTGATGCACTCACAGATGAAGATCTTGATTGCGAGGGATTTGACCTGATCAAAGATTATAAGGTTTTGATCACTTGTAGCCATCCAGAGTATGTAACGCGCAACGAGATTAACGCGATTGAGTCGTTCACTGCTAAAGGTGGACGTTTGATGTATCTGGGAGGAAATGGGTTCTTCGCTACTGTTTCTTTTGATCCAGAAGACCGGCATATCATGGAGTTGCGAAGGTCAGATGCCGGTACCAGGCCTCACGAGTCGCCGTTTGGTGACCGCCGTCACCAAACTTCCGGAGAGGTTGCCGGGCTGTGGCGTAATAAAGGTATGCCACCACAGCGACTGTTAGGAGTCGGATTCGCAGGGCAAGGCTTTGATCGTTCTACTTACTATGAGCGACTTACTGACAGCTACGATCCTCTTGCCGCATTTGCGTTTGAAGGGATTAGTCGTGATGAGCGTATAGGCGATTTTGGGATCATGGGCGGTGGCGCCGCGGGTGCGGAGATTGATCGGTACGATCCTTCGCTAGGATCAGCACCGGGGGCACTGTTACTAGCCACGTCAGGGCCGCTGTCAGACGCCTACCTTCTGGCAGCCGAAGATGTTCTCGAGTCAATTCCTGCAATTGGCGGCACTGAGCAGTCGCGCCTGAGAGCAGATATCGTCTTAAGTCCACTACCGGGTGGCGGAGGGGTATTTTCCGTGGGGTCGATTGCGTATACCGGCTCTCTTTCCCACAACGACTACGACAATAATGTTGCTCGTCTCACTGGCAACGTGCTCAGGCGGTTCCTTGATCCTGAACCGTTGGACGGAGCGATTGATTCAAACTGAGTGTCCGACTCGATGAGTAGGCATTGGGCTTAACATTTTGGAATGCAAGTACGGAGCAGCGGGTGGTTAGCTGCTCTGTCGCGCTACAGGCTTTCTCTGTACAGGCTTCCTCTGTTGAGGTGTGCACGCATACGAAAAGCGCCGTTCGCTCGTTCGATAGTCCACTGTGGCAAGGGTTCTTAAAATGGGCGTGCCAGACGCCAAACATTAAGTTTGGCGGTTGATACGAAGGATTCTTCCAGTCCCGATGTCCGTTTAGAACAAAAACGTTTCGCGTTATCACAGCTGATTTTGCTAGTGCGCGAAAAGCGTAGTACGAATATGCCTGGGAAGTACCCAGCCAATCGTTAAGGGGGAACAAAATGAGCGATGCTTTGGTTGTGCCAAATGAGAATAGTAAACTCAGCAGTAAACTCAGTAGTAAACTCTCGCTTACTGACGTAATTGTCTATGGCTTGCTTTACTTCGGTCCAATTGCCCCCATTGCTGTCTTTGGAGCGATTCACAATATCTCCAATGGCTTGACCGCACTGACTTATACCCTTGCAGCTATTGCCATGCTATTCAGTGCTATTAGTTACAGTGAAATGGCGAAACACATTCCACTCTCTGGGTCGGTATATTCTTACGTAACAAAAGGTACAAATTCGACATTTGGCTTTATGGCTGGATGGTCGATTTTGTTGGACTATCTCTTACTTCCAGCATTGCTGGCGATTCTCGGTGCGGCGGCGCTACAACCGCTATTTCCTGAAGTCGATAAAACTGTTTGGCTGGTGATCTTTGTTGCTGTACCTATGATCGTGAATTTGTTCGGAATTACTGTCAACGTGAACGTCGGCAAGGTTCTTCTGATTATTCAGCTGGTTGTTCTCTCAATTTTCGTAGTGTTTTCGGTCGGGCTTATTGCTGACGGTGCAGTTTCTAAGGCTCAACTACTTGCTCCGTTCTATAATCCGGCTCAGTTCAGTGTTTCCGCTGTCTTTGGCGCTGTGCCAATCGCTGCTTTGAGTTTTATCGGCTTTGACGCGGTCTCTACTTTAAATGAAGAGGCCAAGGGTGGCGGCAAAACCGTATCAACAGCCACGATGTTGTTGCTTGTCATTGTTACTGTACTATTTGTCGGGCAAGTCTATCTGGTATCTGTCTTTGTTCCGCTAGGTTCTACATTCGAAGGTGCTGACGCTGATGTGGCTTTTTACACGGTTAGCACGCAAATAGTTGGAGCTTGGTTCCTGCCTGTTGTTACTTTAACAAACGCACTCATCGCTTTGATGGCAAATGCACTTATGTCACAGGCTACTACGTCGAAAGTCATCTACTGCATGGCGCGCGACAAAAAATTGCCCAGCATGCTCACTAAGCTCAATAGAAATGAAACCCCGACTACAGCGTTGTACCTCGTCGCTGCTCTTTCACTCATGATTGCAATTCTTGCCAAAGATCATATTGAAACGATCGTGACAATGGTGACATTCGGCGCATTGTGTGCTTATGTAATGCTTAACATTTCCGTTGTTTTCTTCTTCAAAGGTAAGACTGATAAGTCTTTCTTTAAGCATGTCGTCTCTCCTGTGATAGGTTCAGCCGTTCTGTGCTACGCATTGTTCAGTGGTAATGTGAATGCTCAGTTCGTAGGTATTGCATGGCTTGTAATTGGTTGCGTGGTCGCGTGGATTTTGAAAGGTAAGCAATCCTTGGAAATGCCTGTATAGATTCCTATCATTTCAGGGGGGGCATGAAAGATCATGTTCCCGCTGAGAAAATTGTTGTGAATCTTTAACTGGACGTTTGGCTTGGCAAACGATAAACATTCTTTGATCCTACATTTTTTGAGCTAAAGGGAGTAAGTCCTTGCGCTCGATGGAGACACTTATGCACTTAAAAATGCTCATTGACGGCCAACTTGTCGAAGGGGAGGGCGAGCGCCTTCTAGTTATGAATCCTTCGCTCGGCTGCATATTGGCAGAAATTGCCGAGGCAACACCTTACCAGGTTGATCGCGCCGTTAAGGCCGCTGATGCCGCGTTCGAGAGTTGGTCGCAGACTACTCCAAGAGATCGCTCACTATTGCTTCTTAAGCTCGCAGATGTCATCGATAGTCATGCCAAAGAGTTAGCGCGTTTGGAGTCCGATAACTGTGGTAAACCTTACGCGGCGGCTTTAGCGGATGAACTTCCTGGAGTGTCAGATGTATTTCGCTTTTTCGCGGGAGCAAGTCGCTGCTTACAGGGCGCCGCAGCTGGGGAATATTTGACTGGCCACACCTCTATGATTCGTCGGGATCCAATTGGCGTTGTCGCATCGATTGCGCCATGGAACTATCCCTTGATGATGGCAGCATGGAAACTAGCTCCAGCGCTAGCTGCTGGAAATACGGTTGTTCTTAAACCATCCGAGCAAACACCTCTAACTGCGTTGAAGTTAGCCTCTTTAATGGCTACGGTTTTTCCAGCAGGTGTGGTCAATATCGTGTTTGGTCGAGGGCTAACTGTTGGTCGGCCACTTACTACTCACGATAAAGTGAGCATGGTCTCACTAACAGGTTCAGTGGCCACTGGAAGTCATATCATCGCTGAAACAGCGAACACTGTTAAACGAATGCATATGGAGTTGGGCGGTAAAGCTCCTGTCATAATTTTTGACGACGCAGACATCAATGCAGCAGTAGAGAGTATACGTAATTTCGGATTTTATAACGCAGGGCAAGATTGTACCTCAGCCTGCCGGATTTATGTGCAAAAAGGCATCTATGGTCAGTTTGTTGAAAAGCTTGGGGTGGCCGTATCCCAAATTAAGCACGGTCTTCAGGATGATCCCGACACTGAGTTAGGGCCATTGATTACTGAGCAGCACTTGGAGCGTGTAGTCGGCTTCGTTGAAAGGGCGCGATCATTACCGCATATAAAAGTGGTCACAGGTGGTAAACGAGTTGAAGGCCCTGGTTTCTTTTTCCAACCTACGGTGCTCGCCGGAGCCTGTCAAGATGATGAGGTAGTGCGAAGGGAAATTTTTGGCCCAGTAGTTTCGGTAACCGAATTTGAGGATGAATCTCAGGTGTTGGCGTGGGCAAACGACTCAGATTATGGTCTTGCATCATCAGTGTGGACATCAGATGTTGGACGAGCACATCGTCTTGCTGCACGTTTGCAATATGGCTGCACTTGGGTTAATACCCACTTCATGCTTGTGAGTGAAATGCCCCACGGAGGTTTAAAGCAGTCGGGCTACGGCAAAGACATGTCTATGTACGGGTTGGAAGACTACACCGTAATTCGCCATGTGATGTTCAAGCACTAGTGGATCGGCGTGCGCTCATCTTAAATCGATGAGCGCCAAGCCGATCTTATTGACAAAAAAATTTCGGGGGGTGTTGCATCGTGGCTTGGGGTAACAGGTTTTTTGGCGCATGGCATTCCTGAAGAGAGTGGCCCTACAGTCCACGTACTTTTAAGTTGACAACATCGCCCATATCGATGGTGTCGGGTAGGTGACTTCGCCGGAGGTTACGTTGATCCAGCGCGTCGAGACGATGGACAAGCAAATCACTCATCACAAGCAACGAGAAACTGGCCCACGAGATCGCGCTGCTCAAACGCTTCAAGTTTGCCAAGCGCAGCCACCAACCAGGCCCGGATCAGACCAGCTTGCTCAACTACTTGATCGACACCGATATCGCAGCCGGCGGAGCTGAGCTTGAAGCGCTGCAACTGGCCCTGATTGAAGGCAAAGTTCGCCAGCAGCCCAAGCGCGCTGCACTGCCAGCGCAGTTCCCTCGCACGCAGATCCATCACGAACGGAAAAACAGCTTTTGCCGATGCGGCTGCGCGCTGAAGCGTATCGGCGAAGATGCCGGCGAAAAACTCGGCTACACACCGAGCGTCTGCACTGTCGAGCGCTACATCCGTGAGAAATTGGCCTAGCTCTCAAGGTCGCATGCGCCAGCAAAATTTTTATCATCAGCTCCGACAAAAGTTATGGGCATGGTGTCAGTTTGCCAACTATGGGCTTTATTAGATGAACAGTACGGAACAAGCTTTTTTTACCTCAAATACGCTATCTGCTTCCAGATATGCATTCTTCCTAGCGGGATGTGGTATGGGCGCATGGGCACCTTTGGTTCCGTTTGCTAAGGAAAGGGCGCTGATAGGTGAGGCGGAACTTGGTCTGCTCCTTTTGGGCCTTGGTACCGGAGCAATGTGCATGATGCCGTTTGTGGCCCGTTTAGCGAATCGAATTGGCTGCAGAAGTACTGTCTATCTTGCAAGCACTTTTACCGCTGTTGGCTTGGTTGGCTTGGCAACTGCCACTTCATATTGGGTGCTCTTGGCTTTTTTGCTTTTGTTTGGGGCCGCAATCGCTACTGCCGATGTAAACATGAACCTTCAAGGCTCGCTTGTTGAGCGCCACCATCGCAAGCAGATGATGTCTGGCTTTCATGGGCTATTCAGCGTCGGAAATATTTTCAGCGCGGGCACGGTAAGCCTGCTGCTCTGGCTAGGCCTCAATCCCGTTCAGTCAATCCTTGTCTTAGCACTTGGATTGGGCGTCGCGCTCTTATCTCTTGGTCGTTACATGCTCCCGTTCGCGGAGTTGGAGGGAGCGCCAGCCAAAACGAAGCCAACCAAGCTGGTGTTGCTACTGGGAGCGCTGTGCTTCATCGCTTTTTTGGTTGAAGGTTCAATGCTCGACTGGAGCGCCGTCTATCTGACTTCGAACCGGGACATGGAGCCTAGTATTGCGGGCATCGGTTACGCCGCGTTTTCCGTGACCATGGCAGCAGGGAGGCTGTTAGGCGATTGGATCGTAAGCAAGCTCGGATCGCGAGCAGTGCTACTTGCAGGAAGTGTATTGGCAATGGGCGGCATGGCGTTGGCGGTGGTTATCGACCATTGGGTAGTTTCGGTTTTGGGGTTCGTACTCGTCGGATTAGGGATCTCGAATCTCGTTCCGATATTTTGCTCCACGGCCGGGCATCAGACTGTTATGCCCGTCGCTCAAGCTCTCGCAATCATCAATGCGATCGGATACCTAGGCATACTGATGGGGCCGGCTGCGATTGGATTTATCGCTCATGCTACGTCCCTCAGCTTCTCTTTGCTCTTCACCTCTGCGTCACTGATCCTCGTCCTCTGCAGCGCCAAGATCGCATCATACAAATAGCATTGGGCCTGGTAGGAGATCGCCATCTCGGGGCACAGGTGGCGATCTCCTTTTTATCTTCTTGGAAATTACCCTGTTGCGGCGCTGGAGGGGCAGATCAATTTAAGTGGACACCACTTCCCGCCTTTTGGGCTGCCCCCGGCACCGTAGATATTGGAAATGTAGTCAACTGAACTGACTTCGCTCAGCCATTCAAATCGAGGGCTGTCTCTATGTTACAGCCCTCCAGCGCAGAGGCCTCGTTAGCAGCTCAACCGAATTGACTTGCCGATTCAACTGCGGTTTTTGGCTTCCTACTACGTGTTAGTTGATAAGCAATTGCCAGCCATATGAACCACCCCGGCATGACCATCAAGGCAACGCGGGTGTCAGGCCTCAATGCCAGCAGGCACAGAACGAAGCCCATAAAAGCCAGTGAGAACCATGCCATTGGGACGCCGCCTGGCATCTTGTAAGCCGATTTGGCGTGAAGCTCAGGACGCTTTTTGCGATAGGCAATGTAGGACGCGAGGATGGTCGACCACGTGAAGATCACCAGAATTGCTGACACGGTGGAAACGATGGTGAATGCCGTCATGACTTCCGGAACGATGAACAGCACGAGTACACCCACCAGCATCAAAAGTGTCGTGAAGGCGAGGCTCAGCAGAGGCACGCTGTTGCCCGACAGTCGCCGAAAAATACCCGGAGCGTTGTCTTGATTCGCCAGCCCGAACAGCATACGGCTGGAGGAGAATACGCCACTATTGGCCGATGACGCGGCGGAGGTCAGGACCACGAAGTTAACGATGCCGGCCGCTGCGGGAAAGCCTGCGACGAGGAAAAGTTCGACAAAAGGACTTTTTACAGGTGACACCTGTTGCCAGGACGTTACGGCAATAATGCAGCCCAATGCCAACACGTAGAACAGGATGATTCGCAACGGAATCGAGTTGATTGCCTTGGGTAAAGTCCTCTCCGGAGCCCGGGTTTCTGCCGCCGCAGTGCCGATCAGCTCGGTGCCGGCAAAGGAGAATATCGCCATCTGAAAACCGGCAAAAAAACCAAGCACGCCATTAGGAAATGCAGCCTGCTCATCCACCAGGTGGCCCAGGGACGCGGTAACGCCACTGGAGGATACGAACGAGCTGGCAATCAGCACGATGCTGACCCCAATAAGCGTCACGACGGCGATGATCTTGATGATCGCAAACCAGAATTCGACTTCACCGAAGAGCCTGACCGTCAGCACGTTCAAGGCGAACAGTGTCGCCAGCATCCCGATAGCCGGTATCCAGGCAGGCAGATGGGGGAACCAGTACTGGAAAAAGCCTCCCACGACAACGGCATCGCCGATCACCGCAACGCTCCAGCTCAGCCAATATGACCAACCGAGAAAAAATGCGGCGCGAGGCCCCAGGTAGGCGCCGGCAAAATCCGCAAAGGTCTTGAAATTCAAGTTGGAAAGCAGCATTTCGCCCATGGCACGCATGACGAAGTAAACGAACAGGCCAATGATCATGTAGATGAGGATGATCGAGGTGCCGGAGAGGGCGATGATTTTTCCGGAGCCCATGAACAAACCCGTGCCAATGGCTCCGCCCATGGCCATTAACTGGATGTGACGATTGCTGAGCGTGCGCTGCAGCGCAGGCTGCTCAGCCCGCTCTGTTGAATTCGATTTCATTTCAAAACCTCTTGATCTTATGTTTTTGAGTTTTGGCAGAAAATTGGATATCCAGCGCCATTGTCAGGATGCAATGGCGGGTGACGGTGTTGTTTTATTTGGACAGTGACGGCCCACTGCACATGCCTTGGGGCGTCACTCGCAGGTCAACCGGCCGTGCGCAGATGGGCGGCTTTGGTCGGTTGCTGATCAAGCATCTGGAACAAGTTTTTTATATTTTCAGGCGTTGGTACCAGATGGATGTGCCGGCCGACCTGATGTTCGTGCGCCATCGCATGCAGGTAGCGAAGCGACGAGAAATCCTCGAGGGCAAAGCCTACGGAATCGAATACCGTCACCTGCTCATCGCTCTCGCGTCCCTGGACGTCGCCTTGCACAATCCGGAAAAACTCGACGACGGGTGAGTCAGCCTCCAGTTGCTGAATATCGCCTTCAATCCGCGTTTGAGGTTCAAATTCCACGATGACCCGGGCGTTGCGCAGGATGTCGGCGTGTAGTTCGGTCTTGCCCGGGCAGTCGCCGCCGACGGCATTGATATGCATGCCGGGCTCAATCATCTCGGACGTCAGGATCGTTGCGTAGGCCTTGTCGGCCGTAACGGTGGTGACAATGTGCGCGCCCCTGACTGCCTCCTGTACGGAGTCGGCCTGAATCACTTTGATAGTCGGGAAAGCCGCCAGGTTGCGCAGCAGCTTGAGTGAGGCGTCGCGATCAATATCGAAGATACGAATTTCGTTGATGCCCAGCATTTCATGGAAAGCAAGCGCCTGAAACTCGCTCTGAGCACCATTGCCAATGATAGCCATCGAGGTTGCACCTGGGCGGGCAAGAGCACGCGCGACCAATGCCGAGGTTGCAGCGGTGCGAACGGCGGTTGTCAACGTCAGCTCGCTAAGCAGGGTTGGGTAGCCACTCTGGACATCGGCCAGCAGACCAAACGCCATCACCGTCAGTAAGTTCCTTTGACCATTGTCCGGATGGCCGTTCACGTACTTGAAAGAATATTGCCTGCCATCGTCGGTAGGCATCAACTCGATCACTCCGTCTGTGGAGTGGTTGGCCGTGCGCGGCGACTTATCAAACTGCGCCCAGCGTAAATAGTCTGCTTCGATGTAGGTGGCCATTTCACGGATTGCCCGGCGGATGCCAACCCTGGCGAACAGGCGTGCGGCATCATCGACATCTAGGAAGAGCGTCATTTTTTATTCTCCAATCCATCCAGTTAAACGTTGTAGAGCAGGGGAGTCAGGCGCGTTTGCTCTCGAAGCCATGCAGTACGTTCACCGCATTGATTCCGATTTCATCGACCATGTAGCCACCTTCCATCACGAAGAGAGTGGGGCAACCAACACTCGCTATCAGCTCGCCGATCCCGATGAAATCCTCGCTTTCCAACAGGAAGTGACTGATCGGGTCGTCCTTGAAGGTGTCGACGCCCAGTGAGATCACCAATACCTGCGGCGAGAATTGCTGAAGTTTCCTGCAGGCATGAAGCAGGGCATCACGGTAGCTTTCCCAGGCGGTGTTTTTCGGCAACGGGTAGTTGAGGTTGAACCCTTCGCCATGGCCGGCGCCGACTTCATCGCTGAACCCCGAATAGTAGGGATAGGACACGGCCGGCTCGCCGTGCAGCGATACGAACATGACGTCATTGCGCTGGTAAAAAATGTTCTGGGTACCGTTGCCGTGATGAAAATCGACGTCGAGTACCGCGACACGTTTGGCGCCTTGGGTGATTGCCTGCTGTGCAGCAATGGCCGCATTGTTGAGATAGCAGTAGCCCCCCATGTACTCACGCGCAGCGTGATGGCCCGGCGGACGACAAAGGGCAAAGGCACTGTCATGGCCTTCATCGATAAGTGCCAGACCTGTCAGGGCGATATCGGCACTGGTCTTGACTGCTTGCCAGGTGGTGGCGGTGATCGGCGAGCCTGCATCCATTGCATAGAAGCCGAGTTTGCCGTCAATGAACGTGGGTACCTGGTCGTTGGCCAGGTCGCGTACAGGCCATACCAGTGGCAGGGCATCATGGGTGCGTCCTGTGGCGCACCATTGCGACCAAGCGCTTTCCAGAAAGCTCACGTAGCGCTCGCTGTGCGCGTTGACGTAACACGAACGGTCAAACACTCGCGGTTCGACTATCTGGCCAAGTCCTACTTGCTTGACGCGATTGTGAACGGTGTCGGCCCGACTGGGCTGCTCGAACGACGGCTTGAGCACGCCATCTTTCAACTCAGTGCCATGGTGCAGACGGTGGGAATCACTGAAAACTGTAAACATTCTGCGCATCCATTAATGTGAGCCAGTGCAGATATTCTGTTCTGGTCAGGATGGGAATTCTTTGCTTTGTTTTCGTAATTCTCTATATTTATCGGGCGATTTAACTCAGGAATAGTTTAATGAAGAAAAATTTATCCAGGCGCATCAGCCTCGATGAGACCGATCTGGCCATTCTTGAGTTATTGCAGGAGGACGCGAGCATTTCCAATGCCGAACTCAGTGAGCGGCTTTCATTGAGCCTCACGCCTTGCTGGCGACGTCGCAAGAGAATGGAGGAGGCGGGGGTGATAAAGGGTTATCAGGCAACACTTGATCGAAGAATGCTGGGGCTGGATATCATGGCATTCGTGCACATTCGCTTTTCCACGCATGCCGATCATGCTCCGGACGCCTTCGAGGCAGTGATTGCGCAGTTGCCAGAGGTATTGGCCTGCCACAAGATCACCGGAGACGCCGACTACGTTCTTCAAGTGTTGGCAGAGGATCTTGATAGCTATAGCGACTTTATCGAGCAAGTGCTGAGGCGCCAGGTCGGTATCGCGTCTATTCAGTCGAGTCTGGCTTTGCGCGAAATCAAAGCGGGTAGCCGCATGCGCATACCCAAATTGAGCAAGGATTGAATATCGGCCTTTCTGGGCTGAATAGAGCTCTAAAACCTTCCCGCCACGTCCGTCGTCATAAGCATCTGCTGGAAGCGCTCCAGAAAGACCGACTCGGCGCGGGTCATCTTTTGTTCGCGATTCCAAAGCAAATAGACGTTCACATCGCTGACACCCTCCCAGGGCGGCAGGCGCCAGATTTCATCGGCTTGCACATCAGCGGCGACAATGTGTTCGGGAAGGCAGCCAATACCATATCCGGCGGCGACCAAACGCAAGATCTCATCCAGGCTTGGTGAGGACGCGACAATGCGTCCAGTGAAGCCTTGTTGATCCCTGAACACCGTGAGCGGCGATAAATTGCCGCCGATCTGGTCACTGGTGAAGCTCACGAAATTTTCGCTTTGCAGGTCTGACAAGGTCAGGTTCTTGCGACCAAACAGCCGATGGCGCTTCCCACAGAAAAACGCATATCGCTGTTCCAGCATCACCCGCTGTTCGAGTCGAGGTTGCGGTGTTCGGCACAGGCTCAAACCGAAAGACGCGGTCTTTTGAAGCAGCGCGCTGATCACATCCGAGCTGCGCAGTACATCAACTTCCAGTTCCACTTGAGGAAACTCATTGTGGAATTGCGCCAGGAATTCATCGTAGCTGCGAGACTGGATACGGCTTATGGTCAGCAGCCTGATTTTACCCGTGACCAACTCGGCGGGCGCATCCAGCGCCGGGCCTAAACGGGAGATTGTGCCGTAAATCTCTGCGGCGATCTGCATCACTTCCTCGCCTGCCTTGGACAGGGTAATGCGAGGCCCGCGGCGCACCACCAGCTCACTTGCAAGTTGCTCCTCCAGACGTTTGAGCGCCTGACTGATTGCCGGTTGGCTCAAGTGCAGGCGGGCGGCGGCCCGACTGATGCTGCCCTCCTGGCCAATCACCAGGAATGTCCGCAACAGGTTCCAGTCCAGGCGATCATTGAGAAATCGCTTTGCTTCGGGGTCTCTCTGGAAACCAGACGATGAGGTTGTCATTATTTCCTAGGCTTATACTCAAGTATTTAGATTAGAAGCTTTTCCTAGCATAGGGCTTGGCGCACCATCGAGCAATGCACCGTGAGAGTGCGACTTTCATGCTCACGCATGACCTTATCTCCTGCCTATAACAATGATTCCTGGGAGCCTCAGATGACGAGCAAAACCTCCACGCCGCGTCGTGCCGCAGCCGCCGCATTTATCGGCACCACCATCGAATTCTATGACTACTACATCTATGCCTTTGCCGCGGCACTGGTGCTGGGACAACTGTTCTTTCCCAGTGAAAATCCGATGCTCAGCACCATGGCCGCGTTCGGCAGCTTCGCCGTAGGCTTCATCGCTCGGCCATTCGCCGGGATGGTGTTCGGACATTTGGGTGATCGTCTGGGGCGCAAGAAAATGCTACTGGTGACCATCGTGCTGATGGGCGTTGCGACGACCGGTATAGGCTTGCTGCCGACCTACGCCCAGGCGGGTATCTGGGCGCCCATCGGCCTGGTGTTGCTACGGCTGCTGCAAGGCATTTCTGTGGGCGGTGAATGGGGCGGTGCGGTCCTCATGGCCAGCGAGCACGCGCCCAAGGGACGCAAAATATTTTTCGCTTCGTTCGCCCAATGGGGCAGTCCGGCCGGCCTGTTGCTGGCGCTGATCGCATTCCGCTTGATCAGTGAAATGGAACAGGAAAACCTGATGAGTTGGGGCTGGCGCATTCCGTTTCTGATGAGCGGGGTGCTGATGATCGTCGGCCTGGTCATTCGTTTCGGCGTGCCGGAATCGCCAGAATTTGCCGAGGTCAAGGAGAGCGACCAGACCTCTGACAACCCGGTGATGGAAGTGCTGCGCACGGGCTGGAAGAACATTCTGTTCGCCGCACTGGCCGTCACCATCGGTTCGGGCGGCTTCTTCTTCACCAATACGTTCATGATCAGCTACGTCACCCAGTATCAAGGTATCGCCAAGACCACGATCCTGGATTGCCTGTTTGTGGTCACCATCCTGCAGTTCCTTTCGCAACCCTGTTCGGCACTGCTGGCCGAGCGGTTGGGTGAAGGGCGGTTTCTCAAGTGGGTGGCGTCACTGTGTGTCGTGGTGCCGTATCCGATGTTCCTGCTGGTACAGACCGGCAACCTGTTCTACATGACCGCCGGCATTGCCCTGGCAGTGATCCTGCTAGCCGCACTTTATGCAGTGATTGCCGGCTACATGGCTGAAGCCTTCCCGGCGCGAGTGCGGTATTCGGGTATTTCGATTGCCTATCAACTCGGTAGCGGCTTGACCGGAGGCCTGACACCCATGATCGGCACCTTCATCGCCGCTCAATTCGCCGGGCAATGGGTGCCACTGGCGCTGTTTTTCAGCGTGCTGGCCCTGATGTCGCTGACCGGCGTGCTGGGGCTGGCGCATCTACGCAGCGTCAACGCCAGGCCGACTGCTCTGTCTACTGCCCAAGGAGTCGCATGATGAGCAAGCCTCTCGCCATGTCAGAGGTCGAATGGCAAGCGCGCTGTGAGCTGGCGGCGCTGTACCGCTTGATCGCCTACTATCGCATGACTGACCTGATCGATACCCACATCACTCTGCGTGTACCGGGACCTGCGCAGCATTTTCTGATCAACCGCTATGGGGTGGCGTTCGAGAGAATGCGCGCAACCGATCTGATCCTGATCGACCTGCAAGGTAACGTGGTCGGCAGCAACTGCAACGGTGGCAAGGTCAACGCCGCCGGGTTCGTCATACACTCGGCTATCCATGAGGCACGCCCGGACCTGCACTGCATCATCCACACCCACACCGCCAGCGGTATGGCGGTGGCGGCCCAGCGCGACGGGTTGCTGCCGCTGACCCAGCATGCGCTGAAGTTCTACGGCAACCTGGCGTATCACACCTATGAAGGCATCGCGCTCTCGCTGGACGAGCGAGAGCGTCTGGTCGCCGATCTGGGGTCGCACAAGGCGATGATCCTGCGTAACCACGGTTTGCTGGCGGCCGGCGCTGGCGTTGCGGCGGCGTTCCACGAGATCTATTTTCTGGAACGTGCCTGTCAGGCGCAGATCCAGGCGATGTCAGCCGGTGTAGCGCTGAATATTCCCAGTGAAGCTGTATGTCAGCACACGGCGGCGCAGTTTGGCCGTGACGGCATCGACGGCATTATCGACCTGGCCTGGCAGGCCGCGCTCAGTCTGATCGACGAGCAGCGCACCGACTGGTGCAACTGACCATGGCCTGCATCGTTTTGCTCTGCCAGGACCCTGCGCTGACCGATTGGCTGGCCACGCTTTTCGCCGACCATGCGCCACACTTGAATGTACTGCGGCCAGACGATGCGCAGGCCCCGTTCGCCGAGGTCGCGGTGTGCTGGTTTCCACCGCCCGGCAGCCTGGGGCGCTTGCCGCGCCTGCGCCTGGTGCATTCGATCGGCTCGGGTATTGACCATTTGGCCCAGGACGACTCTCGCGATGCGGCGGTGCCGATCTGCCGCGTGGTCGACCCTGATCACAGTCTGGGCATGAGCGAATACGTGCACTGGGGCGTACTGCACTTTCATCGAGGCTTCGATCAGGTGATCGTCGGCAATCTTGCGCAGCACTGGCAGCGCCCGGCGCAGCGAAAGGCTGAAGACTTCAAGGTTGGTGTGATGGGGCTGGGCGCGATTGGCACCCCGGTGTCGGTGCGACTGGCTGTGGCGGGTTACCACGTGCGCGGCTGGGCCCGCACGCCGCGTGAGATCGACGGCGTGACGACCTTCAGCGGTCCGGATTCGCGGCGTGAGTTTCTCGACGCACTGGATGTGCTGATCAACCTGCTGCCACTTACCCCCTCGACCCATGGGGTGTTGTGCGATGAGGTCTTCCAGTGCATGGCCAAAGGTAGCGCATTGATCAACTGCGGCCGTGGCCAGCATCTCAACCTCAATGACCTGCAGCAGGCACTGGCGAGCAGGCAACTGCGCGGAGCCTTACTGGATGTCTTCGAGCAGGAGCCTTTGCCCGCCGACTCGTTGTTGTGGCGCACGCCGGGGGTCTGGGTGACGCCGCACATGGCGTCTGCCGCGTCCGACCTGTGTATCGCCCGGCAAGTCGCCGACAACGTGCAGCGATTGGCCCAAGGGCTTGCACTGAACAATCGGGTCAATCCTGAACTGGGTTATTGACCGCATGCGTTTTGAGAGAGGTCCACAATGAAAACATTTTTCCACCCGGCGCAGCGCCTTCACCATCCGCGTACCTACCTGTCGCGCGGCCAGATGCGTCAGCCACAGGAATTGCCCGCACGTATTGACCCGCTGCTGGCGATGGCCGAAAAACTGGGGTACCCGCTGTTGGTACCTCATGACTATGGTCAGGCGCCGTTGGCCGCCGTACACAGCGCGGCCTATCTGGACTACCTGAGCAGCGCTTACCAGCAGTGGCACGAAGTGCCGGAAGACTGGGGGGATGAAGTCATGTCCAATATCTATATCCGCGAAGGCAACCCTCTGCGCGGGATTCTGGGCAAGACTGCCCGCTACCTGGCTGATGGCAGCTGCCCGATCGGCGAGCACACCTGGCAGTCCGCCTATTGGTCGGCACAGAGTGCAGTGGCTGCCGCCCACGCGGTTATCGACGGAGACCCGTCCGCCTACGCACTTTGCCGTCCTCCGGGGCACCACGCCCGTGGCGAGGCGGCAGGCGGCTTCTGCTTTCTCAACAACGCTGCAATCGCCGCTCAGGTACTGAGGGGCAGGTTCTCCAAAGTCGCTGTCCTCGACACCGACATGCACCACGGCCAGGGCATACAGGAAATTTTCTACGATAGGGATGACGTGCTGTATGTGTCGATCCATGGTGATCCGACCAACTTCTACCCGGTGGTCGCCGGTTTTGAGGATGAAACCGGAACGGGTGCCGGTGAGGGCTTCAACCTGAACTTACCGATGCCCCACGGCGCAAGCGAGGCCGATTTTTTCAGCTGTATGGATCAGGCCGCCTCTGCATTGCGCACGTTCGGGCCAGATGTGTTGGTACTCTCGCTGGGCTTCGATATTTACGAAAACGATCCTCAGTCCAAAGTATCTGTCAGCCATGAGGGCTTCCGTTTACTGGGGCAACGGATTAAGGCGCTGGGGATTCCTTGTGTGGTGGTGCAGGAGGGCGGCTATGACATCGCCACGCTGGATGAAAATGCCTCGCGATTCTTTGCCGGCATGACTGCGTGATGTAACGAGCGGATGACCCGGTTCGCATCACGCATCATCAATGCCATCAACCGTGACTAGCCGGGTGACTGGCACGTTGGGCTGACGTATCCGCATGTGTGTCCCATCGTTGCGCCAGGGGGGGCAGTGCGCGGGAGGGTCTCACTGAGTGTCGTACTGATTGCAGAGAAGGGGGCTAATTTGATACGCGGCTACTCCCGGTATCCAGAGCTTGCAGTGGCCTTATGAAACTCCTCAGATTGGATATTTCAGTTCAGGTAGGGTCGATACCGTCTAAGTTTTCCCTTGGTAGATATCAGGGGTATCTCATGCACAATCCTCAGCACGAACAGGAAGAGAGCGTCAGCGAGGCGGCGCGTGAGACGAAGTGACGACTAACGATCTCGTCAGCAAAAATTGCTCAGGCTTATCTGCCATTCAAGCTCAGTACCTGGCCAGTTCGGTGTTCGGCATTGACGGCCAGGCGTCGATGCTGACAAGTGAGCGAGATCAAAACTTTAAATCTCGACCGATCAGGGAAGTGGTTTTGTTTTGAAGGCAGGTTACGGCGAACGGAGAGCCTAAATGGCAGATTGGTGATTGTACGCTGAAGGCAGGTAACGCTGCGTAATCCGTAGTCATTTTTTGAAAACGGTGGTGTAGTTCTTGAAGTTCCCTAGAGGAAAGGATCCGAGTCCGCTCCTCCTGGTAGTCACTCGGAACAAGTTTGTTGATTTCGACCAAGTCTGCTGGGTTTCCGTTAATCAGTAGCGTTCGCCATGGCTGGCGTTTTTGTGCCCACCTGAACATTTGAGCGAGATCCGAAAAAAGACTGATGGCTTGACGAGTAGCGCCGCGAGCCATTACTGCACGCACTACGTTTCGCAGGTCATGTTCACTGTTTGAGCTGATGACTTTAGAGCCGAAAGTGGGGTAAAAATCTTTCGCAAACTTTCTCCGTAGCTCTGCGTTACCGTCCTTGCGAGCGACACCGTCGCGGAGCCATTCTTCCGCCAGATCCCATAGCGTCAGCTTCTCAGATTTTTGCTGATCGGCCTCTGCAAGTTGTACCGCTAGTTCCGCTTTTTGCCTTACCTTCGCGGCACGTTTGTTTTCATTAGGATTGATCCCTTTCGCTACAAGGTCTCGCGCTTCGTTGCGCTCCTTGCGGATTTCGGTCAACGACTTGTTTGGCCAGGTGCCCCAGGAAAAGCGAGTGTAAATACCCTCCCAGCGGAACTGGAAGTAGAAGGGGATGGCGACCTTTTTTGCGGAGTGAAACCCTGCCCGAGAGGCTGCCCTCGTCGCGTATAACGGTACCGACATATAGAAGTGCAGTGAAAACCATAGATGTTCATTGAATTACTGCATGGGGTGCTAGGGGGCGAGTGTTCGAATCACTCCGTCCCGACCCTATAATCAAAAATCCAGTCATTTAACCGTGACTGGATTTTTTATGCTCAATGATTTTTAAGAAAGCTCGGGTTTCGCCTTGAAACGTCTGCCGACCAAGTAAGCAGCATTGCGTTCAACGCATCAGCGCCGAAGGGTTTTCCTGCAGCATCACCGAACGGTGGAGGGTATCGAGCGCTTCCTTCAGTAAGGATTGCTCCTGCGCATCCTTGGATTTCTTGCTCTCCTTGGCGGCGTACTCCAGCAATACCAAGTGACTGCGGCTGGCTGAAGCTTGTTTCGGCACCACGGTCTCTTCAATCAGTTTACCCATGACGTACTTCTGTGTCCGTGTGTCCTGGCTGGCCTGTTGCGTGACGGAGGCTTTGCTCAGTCGGCCATCTTTATAGGCGAGGCTGGCCGAGCTGCTGGCCCTGTCATTCACTTGTACGTAGAGATAGTTCTGCGACTCGTTATCTTTGCCCAGCGCAGGTGCTTTCCCGCCCTTCAGGCTTTTGTGGTAGTTGGCCGATAGACTCGATTGCTGGACTTGATCGATCTTGCGGTCACGCATGATGGAACCTGCGACGACCGTCTTCTGCGAGAGGGTATAGGCAAAGCTATCGAGTTCAGTCAGGTGCATCGGGTTGGACGCCTTGTTCGTCTGAGTGATGGATGCCTCGAAGTCTGCCAGTCCGGTCAATAGGCCCTTGTCCGCCGCATTACGGGTCAATCGCTCAGGTAGGGTAGCGCCCTGTGGGTAGTGGCTGTTCATGGCGCTGAACGCATCCTTGAACATCTCCATCAGGGCCGCCTTGGCGTTGCCACGCTCCTGTACCCGATCAAGCTGGGCAAGGTAGCTGTTCAATGCGTTGGCCTGTTGTTTGGCATCGCCCAGGATTGCGCCGTTCTTCAGGTCCACGGTCAGGTTCAGTTT
The DNA here is from genome assembly GCF_900110355.1 of Pseudomonas sp. NFACC39-1. Taxonomy (NCBI): domain Bacteria; kingdom Pseudomonadati; phylum Pseudomonadota; class Gammaproteobacteria; order Pseudomonadales; family Pseudomonadaceae; genus Pseudomonas; species Pseudomonas sp. NFACC39-1. The sequence continues at coordinate 422,245 of NZ_FODL01000006.1, read as the reverse complement.
GCCATCCGGACCGCTCATTTGCGTGGTGCGGCGTTGGTTGTCGGCGCTAAAGGCCAGGGTCAGATCCTCACCGTCCACTCCCTTCAGCTTGGCGTTCAGGTCAATGGATGCCAAGACGCTGGAGTCAAACTGCGTCAGCTTGCCCAGGTCGAGCTTGGGGGGCTCGGCGGTCAACCCGTCGACAGCCGCCTGAAAGGCGCTGCTCAGAGCGCCAATCGCCTTGAGTTCATCCTCGCTCAGCGGGCCACTCTCCACCAGAGCCTGGACGCCCAGACCATCGTCCTGGCTTGTCAGGCTGAAGGTAACCGTCTTGCCGCTGGCGGTCTTGATGCTGAGACTGATCAGGTTGTCGGCTTTATTGTGCAGCAGCGTCTGTTCGGATTTTATCTCGGCGACGTTGTGAGCCCTGTCCGTGGTGGTATGGAACACTGACTGGGAAATGCTCGAACCATTCTTGGCGAACTGCTCCAACAAGGCTGCGCCCAGGCGGTCAAAACGGTTGGCTATCGACAGCGATCTGGGGTTGGTTCCCATGATGTTAGTGACCGCGTCCTTAGCTTCCTTTTCCCAAACACGAACAATTTCCTGGCCCGGCAGTTGCCCGAGGCGGGAATAGGTTTGTGATTCGACACTGACCACCGGGCTGCCCAGGCTGACAATTGCCGATGGTCTAGCCGGGAAGGCTTCAGCACTGTCTATCGCTGTTGCAGGCAATGCCGCGACAGCGGAGCGAGTCTGGAGGGGAATGGTGGAGGTGATCGAGGATAGGGTAGTCATGACAGTCCGTGTCAACAGAGCAGAGTTACACTCAATGTAGTGAATACACCCCCCGATTGAAAGCGGGGCGGTTGAAATAAGTGGCAAAGAGCTATTGTTCATCTGCCCGTTAGCGACTGACCGGAGCGGCTCAGCCCAATCTGAAAAGATTGGGCTTTTTCACGCTTTGAGAAACGGCGTTCCCGGCTGTGTGGTCAACACTGTCGCCGTCAGAAGACCAGCTTGAACAGGGCGATGACCACGATCAGGCCGATTATGAAAATGATACCTACGGTGCCGCCAAGAAATTTCAACATAATGATGCTCTCATCGGATGGGCTTAATTTTCTAGACCACCCTTGATAACGCTCGTTTCGTTGAATTTCACCCAGCGGTGATCAATGAACCGCCCAAGACCTCGGAACAGGCACCTGATCAAACTTTGAAACGGTCTTGATCCAGTAGCGCCGATAGTCGGTCTGGTCCGGGGCCAAGGGTTTGTGGGTTGACCATGGATGCTCTGCCTTCAGGCTCGCGCGGTAAGCTTCCCATTCTTTCTGCTCGGCCACTTCCCTGGCTTTGGTCCTGTCATCGAACCAACCCAGGACGTACGCTTCGCCGTGATCCGTGCCGTGTGCTATCAGCAGATAAATCTCTGTCATTACCTGGTCCGCCGTTCAATCCTGAAACCCAGTCACTGGGGTCTTACCCTGGGTATCGGCAGTTCTTTTGTGTTGTTGAGGTTTATTGATCAGCGGCGTGTTTCGCGGGGCGGACCGGGTCGGCGGTTATGGGGCGTCCAGCATCTATGGCGCGCAACCGCCATCGCGAGCCTGCTCGCGATGACGTCGGCACAGCCAACATCCCTGCAAACTGACCCTCAGGCGTCGGCAAGCTGAAACCGATAACCCACCCCATACAACGATTCGATCGGCTGTTCACCTGGGCATGCCTGTTCGAGTTTGCGTCGCAGATTGCGGATGTGGCTGTCGACGGTGCGATCGGTGACCACCCGGTGATCGGAGTAGATCCTGTCCAGCAACTGATCACGGGAAAATACCCGCCCCGGCGCGCGGGCGAGGGTGCTGAGCAGACGTAGCTCCAGGGGCGTCAGGTCCAGCGCATTGCCGTCGAGGGACGCCAAGTACTGTTCTTCGTCAATCAGCAGGCGCGGCGGCGCAGCGGTTAGAAGTTGCGGGCTGCGCCGCAGGATGGCCTTGACCCTGGCCACCACTTCGCGGGGGCTGAAGGGTTTGCAGATGTAGTCATCGGCCCCCAGGTCCAGCCCGAGCAAACGGTCCACCTCCTCGACGCGGGCGGTGATCATGATGATCGGCACGGCACTGAAGCTGCGCAGTTCCTTGCACACTTGCAAACCGTCGCGCCCTGGCAGCATCAAATCAAGCAGGATCAGTCGTGGCTCGTTGACACGTACCACCGGCACTACCTCAAGCCCATTGTCCAGGCACTGGGTCGCATAGCCGGCGGCGATCAGGTAGTCGCGCATCAACGCGGCCAGTTTGGGTTCGTCTTCGACGATGAGGATCGGGCTGTCGTTGACCATGGTTCAGGTGTTCCTTGGCAGGCGCAGGGTCAGCCAAAGACCGCCCAGGGGCGAGTGTTCGGCACTGAGGCTGCCGCCGTGGGCTAGGGCGATGCTGTGACAGATGGCCAGCCCCAGGCCGGCGCCACCACTGGCGCGATTGCGTGAAGTTTCGCCGCGGTAGAACCGCTCGAACAGCCGTGGCAACTGATCGGCGTCGACCCCTGGACCGGAATCCAGGAAGTCGACGCGTACGGCGTCGCCATCGCCGGCAGCTCGAATGCGCAGTACACCGCCCTCATCGGTGTAACGCACGGCATTTTCCAGCAGGTTGCTGAACAACTGCTGCAGACGCTTGGGGTCGGCCTCCAAACGCAACGGCGTGATCGGCAGCTCCAGCTCCAGGCGCAAATCCCGGGCACTACAGCGTTCCTGGAACATGGCTGCGCAACCGTCCAGCAGCTCGTTGAGATCGCATTCGCTCTTGCGGTATGTCAACGCGCCCACATCGGCCAGGGACAGTTCATACAGATCATCCACCAGTTTGCTGAGCATGCCGACTTCGCCTTGCAGCGATTTCATCGAAGACTGATCAAGTGTGCGCACGCCGTCCTTGATGGCTTCCAGTTCCCCGCGCAGTACCGACAGGGGGGTTCGCAGTTCATGGGAGACGTCGGCCATGAACTCCCGACGCATTTTTTCATTGCGCTCCAGGGTATACGCCAACTGATTGAAGTCCCGGGCCAACTGACCGACTTCGTCATTGGAAGACACCGAGACTCGGTTGCTGTATTCACCGGCGGCCAGGCGATGCGTAGCGGCGGCCACGCGTTTGACCGGTTCAAGCAGGGTGCGGGCGATCCACCAGGCGATTAGCATCGCCAACAGCAAAGAGAACACCCCCATGGCCAGACTGGTGCGTATCAGGTACTGACGGAAGCGTTCGCCCCCGGCTTCGGTCACGTTCTGAAACGGCGTCACCGCCAGCCAGCCAACGGTTTTGCCCGCGACCTTGACTGGGCGCATCAAGGCGTCGTCGGCAATTGCCGAGTAGCCCATGACCCATTGCTTTTGCACGTCCAGCAGGGCGATGCGAAACACTGCACCGGTCAGGTCGGACATGGGCATGGGGGGGCGTTGCGGGTCGCTGTCGTTTTCCCCGGGTTCGGGGCGCAGCAGTTCGAACCAGCGATCCGGCTGGTTGCGCAAAAATTCCCAATCGCCCTCGCGCTCGTAGGCGTTGGCCAGACGCGGCAGCACTGGCGACATGCGCAACAGGGCCTGCTCGTTGAGGTAGTCGAGAAAACCCTTGCCGAAGCTCCAGCCGTTGGCCACCCCCATGCTCAGGATGACGAACAGTACGCTGGCCAGTACTGCGATAAACAGCTTGGTGGAGATGCTCAGTTTCATGGGCTCGGGCAGGTCGGTGAAGGGCCCGTCCATTTAGGCCCTGGTGCGAAGAAGATTCAAGGGCGCCGGGCAATCTTCAATTTTCCTGCACATTTGCCTCGCAGTATGGCGCCTGGCTTGAACCAACCGTCTTGCAGAGGCATTTATGTCGACCAAATTATTCGCCAAATCCCTGGTGACCAGCGTCGTGCTGGTGTTCCTGATCGTTCTGTTCCTGTTAGGCGGTTGCTCCGGCGAATCGGCACCGGTAGTCGAACCGCCCAAGGTGTCGGTGCTGACTGTGCAGCCGAAAAGCCAGGCGCTGACTACGGAACTGGCCGGGCGCACCCAGGCGTTCATGGTCGCCGAGATCCGTCCGCAGGTGGGCGGTATCGTTCAGCAGCGACTGTTTGTCGAAGGGGCCGAGGTCAAGGCCGGACAAGCGCTGTACCAACTGGATGCCTCCTCTTACAAGGCCGCATTGGCGGAGGCACAGGCCAATCTCGCCAAGGCCCGTGCCACCTTGAAGTCAGCCCAGGCCACGGCCAAGCGTAACGCTCAGTTGGCGAAGATCGATGCCATCAGCCAGCAAGACAACGAGGACGCTCAGGCCAGCCTGCTGACCGCCGAAGCCGAGCGGCAGGTGGCCCAGGCCGGGGTGGAGACGGCGCGCATCAACCTGGCGTACACCCGCATCAGTTCTCCCGTCAGCGGGCGCATCGAAACCTCGACGGTCACCCCGGGCGCGCTGGTGGTTGCCAATCAGGAGAGCGCATTGACCACGGTGCAGCAACTGGACCCGATCTACGTTGACGTCACCCAATCGACCACCGAGTTGTTGCGCCTCAAGCGCGACCTGGCCAGCGGTGTGCTGCAAAGCAATGGCGAAGGCGAGGCGCGAATCAGCCTCAAGCTCGATGACGGCAGCACCTATGCCCATGAAGGTCGCTTGAAGTTCAGCGGCGTGAGTGTGAACGAAGGCACTGGGACGGTGACGTTACGGGCGAAAATTGCTAATCCGGACCGGTTGTTGCTGCCGGGCATGTACGTGCGGGCGGTGCTGGAGCAGGCTCGCGACGATCAGGCGATTTTGATTCCGCAACAGGCAGTAACCCGCAGTGCCAGCGGGGTGACCACGGTCTTGCTGGTGGTCAATGGCAAGGTCGAACAGCGCGTCTTGACCATCGACCGCGCCGTGGGCAACCAGTGGTGGGTCAAGACCGGCCTCAATGCCGGTGACCAGTTGATTGTCGAGGGCGGGCAGAAAGTCCGGGTCGGTGAAGCCGTCGTGGCGCAGAACCCTGGCACGCGCAGTCGCACGCTGAAATCGGCACCCGTCGCCATTGCGCAGGAGGGCTGAGCATGGTGCGTTTTTTCATCGACCGGCCGATTTTTGCCTGGGTCATTGCCATCGTCATCATGCTCGCTGGCGCTTTGTCCATCAGTCAGTTGCCCCTGGAGCAGTACCCGGACATCGCACCACCGACAGTGCGTATCTCCGCCACCTACACCGGCGCCTCGGCCAAGACCGTGGAAGACTCGGTGACCCAGGTCATCGAGCAGCAGATGAAAGGCCTGGATAACCTGACCTACATGTCGGCCTCCAGCAGTTCGGACGGCAGTGCCAGCATCAGCCTGACGTTTACCGCCGGCACGAACCCGGACGTGGCGCAGATGCAAGTGCAGAACAAACTGCAACAGGCCGAGTCGAGGCTGCCGCAGTCGGTGCAAAGCGAAGGTCTGACCGTGACCAAAGGCGGCTCGGATTTCCTGATGATTGTCGCTCTGGCCTCCGACGACCCGAGCGTGACCGGCACCCAGATCGGCGATTACATTTCCAGCACCTTGCTCGATTCCATCAGCCGTATTGACGGTGTCGGCGATGTGCAGACATTGGGCTCGGGTTATGCCATGCGCATCTGGCTGGATCCTGCCCTGTTGCAAAAATACGCGCTGATGCCGTCGGACATCAGCTCTGCCCTGGAGGCGCAGAACACTGAAGTCTCCGCCGGTCAGCTCGGCGCCTTGCCAGCGGTGAAGGGCCAGCAGTTGAATGCCACGATCAGCGCCCGCAGCAAGCTGCAAACCGTCGAGCAGTTTCGCAATGTCGTGGTCAAGTCCACCAGCGACGGTGCCGTGGTATTGCTCGGGGATGTAGCACGGGTTGAATTGGGCAGTGAAAGCTACGACGTGAATTCGGCCCTGAACGGCAAACCCGCTGCCGCCATGGGCGTACAACTGGCCGCTGGGGCCAATGCCCTGACCGTGGGGGAAGCGGTGAAGGCCAAGCTCAAGGAGCTGGAACCGTTCTACCCCACGCCAATGCAACTCAAGAACGTGATTGCCTACGACACGACGCCCTTTGTCAGCCTGTCCATCGAAGAGGTGGTCAAGTCCTTGGGCGAGGCCATCGTTCTGGTGGTGCTGATCATGTTCCTCTTCTTGCAGAACCTGCGGGCCACACTGATCCCGGCGATCACCGTGCCGGTGGTGCTGCTGGGTACGTTCGGTGTGCTGGCGCTGTTCGGCTATTCAATCAACACCCTGACCATGTTCGCCATGGTCCTGGCCATCGGCCTGTTGGTGGACGATGCGATTGTGGTGGTAGAGAACGTCGAGCGAGTAATGGCCGAGCGCGGGCTATCGGCCCTGGACGCCACGCGCCAGTCGATGGATGAAATCACCAGCGCCCTGGTCGGCATCACCCTGGTCCTCAGTGCGGTATTCATTCCCATGGCGTTTTTCGGCGGTTCCACCGGGATCATCTACCGGCAGTTTTCGGTCACCATTGTCTCGGCCATGGTGCTCTCGGTGCTGGTGGCGATGACCTTGACGCCGGCGTTGTGCGCGACCCTGCTCAAGCCGTCCGATGGCAAGGGGCATGGCGCTCAAGGCGGATTTTTCGGCTGGTTCAACCGCATGTTCGAGCGCGCTGCCGAGGCCTATAAAGGTCGGGTGGGCGCTATTTTGCAGCGGGGTCGCATCAGTTGGCTGGTGTATGGGCTGGTGGTGCTGGTAATGACGGTCGGTTATCTGAGCCTGCCCACTTCATTCCTGCCTGATGAAGACCAGGGCATTCTCATGGCTCAGGTGCAATTGCCGGTGGGCGCCACGGACAGCCGTACCCAGGCGGTGATCAAGCAGTTCGAAAGCTATCTGCTCGAACAACCGGAAGTCGAGGCGCTGATCAGCATCACCGGCCTGGGCATGGGCGGCAACAGCCAGAATACCGCCCGAGCCTTTATCCGGCTCAAGGACTGGAGCGAGCGCACAGGGGCAGGGCAGGATGCGGCGTCCATCGCCCAGCGCGCGACCATGGCGCTGTCGAGCATTGGTGATGCCAATGTGTTCGTCATGCAACCGCCCGCCGTGCGAGGCCTGGGACAGACGTCCGGCTTCGACCTGCAACTCAAGGATCTCGGTGGCCTGGGGCATGACGCTCTGGTCGCCGCGCGGGAGCAATTCATCGAACTGGCGAACAAAGACGCACGCTTGCTGGGCGTGCGCAGCAATGGCCTGGACGACGCCCCGCAACTCAAGGTCAGCATCGATGATCGCAAGGCCGGGGCCTTGAGCTTGAGCACCAGTGACATCAACACCACCTTGTCCACGGCGTTGGGGGGCACCTATATCAATGATTTCCTCAATCAGGGCCGGGTAAAGAAGGTTTACGTTCAGGGCGAGGCTGCATCGCGGATGCAGGCGGCCGACCTGGAACATTGGTTCGTGCGCAACAGCAACGACGAGATGGTGCCTTTTTCCTCGTTTGCCAGCAGTTCGTGGAGCTACGGCTCACCGTTGTTGGAGCGTTACAACGGCAACGCTTCGCTGGAAGTGGTGGGCGATCCGGCGCCTGGGGTCAGTACCGGGGATGCGATGGATGCGGTGGAGGCGATCATCAAGCAATTGCCGGAGGGCATCGGCTACGAGTGGACCGGGCAGTCCTATCAGTTGCGCCTGTCCGGTTCGCAGGCACCCCTGCTGTACGCGATATCGGTGCTGTTCGTATTTCTCTGCCTCGCTGCGCTCTATGAGAGTTGGTCGGTGCCTTTCTCAGTGATGCTGGTGGTGCCGTTGGGGGGGGTGGGTGCGGTGCTGGCCACCCGTGTCAGTGGTTTGAGCAACGACGTGTACTTCCAGGTAGGGCTGCTGACCACGGTGGGGTTGGCGGCTAAAAACGCGATTCTGATCGTCGAGTTCGCCAAGCATCTGCAAGAGCAGGGCAACAGCTTGCGGGACGCGACGCTAATTGCCGTGCGCCAACGCCTGCGGCCGATTCTCATGACCTCCCTGGCCTTCATGTTCGGCGTATTGCCCCTGGCCCTGAGCAGCGGTGCAGGTTCCGCCGGACGCCAGGCAATCGGTACCGGCGTGCTGGGCGGCATGTTCACCGCCACGGTGTTGGGGATCTTCTTCGTCCCATTGTTCTTCGTGCAGATTCGCCGACGGTTTTCCCGCGTGTCCACGGTTTCGAGTTCGGTTCCAACCACTCAGGCAGGTGACGCATGATCAAGTTCCGCTGGCCCTTGCTGGCCTTACTCACACTGCTCAGTGGCTGCATCAATCTGGCACCGCAGTATGAACGCCCCGAGGCGCCGGTCTCCGAGCTATGGTTGCCCACCGTCGGTACGCCCAAGGGGGAGGTCGCCGCCGAGATCCAATGGCAACACTTTTTCACCGACAGCCGTCTGGCGCGCTTGCAAGCACTGGCCCTGACCAACAACCGCGACCTGCGCCTGGCCGCCTTGAATGTCGAAAAGGCCCAGGCCCAATACCGTATCCAGCGCGCCGAGTCTTTGCCGTCGATCAATGCCAGCGTCAGCGGCACCCACAGTCGTACGCCTGGCTCGTTGTCCAACAGCGGCTCGGCGACCACCAGCCATGACTACAGCGCGCAACTGGGGCTGAGCAGCTATGAGCTGGACGTATTCGGACGCATGCAAAACCTTCAGGACGAGGCTCTGGAAGACTATCTGGCCCTGACCGAAACCCGGCGCAGCACGCAGATCAGCCTGGTGGCCGAAGTGGCCACGGCCTGGTTGACCCTGGCGGCGGACAACGAGCGTTTGCAACTGGCCCAAGAGACCTTGCGCAGCCAGCAGGCGACCTATGAGTTGACCCGTCGCAGCCACGCACTGGGCGGATCCTCCGGTTTGTCCGTGGCCCAGGCGCAAACCACCGTGGAGTCAGCCCGGGCTGACGCGGCGGCGTATGAAAGCCAGATCCTCCAGGATCGCAATGCCCTGCGCCTGCTGGTGGGCAGTGATGTTCCCGAGGAACTGCTGCCCGGTGCGAACCTGGAGTCGGCGGCGGCGCTGGTGCAAGTGCCGGCCGAGCTGCCGTCCAGCCTGTTGCAACGGCGCCCGGATGTATTGGCCGCCGAACACACCCTCAAGTCGGCCAATATCGACATCGGCGCGGCCCGCGCGGCGTTCTTTCCGAGCATCAGCCTGACGGCCAGTGCCGGTTCTTCAAGCTCGGCGTTGTCCGGCCTGTTCAAGTCCGGCAGTGGCGCCTGGTCGTTTGCTCCGAGCGTCAGCCTGCCGATCTTCGACGGTGGCAGCAACCGCGCGACACTGGACGCGGCCAAGGTCGAGCGCGAAATACAGGTACAGACTTATCAGCAAACAGTGCAAAGCGCCTTCAAGGAAGTGGCCGATGCGTTGGCAGAACGCAGCACGCTGGATCGCCGCCTCGCCGCGCAGCAAGCATTGACTGATGCCAGTCGCACGAGCTTCGAGCTTTCCGACGCCTTATACCGTGGTGGTTCGCAAAGCTACCTCGAAGCCCTGGACGCCCAGCGCTCGCTGTACAGCGCCCAGCAAGACCTGATCACCCTGCGCCTGGCCGAACAGAGCAATCGCGTGACGTTGTACAAGGTGATGGGGGGTGGCTGGAACTGAGCCGACGTTCAGAGGCATTAAGCGCCCCTGAAGAGCATGTTCGCCGTGGCGTTCAACCTTGCGGCTCGGCCACCAGTAGCAACGACTGCGGCGCCGAGCTTTGTGGGTGCTGCGGCTCCTGCAGACCGGCCAGTCGATAGCCGGCCATATCCAGTGCTTTGAGCCAACTGGACAAGGTGCGAAAGTACCAGGGCATGGGCTGCCATTGCCCCCGGAAGCCGGCGAAGGTTTCTTCTCGCCAACCGTCCTGATAGTTGCCCGCTGCTGCGGCCCACGGATGCAGTGTCTGGATCACTAGCGTGCCGCCGGGGGCGAGCAGGGCGTTCATGGCGGTGAGCAGCGGGATGATGTCCTGGTGCAGCAGGGCGAAGTTGGCGCAGATCAGGTCGTAATTGCGGCCGATGTCCACCGTGGCCTGCGCCAGCGACTCGTAGCTTGCCAGATGCACCGGCGAAGAGCCCGCGGCCCGCGCGGCCTCGACCAGTGTTGCACCGCCGTCCACGCCGACCGCTTCGATGCCCCGTTCGGCCAAGGCCCGTAACAACCAGCCCTCGCCGCAACCCAGATCGAGCACACGCTCGGGTTGACGGCTCAGTACCGCCAACAGGATGGCTTGGTCGGTGACGTTGATGCGGCTCTCGAGGGTGCCGGTGCGGATCGCTTCGATCCAGGATTGGGCGTTGTGCTGCCAGCTCTGGAGGAGGCTGGATTCGGAGGCGGACATGTCGATCTCCTGCGTTGTCCAGCCGAACCTGGGTTGATACTAGGTCACGATGTAGGGAACGGCCTGTGACCCTATTTTGCTCTCGACCAACGGTCAACTTTGGTGCCCTGGTTAGTAGCGGTTTCACTCCCCCTTTCTTCTGGAGGTTTTGAGCGCAGAAGCTTACTTAGGCCGCCGTCGATTTCATCCGGCTGTCGCTCGCGGTTTCCCGTAACAGTCGAGGCGACATGCCGAACGGCGACTTGAAGTGCCGGCTGAAGTGGGAACTGCTGCCATAGCCCCAAGCGTAGGCGATCTCTGTGAGCGAGTTCGCTCACTTCACTATTCCTCAAGCTGACCTTGAGCGATTGATGGCGGCGGCGCGGGACAGTTCGGCAGATAAGGTGGTCGCCGAATACTACGCCGCCAACAAACCGCGCTTTGAGGCTATGTTTGGCGGGCAAACCGCATCGGTGACAACGGGGCAGCAATGACTCGATGACACAGCAAGTGTGGGAGCGAGCGTGCTCGCGATAGCGTCAGCACATTCAACATCAATGCAAGCTGACCCACCGCCATCGCGAGCAGGCTCGCTCCCACATTTAGGGTGGCTGCCTCAGGCGCTACGATTAGAACTTGAACCGTCCTACCAAGCCCTTGAGCTGCCCGGAAATATCCGTCAAGCGGCCCGAGCCCGTTTGCGCCGAGTGGGCATATTCTTCCACCAGTTGTGCGTCGGTATGGATTTGCGAGATGTGTCGGTTGATGTCTTCGGCCACCTGGTGCTGTTCCTCGGCCGCCGTGGCAATCTGGGTGTTCTGGTCGCGAATCGAGTCCACCGAGATACGGATCTTGTCGAAGCTGTCACGGGCCTGCTGAATGCGTTCAACGCTGGTTTTGGAGCCCTGCAGACTGCCCTGCATTTGCAGGGTGACTTCCTGGGTCCGGCGGGCGAGGTTGCCCAGCAGGCTGTCGATCTCGCCGGTGGAGTCGGCGGTACGTCGGGCCAGGGCGCGGACCTCGTCCGCGACCACGGCAAATCCGCGACCCTGATCGCCGGCACGCGCCGCTTCGATGGCAGCGTTGAGGGCCAGCAGGTTGGTCTGTTCGGCAATGGAGCGAATGGTGTCGAGGATGGTGTTGATGTTCTTGCTGTCCTGCTCCAGCGCCTGCATGGTCTGGGTCGACTTTTGCAGGTCCTCGCTCAGTTTCAGCACGCTGCCCGTGGCTTCGCCGATGTGCTGTTGACCATCGTGCACGTCGCGATAGCCCGCGTCCGCACTGGAGGCGGCCTGGCTGCAGGAGCGGGCGACCTCGTTGGCGGTGGCAACCATTTCGTTGAACGCGGTACTCACCAGTTCAACGGCCTGACGTTGACGTCCGGCAGCTTCGTTCATGTTTTGCGCCACTTCGCTGGTATCGGCGGCGGCGCTTTGCAGGTCGGAGGAGGCGCTGCCGATGCGCTGCACCAGTTGGGCGATCATGCCCAGGAACTGGTTGAACCAACTGGCCAGGGTGGCGGTTTCGTCCTTGCCTTGCACCGAGAGCTTGCGGGTGAGGTCGCCTTCACCTTCGGCGATTTCCTGCAGGCCATTGGCAACACCGCGAATCGGTCGCACGATCACGCTGGCGAAACTGGCGCCGACGATGGCGAACACCACTGCCAGCGCGGCGGCGATGATGGCGATCAACCAGGTCAGGCTCGAGGCTTGGGCCATGACTTCGTCGCGTTTGATCAGGCCGATGAAACGCCAGCCCAGGCCTTTGGAGCTGACGACGTTGGCCATGTAGGGCACGCCCTCGATCTCGATCTGAGTTACGCCATCAGCGCTTTTGGCCAGTGCGGCATAGTTGGGGCCAAGCTCTGCCATGGGCTTGAAGTTGTGCTTGGCGTCGCTGGGGTCGACCAGGACGTTGCCATTGGCTTCAACCAGCATCAGGTAACCGCTGTCGCCCAGCTTGATGTTCTTGACCAGTTCGGTCAGTTGCTTGAGTGACACGTCCAGGCCCACCACACCCACCAGCTTGCCAGCGGCGTCGGAGACCGTGTGGACGATGCCGATCAGCGATACATCGTCCGGGGCCCAGTAATAGGCGTCTGTACGCACTGTGGTGCCCGGTGACGCGATGGCGGCCTTGTACCAGGGACGAACGCGGGGGTCGTAGTTGGAAATTTTGGGATCGTCAGGCCAACTGGCGTAACCACCGTCGGCCAGCCCCAGAGAAAGATAGGCGGTGGTCGGATGGCTTTGGGCGAATCGGTCGAATATGTCCAGCAGCTGTTTGTTGTTCTCAGGCAGCGGAATTTGTGCAGCGTCGGCACCGGAATAGTTTTTCAGATCCTTGGCCGCAACAATCCGCGGGTCCTTGGCGAAGAACTCGACGTTCTGGCTGATGCCATCGAAGAACTGCTTCATGCCGTTGTCGATCTGACGGATTTCACGGCCGCTGCTGTCCAGGAAGTTGCTTTGTGCGGCGTCGCGCAGGTTCAACACGACAAGCACCGCCACCAGGATCACTGGCAAGCAGGCGATGGCCGCGAACGCCCAGGTCAACTTCTGTTTGATATTCATGACTTCTCCCGCGGATATTTATAGGTGTTGGAACGGCGGAAACAGGAAACAGTAGCGGTGCGCGTTGCGAGTTTCTGGAACGGGGGAAGCGCCCATGCGTACCTACACGATATCGACCAAAGTCGAATGGACTTGAGGCCGCTGGGCTATCAGGGAGGAATCGGCCTGGGATGTCGCGAGTCGATTGCAGCCGTCGTGGTTAATCTGGAAGATGTGCCAATTGCTCTGCTGCTTAAAGCGCGAGCGTGATACAAGTCCTGATGCCTTCATGTATTGACGAGGCCCTATGCCCAGCGCATTCGAGAGCGTACTTAAAAACAAAAACATGGCTTACCGGCCGCTCGGATCCTCAGATGCTGATCAGGCTCCGGTTCGTGTCGCGTTCGTATTGATGGACAATTTCTCGATGATGTCCTTTACCGGCGCGGTGGATGCGCTGGTGACAGCCAACCTGATGAGCGACAGGCCGCTGTATGAGGTGCTGACGGTTGGGGCGTCGGGGAGTCAGGTGACCAGTGACCTGGGGATCGTTATCTCTGCCGATATCGAGTTGGCGCAGTTGCCGGAGAACCAGGACGTCCTGATCGTCGCCGGTGGCTTTCGCGTGAAGTTGCAGGGTATGCCGCTGCTGCGACGCAAGCTGCGCGCCAACGCCGCATCCGGGGCAATACTGGGCGGGTTGTGGAACGGCGTTTTTTTTGTCGCCGATGCCAGTTTGCTCGATGGTTTCGAGTGCGCGGTTCACCCGGAAAGTCGCGCCATGATGGCGGAGGTTTTTCCCCATGTGAAAGTTTCCAGCCGCGCTTATGTGGTTGACCGGCAGCGGGTCAGCTGCGCAGGTGCCAACAGCTCGCTGCGCATGATGCTTCAGTTGATCCGCCAGACGGGAGGCGAGGCGCTGGTGGGGGCGATCGAGGAGATCCTGCGGTGTGATGAGTCGGGCGACGCGTCGGATCTGCCGCCGGTCTTCGTCGAAACCGATCCGACACTGCCAGAAAGTCTCAAGCTGGCGTTGGAGCTGATGTGGCAAAACATTGAGGAGCCGTTGACCATCGATGAGCTGGCGGCCTGCGTGAAAATCTCCAAGCGACAGTTGGAGCGGCGCTTCTGCAGTTTCCTCGGCGCAACGCCGACGCGTTATTACCTGGAACTGCGCCTGACCCGTGCGCGCCAACTTATCCAGCAGACCAATCGATCCGTCACCGAAATCGCCGTGGCGACAGGCTTTGTCAGCTCGCCGCACTTTCAGCGTCGTTTTCGGGATTTCTTCGGCGTTCCGCCGGGCAGTTATCGTTCGACGTTTGAGCGAAAACAGGGCGTTCGGTGATAGCACGCGACCCGTTCGGAGGTGGGAGGGGCTTGCTCTCTCGCCAGGATCATGATGGCAAAGTATCAACAATCCCCGCACTGAACAGCATGTCAGAAAATTTTGCCCTGTAGAGGGTTGGCAAACGCCGCAGGCTAGCGGCGTTGGGATCAGATTTTATCGTCAGCTTTTACCTTGGCAGGTACTTCATCGGCCTGTGAGGCAGTCATGCTTGTGCCGCGGCAAAGTACTTTGCGCACTTCATCGGCGATCGAGCCTGCGACGATGCGCTCCTGCATCGGGTCGAACTGAGCTTTTTCCAACCTTTCGAGACTGTTGTACATGCCCATGTGCCGAACATTGTGGTTAGCGCAGTCGAGTGCCAGTTTTGTGTAGTTGGTGAAGTAGGGACCCGCTCTTTGGACGGTGACCTGGAGGGTCGAACCGCTCTCGGTAAACGAGACGATGGAGTATTCGGCCTTCGAATCGTCGTAGGCATACTGAATTTTTTGAACGTCTGCTGTTGCATAGCAGGCAACGGAAAGCACAACGAGAGACATAACCGTTTTCATACTTCTTCCATGACTAACTGAGTGAGGATAATTGATGGCTAATTGAAATCATTTCAATGGCCGGTAACGTTAAGACGATATTGTAGTTTTAATAAGAGCAGAGCACCACACGTCGGAAAGGGCTGTCGCTTCGCATTATTTGTTTCACTCAGCTCATGCAGCTTAAGTTTCTAAAGATGCTTTCGATATATACCCCTGAGAGGCGTGAAAGATGGCCAAATGACATATCGCAGCGCCTCGCTACTTGTTTTCACAGTTATGTAGCTCATCAATTATTTGATTAAACATCTCAAACTGAGTCTACGGCCCCTATATTGCTCAGGTTGGCACGGCGCAGGGCAATGAGAGGCGGCGGGAGGAGAACCTGCCCGCGATATAAGCGTTCCATTCAACAAGAATGCTCAATGGGCAACCGCTATCGCGAACAGGACCTGCCCTCAGGGCATTTGCGGCAATTCCTGTGGCCGCAGATCAAACACCAGCACCTCGGCTTCCTGACCGTTGCTCAACGTCAGCACCTGTTCCTCGCGCACCCGTACGCCATCACCTTCCTGTAACGGCACCCCATTGAGCTCGACGCTGCCACGGGCCACATGCACGTAGGCATAACGATCAGGCGCCAATGTCAGGGTGGCGTTTTCCTCGCCGTCGAACAGCCCGGCATAGACCCGTGCGTCCTGGCGCACCTGGAGCGAGCCGTTGGCGCCGTCCGGGGAAATGATCAATTGCAGGCGACCGCGTTTCTGTTCGGCGCTGAAGTGCTCCTGTTGATAGCGCGGCGTGGCGCCACTGACGTTGGGCACGATCCAGATTTGCAGGAAGTGCACCAGCTCCTCGGCGCTGTGGTTGAACTCGCTATGGGCCACGCCGCTGCCAGCGCTCATCAGTTGTACATCACCGGGGCGAATGACGGAGCCGGTACCCAGGGTGTCCTTATGCTCCAGCGCGCCTTCAAGTACATAGGAAAAAATCTCCATGTCCCGATGCGGATGCTGGCCGAAACCCTTGGCCGCTGCGACCCGGTCGTCGTTGATGACCAGCAGGTCGGAGAAGCCTTGTTCGTTGACGTTGCGGTAGCTGGCAAAGGAAAAGGTATGGAACGAGGTCAGCCAGCCGTGGCGGGCGATGCCGCGGTCTGAAGCTTTGCGAAGGGTCAGCATGGTAGCTCTCCTGATGGGTATGGGCGGCGGCGGTGGGCGTTCGCCAGGTTCAGAAGAAGGTTAATGGTTATTGAATGGTTCAATAAGCAGGTTAAAAACGAAAGACTGTCCGTTATGAGTAGACAATAGAGGCCGCTACCAGCAGGCGGCTGGCTTCGACATAATGTGGGTTTGTGGCCTCTAAGGCCTCTGAATATTTTGGCGTATTTTCGATGAAAACCGTTGCAATGGTGTTGTTCCCGGATTTTTTATTGCTCGACATGGCCGGGCCTCTTGAAGTGTTTTCCATCGCCAATCGTTACCTTGAACCCGATCTTCGTTATCAATTGCTGACCCTGGGAACCGAACGCGGCGCGTTGCGAGCGTCCAACGGCGTGGCGGTACAGGCCGATATCCACATTGACCAGGCTTGGGCGGCCTATGACGTGTTGCTGGTGCCGGGTGGACCGGGCGCCTATAACGACCAGCATCCGGGATTGCACACCTGGTTGCGCGCGGCGGCGCCACGGGCCACGCGCTACGGCTCCATTTGCACCGGCGTATTTGTGCTAGGGGAGGCGGGGCTGCTTGACGGCTATCGCGTTACCACCCACTGGCACTACACCGAACGCCTGATCCAGCGTTTCCCCAAGGCACGGGTGGAGACCGACAAAATCTTCCTGCAGGATCGACGCTTGATCACCTCCGGCGGTGTAACCGCCGGCATCGACCTGGCGCTGTCCATCGTCGCTCAGGACCACGGTCGTAAAGTCGCGCTGGATGTGGCCAAGGTGTTGCTGGTGGTGATGAAGCGCCAGGGCGGCCAGGCGCAGTTCAGCCCGCTGGTGGCGGCGGTGGCGGCTCAAGAGTCTGCCATTACCCGGGTGCAGCATCATGTGATGGAGCACCTGGAGGAACCCTTCACCATCGAACGCATGGCCGCGATCGCCGCCATGAGTTCGCGCCATTTCGCTCGGATGTTCGTTCGCGAAGTGAAGATGACGCCCATGGAGTTCCTGCAAGGCGCGCGTATCGATCGCGCCCGCCAGTTGCTGGAATCCACGGATTTGCCCCTCAAGACCGTGGCGTTTCGCAGCGGCTTCGGCAGTGTGCGGCACATGCGCTTGCTGTTCAGTGAAAAGCTTGGCCTGACCCCCGTGCAATACCGCCAGCAGTTCAGTTGAGCCGTCGGTGTCCGTCCAGGGCACCGCAATGTCCGTCATGCGCCCTGTGCCAGCATTGTCCTCTGGGCGATGGCTGCCAAGATAACGGCGAACCCTCTGGAAAGGATGCGCAGGAGCCAGGGCAGACGCGTTCGAATCGCCGGAGTGTCATGCCCGCGATGGTTATCCGGCGCTCGATCGCCCATGAACAGTTTCGCCAGACCCGACACCGAGCCGGCGGTGTGCTTCGGCCCGTTTAGCTTTTATCGCCAGCAGCGACTTGTCACGCGTGAAGGCGAGCCTCTGATATTGGGTGGCCGCGCCCTGGACATTCTTCAAGTGTTGCTGGAGAACGCCGGTCACTTCGTGAGCAAGCAAGCGCTTATCGCCCGCGTCTGGCCTGACAGCGTGGTGGAAGACATCAACCTGCGGGTGCACATCGCGGCGCTACGGCGGGCTTTCGGTGACGCGGCGCAGGAGGGGCGCTACATCCTCAATCATCCCCGGCAGGGCTATTGCTTTGCCGCGCCCGTGGTCGTGGATGTTGACGTCGAGCAGCCGCTCGAGCGCCACAACCTGCCCGCGCGCCTGAGCCCGGTGATCGGTCGCGACAAAGTGCTGGGACGGTTGCTCAGCGAGGTGCCCCGTCAGCGCCTGACCACCGTGACCGGACCGGGTGGGGTCGGCAAGACCACCGTGGTGCTGCGGGCGGCCGAACTGTTGCTGGAACACTTTGACGACGGTGCCTGGTTTGTGGACCTGTCCGCCATCAGCGAGCCGTCGCAGGTGACGGCACAGGTTACCTGCACCCTGGGGCTGGGACACGGAACCTTGAGCCAGCAACTGAAATCGCGGCGGATGTTGCTGGTGCTCGATGGCGGCGACCATCTGCTCGACGCCTGCCGGGATCTGGCCCGGGCGTTGGGCGCATCGGCCCCGCAGGTCTCGCTGTTGTTCAGCAGCCGTGAGCCCTTGAATCTGACCGATGAGCGCGTCGTACAACTGCCGGGGCTGACAGTGACCTCGTCCCGTGAGCCGGCCCACCAGATATTGGCGTGTCCGGCGGTGCAGTTGTTGATCGATCAGGTCGCTGCCCGGCAGCAGGGTTTCGAGCCCAATGACCGCGAGTTGGCGGTGATTGTCCAGATATGCCAACGCCTGGACGGGTTACCGCTGGCGCTGGAACTGGCGGCGGCCCAGGTGGGTGTGTTGGGCGTGGCGGGGGTTTTGGAACAGTTGGATTGTGGGCTGTCACTCTTGAACCATGGGCGCCGCACGGCTGTGGCGCGCCATCGAAGCCTGGAGGCCATGCTGGACTGGAGCTTCGAGCGCTTGAGTGACGATGAGCAAGCCGTGTTCCAGCGCCTGGCCGTGTTCGATGGGCCGTTTACGCTCAAGGCGGCGCTGGCCGTCATCAGTTGTGCCGAGTTGGAGGCCAGGCAATTGCCTGGTCTGCTGTCACGGCTGGCGAACCAATCGCTGGTCATGGTCGAGCAGTGCGTGGACGGGGCTCGGTTCCACTTGCTCCACACCACTCGCGCCTACGCCCTGGAAAAATCGCGACGCAGTGGTCAGTGGGCTGTTTTCAACCGGCGCCATGCACTGCAAGAAGCTTGGGAGGTACGTCGTTCAAGGCCCCAGCTGTCGGGCCAGTTTTTGCAGGAGCGCGCCAGCTTGCTGTAGGTCGGGAGTGTCGAACCCTTCGCTGAAACGTCGATAGACCGGCCTGAGCAGATCTTGGGCGGCATGGTCCATGCCCCGGCGTTGCCACAGCCGGGCCAGGGACATGGCGCTGCGCAATTCCCAGGCCAAGGCATTTTGCCGCCGGGCCACCGCCAGAGCGCTCAGCAGTTGCTCTTCGGCGCAGCGCTCAAGGGCGGGGTCGTTCTGCGCCAGCAGGGCTTCGGCCTCGGCCCGCAGGATCTCCGCCGTACACCAGCCTGCCGCACCGTTGCGGGCGCGCTCGACCTGTGCCTGGCTGACGCAATCGATGCGCAGGGTGACGACGATGTCCTGGATCAGTCCGGCGTTGGTCGAACTTGCTTTCAGGGTTTCGTCATCGAAAGCGCGGGCATAGTGGCTGGCCCAGTCATGGAACAGCATGACCGAATGTTTTTTCGCCTGGTGCTTCAACAGTTCGAGCCTTTCCCGGGCGTGTGAATGATCGCCGTTGTAGTGCGCAATCACACAACCGCTCAGCGCCAGGGTGTAGCAGATCGAGATGCCGTGGTTGATCTGCAAGGCAATCTGCAGCGCAAGGTCGGCGGTGCGCCGGGCTTTTTCGGCAAAGCCTTGCAGCCAGAGAATACGCGCTAGCACGGTCAGTGCCGCCACGCTTTGATCGTATTGCACGCCGAAGCCGTGGGAGAAACGGCTGAGATGGCCGCTCTGGGCCAGGCGCTGGATCACTTGTTCGGCATCACGCCGGGCGGCCGTCTGGTCACCCGTGAAATGCTGCGCCAGCACTCGCAGGCGTTGGGTGCTCAAGGACAGGGTCGGGTCGCCGTGCACGCCCAGTCGGTCGAAATCCAGACTTTGTTCCAGCGCCTCTTGGTAGTTGCCGCAGCTGAGGTTGACGGTCATGAGCCCCGACACGGCTCGCAGCTCGCCGGCCAGGTCCTGGCATTGTTGCGCCAGGCCCCGGGCCGTGATGAAGGCTTCGACAGTGGCAGGCGTGCCGCCTTGGGTATGGTAATTGAAACTGGCATGGGCCAGTTCCAGGGCCAGGGTCAGTCGTGGGCACGGCGCGGGGCTTTGGCGCAATAACGCCCGCGCCTTGCTCACGTAAAGCCCGTGCTCCCTGAGCAGCGACAACTCCTGCCAGAGGGGCAGGGTGCGGGCTGTCAGGCGGATCGCTACCGCATGCGATCCCTGCGGGCCCAGCCCCCGGTCGAGCGCGGCACGGATGTCGTCGCGATAGAGGGCGTGGCGGGCGATCCACTGCCGCGTGGGGGTCGTTTCCCAGTCTTTTTCGGCATGCTCCATCAGTGTCAGGCAGCGCTCGGCGTGACGCTGATGGCTGGCAGCCAGCTCCCCGGCTTCAGCCAGTTTTTCCAGGGCATAGCTGCGAGTGGTATCCAGCAGGCGATAACGCACCTCTTCATCGCCGACCTCGACGTTGAGCAGCGATTTGGCGACCAGTTGGCTGACCGACATCAGCACCTGGTCCGGCGCGATATGTTGACCCACGATCACCGCAGCGGCCGACGTCAGATTGAAGCTGCCCATGAACACCGCCAGCCGTCGCAGGCAGGTCTGCTCGCAGGCGGTGAGCAGCGCAAAACTCCAGTCCAGTGTGGCACGCAGGGTTTGCTGACGCGGTGCGGCGGCATGAGTGTCGTTGTGGAGCAGGGCGACGCTGCCTTGCAGTTGCCGGTGAAGTTCCTCCAGCCCGAACACCCCGATCTGACCGGCGGCCAGTTCGATGGCCAGGGGAATCCCGTCCAGCCGCCGGCAGATGTCGACCACCAGCGGTATGTCCTGATCCGTCAGCTCGAAGCTGTCATGACTGGCCATTGCCCGTTCGGCGAACAGTTGCAGCGCCGGGAACTCCAGGGCCGGATAACCCTCAATGGGCATCTCCCAAGGTGGGAACGCCAGGGAATCCAGATGCTGCACGTGCTCACCTTCGGCCCGCAGGCTTTCGCGGCTGGTGGCCAGGATATGCAAGTGGGGCGCCCCGCGCAGCAGGGTTTCACTGAGCTGGGCGATGGCATCGATCAGGTGCTCGCAATTATCGATCACCAGCAGCAGGTGTTGTTCCTTGAGTCGCCGGGTGACGATGTCCAGCGGGTCGCCTTCATGCAGTGGCAGGTCCAGCAGCGCACACAGGTTCGGGACGATCGTGCACGGGTCGTTGAGCGACGCCAGGTCCAACAGGTAGGCGCCATCCCGGTAGTGACCGATCAGCCGCTCAGCGACACGTAAGGCGACGGTGGTCTTGCCGATCCCGCCGGTCCCCACCAGGGTGATGAAACGTTTTCGCGGCAGCTGGGCCACCAGGTTTTCCACCAGGCCCTGGCGTCCGATCAGCCGGGTGCGGCGCGGCGGCAGGTTGTGGGCCAGGGAAGGGTGAGGGATTCGCGCCAGTTGCTCCACCGGCTCCAGGGACACCGGTGCGACGAAACTGTAACCGCGCTGCGCCACAGTGATGATGTAGCGCTGCCCATGCTGGCCGTCTCCCAGGGCCTTGCGCAGCGCCGCCACGTGCACCCGCAGGTTGGTGTCTTCCACCACGCTCTTGGGCCAGACACGGGCCATCAGTTCCTGCTTGCTCACCACGTGTCCGGCGTGTTCGAGCAACACCAGCAGAATCTCCACTGCCCGGCGTCCCAGGCGCAACGGCTGCCCGGCCTCCAGCACCAGGCGCTGGCGAGGATGGACGCGGTAAGGGCCGAAATGCAGCGTCTGTTCGACAGGCAGGTTGAGGTACTGGCTCATGTTGCTCTCAATGTTCTGGTCCCGGTGCATCGGCTTTTCCCGAGCATGTTCCTCAGGTTTTGTTTCAAGCGCAACGGTGAACGTTTCCAGACGCCGCGTTCAAGGCGCCGATCTCTGTGGCGAGGGAGCTCGCTCCCGCTGGGCTGCGAAGCGGCCCCAAGGCCCCGCTCCCAATCAATCTGGCACGCCGCGGTGACAGTCTTGGGGCTGCTGCGCAGCCCAGCGGGAGCAAGCTCCCTCGCCACAAAAGCAGTTGTTCACACCGACGCTCCAAAAAATTAACAACGTTTAACTCACGCAAATGCCCCCTCTGACCGGACCATTGAGCCATCCACTCATCTCAAGGAATCACGTCATGAGCACCTTCATCACCCGCGACGGCACCGAGATTTACTACAAGGATTGGGGCAGTGGTCAACCGGTGGTCTTCAGCCATGGCTGGCCGTTGAACTCGGACAGTTGGGAGGCGCAGATGATGTTCCTGGCGTCCAACGGTTACCGCGTGATCGCCCATGACCGCCGCGGGCACGGGCGCTCCAGCCAGCCTTGGGGCGGCAACGACATGGACACCTATGCCGATGACCTGGCCGAGCTGATCGAGCGGCTGGACCTCAAGAATGCGGTGCTGCTGGGCTTCTCCACCGGCGGTGGCGAAGTTGCCCGCTACATGGGTCGTCATGGTGCCGCCCGCGTCGCCAAACTCGGGCTGATTTCGGCGGTGACCCCGTTGATGCTCAAAACCCCGGCCAACCCGGGTGGCTTGCCCGTACAGGTGTTCGACGGTTTCCGCCAGGCCTCCCTGGCTGACCGTTCTCAGCTATACAAAGAAGTGGCCAGTTCGTTCTTCGGTGCCAACCGGCCGGGCGCCAAGGTCTCCCAGGGCATGATCGACTGGTTCTGGATGCAGGGCATGCTCGCCGGGCACAAGAACACCTACGACTGCATCAAGGCGTTCTCGGAGACGGATCTGTCCGAAGACCTGCGCAATATCGATGTGCCGACCCTGGTGGTCCATGGCGATGATGATCAGGTGGTCCCGATCGAAACCGCGGGCATCGCCGCCGCCAAGTTGCTCAAAAACTCGCAGTTGCTGATCTACCCCGGCGCGCCGCATGGCCTGACCGATACCCACAAGGACCGCTTGAACGCGGACCTGCTGGCGTTCATCCAGGGTTGACCAAGCACTAACCTGTGGGAGCGGGCTTGCTCGCGAATGCGGTGGCACATTCGACATAAGTGTCCCCTGACCCACCGCTTTCGCGAGCAAGCCCGCTCCCACAGGACCGGTATTCAACAGGAATAGCACCCATGAACCGCAATGACTTGCGCCGCCTCGACATGAACCTGCTGGTGATCTTCGAGGCGCTGATGTTCGAGAAGAACCTGACCCGTGTCGCCGAAAAGCTGTTCATGGGCCAGCCGGCGGTGAGCGCCGCGCTGGGACGCTTGCGGGACCTGTTTGACGATCCGCTGCTGATCCGCAACGGTCGCGGCATGGAGCCGACGCCGCGGGCCTTGGCGATTCTGCGGGAACTGCAACCGGCGATGGATACGATCTCGGGCGCGGTCAGTCGAGCCAAGGCTTTCGATCCCTCTACCAGTTGCGACGTGTTCCGCATCGGCTTGTCCGATGATGCCGAGTTCGGCTTGTTTCCACCCTTGCTCAGTCAACTGCGCGAAGAGGCCCCCGGCATCATCGTGGTGGTGCGCCGGGCCAATTTTCTGCTGATGTCGTCGCTGCTGGCCAGTGGCGAAATCAGCGTCGGCGTGAGTTACACCACCGACCTGCCGGCCAATGCCAAGCGCAAGAAACTGCGCGACATTCCCTGCAAGGTCTTACGCGGCGACCAGCGCCCAGGGCCGCTGACCCTGGACGAATACTGCGCGCGGCCCCATGCCATGGTTTCGTTTTCGGGCGACCTGAGCGGCAACATCGACCTGGACCTGGCCCGCATCGGTCGAACGCGCAAAGTGGTGTTGGCAGTGCCGCAGTTCAGCGGCCTGCGGGCCTTGCTGGCAGGCACCGAATTGATCGCCACCGTGCCTGACTACGCCGCCTGTGCGCTGGTGGAAGGCTGCGCGCTGCGTGCTGAGGATCCGCCGTTCCAGATCAATGCCGCCGAGTTGTCGATGGTTTGGAGCGGTGTGCATGACAACGATCCGGCCGAGCGCTGGCTGCGCTCGCGCATTGCCACCCATATGTCTCAACCGTTGCCGGCCGCCGCCTACCCGCAGGGAACTCACCGATGAGCATCGTGGATGAACGTTCCCTGCAGGATCTGGGTTTGCTGTTCCTGCGCCTGAGCGGTGGGCTGTTTTTACTGTGGGTCCACGGGCTGCCCAAGCTGTTGCATTACAGCGTTGAGCTGACCCGTATCGAGGACCCGTTTCATCTGGGCGCCGCGCCCACCCTGATGCTGGCGATTTTCGCCGAAGTGCTTTGCCCCCTGTTGATCATGGCCGGGGTCCTCGTGCGTCTGGCGTGCGTGCCCATCCTGTTTCTGCTGGCCGTCGCGCTGGTGGTGGTACACCCGCAGTGGACCCTGGAAGAAGGGCAGTTCGGCTGGCTGCTGCTGATCGTATTTACCAGCGTGTTGATTGCCGGGCCTGGACGCCTGGCGATGAACACGCGTTTTGTTGGAGTGCTACGTCATGTCTGAACCTCAAACCGTTGATTCCACCCGCGACCCTGCAAAACCTGGCTTTGATGAAATCGTCACGCTGGTGATCAAGCACCGGATCAAGTCCGGTCAGGACGCGGCTTATGAGGCCTGGTTGCGCCGCACCGTGCGGGTGGCCGGTCAGTGGCCTGGGCACCTGGGTGTGGATGTGGTGCGGGGCAAGCTGGGCGGGTTGTCGCTGTTTACCTGCGTGCTGCGTTTCTGCTCCACCGAGGCGATGCAACGCTGGCTGGATTCGCCCCAGCGCCGCGAGTTGGTGGAAGAAGCCGCGCCGCTGCTGGCCGATGGCGACCAGACCGAAGTCGCCCCTCACAAGGAGTTCTGGTTCGCGCCGTTGGCGGATGCCTCCATCCCCCCGCCACGCTGGAAACAGGCGGTGGTGACGCTGTTGGTCATCCTGCCCCACACCTTGCTGGTGCCGCTGATCTGGGGACCTTTGCTGCAACTGCACGCATTTCTTTCCAACTACGTAGTCGCTACGTTCCTGATCACCCTGACCATCGTGCTGTCGGTGGTGTACGTGTGCATGCCGCTGGCGACCCGCCTGTTCGCGCCGTGGCTGGAAGCCTCCCAAACCCACGAACACCTGGAGCCCTAAGCAGCGCCGAGCTGTTGTGACAAACACTGTTGTGGCAAGGGAGCTTGCTCCCGCTGGGCTGCGAAGCGGCCCAAAAAAGAGCGGCCGCTACGCGCCCGAGCGGGAGCAAGCTCCCTCGCCACGGACTGTATTTACTCTTGATGTGTTCGCACATCCATCGCCAAAGGACATCCGATGAACGCCGATCTGATTCTATTCAATGGCCAGTTCCATACCGTTGACCGTGAGAAACCCCGCGCCAGTGCGGTCGCCATCAGCCAGGGGCGCTTCGTCGCGGTAGGGACCGACGCCGAGGCCATGGCCCTGCGCGGCAGCGGCACCCAAGTCATCGACCTTAAGGGCCGTACCGTCATCCCCGGGCTCAATGACTCGCACTTGCACCTGATCCGTGGGGGCCTGAACTACAACCTTGAGCTGCGCTGGGAAGGCGTGCCGTCCCTGGCCGATGCCCTGCGCATGCTCAAGGACCAGGCCGACCGCACGCCAACGCCACAGTGGGTGCGTGTGGTGGGCGGCTGGAACGAATTCCAGTTTGCCGAAAAGCGCATGCCGACCCTGGAAGAACTCAACCAGGCCGCTCCCGATACGCCGGTATTCGTCTTGCATCTGTATGACCGTGCCTTGCTCAACCGCGCAGCCTTGCGAGTGGCCGGCTACACCCGCGATACGCCAAACCCGCCGGGCGGCGAGATCGTGCGCGACAGCAAGGGCGAACCCACCGGCATGCTGGTGGCACGGCCCAATGCAATGATCCTTTACTCGACCTTGGCCAAGGGGCCGAAGCTGCCTTTGGAGTACCAAGTCAACTCCACGCGCCAATTCATGCGTGAACTCAATCGCCTGGGCCTGACCAGTGCCATCGATGCCGGCGGCGGCTTCCAGAATTACCCGGATGATTACGCGGTGATCGAGCAGTTGGCGCGCGAGCAGCAGTTGACGGTGCGCATCGCCTACAACCTGTTCACCCAGAAGCCCAAGGAAGAACTCACCGACTTCAAGAACTGGACCGGCAGCGTCAAGCTGCACCAGGGCGATGACTTCCTGCGGCACAACGGCGCCGGTGAGATGTTGGTGTTTTCGGCGGCGGATTTTGAAGATTTCCTCGAACCGCGCCCGGACCTGCCAGCGGGCATGGAGCAAGATCTGGAGCCGGTGGTTCGGCACCTGGTGGAGCAGCGCTGGCCGTTCCGCCTGCATGCTACCTACGACGAGTCCATCAGCCGCATGCTCGACGTATTCGAGAAGGTCAACCGCGACATTCCTTTCAACGGCCTGCCGTGGTTCTTCGACCATGCCGAGACCATCACACCGAAGAACATCGAACGCGTGCGAGCGCTGGGTGGCGGCATTGCGATCCAGGACCGCATGGCCTTCCAGGGTGAATATTTCGTCGACCGCTACGGTGCCAAGGCCGCTGAAGCCACGCCACCGATCAAGCGCATGCTGGCCGAAGGCGTGCCGGTGGGCGCCGGCACCGACGCCACCCGGGTGTCGAGCTACAACCCCTGGACTTCGCTGTACTGGATGGTCAGCGGCCGCACCGTCGGCGGTCTGGCACTGCACGAAGAGGGGCTGCCGCGCCTGACCGCGCTGGAACTGTTCACCCATGGCAGCGCCTGGTTCTCCTCGGAGCAGGGCAAGAAAGGCCAGATCAAGGTGGGCCAACTGGCGGACCTGGCGGCACTGAGTGCGGATTTCTTCAGCGTCGAGGAAGAGGCCATCAAGTGGATCGAGTCCGTGCTGACAGTGGTCGACGGCAAGGTGGTGTACGCCGCCGGCGACTTCGAAAAACTCGGCCCCGCCAGTGTGCCGGTGCTCCCGGACTGGTCGCCGGTGGTCAAGGTGCCTGGTCACTGGCGCCCGACTTCACCGTTGCAGGCGCAGGTCCACCAGTGCAGCGGCCCGTGCACGGTGCACGCCCATAGCCATGAACGGGCGCGGCTGTCGAACGTTCCGGTCAGCGATTTTCAGGGTTTCTGGGGCGCGTTTGGCTGCTCCTGCTTTGCCTTCTGACTGACAAACATATTCCCCCTGTGGGAGCGGGCTTGCTCGCGAATGCGTCGGTACCTTCGACAGCATCGCAAGCTGATCCACCGCTTTCGCGAGCAAGCCCGCTCCCACAGGTTTCATAGCATCCATCCCAAAGGAGTCATCCCATGAGCAACGTTCCCGCTTACAACCGCCTGAACAAGGACGACGCGGTCGTTCTGCTGGTCGATCACCAGACCGGCCTGATTTCCCTGGTCCAGGACTTTTCGCCCAACGAGTTCAAGAACAACGTACTGGCCTTGGCTGACCTGGCGAAGTTTTTCGAACTGCCTACCATCCTGACCACCAGCTTCGAACAGGGCCCTAACGGCCCGATCGTGCCGGAGCTCAAGGAAATGTTCCCGGACGCGCCGTACATCCCGCGTCCGGGCCAGATCAATGCCTGGGACAATGAAGACTTCGTCAAGGCGATCAAGGCCACCGGCCGCAAGCAACTGATCATCGCTGGCGTGGTCACCGACGTCTGCGTGGCATTCCCGACGCTGTCGGCGTTGGCCGAAGGTTTCGACGTGTTCGTCGTCACCGACGCTTCGGGTACGTTCAACGAAACCGTGCAACAGGCGGCCTGGGTGCGCATGACTGCGGCCGGCGCGCAGATGATGAACTGGTTCTCGGTGGCCTGTGAGCTGCACCGTGACTGGCGCAACGACATCGAGGGCCTGGGCAATCTGCTGTCCCAGCGGATTCCGAACTACCGCAACCTGATGAACAGCTATTCGGCGCTGACTGCCAAGTAAGCGCAGTGGCTGCTGCTGGATGACGCCCGCCTTGTGCGGGCGTTTTTGCGCCCGGCATCCACTTTTCGGCATGCTGAGCCGCCGTCATCGCGAGCAGGCTCGCTCCCACATTTATCCAGGGTGACTACAGATTCCTGTGGGAGCAAAGCTTGCTCGCGATGACGGCGGCACCTTCACCCTCTATGCAACCTGTCTCCCCCTATCCACAATACCCACCAGAACATCCTGACTGTCCACCCTGGAATGACAATGAACCCCTTCGAAGAAATGCGCATTTTTGCCCAGGTCATGGAGTCGGGCAGTTTCACCGCAGCGGCGGAAAAACTGGGGCTGTCCAAGCAGTTCGTCAGTCGCAAGCTCATGGAGCTCGAGCAGCGGCTGGGCGTGCGTTTGCTCAATCGCTCGACACGCCGGCTGGATGTGACCCCGCTGGGCCAGCGCTATTACGAAGCTGCGCTGCGCCTGCTCAATGAAGTCGAACAGGTGGAGCAGGGCATCAGCGGCCAGACCAGCGAGCCGCGCGGCACCATTCGTCTCAGCGCACCGCTGTCGTTCGCGGTCGCGCATCTGGGCAGCCTGTTACCGCTGTTCTTGCAGCGCCATCAAGAGGTGAGTGTCGAGGTGGATTTGAGTGACCGCTCGGTTGACCTGCTGGGGGAAGGCTACGACATCGCGCTGCGCATTGGCGTGCTGGAGGATTCGACGTTGATCGCCCGGCGCATCGCGACCATCGAGCGGGTGTACTGCGCCAGTCCCGCCTATCTGGCGCAACACGGCACCCCCGAACGACCGGAAGACCTGCGCAATCACGATTGCCTGCCCTATGGGCATAGCCGTCAGGTGCAATGGCGATTCGGTGGAGGCAGTAAACCGCTGACCCTGGAGGTCGCCGGACGCATGCGCGCCAATAACGGTGATTTGCTCAGGGATGCGGCTGTCGCTGGCATGGGTATCACGTACCTGCCGACGTTCATTGTCGGTGATGCATTGAAGGACGGTCGATTGATCAAGGTGCTCGAAGGCTTCGAGACAGAGGCGTTGGCGCTGTCGGCGGTCTATCCGCAACATCGGCAAAGTTCACGCCCGGTGCAGGCGCTAGTGGAGTTCTTGCGTGAACAGATGCAATGAACGGCCGGGATGTGTTCAGCCGTTTGCCACGGCTGAACACATCGGCGATGCCTGATCAGGCGGCCAGGCTGGAGCTGCTCATTTCTTTTTTGTACTGCGCCTTCATGGCCTCCATCTGCTCGCCCAACGACTCCAGCGTCGCTTTGCCCAGCAGTTTTTTGGCTTGAGGGAACATCTCGGTTTCTTCTTCTTCGATATGGTGCTCAAGCAACTCTTTGACCACTTTCACCCGGCCGGCAAATTCTGGCGTGGACGGGTCAGTGTTCTTCAGGTCCGGCAGCACCAGCGAGTCGACCGTGCGGTGCTCTTCCTTGGCCTCGTAGTACATCTCGGCCTGCTCCTTGCCGCCGGCCTGCTTGTAGGCCGGATAAAGAATTTCTTCTTCGAGTCGGGTATGAATGGAAATTTCCATTTCCAGTTTCGCCAACAGGTCGGTGCGTTTCTTGATGCCGCGGCTGGTTGATTCGCTCAGCTGGGCAAGGATGGCCTTGACGCGTTCATGGTCGGCTTTCAACAGGTCGATGGCGTTCATAAGTAGCTCCTGGCAATTCACGGATGCGGGCCGGCTTCAAGCGCCTGCGCCGCGTTCCAGGGAAATTGCATCAGCCGTGCCAGCCAAGGATTTTTTAAAAGTCTTTTAAAAACAAAAGGTTGTATAAGTCTGTATTTAGCTCGTCGTGCAGCCTGCATGAGGGCAGGAAAAAATGCATTGCACTTTGCGCTGCCCCAACCGCTAAACCATCAGTTGCCGCACCCGCCCGGCAAGCGCCAGGCATGAAGTCAGCCCGGGCGATTCGATCCCGAACAGATTGATCAGCCCCGGGACCTGATGCTCGGCGGGGCTGCTGATGAGGAAGTCGCGGGCGGGCTCGTCGGGGCCGGAAATTTTCGGACGGATGCCGCTATAACCCGGTTGCAGGCTTTGGTCCGGCAAGTCAGGCCAATAACTGCGAATCGCCGGATAAAAGGCCTCGGCCCGGGCCGGGTCCACACGGTAGTCCTCGCGCTCGATCCACTCGGTGTCCGGACCGAACCGGGCCTGGCCCGCCAAATCCAGGGTCATGTGAATACCCAGACCGGCAGCTTCCGGAGCGGGGTAGATCAGATGCCGGAAAGGCGCGCGTCCGGTCAGGCTGAAGTAGTTGCCCTTGCACAAATAATCGCGGGGCACCGAGTGCAGCGCCAGCCCCTCGATACAGCGGGCGAGGGCGGGCGCCTGGAGGCCAGCCGCATTGATCAGGCGGCGGCAGGACAGACTCATCTGCGCCGTACCACCCAATTGCAGCATGAAACCACCGGTGAGGGTCCGCGCCCTCAGCAAGGGTGTGTGGAATACGATGTCGGCACCGGCCGCTTCGGCATCGCCCTGCAAGGCCAGCATCAGCGCATGGGCGTCGACGATACCGGTGGAGGGCGAATACAGCGCGGCGACACACGCCAGGGCCGGCTCCAGCGCCTGGGCCTGTTGCTGAGCGAGCAGACGCAGGTCGTCGACACCGTTCTTCAATCCTCGCTCAAGCAAGGCCTTGAGCCCCTCCACCTGAAGCTGATCCTTGGCAACGATCAATTTACCAAGCCTTTGGGTCGCGACGCCGTGACTGTCGCAATACGCGTACAACCGCTGGCGACCCTCGACGCACAGCTGCGCCTTGAGGCTTCCCGGTGGGTAATAGATGCCGGCATGGATGACTTCGGAATTGCGCGAGCTGGTGCCCATGCCGATGGCTTCGCCGGCTTCGATCAACAGCACTTCGTGACCGGCCTGGGCCAGTTCCCGAGCCACGGCGAGCCCGACCACGCCAGCGCCCACCACCACGCAATCGATGTCCATGCCCAAACCCTTTCCCCTTGCAGTCGTCTATGCTCAAGCGCCTCAGGATAGCCCGGCGCAGGCGACTTCTACAGCCCAAAAAAAATGCCCGTATCTGGCGATACGGGCATTTTTTGATGACTACACCGTTCGGGCGATCAGCCCGTCAGGCCAGCCTGCTGGACCAACGTCAGCAACGGCTGCGGGTACACACCGAGGAAGAACGCCAGTACGGCGATGGCCAGCAGCATCACGCCGCCTGCCTTCTGTTCCCAGTGCAGCTCGGCATCGTGGCGACGCAGGTTCGGTTCCATCAGGTACAGGGTGACCATGACGCGCAGGTAGTAGAACACGCCGATGGCACTGCCCAGCACCAGGGAGCCGACCAGCCACCATTGGTGCGCCTCGACGCCGGTGGCGATGATGTAGAACTTGCCGATGAAACCGGCGGTCAGCGGGATACCGGCCAGGGACAGCATCATCACGGTCAGTACGGCGGTCAGGTACGGACGGCGCCAGAACAGGCCGCGGTATTCGTACAGGGCGTCGGCGTCGCGGCCGTTGTACGGCGAGGACATCAGGGTGATCACGCCGAAGGCGCCGAGGCTGGTGATCACGTAGGTGACCAGGTACACGCCGATGGCTTCCACGGCCAGGCCCTTGCTGGCGATCAGGGCGATCAGCAGGTAACCGAAGTGGGCGATGGACGAGTAACCCAGCAGACGCTTGAGGTTGCTCTGGGTCAACGCCAGCAGGTTACCGAACAGGATCGACGCGATGGCGATGATGGTCAGCACGTCGCTCAGTACACCGCTGCTGGCCACTGGCGAGATCTGGAACAACCGCACCATCACTGCGAACACCGCGACTTTCGACGCGGTGGCCAGGAACGCCGCCACCGGCGCCGGGGCGCCTTCGTAGACGTCCGGGGTCCAGAGGTGGAAGGGCACCAGCGACAGCTTGAACGCCAGGCCGATCAGCATCATGCCCAGGCCCAGTTGCGCGATCGGGCTTGGCAGGCCCGTGGCCGCCAGAGCCTGACCGATGCCGACGAAGCTCAGGGTGCCGGCTTCGGCGTAGAGCAGGGCCATGCCGAACAACAGGAACGCGGAACCGGCGGCCGACAGCACCATGTACTTGATGCCGGCTTCCAGGGAGCGTTTGTTGAAGAAGGCATAGGCCACCAGACCGTAGACCGGCACCGACAGCAGCTCCAGGCCGATGAACAGGCTGGCCAGGTGCTGTGCGCTTACCAAAACCAGGCCACCGGCGGCGGCCATCAGGATCAGCAGGTACAGTTCTTCACGGTTGCCCGGGTAACCCGTACCGCCATCGCCGAGGTAGGCGTGGGCGAGGGTGACGCAGGCGAGGGTGGCGACCAGGATCAGCGCCATGTACAGGCACGCGAAGCTGTCGATCTGCAACAGCGGTGTGACCGCCAGCGGCGCGACTTTCAGGGCCGGCAGAATCGACAGCAGGGCCAGGTTCAGCCCCGCCACCGACAGCAGGAAGGTCTGTGAGTGATTACGCCGCCAGGCGATCGCCAGCATCACCACGATGATCGTGGCGCTGGTGATCAACAGCGGCGCAAGCGCGATAAAGTGTTGAATCGTGAATTCCATAGCGCTCTTACCGGGCCGAAGCGAGTTGAGAGAAGGCGGTGCCGAGCCACTGCTGCACGCCATGCATCGTGGCGGCAGAAGTGTCGAGGAACGGTTGCGGGTAGACGCCGAGGTAAACCAGCAGCACCGCAAGGCCGAGCACCATGATCAGTTCGCGACCGTCCATGCCGCGCAGTACTTCATCCGACTTGGTCGGACCGAAGTAGGCGCGGTGGATCATGATCAGCGAGTAGACCGAACCGAACACCAGGCCAGACGTAGCGATGGCGGTGATCCATGGAGCGCTGACGAACGAGCCGATCAGGATCAGGAACTCGCCGACAAAGTTACCGGTGCCCGGCAGGCCCAGGGACGCCGCCGCGAAGAACAGGCTGATGGCCGGCAGGTACGCGATGCGCGACCAGATGCCGCCCATTTCACGCATGTCCCGAGTGTGCAGACGCTCGTACAACTGGCCGCTGAGGATAAACAGTGCCGCCGCCGACAGGCCGTGGGCCAGCATCTGGATCACCGCGCCTTGCAGGGCCAACTGGCTGCCGGAGTAGATCCCGATCAGCACAAAGCCCATGTGCGAAACGCTGGAGAAGGCGATCAGGCGCTTGATGTCGGTCTGGGCGAACGCCAGGAACGCACCGTAGAAAATCCCGATCAGACCCAGGGTCATGGCAATCGGCGCAAACTCGGCCGAGGCGTTGGGGAACAGCGGCAGGGCGAAGCGCAGCAGGCCATAGGCCGCCGTCTTGAGCAGGATACCGGCCAGGTCCACGGAACCGGCGGTCGGTGCCTGGGCGTGGGCGTCCGGCAGCCAGGAGTGGAACGGCACCACCGGCAGCTTCACCGCGAAGGCGATGAAGAAGCCCAGCATCAGCACGTATTCGGTGGTGCGCGACATCTGCACTTTCAACAGGTCGGCGTAGTTGAAGGTAATCACGCCGGTGTTGTTGAAGTTGACCAGCACCAGACCCAGGATCGCCACCAGCATGATCAGGCCGGAAGCCTGGGTGAAGATGAAGAACTTGGTCGCCGCGTAGATCCGGGTTTTCTTGCCGTCCGAAGAACTGTGACCCCAGAGCGCGATGAGGAAGTACATCGGCACCAGCATCATTTCCCAGAAGAAGAAGAACATGAACAGGTCCAGCGCCAGGAACACGCCGACGACACCGCCCAGGATCCACATCAGGTTCAGGTGGAAGAAACCGACGTGACGCTGGATCTCTTTCCAGGAGCACAGGACCGAGAGGATACCCAGCAGGCCGGTCAGCAGGATCATCAGCAGCGACAGGCCGTCGAGGGCCAGGTGCACGCTGATACCGAAGCGTTCGATCCAGATGTGCTTGAACTCAAGCGCCCAGGTCGGATCGGCGCCAGGGGCCGGAGCAAATGAATAGTCGCCGGTCGCCCAGAGCCAGAGGCCGAGTGCGAGTTCCAGGGACATGGTCAGCAGCGCAATCCAGCGCGGGAGGGTGGAGCTTGAACGCTCCGCCATCCAGCACAGCAGGCCGCCGATGAAGGGGATCAGGATTAGCCAGGGCAGAATCATGACGGGCTCGTTTCCTTTCGCAAGTTCGCAAGGTTCATATCAGACCGCTACCAGCACGATGGCGCCGATAACCAGCACGGCGCCAGCCGCCATGGAAGCCGCATACCAACGCAGTTGACCGGTCTCGGTACGGCTCAGGGCAGTGTGGCCGCCCTTGGCCATACGCGGGATCAGGCCAATGGTCTGGTCGAGCGGGTCTTTGCGCAGAATGTGGCTGATCGCAAGGTATGGCTTGACGAACAGTTTGTCGTAGATCCAGTCGAAGCCCCAGGCAGCGAACCACCAGGCCGAAAGGAACCGCCCGATGCCGCTGTTGGCGATCGCCGTGACGAAGCGACGTTTGCCCAGGAACAGCAGGGCGGCCAGCAGGATACCGGCCAGGGCGATGGCGCCCGAAGCGATTTCCAGGCTGTGCTTGGCGTCGCCGCCGGCATGGCCGACGCTTTGCGGCAGTACATCGGCCAGCGGTGGCGTGATCATGGCGCCGACGAAGGTCGACAGCACGATCAGCACCGACAGTGGCAGCCAGTGGGCAATGCCGTGGCCGGCGTGGGCTTCGGTCTTGGCTTCACCGTGGAACGCGATGAAGATCAGGCGGAAGGTGTACAGCGAGGTCATGAATGCACCCACCAGGCCTGCGTAGAGCAGACCCTGGTTACCGCTGGCGAACGCTTCCCAGAGGATCTCGTCCTTGGAGTAGAAACCGGCGGTGACCAGTGGCAGGGCCGCCAGGGCCGCGCCGCCGACGATGAAGCTGGCGTAGGCCAGCGGCAGTTTCTTCCACAGGCCGCCCATCTTGAAGATGTTCTGCTCGTGGTGGCAGGCAACGATCACCGCACCGGAAGCAAGGAACAGCAGCGCCTTGAAGAAGGCGTGGGTCATCAGGTGGAAGATCGCGCCTTCCCAGGCGCCGACGCCCAGGGCCAGGAACATGTAGCCGATCTGGCTCATGGTGGAGTAGGCGAGGATCCGCTTGATGTCGGTCTGGACCAGGGCGGCGAAACCGGCCAGCACCAGGGTCACACCGCCGACGATGCCCACCAGGTGCAGGATATCCGGCGCCAGCGCGAACAACCCGTGGGTACGGGCGATCAGGTAGACACCGGCGGTCACCATGGTTGCGGCGTGGATCAGTGCCGACACCGGGGTAGGGCCGGCCATCGCATCCGCCAGCCAGGTTTGCAGCGGCAGTTGCGCGGATTTACCGACAGCGCCGCCCAGCAGCATCAGGGTCGCCAGGACCATCCAGAAGTCGCCAGCCTGGAACTTCTGCGGCGCCAGGACCAGCAGTTCCTGGATGTTCAGCGTGCCCAGTTGTTGGAACAGGATGAACAGGCCGATGGCCATGAACACGTCGCCGATCCGGGTCACGATGAACGCCTTGAGCGCCGCGTTACCGTTGTTGCGGTTGCTGTAGTAGAAACCGATCAACAGGTACGAGCACAGGCCCACACCTTCCCAGCCGAAGTACAGGAACAACAGGTTATCGCCGAGCACCAGGAACAGCATGCTGGCGATGAACAGGTTGGTGTAGGCGAAGAAGCGCGAGTAACCGGCTTCACCGCGCATGTACCAGGAGGCGAACAGGTGGATCAGGAAACCCACGCCGACTACCACGCCCAGCATGGTCACCGACAGGCCATCCAGGTACAGGGCGAAGTTCGGCGTGAAGCCTTCCACCGCCATCCACTGCCACAGCACCTGCACGTACGCGCCACCTTCCGGCGGGGCGACGTTGAACTGCCAGATCACGTAGGCCGTGACGATGGCAGACAGGCCGATGGACCCCACGCCAACCAGCGCCGAAAGGTTTTCCGACCAGCGTCCACGAGAGAACGACAGCAGCAGGAAACCGATGAGGGGAAATACGAAAGTCAGAAAGAGTAGGTTCATCCGCGCATCTCGCTGGCAGCGTCGATATCGAGAGTGTGGAAGCGGCGATACAGCTGCAACAGAATCGCCAGGCCGATACTGGCCTCGGCGGCTGCCAGGCTGATCACCAGGATGAACATGACTTGTCCATCCGGCTGCGCCCAGCGAGCGCCCGCGACGATGAAGGCCAGGGCGGAGGCATTCATCATGACCTCCAGGCTCATCAGCACGAACAGAATGTTACGGCGGACCATCAGGCCGACCAGACCGAGGCAGAACAGGATGCCGGCAACCGCCAGACCATGCTCGAGAGGGATAGCAGGCATGTGATTACTCCTTCGCCTCGTTACGGCCCAAATGGAACGCCGTGACGGCTGCGGCAAGCAGCAGCATCGAGGCGAGTTCGACCACCAGCAGATACGGGCCGAACAGGCTGATGCCCACGGCCTTGGCGTCTACGGTGGTGTGGCCGATGGCCTGGCCGCTCTGATGAGCGAACAGCACATACAGCAGTTCACCCAGCAGCAGCGCGGCGAGAATCACCGGCCCGGCCCAGATGCCCGGCTTGAGCCAGGAGCGTTCTTGCTGCACCGAGGCCGGGCCCAGGTTCAGCATCATCACCACGAACACGAACAGCACCATGATGGCGCCGGCGTAGGCGATCACTTCCAGCGCACCGGCAAACGGCGCACCGAGGCTGAAGAAGGTCATGGCCACGGCGATCAGCGAGATGATCAGGTAGAGCAGGGCGTGCACGGGGTTGGTGTTGGTGACCACTCGAAGCGTGGAGACCACCGCGATACCCGATGCGAAATAGAAAGCGAATTCCATCTTTCTTCCTTAAGGCAGCAAGCTCTTCACGTTGATCGGTTCGGCTTCATTTTGCGCGGCGCCTTTTGGCTTACCGGCAATGGCCATACCTGCAACACGATAGAAGTTGTAATCAGGGTTTTTACCGGGACCGGAAATCAGCAGATCTTCTTTCTCGTACACCAGGTCCTGACGTTTGAACTCGGCCATTTCGAAATCCGGTGTGAGCTGGATCGCGGTGGTCGGGCACGCTTCCTCGCAGAGGCCGCAGAAAATGCAGCGCGAGAAGTTGATACGGAAGAAGTCCGGGTACCAGCGACCGTCTTCGGTTTCGGCTTTCTGCAACGAGATGCAGCCCACCGGGCACGCTACGGCGCACAGGTTGCAGGCTACGCAGCGTTCTTCGCCGTCGGGGTCGCGGGTCAGGACGATGCGGCCGCGATAACGCGGCGGCAGGTAGACCGCTTCTTCCGGGTATTGCAGGGTGTCGCGCTTGCGAAAGCCATGGCCGAAGATCATGACCAGGCTTCGCAGTTGGGTACCGGTACCCTTAACGATGTCGCCAATATATTTGAACATGGGTCAAATCCTCACTGAACCGCGGCCGCAGGCGTGTTCATCAACACGATCGCAGCGGTCACCAGCAAATTGATCAGGGTCAGCGGCAGGCAGAATTTCCAGCTGAAGTCCATCACCTGGTCGTAGCGCGGGCGCGGGATCGAGGCGCGCAGCAGGACGAACAGCATGATGAAAAACGCGGTCTTCAGGGCGAACCAGACGAAGGACAGTTGCGGCAGGATGCCGAACGGACCGTGCCAGCCACCGAAGAACAACGTCACCAGCAGCGCCGAGATCAGGATGATGCCGATGTATTCACCGACGAAAAACATGCCCCATTTCATGCCGGCATATTCGATGTGATAACCGTCGGCCAATTCCTGTTCCGCTTCCGGTTGGTCGAAGGGGTGACGGTGAGTCACGGCCACGCCGGCCACGAAGAAGGTACAGAAACCGAAGAACTGCGGAATGATGAACCACAGGTTCTGGGCCTGGTACTCGACGATGTCGCGCATGTTGAACGAGCCGGCCTGGACCACCACGCCCATGAGCGCCAGGCCCATGAACACTTCGTAGGACACGGTCTGGGCCGAGGCCCGCAGGCTGCCCAGCAGGGCGAACTTGTTGTTGCTCGACCAGCCGGCGAACAGCACCGCATACACCGACAGACCCGCCATGGCGAAGAAGAACAGCAGGCCGATGTTCAGGTCCGCCACGCCCCAGGTCGGGGTGATCGGGATGATCGCGAAGGCGATCAGCAAGGCGCTCATGGCCACGACCGGTGCCAGGGTGAAGATCACCTTGTCGGCAAACGGCGGCGTCCAGTCTTCCTTGAAGAACATCTTGATCATGTCGGCGGCGATCTGGAACATGCCGAACGGGCCGACGCGGTTCGGACCGTAACGGTCCTGCCACCAGCCCAGCAGGCGACGTTCGACGAAACTCAGCAGCGCACCGCAGACCACCACGGCCAGCAGGATCACGATGGCCTTGAGAACCGTCAGGATCACGTCGATCACTTCAGGGGTAAACCAGCTCATTGCGCTGCCTCCTGCAGACCGTCGACGGTTTTGCCGAATATCGCCGGTGGAATACCCGCCAGGCCGGCCGGCAGGGCCACCAGGCCGGCGCCCAGTTCTTCATTGATGCGCAGCGGCAGACGCAAGGTCTGGCCCGCGACGTTCAGGCTCAGCAGGGCACCGTCGTTGACGCCCAGGCGATCGGCTTCGGACTTGGCCAGCGACACGTAGGCGGTCGGGATGCGTTCCTGGACCGGAGCGGCTTTGGAAGAATTCTCTTCACTGCCGAACAGGTGATGGAACGGTACGACCTGCCAGGTGCCCGGTGCCGGGTTGAAGGCGCGCGGCACGCTGGCGAACCAGCTCAGGCCATCGCCCTGGCTTTCGATCAGGCGAGTGCCCGGGTCACCGGCACGCAGGTGACCGCCGACTTCGTCCTGGAACTTGTTCCAGGCTTGCGGCGAGTTCCAGCCCGGCGACCAGGCGAACGGCACTTGCGAGCGCGGTTCGGCGGAGCCCGAGTAACCTTCCATGGAGAACGAGAACGCAGTGTCGTTGTCCTGGGAGGTCCGTGGTTCGTGGACGCTGATGTCGGCGCGCATCGCGGTGCGACCGGAGTAGCGCAGCGGTTCGCGGGCCAGCTTCAGGCCCTTGATGCGGAATGCGGCCGATGGCGCGGCATCGACGATGCGAGCCAGTTGCGGGCTGCTCGAAGCGACGGCGGCGGTGGCATGGTCCAGTTGCGTCCAGTCGATCGGCTGGTTCAGCAGGGTGGCGCGCAGGGCATGCAGCCAGCGCCAGCCTTCATGGACCAGGATGCTGGCGTCCAGATAAGTCGGGTCGAACACCTGGAAGAAGCGCTGGGCGCGACCTTCCTGGCTGACCAGCGTACCGTCGCCTTCGGCGAAGCTTGCCGCCGGCAGCACCAGGTGGGCGCGGTCGGTGGTGGCGGTTTTCTGGTGGTCGGCAACGATCAGCACTTTCGCTGCACTCAGGGCAGCGTCTACCCGGGCTTTGTCAGTGCGGGTGTACAGGTCGTTTTCCAGCACCACGATGGCGTCGGCGCTGCCGTCGATCACCGCTTGCAGCGCTGCGTCCAGCGATTCGCCGCCGAGCATGGCCAGGCCGAGGCTGTTGGCTTCCGGCACGATCAGGCTGATGGAACCGTTCTTCTCGCGCAGCTTCAGTGCCTTGGCGATGTTGGCGGCGGCTTCGATCAGCGCCTTGGAACCCAACGAGGTGCCGGCAATGATCAATGGGCGTTTGGCCGCCAGCAGGGCGTCGGCGATACGCTGGGCGAGGGCGGCTGCTTCGCTGTCCAGGCCTTCGACGGCCGGGGCGCTGGCGTCCAGGGCGTGGGCCACGGCAAAACCGATGCGCGCCAGGTCGTCGGGAGCTGCGTGGACACATTCTTCGGCGACGTCGTCGAGCTTGGTTTCCGCCAGGCTGGCAATGAACAGCGGGTTAAGCGCGTGCTGGCCGATGTTCTTCACGGCCGCGTCGAGCCATGGCTGCACGCGCATGGCGTCGGCCATGTCTTCGGCCTTGCCCTTGACCGACTGGCGCAGGGCCAGGGCCATGCGCGCGGCCGTCTGGGTCAGGTCTTCGCCAAGGACGAACACGGCGTCGTGGTCTTCGATGTCGCGCATCGTCGGCACGGGCAGCGGGCTGTCCTTGAGCACTTGCAGCACCAGGCGAATGCGTTCCAGCTCGCCTGCTTCGATGCCGCTGTAGAAGTGCTCGGCGCCGACCAGTTCACGCAGGGAGTAGTTGCTTTCCAGGCTGGCCCGTGGCGAACCGATGCCGACGATGTTGCGACCGCGCAGCAGGTCGGCGGCTTTATCCAGTGCTTCGTCCAGGCTCAGCTTGGCGCCGCCCGCCAGCAGTGGCTGACGCGGGCGATCGGTGCGGTTGACGTAGCCGTAGCCGAAGCGGCCACGGTCGCACAGGAAGTACTGGTTGACCGAACCGTTGAAGCGGTTTTCGATGCGACGCAGTTCGCCGTAGCGTTCGCCCGGGGAAATATTGCAACCGCTGGAGCAGCCATGGCAGATGCTTGGCGAGAACTGCATGTCCCACTTGCGGTTGTAGCGCTCGGAGTGAGTCTTGTCGGTGAACACACCGGTCGGGCAGACCTCGGTGAGGTTGCCGGAGAACTCGCTTTCCAGGGTGCCGTCTTCAACGCGACCGAAGTACACGTTGTCGTGGGCGCCGAACACGCCCAGGTCGGTGCCGCCGGCGTAGTCCTTGTAGAAACGCACGCAGCGGTAGCAGGCGATGCAGCGGTTCATCTCGTGGGAGATGAACGGGCCCAGTTGCTGGTTCTGGTGGGTGCGCTTGGTGAAGCGATAACGGCGCTCGTTGTGGCCGGTCATCACCGTCATGTCTTGCAGGTGGCAGTGACCGCCTTCCTCACAGACCGGGCAGTCGTGGGGGTGGTTGGTCATCAGCCATTCGACGACGCTGGCGCGAAACACTTTCGCTTCTTCGTCGTCGATGGAGATCCAGCTGCCGTCGGTGGCAGGGGTCATGCAGGACATGACGATCCGACCACGCTTGTCGTTTTCGTCGGTGTACTGCTTGACCGCGCATTGGCGACAGGCGCCTACGCTGCCAAGGGCGGGGTGCCAGCAGAAATAAGGGATGTCGAGGCCCAGGGACAGACATGCCTGTAACAGGTTGTCTGCGCCATCGACTTCGAGCTCTTTGCCGTCTACGTGGATAGTGGCCATGGTTCAAAGTTCTTCGTTGGCCCGGTGTCAGCGGGCGTGGCTAATGGAATCTTGTTATTCGTCCGAATCCAAACAGCCTTGGTGAAAAGGCGTCATCGAACGAAAGGCGAAGGGCACGGACCCTTCGCCTTTTTAAGCGTCGTTACGCGCCGACCATGGTCGGCGTGACCACCTGATTGAGATCACCGGCGCGCGTTGGCGCGATGCCGGCCTCGAATTCAGAGCGGAAGTATTTGATCGCGCTGCCCAACGGCTCCACGGCACCCGGTGCATGAGCACAGAAGGTCTTGCCCGGGCCGAGGAAACCCACCAGACCCAGCAGGGTCTCGATGTCGCCGGCCTGGCCTTCGCCGTTTTCAATGGCCCGCAGCAGCTTGACGCTCCAGGGCAGGCCATCGCGGCAAGGGGTGCAGAAACCGCACGACTCACGGGAGAAAAACTCTTCCATGTTGCGCAGCAGGGACACCATGTTGACGCTGTCGTCCACCGCCATGGCCAGGCCGGTGCCCATACGGGTACCCACCTTGGCGATGCCGCCGGCATACATTTGTGCGTCCAGGTGTTCGGGCAACAGGAAGCCGGTGCCGGCGCCGCCGGGCTGCCAGCACTTGAGCTTGTAACCGTCGCGCATGCCGCCGGCGTAGTCTTCGAACAGCTCGCGGCCGGTGACGCCGAATGGCAGTTCCCACAGGCCCGGGTTCTTGACCTTGCCGGAGAAGCCCATGAGCTTGGTGCCCATGTCTTCGCTGCCGTCGCGGGCCAGGGATTTGTACCAGTCCACGCCGTCGGCAATGATCGCCGGCACGTTGCACAGGGTCTCGACGTTGTTCACGCAGGTCGGCTTGCCCCACACGCCGACGGCGGCAGGGAAGGGCGGCTTGGAGCGCGGGTTGGCGCGGCGGCCTTCCAGGGAGTTGATCAGCGCGGTTTCTTCCCCGCAGATGTAACGCCCGGCGCCGGTGTGGACGAACAGCTCGAAATCAAAGCCCGAGCCCAGGATGTTCTTGCCCAAGAGGCCTGCGGCCTTAGCTTCTTCCACGGCACGGTTCAGGTGCTTGGCGGCGGTGGTGTATTCGCCGCGCAGGAAGATGTAGCCACGGTAGGTTTTCAACGCACGGGCACTGATCAGCATGCCTTCGATCAG
Organism: Pseudomonas sp. NFACC39-1; assembly: GCF_900110355.1. NCBI lineage: Bacteria > Pseudomonadati > Pseudomonadota > Gammaproteobacteria > Pseudomonadales > Pseudomonadaceae > Pseudomonas > Pseudomonas sp. NFACC39-1. The sequence continues at coordinate 380,458 of NZ_FODL01000006.1, read as the reverse complement.
CAGATGGGGCAGTTGCTCCATCAGCATGCGGTCTTTCCAGGTGTTGGGCTCCATTTCATCCGCGTTGCACAGCAGGTAGCGGATGTTGATGGACTCGTCCTTGGGCATCAGGCCCCACTTCACGCCAGTGGGGAAGCCCGCACCGCCGCGACCCTTGAGGCCGGAGTCTTTGACGGTCTGGACGATGTCGTCCTGGGCCATGTCGCTGAATGCCTTGCGCGCGGCGGCGTAGCCATTCTTGGCCTGGTATTCGTCCAGCCATACCGCTTCGCCGTCGTCACGCAGACGCCAGGTCAGGGGATGGGTTTCGGCCGAACGCTGGATGCGGTTGGCGGGCCCGAAGGAAGTCAGGGTCATACGTAGCCCTCCAGCAGTTTGGCGACGCCGTCAGGCTGGACGTCACCGAAGGTGTCGTCGTCGATCATCAGCGCCGGAGCCTTGTCGCAGTTGCCCAGGCAGCACACCGGCAACAGCGTGAAACGACCGTCGGCGGTGGTCTGGCCCAGGCCGATGCCCAGCTTGTTCTGGATCTCGCCGACCACGGACTCGTGGCCGCCGATGTAGCAGACCATGCTGTCGCAGACGCGAATGATGTGGCGGCCCACTGGCTGGCGGAAGATCTGGCTGTAGAAGGTGGCGACACCTTCGACGTCGCTGGCCGGGATGCCGAGGATCTCGCCGATGGCGTAGAGCGCGCCATCAGGCACCCAGCCACGTTCCTTCTGGACGATCTTCAAGGCTTCGATCGACGCCGCGCGCGGGTCTTCGTAGTGATGCAGCTCGTGCTCGATGGCCGAGCGCTCGGTTTCGCTGAGGGCGAAACGGTCTGTCTGGATAAGCGTGCTATTCATGCTTAGCGGTCCACGTCGGCCATAACGAAATCGATACTACCCAGGTACGCAATCATATCCGCGACCATGCTGCCTTTGATCACCGAAGGGATCTGTTGCAGGTGTGGGAAGCTTGGGGTGCGAATCCGGGTGCGGTAGCTCATGGTGCCGCCATCGCTCGTCAGGTAATAACTGTTGATGCCCTTGGTCGCTTCGATCATCTGGAAGGATTCGTTGGCCGGCATGACCGGGCCCCACGAAACCTGCAGGAAGTGCGTGATCAGGGTCTCGATGTGTTGCAGCGTGCGCTCTTTGGGCGGCGGCGTGGTCAGCGGGTGATCCGCCTTGTACGGGCCTTCCGGCATGTTGCGCATGCACTGGTCGATGATCTTGATGCTCTGGCGCATCTCCTCGACGCGAACCATGCAGCGGTCATAGGCATCACCATTGGCTGCCAGCGGTACTTCGAATTCGAAGTTTTCGTAGCCGGAGTACGGGCGCGCCTTGCGCAGGTCGAAGTCGCAACCGGTGGAACGCAGGCCCGCACCGGTGACACCCCATTCCAGGGCCTCTTTGGTGTTGTACGCGGCGACCCCGATGGTGCGGCCCTTGAGGATGCTGTTCTGCAAGGCGGCCTTGGTGTATTCGTCCAGGCGCTTGGGCATCCATTCGACGAAATCCTTGACCAGCTTTTCCCAACCCCGCGGCAGGTCGTGGGCAACGCCACCGATGCGGTACCAGGCCGGGTGCAGGCGGAAACCGGTGATGGCTTCGATCACCGTGTAGGCCTTCTGGCGGTCGGTGAAGGTGAAGAACACCGGGGTCATGGCGCCCACGTCCTGGATGTAGGTGCCCAGGAACAGCAGGTGGCTGGTGATCCGGAAGAACTCGGCCATCATGATGCGGATGACGTCGACCTTTTCCGGCACCTTGATCCCGGCCAGTTTTTCGACCGAAAGCACGTACGGCAGGTTGTTCATCACGCCGCCGAGGTAATCGATGCGGTCGGTGTAGGGAATGTAGCTGTGCCAGGACTGGCGCTCGCCCATCTTCTCGGCGCCACGGTGGTGGTAACCGATGTCCGGGACGCAGTCGACGATTTCTTCGCCGTCCAGCTGCAGGATGATGCGGAATGCACCGTGGGCCGAAGGGTGGTTCGGGCCCAGGTTGAGGAACATGTAGTCCTCGTTCGCCCCGGAGCGTTTCATGCCCCAGTCTTCCGGCTTGAAGCGCGCGGCTTCTTCCTCGAGCTGTTGCTTGGCCAGGGACAGGCTGAACGGATCGAACTCGGTGGCGCGGGCCGGGAAGTCCTTGCGCAGCGGGTGACCTTCCCAGGTTGGCGGCATCATGATGCGCGTCAGGTGCGGGTGGCCGGGGAAATCGATCCCGAACATGTCCCACACTTCACGTTCGTACCAGTTGGCGTTCGGCCAGATACCGGTCACGGTCGGCACGCTGAGGTCGCTCTCGGACAAGGCGACCTTGATCATCACGTCACTATTACGCTCGATCGACATCAGGTGATAGAACACGGTGAAATCGACGCCGTCGGGCAGCCCTTGACGCTTGGTGCGCAGACGCTCGTCCACGCCATGCAGGTCATAGAGCATGACGTACGGCTTGGGCAGGTTACGCAGGAACGTCAGGACTTCGACGAGTTTGGCGCGGGCAACCCAAAGCACCGGCATGCCGGTGCGGGTCGGCTGGGCGGTGAACGCCTCGGGGCCAAAACGGTTGTTCAGTTCGACGACCACATCCTGGTCGTCTGCCTTGTAAGGCGGGATGTACAGAGCACTGCCTGTAGTCATGGTTATTTATCGCTTTCGGTCAACGTAAAGAATGAAGCCAGGTTCTCGTTTCTTATGCAGAGCAGAGCTGGATCAGACTTCGTCGGGGCTGCGCAGGTTGGTGACTGCGATACGCTGTTCGCGGCGCTGTTCCTTTTGCGATGGCATCTCGGCGCGATAGACGCCTTGATCACCAACGACCCAGGACAGTGGGCGACGCTCCTGGCCAATCGACTCCTGCAACAGCATCAAGCCTTGCAGGAACGCTTCAGGGCGAGGCGGGCAGCCAGGCACGTAGACGTCCACGGGCAGGAACTTGTCCACCCCTTGAACGACGGAATAGATGTCGTACATGCCACCGGAGTTGGCGCACGAACCCATGGAGATAACCCACTTCGGTTCGAGCATTTGCTCGTAGAGACGCTGGATGATCGGCGCCATCTTGATGAAGCAGGTCCCGGCAATAACCATGAAATCCGCCTGGCGCGGCGATGCCCGGATCACCTCGGCGCCAAAGCGCGCGATGTCGTGGGGCGCCGTGAAGGCGGTGGTCATTTCCACGTAGCAGCACGAAAGGCCGAAGTTGTACGGCCACAGGGAGTTCTTGCGACCCCAGTTGACCGTGCTGTTCAGCACGTCTTCGAGCTTGCCCATGAAGATGTTTTTGTGGACTTGATCTTCTAACGGATCGGAAACGGTTTCCCGCTCGCCAATCGGATACTGCTCGTTAGGAGCATCGGGGTCGATCCTGGTGAGATTGTATTGCATTGCCAAAGCCTCATTGTTTCAGCTTCGCTTGCCGCTTACGACGACCTTCCGGAGCCCAATCAAGAGCCCCCACCCGCCAAAGGTAGACAAGACCTGCCAACAGAATTGCTATGAAAACGAGAGCTTCGACGAATCCGGTCCAGCCGCTTTCGCGGACGGACACAGACCATGCAAAGAGAAAGAGGGCTTCGATATCGAAGATCACGAAGAGCATCGCGACCAGATAGAATTTGGCTGAGAGCCGCAAGCGGGCGCCACCGGTAGGCAGCATGCCGGACTCGAACGGTTCATTTTTGCTGCGGCCCCAGGCTTTTGACCCGAGCAGGCTCGACACGCCGAGCATGAAGGCACACAGGCCGACAACGCCCAGAAGGAAAATGGCAAAGCCCCAGTTGTGGGCCATGAGTCCTGTCGCTTCGGGCATGCTGGAAATCCTTAACAGAGAGCAAAGGTCTCTGAGCTTGAAAAGAAATAACGCAGTGACGATATGTCGCAGCAATCAATCGCGGTGATTTTATGGCTAAACACCGGGCAAGTAAAATTCCTGTAGCGAAATTATTTATTGGAATAAGGACATAGCGCACCTCCAAGACCCTGCGGCCCCGGCGGGGCGGGGATTGGGCGGTTATTCATCAATTATATTTCGTGCGGAATGTAACAATGATAATGACTTCCAAATGATAATTATTATTATCTGAGTCAGCCTTTTCTACAGTGCACTTAGTATCGTGTCCGAGAGGCTGTCTTACATCGTCGCTACTGCAATTGTCAGCGTCGGACGTTTTACTCCTTTTCGGACTGCCCAATACTGCCTTCGATCAATTTTTCTACCCGTGCGCCGCAGTTTTTTTGAGGGCGGGCTTGGTGAAGGTTGGATCTGCCTAGGACTGCTCCTGTGGGAGCCAAGCTTGCTCGCGATGCCGGCAACGCTGTCCCGAGGCAGACTGCGCAATCGTTCATCGCGGGCAAGCCTGGCTCCCACAGATGCAGGCTTGCTCTTACAGAGTAGGTTGCTTCAAAAAAAACGGGTGAAAAAACCGGGGATGTTCGATCGATGTCGCTCAGTTGACCTCGCGTAGAACCTAGGGCCGGGGGGGCGCGCGTTCAATCGACACCGTTTTGCGAGCAAAAAAAATCGGCACGAGGGTGGGCCCAAGGTCTTGAAGAGATGATATCAAATGGCTATCTTTACGCTTCATTCATCTAATCATCTATATCAATACTGGTTAGATTTTCGCCCCCTTCTTAGATAGCCGTGTCAGTTTCCATCGTTCGCGGCTGATACCCAAGGAATGTCATGAACTCTCGGATCGCGAATATGAGCGTTATGCTCAAGCTGGCTTTGGGCTTTGCTGTTGTGCTGCTTCTGACCGCTATTCTCGCCGCGACCGGCTGGTTCAGCCTGGGAAAGATGATCGAGCGTACTGATCGAATGACCAGCATTACCGAGCTTGGCAACCGTCTTGATCACCTGCGCAGGGCTCGCTTGCAGTACCAGTTGGACCGAGGGGATGAACAAAAGGGTGCATTGATCCAGGCGTCGCTGGAGCAGTTTGTCGCCCAGCAGAAAAGCCTCGCAAAAGAGCTGAGAAAACCTGAAAACCTGAAGAAACTTGCCCTGATCGAGCAGGCCAGCACGCAGTATCAAGTGGCACTGAATACGATGCGTGAGGCGTATCGCAATGACGCAGCCATGCGCAAGGAGATGGGCGTCAATGCGGTCAAGGGCGCCGCGCTGATTGCCAAGGTCATCAATGACGTAGAAGCAATGCCTGCCTCGGATGAGCGCCGTTTTGACCTTTATAAGCTCATCCTCAAAGCTAAAGAGGATGTAGCGCTGGTGCGTTATGAAGTGCGTGGTTATACCGGCAACCCCAACAGCACCACAGAACAAGCCGCCACCCGCCAGCTCGAAAATGCGTTCAAGACCATCGAAGCGCTCAACAGCGCTTTCGGCCCGACCTATGCCGACACCTTCAAGCAACTGGAAACTGCGCTGATTGCTTACCGTCGTTCGGTGCAGAACTTCACGACCAGTAATCAGGCCATGGGCAAGGCTGTGCAGGACACCCTTGATTTGGGGGAAACCATCACCCGCCTGTCTGACGAAATGTATGCCAGCCAACTGGCCTCCCGTGACGAAGACAGCGCCCAGTCCCGTATCTTGCAGTTGAGCTGTACTGCATTGGCGATGCTGTTGGGAATTCTTGCTGCCATGCTCATCACTCGCCAGATTACGCGGCCGTTGCAGGACACATTGGCTGTGGTCGATCGCATTGCGGCAGGCGACCTCACGCAACACATGATCGTGACTCGTCGTGATGAGCTGGGTGTCTTGCAGCAAGGTATTCAGCGCATGGGCACCACCTTGCGCGACCTGATCGGTGGCATCCGCGATGGCGTCACCCAAATCGCCAGCGCCGCCGAAGAATTATCGGCCGTCACCGAGCAGACCAGCGCCGGGGTCAATAGTCAGAAGACCGAGACCGATCAGGTGGCGACCGCCATGCACGAAATGTCGGTTACCGTGCATGAGGTCGCGCGTAATGCCGAACAAGCTTGCGCAGCCGCATCAGAGGCCGATGCACAGGCCCGTATTGGCGACCAGGTTGTTGCGCAAGCCATCGTTCAGATCGAGCGCTTGGCCAGCGAAGTCGGGCGCTCAGTCGACGCCATGGATGAGTTGGAACAGGAAAGCGCGCGCATCGGCAAGATCATGGACGTGATCAGAGCGGTGGCTGAGCAGACCAACTTGTTGGCCCTCAACGCCGCCATTGAGGCCGCTCGCGCGGGTGACGCCGGGCGCGGTTTTGCCGTGGTCGCCGACGAAGTGCGTGGGCTGGCCCAGCGTACCCAGCATTCCACCGAAGAGATTGAGAGCCTGGTGGCGGGCTTGCAGGACGGCACGCGTCAGGTGTCGAGTATCATGCGAAACAGCCGCGAACTGACCGACAGCAGCGTGGAATTGGCCGGCAAGGCCGGCATCTCCCTGGGCAACATCACTCAGGCAGTTTCTGGTATCCAGGCCATGAACCAGCAGATTGCCGCCGCCGCGGTGCAACAAAGCTCAGTGGCGGAGGAAATCAGCCGCAGTGTTCTGAGCGTGCGCGATGTATCCGAACAGACCGCCTCAGCCAGCGAAGAAACCGCGGCCTCAAGCATCGAACTGGCGCGGCTGGGTAACCAGTTGCAGCAGTTGGTCAGCCACTTCAAAGTGTAAAAAACGTAAGAAAAACGCAGGCAAAAAAAAGCCCCGAACCAGTCGGGGCTGCAGAACGTCGGCTTTGCGGTTAGCTTTTATTCGGTCCGCAAGGGCCGTTGACTCAAGGCAAGCCGAGGATCAGTGAAACTGCTCTTCTTCGGTGGAGCCGGTCAGCGCGGTGACCGAGGAGGTGCCGCCCTGGATCACGGTGGTCATGTCGTCGAAGTAGCCGGTGCCCACTTCCTGCTGGTGAGCCACGAAGGTGTAGCCCTTGGCGGCGTCAGCGAACTCCTGCTCTTGCAGCTTCACGTAGGCGGTCATGTCGTTGCGGGCGTAGTCGTGCGCCAGGTTGAACATGCTGTGCCACATGTTGTGAATGCCGGCCAGGGTGATGAACTGGTGCTTGTAGCCCATGGCGGACAGTTCGCGCTGGAACTTGGCGATGGTCGCGTCGTCCAGGTTTTTCTTCCAGTTGAAGGAAGGCGAGCAGTTGTACGACAGCAGTTGGTCCGGGTATTCCTTCTTGATCGCTTCGGCGAAGCGACGCGCCTCGTCCAGGTCTGGTTTGGCGGTTTCGCACCAGATCAGGTCGGCGTACGGCGCGTAGGCCAGACCACGGGCGATCGCCTGGTCGAGACCGGCGCGCACCTTGTAGAAGCCTTCCTGGGTGCGGGTGCCGGTCACGAACGGCTGGTCGTACGGGTCGCAGTCGGAAGTCAGCAGGTCAGCGGCGTTGGCGTCGGTACGGGCCAGGATGATGGTCGGTACGCCGGCAACGTCGGCGGCCAGGCGGGCAGCGGTGAGCTTCTGCACGGCTTCCTGGGTCGGCACCAATACTTTGCCGCCCATGTGGCCGCATTTCTTCACCGAAGCCAGTTGGTCTTCGAAGTGAACGCCGGCGGCGCCTGCTTCGATCATGCTCTTCATCAGCTCATAGGCGTTCAGTACGCCGCCGAAACCGGCTTCAGCGTCGGCCACGATTGGCGCGAAGTAGTCGATGTAGCCTTCGTCGCCTGGGTTCTTGCCGGCTTTCCACTGGATCTGGTCGGCACGACGGAACGAGTTGTTGATGCGTTTGACCACGGTGGGAACCGAATCCACCGGGTACAGCGACTGGTCCGGGTACATCGACTCGGCGGAGTTGTTGTCCGCAGCCACTTGCCAGCCCGACAGGTAGATCGCCTGGATACCGGCCTTGACTTGCTGTACAGCCTGGCCGCCGGTCAGGGCGCCCATGCAGTTGACGAAATCTTTCTCGGGACGGAAGGCTGGCTTGGCGCCCTGGGTGACCAGGTTCCACAGTTTCTCGGCGCCCATTTTCGCAAAAGTGTGCTCAGGTTGAACCGAGCCACGCAGACGGACGACGTCAGCAGCGGAGTAATTGCGCTTCACGCCTTTCCAGCGCGGGTTTTCAGCCCAATCTTTTTCAAGGGCTGCAATTTGCTGTTCGCGTGTCAGTGCCATGGAGATAAACCTCGTCGCATAGGTCTGGGGTGGAAAATTCCTGCTCCTGCCGACCAGGGGTTGGACGGTCAAGTCGGTTCAGGCGGGGAGGCGACGGGATGAACGATGGGCTCGAGGGGAAAGTGAGCAGGTAGAGGCGAACTGCGGGCGCATTCGGGCGTCGTGGGCCTTTATACGAACTCAGAGTGATGCCGGGTTACCTAGTTACGCTTCCGTCCCTCGGGACAACTTCGTTCCAGTCGCAACCTCGTCAAACACACCTTGTGGGCGGTACAGACACGAATCGGCTCGCAGGGTAGTTGCAAGCGTCGACCCGAAGGCCCTTGCCAGGGCCCCTGATTAGCGGGAGCGAGGCCATCATGCCTTCGGTTTTTTGGCTCGTCAAACGTTTTGTAGTGCTTTTTTTGTGGCACTACATCTTTGGTCTAATACGACTCATCAGTCAGTTTTTGGTGCTTCAGTTCAGGGTATCCACCTTAACCCGCAGAATCATGTCGTCCCGGCCTTGGGTCGAGTAGCTGCGGCTCAGCCCCTGTTTATCGGCCTGGGTCTGGCGATTGACGCCGGCCAGGGTGATCCATTCACCCAAGCGGCCGCTGACCGTTGTGTCGGTACTTTGAACGTTCACTACATCGGGACGCTCCTGGCTCATGCGGTCACGGTTGGTACTGATGTTCAGATGAACGGTCTCGCCGGTGACGCTGGCCGTGACATAAAAGCCCTGGGTGACGTTGCGGTATTCGGTCTGGCTTTGCAGGCGGCCATAGTTGTCGGTTTGGCTGCTGGTGAACGGCACGCTCTGGCCGACCTGAATCAGCGCCGGCTGGCCTTCACTGGCCTGGACCTGCTGCACACCGCCTTCGCGGCTGGCGGTGCTGCGGTTGATGATGCGGGTCTGGCTGGGCGCGGCGCCGTTGATCGAATAGCCCTGGTCACCCTGCAGGTTGTTTTCGTTGGTGTCGACCGTGATCAACAGGCGCTTGGGGGCGGTGTCCAGTTGGGCGAGAAATGCCTTGAGTTCTTCGATTTTGCCGGGCTCGGCGTTGACGATCAGTTGGTTGCCATAGGCGCTGACCTGGCCGTCCTTGCCGATGAAATTCTGCGCCACCGGTAACAGGTCGGCGCTGGTCCGGTAATTCAGTGGGACGATTTCAGTGGCGGCCATCACCGACAGGCTGCAGCCGAGCAGCAGGGTGGCGAGCAGGGTGCGTAAGGACATGTCCATTTCTCCGCGAGACAAAGGCTTGATATTGCCAGTTTGTCGGCCCCGGATGGGGCAAGTTGAATGGTAGACGGCAAAACGCCCCGGCATCGGTGGATGGCGGGGCGTTTTGGGGTGTTGCATGATGCTCTTGTGGCGAGGGGATTTATCCCCGCTGGGGTCCACCCTGTAGGAGCTGACGAGTGCAACGAGGCTGCGATCTTTCCATTGCCAATTGAGTTTGAAGCAAAAGAGCAAAATCAAAAGATCGCAGGCTTCGCCAGCTCCTACACCTGGCGGGATCGAACTCCCGCGCCACGGTGTCAGGCCGAGTGCCGCACCATGTCCACATGAGGAATCCCGGCTTCCAGGAACTCCTCGCTGACCACGGCAAAACCCAGTCGCTCGTAGAACGGCGTGGCATGCACCTGGGCGCTGAGCATCTGTTGCTTGAGCCCGCGCTTCTCGGCTTCGGCGATCACGGCGTGCATCAGCGCGTCACCCACCTTCAGGCCGCGCCAGTCCTTGAGGACCGAGACGCGACCGATATGGCCGTCAGTCAACAGGCGAGCGGTGCCGATGGGGAAGTCGCCTTCAAACGCCAGGAAATGCACCGCGCCCTGGTCATCGGCATCCCATTCCAGTTCAGGCGGGACGGATTGCTCGGCAATGAACACAGTCTCACGAATGCGCCGGATCTCGGCGTTATCCTTTTGCCAGTCTGCGACACGAACGTGAATTTTATTCATCAGCGAACCCCAGGCTGCCTTGCTTGACCAGTTCGCAGATCAGGCCGCGACCGTCTTCGTCCGCCAGCCACGGGCCGAGGTTTTCGCTGTGCAGGGCGTCGGCGGCGCAGATCATTTTCAGCAGGTCGCGCAGCTTGCCCGGCAGATAACGGCTCTGGCCGCTGGCAAACAGCAGCAGGTCATCATCGACTTCCGACCAGGCCAGGCGGGCGCTTGGGTTGCGGATGATCACGGCGCCCTGTTCCAGGCCGGCCAGCAGGTCGTCTTCTTCCAGTTCCGGGCCTACCACCAGTTCCGGGTAGCGCGGCTCGGTCATGAACTGGCCGAACCAGGTCAGCAGCAGACGCTCGTCGCTCATGTGCTCTGCCAGCAGGCCCTTGAGGCGATCGAGGGCGTCGTGCTGGATCTGGTGCGGATCGGCCACCGGGCGCGCATCGGCGTCGGTGTAGCGCTCTTCGTCCGGCAGGAACTGGCTGAGGAAGTCGGTGAAGTGGGTCAGCACTTCGGCGGCGCTCGGCGCCCGGAAGCCTACCGAGTAGGTCATGCAGTCATCCACGGCCACGCCGCAGTGGGCCAGGCGCGGCGGCAGGTAAAGCATGTCGCCCGGTTCCAGGGTCCACTCGTCGGTGGCCTCGAAGTCGGCGAGGATGCGCAGGTCGGCGTGTTGCAGCAGCGGGCTCTCAGAGTCGCACATTTGGCCGATTTTCCAGTTGCGCTGGCCATGGCCCTGCAGCAGGAATACATCGTAATTGTCGAAATGCGGGCCGACGCTGCCACCCGGGGCGGCGAAGCTGATCATCACATCGTCGATGCGCCAGCTTGGCAGGAAGCGGAAGTTTTCCAGCAGTTCACTGACTTCGGGTACGAACTGATCGACCGCCTGCACCAGCAGGGTCCACTCGCGCTCCGGCAGTTTGCTGAATTCGTCTTCGGCAAACGGGCCGCGACGCAATTCCCAGGGACGTTCGCCGTGCTCGATGACCAGGCGCGATTCGACTTCTTCTTCCAGGGCCAGGCCGGCCAGTTCGTCGGCATCGATCGGGCTTTGGAAGTCTGGAATCGCCTGGCGGATCAGCAGTGGTTTTTTCTGCCAGTAGTCGCGCAGGAACTCCCGTGCCGTGATGCCGCCCAAGAGTTGCAGAGGAATATCAGGATTCATGTGTAACCTATTGAAAAAATATACTTTTCAGACGCGAATAAAAACGCCCGGCGCGGCCGGGCGTCTCAGGGCAAAACGGTGGATCAGATGCGCTTGGCTTGTGCCGCTGCGTTGCCGATGTAGTTGGCCGGCGTGAGCTTTTTCAGCTCGGCGCGGGCCTCGGCAGGCATGTCCAGGCCATCAATGAAAGTCTGCAACGCTTCAGGGCTGATGCCCTTGCCACGGGTCAGTTCTTTGAGCTTTTCATACGGGTTTTCGATGTTGTAGCGACGCATCACGGTCTGGATCGGCTCGGCGAGGACTTCCCAGCAGGCGTCCAGATCGGCGGCGATCTTCTGCTCGTTCAGTTCCAGCTTGCTGATGCCCTTGAGGCTGGCTTCATAGGCAATGACGCTGTGGGCAAAACCGACGCCCAGGTTGCGCAGTACGGTGGAGTCGGTCAGGTCGCGCTGCCAGCGGGAAATCGGCAGCTTGCTCGCCAGGTGCTGGAACAGCGCGTTGGCGATGCCCAGGTTGCCTTCGGAGTTTTCGAAGTCGATCGGGTTGACCTTGTGCGGCATGGTCGAGGAACCGATTTCGCCAGCGATGGTGCGTTGCTTGAAGTAACCCAGGGAGATGTAGCCCCAGATGTCACGGTCGAAGTCGATCAGGATGGTGTTGAAGCGCGCGATCGCGTCGAACAGCTCGGCGATATAGTCGTGCGGTTCGATCTGGGTGGTGTACGGGTTGAAGCTCAGGCCCAGCTCGTCTTCGATGAAGGCGCGGGCGTTGGCTTCCCAGTCGATGTCCGGGTAGGCCGACAGGTGTGCGTTGTAGTTGCCCACGGCGCCGTTGATCTTGCCCAGCAGTGGCACAGCGGCGACCTGGGCGATCTGGCGCTCCAGACGGTACACCACGTTCGCCAGCTCTTTGCCCAGGGTGGTCGGCGAGGCCGGCTGACCGTGGGTGCGCGACAGCATCGGCACGTCGGCGAAGCGGATTGCCAGCTCGCGGATGGCCTGGGCGGTCTGGCGCATCAGCGGCAGCATCACGTCATCACGGCCTTCGCGCAGCATCAGGGCGTGGGACAGGTTGTTGATGTCCTCGCTGGTGCAGGCAAAGTGGATGAATTCGCTGACGTTGGCCAGCTCCGGCAGCTTGGCCGCCTGCTCCTTGAGCAGGTATTCGATGGCTTTGACGTCGTGGTTGGTGGTGCGCTCGATCTCTTTGACGCGCTCGGCGTGCTCCAGCACAAAGTTTTCAGCCAGGGCATTGAGCGCCGCGTTGGCTTGCGCGGAAAACGCCGGGACTTCGCCGATGGCAGGGTGAGCGGCAAGGCGCTGGAGCCAGCGCACTTCAACCAGAACGCGGGCACGGATCAGGCCGTACTCGCTGAAAATCGGGCGCAGGGCCTGGGTTTTGCCGGCGTAGCGGCCGTCAACAGGGGAAACCGCAGTGAGCGAAGAAAGCTGCATGGGGTGTTCTCGGACAGTCGGGCAACGAAATGGGGCGCGTATCATACATGAAAACATTCGTCGGTCCGTCGCCAACTGACCGGCGTATTACGCGTAATGGGACACTATTTATTACTTGTGGCGAGGGAGCTTGCTGCCGATGGGCCGTAGGAGCTGTCGAGTGCAACGAGGCTGCGATCTCTCCAGGCGCTTGAATCCCAAGCGAAAGGTCAAAAGATCGCAGCCTTCGGCAGCTCCTACAAGTCCAGCGGCAGCAAGCTCCCTCGCCACAAAAAAACGGGTCGATGCGATTTATTCGTTGCGCATCAACGGGTAAAGCTCTTTCAGCAATTTGCGTCGGCTGATCACCAGTTGCCAGCGATGACCACCCAACTGCCGCCACAACCGCGCCGAGCGAATTCCGGCCAGCAACAGGGCGCGGATCTTCGAGGCATTGCTCGGTTGTTGCAGATTGCGCATGTCGCCGTGTACCTGGATACGCTGGCGCAAGGTGCTCAGGGTGTCCTGGTACAGCGCACCGCAAGCGGCGATGACGTTTTCGTGGGCGGGACCGAAGTGTTCAACCTGGGACTGAATCTGCGGCAGGCGATTGCCGATGGTGTCCAGCAGGTCGTCGCGCTTGGCCAATTGACGTTCGAGGCCCAGCATCGACAGGGCGTAGCGCAGCGGCTCGCGTTGCAGGGTGCTGGGGTCGCGCTCCAGGGCGCCGATCAGTGCGCGATAACCCTCGCGCAGGTTCAGGTCGTCGCCGCCATAGACTTCAAGTGTGTCCTTGGGATCACGAATCAGCAGGCTGCCGAGCATGCAGCTCAGGCCCGCTTCGGTGGCTTGGCCGGTCTTGGCGATCCGGTCCACCAGCACGGCGGCAAGAAATACACCGCCCAATGCCGTCAGTTGCTCCTGGGTCGGGCTCATGCCTTGCTGCTCCAGGGCTCTGCGACTTCGATCACGCCGCCGCCCAGGCAGATTTCCCCATCGTAGAACACCACGGACTGGCCGGGTGTGACGGCTCGTTGCGGGTCATCGAATGTTGCGCGATAGCCCGTGGCGGTTTTCTCCAGCATGCAGGGTTGATCACTCTGGCGGTAGCGAACCTTGGCCGTCAGACGGCGCGGTTGGCTGAGGTCGATCGGGTTGACCCAATAAATGTCGGAGGCGAGCAGGGCGCGGGAGAACAACCATGGGTGGTCGTTGCCCTGGCCGACGATCAGCTCGTTGTGCTCCAGGTCCTTGACCAGCACGTACCACGGCTCTTCACCGGCGTCCTTGAGTCCGCCGATGCCCAGGCCCTGGCGCTGGCCGATGGTGTGGTACATCAGGCCATGGTGGCGGCCGATGACTTCGCCTTCGGTGGTTTTGATTTCGCCTGGCTGGGCCGGCAGGTACTGCTTGAGGAAATCGCTGAAACGCCTCTCACCAATAAAGCAGATGCCGGTGGAGTCTTTCTTCTTGGCGGTGGCCAGGGCGTGTTTTTCGGCGATCGCGCGCACTTGCGGCTTTTCCAGCTCGCCCACCGGGAACAGGGTCTTGGCGATCTGCTCGCCGCCGACGGCGTGCAGGAAGTAGCTCTGATCCTTGTTCGGGTCCAGGCCCTTGAGCAGCTCGGTGCGGCCATCGATGTCGCGGCGGCGCACATAGTGACCGGTGGCGATCAGGTCGGCGCCGAGCATCATGGCGTAGTCGAGGAATGCCTTGAACTTGATTTCGCGGTTGCAGAGGATGTCCGGGTTCGGCGTACGACCGGCCTTGTATTCGGCCAGGAAGTGCTCGAACACGTTGTCCCAGTACTCGGCGGCGAAGTTGGCGGTGTGCAGCTTGATGCCGATCCTGTCGCAGACGGCCTGGGCGTCCGCCAGGTCGTCCATGGCGGTGCAGTATTCGGTTCCGTCGTCTTCTTCCCAGTTCTTCATGAACAGGCCTTCCACCTCATAACCCTGCTCGATCAGCAGAAGGGCGGAAACGGAAGAGTCCACGCCGCCGGACATGCCGACAATGACGCGCTTGTTGGTGGTGTCAGAAGGGGCTGGATCACGCATAGCAGTTCAATGAGTGTCTTGAAAAAGGACGCGATTCTATCAGGCCCGGACGCGCAAGGCTAAAGAGAAGGACGGATCAGCGTCAGACTGTGGCGATGACCGGCCAGATAATCGTCGATGCAACGGATGATCAGCTCGCTACGCCAGTGTTCACGTTGTTCGAGCAACTCGTTGCGGGTCAGCCACTTGGCGCCGAGGATGCCGTCGTCCAATTGATACTCGGGGTGGTGTTCCAAGGCTTTGGCGGCGAAACAGACGCGTTGGTAGGTCACGCCGTTGCTGGGGGCGGTGTACAGATAAATGCCTACCACGGCGGTGGGCTCGACGTCCCAGCCGGTTTCTTCCAGGGTTTCGCGCACGGCGGCTTCGATCAGGGTTTCGTTCGGGTCCAGGTGGCCTGCAGGCTGGTTAAGCACCGCCCGTCCGCCCTTGGATTCTTCCACCATCAGGAAGCGGCCGTTGTCTTCGACGATGGTGGCGACGGTGATGTGGGGTTTCCAGTCCATGAAGTGTTCCCGATTCAAAGGTTGAGCGCGGTCAAATGTGGGAGCGAGCCTGCTCGCGATAGCGGTGTGTCAGTCAGCATCAGTATTGAATGTTATACCGCAATCGCGAGCAGGCTCGCTCCCACAGGGGGAATGTGTTGTGTCTGAAAACACAAACCCCGGCACCAGGGCCGGGGTTTGTGGTGTTCCCTTACAACCTTACACCAGCGCAGCAATCGCCGCGTTGAAGGTGTTGCTTGGGCGCATGGCCTTGCTGGTCAGCTCCGGGTTGGCGAAGTAGTAACCGCCGATGTCCACCGGTTTGCCTTGGACGGCATTGAGTTCGGCAACGATTGTTTCTTCGTTGTCGGTCAGCGTCTTGGCCAGGGCGGTGAACTGGGCCTTGAGGGCTGCGTCGTCGTTTTGAGCGGCCAATGCCTGGGCCCAGAACAGGGTCAGGTAGAAGTGGCTGCCACGGTTGTCGATGCCGCCGACCTTGCGCGAAGGCGACTTGTTGCGGTCCAGGAACTCACCGGTGGCCTGGTCCAGGGTCTTGGCCAGCACCAGGGCTTTAGGGTTGTTGTAGGTCACGCCCAGGTGTTCAAGGGACGCGGCCAGGGCCAGGAACTCGCCCAGGGAATCCCAGCGCAGGAAGTTTTCTTCCAGCAACTGCTGAACGTGCTTGGGTGCCGAGCCGCCGGCGCCGGTTTCGAACAGGCCACCGCCGTTCATCAGCGGCACGATCGACAGCATCTTGGCACTGGTGCCCAGTTCCATGATCGGGAACAGGTCGGTCAGGTAGTCGCGCAACACGTTGCCGGTCACCGAAATGGTGTCCTTGCCTTCGCGGGTGCGGGCCAGGGTGAACTTCATCGCGTCGACCGGCGACATGATGCGGATGTCCAGGCCGGCGGTGTCGTAGTCCTTCAGGTAAGCCTGGACTTTTTCGATCACCACGCCGTCGTGGGCGCGCATCGGGTCCAGCCAGAAAATCGCTGGAGTGGCGCTGGCGCGGGCACGGTTGACGGCCAGCTTGACCCAGTCCTGGATTGGCGCGTCCTTGGTCTGGCACATGCGGAAGATGTCACCCGCCTCGACGTTCTGCTCCAGCAGGGTGCGACCGGTGTTGTCCGAAACACGGACCACGCCGTCGGCCTTGATCTGGAAGGTCTTGTCGTGGGAGCCGTACTCTTCGGCTTTCTTGGCCATCAGGCCGACGTTCGGCACGCTGCCCATGGTGGTCGGATCGAAAGCGCCGTGTTGCTTGCAGTCTTCGATCACCGCCTGGTAGATGGTGGCGTAGCAGCGATCCGGGATCACCGCCTTGGTGTCGTGCAACTGGCCGTCGGTGCCCCACATCTTGCCGGAGTCACGGATCATGGCCGGCATCGAGGCGTCGACGATGACGTCGCTCGGCACGTGCAGGTTGGTGATGCCTTTATCGGAGTTGACCATCGCCAGCGATGGGCGCGCCGCGTAGACCGCCTGGATGTCGGCTTCGATCTGCGCCTGCTGCTCGGCCGGCAAGGCCTTGATGCGGGCGTACAGGTCGCCGATGCCGTTGTTCAGGTTGAAGCCGATCTGCTCCAGCACTTGTGCGTGCTTGGCCAGGGCGTCTTTGTAGAACTCGGCGACGATCTGACCGAACATGATCGGGTCGGAAACCTTCATCATGGTGGCCTTGAGATGGACCGACAGCAGCACGCCTTTTTGCTTGGCGTCTTCGATTTCAGCGGCGATGAAGTCGCGCAGGGCGTTCTTGCTCATCACGGCGCAGTCGAGGATCTCACCGGCTTGTACGGTGGTTTTTTCCTTCAGGACAGTGGCAGTGCCGTCCTGAGCGATCAGCTCGATTTTCACGCTGCCGGCGGCGTCGATCAGGGCGGCTTTTTCGCTGCCGTAGAAATCACCAGTGCTCATGTGGGCCACGTGAGATTTGGAGTCGGCTGCCCAGGCGCCCATTTTGTGCGGGTGCTTACGCGCGTAGTTCTTGACCGACAGCGGAGCGCGGCGGTCGGAGTTGCCTTCACGCAGGACCGGGTTCACGGCGCTGCCCTTGACCTTGTCGTAACGGGCGCGTGCGTCTTTCTCGGCGTCGCTGGTCACGGTTTCCGGGTAGTCCGGCAGTGCGTAGCCCTGGGCCTGCAATTCCTTGATCGCGGCCTGCAGTTGCGGCACCGAGGCGCTGATGTTCGGCAGCTTGATGATGTTGGCTTCAGGCGTCACGGCCAGGTCGCCCAGTTCGGCGAGGTGGTCGGCGACGGCTTTGTCACCCAGTTGCTCGGGGAAGCTGGCCAGGATGCGCCCTGCAAGGGAGATATCGCGGGTTTCCACCGCGATGTCGGCCGAGGCGGTAAAGGCTTCGACGATCGGCAGCAGCGAATAGGTGGCGAGGGCGGGAGCTTCGTCGGTGAAGGTGTAGATGATCTTCGAGCGGGTGGGCATATTCGGATTAACTCTCTTCTTTGCTAAAGCATGCGCAGAAACTCGAGGAGCGCCGGGTAAGCGCGTTCGTTCAAAAGTCATCCGTGAGCCGAATGTCGAGGTTTCTTCGCGGTGATGTTGGGTGCATCAGTCGAGCGTCAAGCGGTTGGGCCGCGGTAACGGTCCGGCTTTTAAACTGGCGGAAAGTCCTGTGATAGAGCACTCAGCCAGCGTGACCCTGTGGTCAGCGGCGGCATTATACATAGGTAGCTGGCAATCTGCCGATGGTTCATAGACTTCCGTACACGTCCATTGGTCTAAACGTCGCAGTACCCAAGGAGCGGACTATGCTCATGTTTGGCGCTTTTCCCTTGGTTTTCAGGGTTGTACACCGCTAACTGCAAGCTATTCCCCCGGATGAGCCTAACGTAGGGTTTGCGCGCCGATTCAACTGGGGTACGCTCGAACGCAGCCAGATGTTCAATCCAAGCAATGGAGTTCAGCATGGGGTATCAAAAGATTCAGGTTCCAGCCGTCGGTGACAAAATCACCGTCAATGCAGACCATTCTCTTAATGTTCCCGACAACCCGATCATCCCCTTCATTGAAGGCGACGGCATTGGCGTCGATATCAGTCCGGTCATGATCAAGGTGGTGGACGCTGCGGTTCAGAAGGCCTATGGCGGCAAGCGCAAGATTTCCTGGATGGAGGTCTACGCCGGTGAGAAAGCAACCCAGGTTTACGACCAGGACACCTGGCTGCCCCAGGAAACCCTGGACGCGGTCAAAGACTACGTGGTTTCCATCAAGGGCCCGCTGACCACGCCGGTCGGTGGTGGTATTCGCTCGCTGAACGTAGCCCTGCGCCAGCAGCTCGATTTGTATGTCTGCCTGCGTCCGGTGCGCTGGTTCGAAGGCGTGCCAAGCCCGGTCAAGAAGCCTGGCGACGTGGACATGACGATCTTCCGTGAGAACTCCGAAGACATCTATGCCGGCATCGAGTGGAAAGCCGGTTCGGCCGAAGCCACCAAGGTCATCAAGTTCCTGAAAGAAGAAATGGGCGTGACCAAGATCCGTTTCGACGAGAACTGCGGCATCGGCGTCAAGCCGGTTTCCAAGCAGGGCACCCAGCGTCTGGCCCGCAAGGCCTTGCAATATGTAGTGGACAACGACCGCGATTCGCTGACCATTGTGCATAAAGGCAACATCATGAAGTTCACCGAAGGTGCCTTCAAGGAGTGGGCCTACGAAGTGGCGGCCGAGGAGTTCGGCGCGACGTTGCTCGACGGCGGTCCGTGGATGCAGTTCAAGAACCCGAAAACCGGCAAGAACGTCATCGTCAAGGACGCCATCGCCGATGCCATGCTCCAGCAAATCCTGCTGCGCCCGGCCGAATATGACGTGATCGCGACCCTGAACCTCAACGGTGACTACCTCTCCGACGCCCTGGCGGCGGAAGTGGGGGGGATTGGCATTGCACCGGGCGCCAACCTGTCCGACACCGTGGCGATGTTCGAAGCCACTCACGGCACCGCACCCAAGTATGCCGGCAAGGACCAGGTCAACCCGGGCTCGCTGATCCTGTCGGCGGAAATGATGCTGCGGCACATGGGTTGGACCGAAGCGGCCGACCTGATCATCAAGGGCACCAACGGCGCAATTTCGGCCAAGACCGTGACCTATGACTTCGAACGTCTGATGGACGGCGCTACGCTGTTGTCTTCCTCGGCCTTCGGTGATGCACTGATTTCGCACATGTAAGCGGATCGCCAGCCAGCAAAAAAATGCCCGGCTCGAGTGATCGAGTCGGGCATTTTTGGTGTCGGGGGAGGCTTGTGCCGATCAATGGACTTCAGTGGTCATGACATTGACAGGGGTGGCGCAAGGGGTATCTTCAACGGTGTCCGCCGCAATATTGACCGCGTGCAGGCCCTTGGGCCCCTGGATAACTTCGAATGTGACGCGTTGTCCGGCTCTCAGGGTTTTATAGCCATCCATCTGAATCGCCGAGTAATGGGCGAAAAGGTCTTCATCCCTGCCGTTGGCAATAATGAAACCGTAGCCCTTGGCGTTATTGAACCATTTGACTTTGCCACTCATCTTGACGACCGACATAGGCCATATCCCTCTGCAACACACTCCGTCAGTGGAGTATCATCCAGTCCATCCGCAGTCTAATCTTGGAAAACAGGATCGATTCCACGGACCTTTTTAACCCACGATGGGCTCTATTGGTTGTAACACCGTTTTCCCGATAGTCAAGGCGACCCGGCGGTCGTGGTTGAAATCGCCTGCAAGCGCCCCCATCACTGTATTTGCCAACTAAACGAACCTTTCTTTCCATGCATGCAATCAGCCAGATTCGACTAACATTCAATCAGGATCGCCCGGATCTACATGACGACGATTCCGCAGGCATTGCTGTTCAGGAAGCAAAGCCTGCATTACAGGCGCCACCGATGTACAAGGTGGTTTTGTTCAACGATGACTACACACCGATGGATTTCGTCGTCGAAGTGCTCGAGGTGTTTTTTAACCTGAATCGCGAGCTGGCGACCAAGGTCATGCTGGCCGTCCATACAGAGGGACGGGCAGTATGTGGAGTGTTTACCCGCGACATCGCCGAGACGAAGGCCATGCAGGTCAACCAGTACGCCCGGGAAAGCCAGCATCCGCTACTCTGTGAAATCGAGAAGGACGGTTAACGCCGACCACTTGGGTATGAGGTGAAGCTATGTTAAACCGCGAGCTCGAAGTCACCCTCAATCTTGCCTTCAAGGAGGCTCGTTCGAAGCGTCATGAATTCATGACCGTCGAGCACCTGCTGCTGGCCCTATTGGATAACGAGGCTGCCGCCACCGTTTTGCGTGCCTGTGGCGCAAACCTCGATAAACTCAAGCATGATTTGCAGGAGTTCATCGACTCCACCACGCCATTGATCCCCGTTCATGACGAGGATCGTGAAACCCAGCCAACCCTGGGCTTCCAGCGTGTCCTGCAGCGTGCTGTCTTCCATGTACAGAGCTCGGGTAAGCGTGAAGTGACCGGCGCCAACGTCCTGGTCGCCATCTTCAGCGAACAGGAAAGCCAGGCAGTTTTCCTGCTCAAGCAGCAGAGTGTTGCGCGCATCGATGTCGTCAATTACATCGCCCATGGCATTTCCAAGGTGCCTGGGCACGGCGATCACTCCGAAGGTGAACAGGATATGCAGGATGACGAGGGCGGTGAGTCTTCTTCTTCAGGCAATCCGCTGGACGCCTATGCCAGCAATCTGAATGAACTGGCGCGCCAGGGGCGTATCGATCCACTGGTCGGACGCGAGGCGGAAGTCGAACGGGTCGCGCAGATCCTGGCCCGACGCCGCAAGAACAACCCGCTGCTGGTGGGCGAGGCGGGCGTGGGCAAGACTGCGATCGCCGAAGGCCTGGCCAAGCGCATCGTCGACAACCAGGTGCCGGACCTGCTCGCCAACAGTGTGGTGTATTCCCTCGATCTGGGGGCCTTGCTGGCGGGCACCAAGTACCGCGGTGATTTCGAGAAGCGCTTCAAGGCCTTGCTGGGCGAGCTGAAAAAGCGTCCGCAGGCGATCCTGTTCATCGACGAAATCCACACCATCATTGGTGCCGGTGCCGCGTCCGGTGGCGTCATGGATGCCTCGAACCTGCTCAAGCCGCTGCTGTCTTCGGGTGATATCCGCTGCATCGGTTCGACCACGTTCCAGGAATTTCGCGGGATTTTCGAGAAGGACCGTGCCCTGGCCCGGCGTTTCCAGAAAGTCGATGTGTCGGAGCCTTCGGTGGAAGACACCATCGGTATCCTGCGTGGGCTGAAGGGGCGTTTCGAGCTGCATCACAATATCGAATACAGTGATGAGGCGCTGCGCGCCGCCGCTGAGCTGGCCTCGCGTTACATCAATGACCGGCACATGCCGGACAAGGCCATTGATGTGATCGACGAGGCGGGTGCCTATCAGCGCCTTCAACCCGTGGAGAAGCGCGTCAAGCGCATCGAAGTGCCACAGGTTGAGGACATCGTCGCGAAAATCGCGCGGATTCCGCCCAAGCACGTCACCAGTTCCGACAAGGAGCTGCTGCGTAACCTGGAGCGCGATCTGAAGCTGACGGTGTTCGGTCAGGATGCGGCCATCGATTCGCTGTCTACCGCCATCAAGTTGTCCCGCGCCGGTCTCAAGTCGCCGGACAAGCCGGTGGGTTCCTTCCTGTTCGCAGGTCCTACCGGTGTCGGCAAGACCGAGGCTGCACGGCAATTGGCCAAGGCGATGGGGATCGAGCTGGTTCGCTTCGACATGTCCGAGTACATGGAGCGTCACACCGTGTCGCGTCTGATTGGTGCGCCTCCGGGTTATGTCGGTTTCGACCAGGGCGGTCTGCTGACCGAGGCCATCACCAAGCAGCCGCATTGCGTGCTCTTGCTCGATGAAATCGAGAAGGCGCATCCGGAAGTCTTCAACCTGCTGCTGCAGGTCATGGATCACGGTACGCTGACCGACAACAACGGGCGCAAGGCGGATTTCCGCAATGTGATCATCATCATGACCACCAACGCCGGTGCAGAAACCGCAGCTCGCGCTTCGATCGGTTTCACCCATCAGGACCATTCGTCCGATGCGATGGAAGTGATCAAGAAGAGCTTCACGCCTGAATTCCGCAACCGCCTGGACACCATTATCCAGTTTGGTCGCCTCAGCCATGAGGTCATCAAGAGTGTGGTGGACAAGTTCCTTACCGAACTTCAGGCGCAGCTCGAAGACAAGCGTGTGCTGCTGGAAGTCACCGATGCGGCCCGCAGTTGGCTGGCGGCCGGCGGTTACGATGTGACAATGGGCGCGCGGCCGATGGCTCGCCTGATCCAGGACAAGATCAAGCGTCCGCTGGCGGAGGAAATCCTCTTTGGCGAACTGGCCGAACATGGCGGTGTGGTCCACATCGACATCAAGGACGGCGAGCTGACCTTCGACTTCGAAACCACGGCTGAAATGGCCTGATCGTTAGCTGCAATAAAGCAAAAGGCGCCGAAAGGCGCCTTTTTGCTGACTTCAGAAACACGCCGATCTCCTGTGGGAGCGGGCTTGCTCGCGAATGCGGTTGTACATTCAACATCTATGCAAACTGACCCTTCGCGAGCAAGCCCGCTCCCACAGGGATTTGTGTGTTTCTGGAGAGTGAGACAAATCCCAGGCAAACAAAAACGCCCGGCATCAGCCGGGCGTTTTGTATTGACTTGTTAGCGAGCGCGGTAAGTGATGCGCCCTTTGCTCAAGTCATAGGGCGTCAGCTCGACGCGCACTTTGTCACCGGTAAGAATACGAATGTAGTTCTTGCGCATCTTGCCGGAGATGTGCGCGGTTACGACGTGCCCATTTTCCAACTCCACACGAAACATGGTGTTGGGCAGGGTGTCGACGACAGTGCCTTCCATTTCGAAGCTGTCTTCTTTCGACATGCAGTAAAGCCCTCGGTATCCAGTGAATGGCCCGGTGCAACTGCGCCAGGCAAAAGCGGCGTGCATTGTGCCCGAAAAAGGGGGTTTAAGCCAAGGGGTTCTAACTGAGGACGACCCATCTCTGGTTAATCAGCAATTCGATGGGGCGATATTGGGTCTTGTAGTTCATTTTTTTGCAGTTTTTGATCCAGTAGCCCAAGTACACCGCTTCCAGCCTCAGGCGCCGGGCTTCGTTGATCTGCCAGAGAATGGCAAACCGCCCCAGGCTGCGCCGTTCTTCGTCGGGCTCGTAGAAGGTGTACACCGCCGAAAGCCCGTTGGGCAGCAGGTCTGTGACGGCGATGGCCACCAGTCGCCCTTCGAGGCGGAACTCATAGAAGCGGGAAAAGGGCAGGTCGCGGACCAGAAAGGTCGAAAACTGATCACGACTGGGTGGGTACATGTCGCCGTCGGCGTGGCGCTGCTCGATGTAGCGCTGGTACAGATCGAAATACTCTTCGCTGAACTGCGGCTTGGCTGGTCGGACCTGAAGATCGGCGTTGCGCTTGAAAATCCGCTTCTGCTGGCGATTGGGTACAAACTGAGCCACGGGAATGCGCGCCGGAACGCACGCATTGCAATGTTGGCAATGGGGCCGGTAGAGATGATCGCCGCTGCGACGGAAGCCCATCTCCGACAGGTCTGCGTAGACATGCACATCCATGGGCTGGCTAGGATCGAGGAACAGCGTCGTGGCCTGCTCCTCGGGCAGGTAACTGCAAGAGTGGGGTTGAGTGGCATAAAACTTCAAGCGCGCCAACTCGGTCATGATCAACCCTCGGGAGTAAGCTTTGGATTAAGTGTAAGCCAGGAGCGCCATTGTCGCTCAGCAAACCCAGGTTGCGTGATTGGGCTGGTCCAGATGCGCCTTGAGGTAGCCGGCAAACTCAGTCCTTGGGATCGACCGGGCGCCCAGGCTGTGCAGGTGTTCGGTGGGCATTTGGCAGTCGATCAGCACGAAACCGGCCGCTTTGAGATGTTGGACCAGGGTGGCGAAGCCGAATTTCGAGGCGTTGTCGGCCCGACTGAACATGGACTCGCCAAAAAACAGCTGCCCCATGGCCAGGCCATACAGGCCACCCACCAACATACCTTGGTCCCATACCTCCACTGAATGGGCGAAACCGCGTCGATGCAGCTCCAGATAGGCGGTCTGCATGGCCTCGGTGATCCAGGTGCCGTCAGCATAGTCTCGGGGCGCGGCGCAGGCCTCGATGACAGCGGCAAAGTCCTTGTCGAACGTCACGGCATAGCGTTGCTTGCGCAGAAGCTTGCCCAGGCTGCGCGATACATGCAGTTCGTCGGGAAACAGTACGGTGCGTGGATCCGGTGACCACCACAAAATCGGCTGGCCTTCGGAGAACCACGGGAAACAGCCGTGGCGATAGGCCCGGATCAGCCGATCGGCGGACAGGTCGCCACCGGCGGCCAGCAAGCCGTTGGGGTCGCTCAGGGCTTTGGCCAGTGGCGGAAAATCGAACGTGTTGCGTTGTAGCCAAGTCAGCATGGTCATCCGGGCGTGCAGAAGGGGAGGGCGGCTCTTGTGCGCAGACGCAGACAAGAGCCCGCCTCAAGGTTAACCGTCAAGCCACCGGAATGTCATCGAGATACTTCTCGGCGTCGAGTGCGGCCATGCAACCGGCGCCGGCCGACGTAATGGCTTGTCGATACACGTGATCGGCCACGTCGCCGGCGGCGAATACACCTTCGATATCGGTTGCAGTGGCATTGCCCTCGCTGCCGCCGCGGACGATCAGGTAGCCGTCGCGCATTGTCAGTTGGCCCTGGAACAACTCGGTGTTGGGTTGATGGCCGATCGCGATAAACACACCGGCCAGGGACAAGGTACTGCTCTGGCCAGTCTCACTCTGGCGCAGACGCACGCCGGTCACGCCGCTGGCGTCGCCCAGCACTTCATCCAGATTCTGGTTCCAGTGCAGTTTCACGTTGCCGTGGCTGGCTTTTTCGAACAGCTTGTCCTGCAGTATTTTCTCTGCGCGCAGTTTGTCCCGGCGGTGAATCAGGTGGACCTCACGGGCGATGTTGGACAGGTACAAGGCCTCTTCAACCGCCGTATTGCCGCCACCGACCACCGCCACGACCTGATTGCGGTAAAAGAATCCGTCGCAGGTCGCGCAAGCGGAAACGCCCCTGCCGGCGAAGGTCTGCTCCGAGGCCAGGCCCAGGTATTGAGCTGAAGCGCCGGTCGCGATAATCAGTGCGTCGCAGGTGTAAGTGCCGCTGTCGCCGATGAGTTGGAAAGGGCGCTGTTGCAACTTGGCGGTGTGGATATGGTCGTAGACGATCTGCGTGTCGAAGCGTTCGGCGTGGCGTTGCATGCGTTCCATCAGCACTGGACCGGTCAAGCCCTCGACATCGCCGGGCCAGTTGTCGACTTCGACGGTGGTGGTGAGCTGGCCACCGGCCTGCAGGCCAGTAATGACAACGGGTTTGAGGTTGGCACGGGCGGCATAGACAGCGGCGCTGTATCCCGCGGGGCCGGAACCGAGAATGATCAGGCGTGAATGCTTCACTTCGCTCATAAAAACACCTCATAAGCCTTTGTCACGAAAGAGAATGCATGCTCCAATTGACGCCAGCACAGCTGGATTTTGGCTATGCTGTAGCCCATCGTGCGGGCAATGCCTTGGGGCCGACAAACCCGTACAATGCTTGAGTTTTGAACGCAGGAGAGGCAAAAGATCAAAATCTTCGGCAACACCTGCGGTTTTCTGGATGCACGTCACAGTGGTAAAAGTAGTACCGGTTGTGCACATTCACTTTTTTGCCTGCTCGTGATGAGCAGTTTTTTATAGTCATTCAACAGATGGACGCGCCTTTGGCGCAGGAAAAGAAGCGTTTTGAAGAAATCCACCGCAGCACCTAAAACAGTCGTTCCGCTCTGGCGCCAGCAATTGCACTACCGGCTCAAGGAAGGTGCGTTGATCGCCATCGGCGCCTTGTGCCTGTTCCTGATGATGGCCTTGCTGACTTATGGCAAGGACGATCCGGGCTGGAGCCACAACAGCAAGATCGACGATGTGCAGAATTTCGGCGGTCCGGCCGGTTCCTACAGCGCCGACATCCTGTTCATGGTGCTGGGCTATTTCGCCTACATCTTTCCGCTTTTGCTGGCGATCAAGGCCTATCAGATTTTCCGTCAGCGCCACGAGCCCTGGCAGTGGAGTGGCTGGCTGTTTTCCTGGCGCCTGATCGGCCTGGTGTTCCTGGTGCTGTCGGGCGCCGCGCTGGCCCACATCCATTTCCACGCACCCACCGGCCTGCCGGCCGGAGCGGGCGGCGCGCTGGGGGAAAGTCTTGGCGAGCTGGCCAAAAATGCCCTGAACATCCAGGGCAGCACGCTGCTGTTCATCGCCCTGTTCCTGTTTGGTCTGACGGTGTTCACCGATCTGTCATGGTTCAAGGTGATGGATGTCACCGGCAAGATCACCCTGGACCTGATCGAGCTGATCCAGGGGGCCATGAATCGCTGGTGGGCGGCGCGCACCGAGCGCAAGCAACTGGTGGCGCAACTGCGCGAGGTGGATGACCGCGTCCACGACGTGGTGGCCCCGACCGTCACGGACAAGCGCGAGCAGGCCAAGGTCAAGGAACGCTTGATCGAACGTGAGCAGGCTCTGAGCAAGCACATGTCCGAGCGTGAGAAACAGGTGCCGCCGGTCATCACCATGGCGCCGGCCAAGGCGCCGGAGCAGAGCAAGCGCGTACAGAAAGAGAAACAGGCGCCGCTGTTCGTCGACAGCGCAGTGGAAGGCACCTTGCCGCCGATCTCGATCCTGGACCCGGCCGAAAAGAAACAGCTCAACTATTCCCCCGAATCCCTGGCGGCCGTCGGTCACCTGTTGGAAATCAAGCTCAAGGAGTTCGGCGTCGAGGTTTCGGTGGATTCGATCCACCCGGGTCCGGTGATTACCCGTTACGAAATCCAGCCGGCCGCCGGCGTGAAGGTCAGCCGTATCGCCAACCTGGCCAAGGACCTGGCGCGTTCTCTGGCCGTGACCAGCGTGCGCGTAGTGGAAGTGATTCCCGGCAAGACCACCGTGGGCATCGAGATTCCGAACGAAGATAGGCAGATCGTACGCTTCTCCGAAGTGCTCTCCACCCCTGAATACGACAACCACAAGTCGCCGGTCACCCTGGCCCTGGGCCACGACATCGGCGGCAAGCCGGTCATCACTGACCTGGCGAAAATGCCGCACCTGCTGGTGGCCGGTACCACCGGTTCCGGTAAGTCGGTGGGTGTGAACGCGATGATCCTGTCGATTCTGTTCAAGTCAGGTCCCGAAGACGCCAAGCTGATCATGATCGACCCGAAAATGCTCGAGCTGTCGATCTATGAAGGTATTCCGCACCTGCTGTGCCCGGTGGTGACCGACATGAAGGACGCCGCCAACGCCCTGCGCTGGAGCGTCGCCGAGATGGAGCGCCGCTACAAGCTGATGGCGAAGATGGGCGTGCGCAACCTCTCGGGCTTCAATGCCAAGGTCAAGGAAGCCGAGGAGGCCGGCACGCCGTTGGCCGACCCGTTGTATCACCGCGAAAACATCCACGACGAAGCGCCGCTGTTGCACAAGCTGCCGACCATCGTGGTGGTGGTGGACGAATTCGCCGACATGATGATGATCGTCGGCAAGAAGGTCGAAGAATTGATCGCCCGTATCGCCCAGAAGGCCCGTGCTGCTGGTATCCACCTGATTCTCGCGACGCAGCGGCCGTCGGTGGACGTGATCACCGGCCTGATCAAGGCCAACATTCCGACCCGCATGGCGTTCCAGGTGTCGAGCAAGATCGACTCGCGGACCATCATCGATCAGGGTGGCGCCGAGCAGTTGCTGGGCCACGGTGACATGCTCTACATGCCGCCGGGCACCAGCCTGCCGATTCGTGTGCACGGTGCGTTCGTGTCCGACGATGAAGTTCATCGGGTCGTTGAAGCCTGGAAGCTGCGTGGCGCCCCTGAATACAACGACGACATCCTCAACGGTGTCGAGGAGGCTGGCAGCGGCTTTGAGGGCAGCAGCGGTGGTGGCGATGACGATGCCGAAACCGATGCGCTCTATGACGAAGCGGTGCAGTTCGTCCTGGAAAGCCGCCGGGCCTCGATTTCCGCCGTTCAGCGCAAGCTCAAGATCGGCTACAACCGTGCCGCACGCATGATCGAGGCCATGGAAATGGCCGGGGTCGTCACGGCGATGAACACCAACGGTTCGCGCGAAGTACTGGCGCCGGGCCCGATGCGCGATTAATGACCTGAGCGGCCTGGCGACACGCCGCTTGACCTCCCACGACTTCAAGAGGACTCCCATGCGCCTGATTCGCATGTTGCTGTTGCCCGTACTGGCCCTGACCACCTTGTCGGCCCACGCCGATGAAAAGGACGTGGCCCGCCTGACCCAGTTGCTGGAACGTTCCCAGACCCTGACCGCTCGCTTCTCCCAGCTGACCCTCGACGGCAGTGGTACCCAGTTGCAGGAGACCGCGGGTGAGATGGCCTTGCAACGTCCGGGCCTGTTCTATTGGCACACCGATGCACCGGCTGAACAACTGATGGTGTCCGATGGCAAGAAAGTCTCCCTGTGGGACCCAGACCTGGAGCAGGTCACCATCAAGACCCTGGACCAGCGCTTGACCCAGACCCCGGCGTTGCTGCTCTCCGGCGATGTTTCCAAGATCAGCCAGAGTTTCGACATCAGCTCCAAAGAGGCCGGCGGCGTGATTGACTTCACCCTCAAGCCCAAGACCAAGGACAGCCTGTTTGACAGCCTGCGCCTGTCATTCCGCAATGGCCTGGTCAACGACATGCAACTGATCGACAGTGTCGGCCAGCGCACCAATATCCTGTTCACCGGGGTCAAGGCCAACGAGCCGATCGCTGCGGCCAAGTTCAAGTTCGACATCCCCAAGGGTGCTGATGTAATCCAGGAATAAACACAAAGCCCCTGTGGGAAATGGCCTGTGGGAGCAAGGCTTGCCCGCGATTGCATCGCCTCGGTCTACCAGACGCACCGAGGTGTCTGTATCGCGGGCAAGCCTTGCTCCCACAGATCTGCTCCGGCAGAGAGGATCGGCACCAGGACCCAGCGGAGGTTGTGTAAGTAGTGATGGACCTGTTTCGAAGCGCCCCGATTGCCCAGCCATTGGCCGCCCGCCTGCGCGCGACCAACCTGGATGAGTACGTCGGCCAGGAGCATGTGCTCGCTCGCGGCAAGCCTCTGCGCGAAGCGCTGGAGCAGGGCGCGCTGCATTCGATGATCTTCTGGGGGCCGCCGGGCGTGGGCAAGACCACCCTGGCACGGCTGCTGGCAGAAGTTTCGGATGCCCATTTCGAAACGGTTTCGGCGGTGCTGGCCGGGGTCAAGGAAATCCGCCAGGCGGTGGAAGTCGCCAAGCAACAGGCCGGGCAGTACGGCAAGCGCACCATTCTGTTTGTCGATGAAGTGCACCGTTTCAACAAGTCGCAGCAGGACGCGTTCCTGCCCTACGTCGAAGACGGAACGCTTATCTTCATTGGCGCGACCACCGAAAACCCTTCGTTCGAACTCAATAACGCCCTACTGTCTCGGGCGCGGGTCTATGTGCTCAAGAGCCTCGACGAGGCGGCGATGCGCAAGCTGGTGCACCGGGCGCTGACCGAGGAGCGCGGCCTGGGCAAGCGCCAGTTGAGCCTCAGCGACGAAGGCTTCCAGATCCTGTTTTCTGCCGCCGACGGCGATGGCCGGCGCTTGCTCAACCTGTTGGAAAACGCCTCGGACCTGGCCGAAGACAACAGCGAGATCGGCGTTGAACTGCTGCAAAGCCTCTTGGGCGATACCCGTCGACGCTTCGACAAGGGCGGTGAGGCGTTCTATGACCAGATTTCGGCGCTGCACAAATCCATACGCGGCTCCAACCCCGACGCGGCGTTGTACTGGTTCGCCAGAATGATCGACGGTGGCTGCGATCCGTTGTACCTGGCGCGCCGAGTGGTGCGCATGGCCAGCGAAGACATTGGCAATGCCGACCCCCGCGCCCTGAGCCTGTGCCTGGCGGCCTGGGATGTGCAGGAGCGCCTCGGCAGCCCGGAAGGCGAACTCGCCGTGGCCCAGGCCATCACGTACCTGGCTTGCGCGCCAAAGAGCAATGCGGTGTACATGGGCTTCAAGGCCGCGATGCGCAGCGCCACCGAGCACGGTTCCCTGGAAGTGCCGCTGCACCTGCGTAACGCGCCGACCAAACTGATGAAGCAATTGGGCTACGGCGATGAATACCGTTACGCTCACGACGAACCGGACGCCTATGCCGCCGGCGAAGACTATTTTCCCGAAGAACTCGAACCCCAGTCGTTCTATCAGCCGGTGCCCCGAGGCCTTGAACTGAAGATCGGCGAAAAACTCAATCACCTGGCACAACTGGACCGTCTGAGTCCACGGCAACGGAGAAAACCTTGATCCCCTTGATCCTCGCAGTCTCCGCAGGTGGCGTCGCCGGCACGTTGTTGCGCTTTGCCACCGGCAATTGGGTCAACGCAAATTGGCCACGGCACTTCTATACCGCCACGCTGGCCGTTAATATCGTGGGCTGTCTGCTGATCGGCGTTCTATACGGTCTGTTTTTGATTCGCCCCGAGGTGCCCATCGAGGTGCGCGCGGGGCTGTTGGTCGGCTTTCTTGGCGGCCTGACGACTTTTTCATCCTTTTCACTGGATACGGTACGCCTGCTGGAAAGCGGGCAGGTGCCGCTGGCCCTGGGCTACGCGGCCATCAGCGTATTCGGCGGGCTGCTCGCCACCTGGGCCGGCCTGTCCCTGACCAAACTTTGATAACGAGAGACCGACATGCTCGATTCCAAACTGTTACGTAGCAACCTTCAGGACGTAGCGGACCGCCTGGCATCCCGTGGCTTCGCCCTGGACGTCGCGCGCATCGAAGCGCTGGAAGAACAGCGCAAGACCGTCCAGACCCGCACCGAAGCCCTGCAGGCTGAACGTAACGCGCGCTCCAAATCCATCGGTCAGGCCAAGCAGCGCGGCGAAGACATCGCACCGCTGATGGCCGATGTCGAGCGCATGGCGGGTGAGTTGAGTGCCGGTAAGGTCGAGCTGGACGCGATCCAGACCGAACTGGATTCGATCCTGCTGGGTATCCCCAACCTGCCGCATGAATCGGTTCCGGTCGGTGAAGACGAAGACGGCAACGTCGAAGTGCGCCGTTGGGGCACGCCGACAACCTTCGATTTTCAGGTTCAGGATCACGTGGCCCTGGGCGAGAAGTTCGGCTGGTTGGACTTTGAAACCGCCGCCAAGCTGTCGGGCGCTCGCTTTGCTTTGTTGCGTGGGCCAATTGCCCGTCTGCATCGCGCCCTGGCGCAGTTCATGATCAACCTGCACGTCACCGAACACGGTTACGAAGAAGCCTACACCCCTTATCTGGTTCAGGCGCCAGCCTTGCAGGGCACTGGCCAGTTGCCGAAGTTCGAGGAAGATCTGTTCAAGATCAGCCGCGAAGGCGAGGCCGACCTGTACCTGATCCCGACCGCCGAAGTGTCGCTGACCAACATCGTGGCCGGCGAGATCGTCGACGCCAAGCAACTGCCGATCAAGTTCGTTGCTCATACGCCGTGCTTTCGCAGTGAAGCCGGGGCGTCGGGCCGTGATACACGCGGCATGATCCGCCAGCACCAGTTCGACAAGGTCGAGATGGTCCAGATTGTCGAACCGTCGAAATCCATGGAAGCGCTGGAAAGCCTGACCGCCAACGCCGAAAAAGTCCTGCAGCTGCTGGAGTTGCCGTACCGCACCCTGGCGCTGTGCACCGGCGACATGGGTTTCAGTGCGGTGAAGACTTACGACCTGGAAGTCTGGATCCCGAGCCAGGACAAGTACCGCGAAATCTCCTCGTGCTCCAACTGTGGCGACTTCCAGGCCCGCCGCATGCAGGCGCGTTTCCGCAACCCGGAAACCGGCAAGCCGGAGCTGGTCCACACCCTCAACGGCTCCGGCCTGGCCGTGGGCCGCACCCTGGTGGCGGTACTGGAAAACTACCAGCAGGCCGACGGTTCGATCCGGGTTCCCGACGTGTTGAAGCCCTACATGGGCGGCATTGAGGTCATCGGTTAAATGGACTATTTGCCACTGTTTCACAACCTGCGCGGCAGCCGTGTGCTGGTGGTCGGCGGCGGCGAGATTGCCTTGCGCAAGTCTCGCCTGCTGGCCGATGCCGGTGCAGTGCTGCGGGTGGTCGCACCGCATATCGAGGCGCAACTACTTGAGTTGGTCAGTGGCAGCGGTGGCGAATGTGTCCTGCGTGGTTACCTCGAAACGGACCTGGACGGTTGCGGCCTGATCATTGCCGCCACCGACGACGAGCCGCTTAACGCTCAGGTGTCGGCCGATGCCCACAAGCGCTGCGTGCCGGTCAACGTGGTGGACGCACCGGCCCTGTGCAGTGTGATCTTCCCGGCGATTGTCGACCGCTCGCCGCTGGTGATCGCGGTGTCCAGTGGCGGCGATGCGCCGGTGCTGGCGCGGTTGATCCGGGCCAAGCTGG
Organism: Pseudomonas sp. NFACC39-1; assembly: GCF_900110355.1. NCBI lineage: Bacteria > Pseudomonadati > Pseudomonadota > Gammaproteobacteria > Pseudomonadales > Pseudomonadaceae > Pseudomonas > Pseudomonas sp. NFACC39-1. The sequence continues at coordinate 347,852 of NZ_FODL01000006.1, read as the reverse complement.
AAACCTGGATTCCTTCGACCTATGGGCAACTGGCCGGACTGGCGGCGCGTTTTCGCAGTCAGGTCAAAGGGCTGTTCCCGGATGTGCAGCAACGCCGGGCGTTCTGGGAAGAGGTGTTCCAGGGGCCTATCGCTGACCGGCAGTTGGCCGGGCAGGGCGCCGAGGCTGAGCGCCTGTTGCGTGAAAAGATTGCAGGCCAGGCGCCGAATGCACCGGGTGAGGTCTATCTGGTGGGGGCAGGCCCTGGGGATCCGGACCTGCTGACCTTCCGCGCCTTGCGGCTGATGCAGCAGGCGGACGTGGTGCTTTACGACCGTCTGGTGGCGCCGGCGATACTTGAGCTGTGCCGACGCGATGCCGAGCGGATCTACGTCGGCAAGCGTCGCTCCGAGCACGCGGTGCCCCAGGACCAGATCAACCAGCAATTGGTCGACCTGGCCCGGCAAGGCAAACGTGTGGTGCGGTTGAAGGGCGGTGATCCGTTCATCTTCGGTCGTGGCGGTGAAGAAATCGAAGAGCTGGCGGCCCATGGCATCCCGTTCCAGGTGGTTCCGGGTATCACCGCGGCCAGCGGCTGCGCAGCCTACGCCGGGATCCCGCTGACCCATCGCGATTATGCCCAGTCGGTGCGCTTCATCACCGGCCATCTGAAGGACGGCACCAGCGACCTGCCGTGGTCGGACCTGGTTTCCCCGGCGCAGACGTTGGTGTTTTACATGGGGTTGGTGGGGCTGCCGATCATCTGCGACGAGTTGATCAAGCACGGTCGCTCGGCGGACACACCGGCGGCGCTGATTCAGCAAGGCACCACCTCCAACCAGCGGGTGTTCACCGGCACTCTGGCGGACTTGCCGCGGCTGGTGGCCGAGCATGAGGTCCATGCGCCGACGCTGGTGATCGTTGGGGAAGTGGTACAACTGCGTGAAAAACTGGCGTGGTTTGAAGGGGCTCAGGGGCAGGTCTAGAGACCGCGTCGCGCCCTTCGCGAGCAAGCCCGCTCCCACATTGGATCGGCGTAGGCCTCAATTCTTCGGCTGAACGCGATCAATGTGGGAGCGGGCTTGCTCGCGAAGAGGCCCTCAACTGCAACAAAGATCCCGAATCAATCCCGGGGCCCACGCCAAATCCCTTTCCCACTCAACCGCTCCCGATCATGGGCAACCCTGAAATCCTGCTCCGGCCCTTTGGGCACGATCCCGTTGGGATTGATGGTCTTGTGGCTGCCGTAGTAATGGCGCTGGATGTGGGTGAAGTCCACGGTCTCGGCAATCCCCGGCCACTGATACAACTCCCGCAACCAGTTCGACAGGTTCGGATAGTCCGCAATGCGCCGCAGGTTGCATTTGAAATGACCGAAATACACCGCGTCAAAACGGATGATCGTGGTGAACAAGCGGATATCGGCCTCGGTCAGGTATTCACCGGTCAGGTAGCGTCGGGTTTGCAGTAATCCCTCCAAGCGGTCCAGTTCGGCGAATAAACCATCGAACGCTTCTTCGTAGGCCGCCTGAGTGGTGGCGAACCCGGCGCGGTACACGCCATTGTTCACGGCCGGGTAGATGCGTTCGTTCAACGTATCGATGTCGTTGCGCAGGTGCTCGGGGTAGAGGTCCAGGTCGTTCCCGGTCAAGCCGTCGAAGGCGCTGTTGAACATGCGGATGATTTCCGCTGATTCGTTGTTGACGATGCGTTGTTGCCGTTTGTCCCACAGCGCTGGCACGGTGACACGACCGGTGTAGTCCGGCGTATCGGCGGTGTAGCGCTGGTGCAGAAAATCCAGGTGATCGAGTTTGTCGCCAGTGGAGCCATGGCGCTTGTCGAAGGTCCAGCCGTTTTCCAGCATCAGGTAGCTGACCACCGAGACATCGATCAGGTCTTGCAGGCCTTTGAGCTTGCGATAGATCAGCGTCCGGTGGGCCCAGGGGCAGGCCAGGGACACATACAAATGGTAGCGCCCGGACTCGGCGGTAAACCCGCTGTCGCCCGTGGGGCCGGCGCTGCCGTCGGCGGTGATCCAATGGCGGCGTTGCGCCTGTTCACGCTGGAAGGTGCCGTCCTTGCTTTCATACCACTGGTCGTGCCAGCGACCTTCGACTAACAAACCCATCTCGATCTCCTCTGCCAATAAACGTTGGAGAGGAGTCTATTCCCATAGGTTCGAACAAAAAGCGCAAAGGTTGGGCGTTGATGATCGGTTAAATCGATCGATCCCGCGCCGCCCAGTATTGGCGGGCTTGCTCTAAAGCTTCTTCCCGAGCCAGGCCCAGGCCGCGCAGGGCCAGGGCCATGGTGGCGATCAGCGCCAATTGCGGGTAGCTGTCTTCAACGTCGCCTCGCCAAATGGCTTTGAGGTGCTCAGGGTCGAGGCTTTGCGGTTTGACGTGGCGCTGTTCGGCCAGTCGCGGCCATTCCTCATCCCAGCTCACCCCACCGCAGGTGCCATACAGGTGGCTGTCGGCGTCCGGGTTGATCTCGATCTCGCCACCGTCGCCCTTGATCACGATGGCGGTGTCTCCCAGCAAACCGCTGGCATCGCGGTGGACCGCCTGGTAGCCCGGATGGAAAATGCTTTGCAGCCCGCAACGGGCGCCCAGGGGGTTGAGGATCCGCGCCAGGGAATGGATCGGTGAACGCAAGCCCAGGGTGTTGCGCAGGTCGATCATCCGTTGCATTTGCGGAGCCCAGTCCACCAGCGGCATGAAGGCCAGGCCACCATTGTCCAGCGCTGTGCCAACCTGCTGCCAGTCGCGACACAGGGGGATGTTCAGCAAGCCAAGCAGTTGCTCGCTGTAGAGCCGGCCCGCCGTATGCGCGCCGCCGCCGTGCATGAAAATCCGCACACCGTTCTGCCCGAGGCATTTGGCCGCCAGCAGGTACCACGGTAAATGACGTTTCTTGCCGGCGTAGGTCGGCCAATCCAGATCCACCGCCAACGCCGGGGGCTGCAGGCGTTCACGCAAGGCTTGGGTGAAACCGGCCATTTCTTCGGCGCTTTCTTCCTTGTGCCGCAATAGCATCAGGAAGGCGCCGAGTTGGGTGTCTTCGACCTGTTCGTCCAGCACCATGCCCATGGCTTGCCGCGCTTCTTCGCGGGTCAGGTCACGGGCGCCGCGCTTGCCTTTGCCGAGGATGCGCACGAATTGGGCGAACGGATGTTCGGCCGGGGTCTCAAGGGTCAGCGATGGGAAGTCGGTCATAAGCAGTTCGTCGGTTTGGGCAGGCCCGCCAGCTTGGCGGCGAGTTTGGCGGGAGTGCCTTTGAACAATCGGTTCAGGTGCAGGCTGTTGCCCTTGTCGGCGCCCAGTTTCAGCGCCGTGTACTTGATCAGCGGCCGGGTCGCGGGGGAGAGCTGGAATTCGTCGTAGAAGCCGCGCAGCAGTTCGAGGACTTCCCAGTGTTCGGCGCTCAACTGGATGTCTTCGGCGGCGGCCAGGGCCGTGGCGACTTCGGCCGACCAGTCATTGAGATCGGCCAGGTAGCCGTCCTTGTCCAGCGCAATGGCGCGTTGGCCCACGTTCAGCACGTTCATAACCAGGTGTTGACCTTGTCATGGTGGATCGACAGCGCGACGAACGCCGGGTAATCGATGGCCTCGGCCCATTGCGGAATGTCCAGGGCCCGGGCTTGGGCGTCTTCGCCAAGCACGAAGAGCTTCAGGCCTTTGCGTTGCAGTTCTGCAAACGGCACCGTGGCGGCTCGCAAAGCGTACGTCGCGTCGCCACACAGCAGCAGTGCGTCCTGCTCGCCCAGCACGCGCAGGCAACTGGTGAAGCGGCTATCGCCGAAGGGGGAATGAGACAACACATGCAAAGTCGACATCAGAGGGTGATCACCTGGTCATAACGATCAATGAGCGCGGCGATCTGCGGCGCGCTGAGTATGTTCAGCTCGTCCAGCGCCAGGGCAGCGGTTGCAACGCCACGTTCGGCGGCACTGTCGGCGCAGACGTACAGGTCCTCGACGCCAAACATGGGCAACGCCTGCAAGTTCGCGCTCAGGTCCTTTTGCTGGAGCGCCTTGGCGTTTTGGCCGCTGGCGAGCTGCAAGACGCCGTCGTCGAGAAACAACAGACCGATGGGCAGGTCGAACGCGCCCCCGGCCAGTACGATGTCCAGGGCTTCCCGGGCGCTGGGGCCTGACCAGGGAGCCTGGCGGCTGATGAGCAATAAGGATTTGGCCATTACGCGCCTCCAAAACAGATCAAGCGGTCGGCGTCCTGGATCGCGTCGTGCAACTGGCCCAGGCCGGACAAGGCCCAAGGCGCGCCGACGCTGACCGCTGAACGCTGGTAACGTTGGGCCTCTTCATTGTTCAGCACACCACGGCGCAACGCCGCGGCGATGCAGACCACGCCGTCGAGCTGGTTGTCGCTGACAAAGGCGCGCCACTGTTGGGGCAGATCCTGTTCATCCTGGGGCGTTACGAGGCTGTCGGCAGCGTTATAGACGCCATCCTGATAGAAAAACAGCCGCACGATTTCATGCCCACCGGCCAGCGCGGCCTGGGCAAACAACAGGGCGCGGCGCGAGGAGGGTGCATGGGCGGCGGAAAACAACGCGATGGCAAACTTCATGACAGACCCGATCAGCAAAACTGCGGCCATGATAAAGCTTTATGGGCGGGGGGGCGATTGCCAGGGGATTCAACACAAAGGGGCATGCTTTGGATACTTTGTGGCGAGGGGATTCATCTTGTGGCGAGGGGATTTATCCCCGTGGAGCTGCGAAGCAGTCCCTTGACCCGCCAACGCGGTGTATCAGACAGGCCACGGTGGCGAAAGAGGGGCCGCTTCGCAGCCCAGCGGGGATAAATCCCCTCGCCACAGGTGGTATTCAATCCATTCGAGCTACTGCTCGAGCCCATTCAACTCGCAATACTCCGCCCACTCCATCCCCGCCATCTGTGCCACTTCCTTGTGGACTTCCATGCGCTGGTTTTCGTAGTCCTGGGGCGAAGCGGCGGTCAGTTGCAGGGTCAGTTCCCAAGCGAACAGGCCCTGGCGCTCGGCTTCGGCTTCGAACGCCTCATGCAAGCGCTCGGCGCGATACTGCGCAGCGGTCTCGCCCTTGGCCTGGGCCAGCAGCGGGTTGAGGTTGTCCAGTTCGACGCGCAGCTCGGGGCGTTCATCGAGAAATTTTTCCAGCGCTCGTTCATGTTGCTGTTCGGTTGCCGCCATGGTCACTCCTTGGGTGCCGGGGGTTGTTTCTTGCTGGCCTTGGCCGCAGCGGCCAGGCATTCGAGGGCGAACTGTTCGGTGTAGGTCATCTGTATCGGCGTGGTTTCGCCCTTGACCGTACGTTCACCGTCGAGGATGTAGCGAATCCGCTTGTCGGTGACGCCGATTCGCTTGGCGATCCAGGCCGGGGTCTGGCCGATCTGGCTGATCAGTTTGTCAGCGTATTCGGTGGTCGGTTTGTAGAACTCGGCATTGGGTGTCATGGGCTGTTCCGCGCGGGCAAGTGGCAATGGCGCGACAGGTTGCGCGAATCATCGCCCGGTGTCGCGTATAAATTTCAGTAAAGCAGCATGAAGGCCCAGGCCGCAGTGCTACAGTCGGTTTTTTTCTCTACGAGTGAACGCAATGCGAATGCTGATGGTGGCCGCGGCCGCAATGTTGCTGGTTGGCTGCGCGGGTTCGGCGATGAACCAGGCCCGTACTCAAGCGCCCTACAAGACACTGACCTCCGACAAGCCGGAACAGGTCGTGGCCCAATGCGTGCAGTTTTCCTGGCAGGACGAAGCGGTATTTGGCGTGGATGCCGGTGCCTACCTGCAACCGGCTCAGAAGGGCGGCACGACGGTGTACACCCGCTCGGCCGAATCGTTTGTCGATGTGCAAGGCAGCGCCACGGGTACCGCGTTGAGCTATTACGCCCAGCATGACGATTTTGTGGCCAAGCGCCGGTTGGCGGCGTTGGCGACTTGTCTGTAGGCGACTTGCACTGCTATCGCGAGCAGGCTCGCTCCCACAGGTTTATGTGTCGTTTGCAGATACTGTGAACACCCGCAACCCCATGTGGGAGCGGGCTTGCTCGCGAAAGCGGTGGGTCAGTCAACAACAATGTTGAATACATAACCGCTTTCGCGAGCAAGCCCGCTCCCACAGGGTCCGTATTTCAATCAGGCTGGTCCAGGCGCTTCTGGAAGAAGAAACGCTGGTGACCTGGCGGGTAGTCGTCGATCTGGCCACAGCCTGTGAAACCGTGTCTTTTGTAGAACTCCGGCGCCTGGAAGTCGAAGGTGTCCAGCCACATGCCCACGCAGTTTTTCGTCCGGGCAAAGTCTTCGGCCATCTGCATCAATGTTGAACCGGTGCCCTGGCCACGGGCCTGTTCCGGCACTACCAGCAACTCGATATAAAACCAGCGAAAGAACACTCGACCGTAGAGCCCACCGATGATTTCGTCGCTGTGTTCGTCGCGTACCAGCCAGGCGACCAGCTCAGGCACCGTGCCGCCGGTCTTGGCCGTGTTGTAGGCGCGCAGCGGGACGAGGATCGCCTCGCGGTCTGCTGCGGTAGGGGTGTCCGTACGTTCGATTCGTAGCGTCATCGGCAATGTCCTTGTGCGGTGAGGGATGAGCCGCACGAGCCTATCCCAAACCTGGCTTTTGCGTCACCCAAGCGACGGTGAACAGGCGTACTACGCAAACCGGGCCATACTGCCTAGTGTTTTTGAAGCGATCCGCGACATGGAATGATCGGTAGGTGGTTAATCTGTTGTCGGGATCCAACACGTTTTGAAGAGGAACGTCATGAACACCGCATTGCTGATCATCGATGTCCAGAGCGCGCTGTGCAGCGGCGAAGAAGAGTGCTTCGACAGCCCACGCCTGCTCCGGACAATCAACGACCTCAGCGCCAGGGCCAGGGCCGTCGGCCTGCCGGTGATCCTGATCCAGCACGAAGAGCTGGAGGGGTCGCTGACTTATGGTTCCAGCGCCTGGCAACTGGCCGACGGCCTGTTGACTGCACCGGATGACTTGCGAGTCCGCAAGACCACGCCGGACGCCTTCTACCAGACCGATCTGCTGTCGCTGCTGCAAGCCCGGATGATTGATCGCGTAGTGATCTGCGGGTTGCAAACCGACTATTGCGTCAACGCCACCGTACGCCAGGCCCATGCCCTGGGGTACGACGTGGTGCTGGCCGCGGACGCCCATTCCACCGTGGACAACGGCAGCATGGCGGCCGAGCAGATCATTGCCAACCACAACAACCGGCTGGGACGCCTGAGCAGCGCGGTGTCGCGGATCGATGTGCTGCCGGCGGGGGACATCCGTCTCTGACCGCGACACCCCAACCTGTGGCGAGGGGAAACCGGACGATGGCAGCGGATGCGTTGATCAGCGCTGCAGCACGAGCACTGGCGGCGGGGGATCCGGTGGCCGCGCTCAATCGCGTTTCCCTGCGTGACGATGCGCCGGCCTTGGCGCTTCGCGGCATTGCCATGGCCCAGTTGGGCGAGCTGGAGCGGGCCAGGGCGCTGATGCGGCGGGCGGCTCGGGCCTTCGGGCCCAGGGAGGCCGTGGCACAGGCGCGGTGCGTGGTGGCCGAGGGTGAGATCGCCCTGGCGTCCCGTGATCTGGCCTGGCCGGTGAAGCGCCTGGAGGCTGCGCGGGCGGTGCTTGAACGCCATGGCGACCGGACGAACGTCGCCCACGCACGCTCAATCGAAATCCGCCGCTTGCTGTTGCTAGGCCATCTCGATGAGGCCGAGTCCAGGTTGGTTGACCTTGATCCAAGCTGTCTACCTGCGCCGTCCAGAGCCGCTTGCGAACTGGTGGTGGCGGGCATTGCCATGCGACGGTTACGAACGAAAACCGCACGGGCCGCGCTCGAACGTGCCGGCCAGGCCGCACGACAAGCGGGCATCGGCGCGCTGACTGCCGAAGTCGAAAGCGCCTGGCGCGTCCTGCAGACGCCGGCGGCCCGTCTGATTGCGGGGGGCCAGGAGCGGTTGCTGGTCCTTGAGGACGTTGAAGCACTCCTGTCCAGCGACGCGTTGGTGGTGGACGCATGTCGCAATGGGGTAAACCGGGCGAGCCAGCGGATCTCCCTTGCCAGGCGCCCGGTGTTGTTCGCCCTCGCCAGACAATTGGCTCAAGCCTGGCCGGCCGAGGTGTCCAGGGAAACGCTCGTTGCCCAGGCCTTTGGCTTGAAACTGACGGATGAATCCCATCGCGCCCGACTGCGGGTCGAAGTCGGGCGGCTGCGCGCGGTGCTTCGCCCGCTGGCCGAGGTGACAGCGACCCGGCATGGGTTTGCCCTGGTGCCGTGCAGGGGCGGGGAAGTGGTGGTGCTGGCGCGTCCTGTGGAGGAGCCCCACGCCGCAGTGCTGGCGTTGCTCGCCGATGGCGGGTCATGGTCCAGTTCTGCCCTGGCGCTGGCCCTGGATGTCAGCCAGCGCACCGTGCAACGGGCCCTCGACACGCTGGCCGCGGCGGGCCAGGTGCAGTCGGTCGGGCGTGGGCGGGCCTGTCGCTGGATGGCGCCGCCGATGCCCGGATTCACGACGGTATTGTTACTCACCGCGCTGCTGCCCAATGGTTAGGATGCAGTCACACTCCAACGATGAGGCTTGCAAGATGAAACGTTCAGATGCCCAGATCCTGCGTGAATACGGTCCTTTTCCGGGCGTTGACTGTGTACACGGTGTCAGTCATGACGGTGAGCTCGTCTGGTTTGCTTCCGGCGACAAGTTGCACGCACTCGATCCCGCCAGCGGCCAGATGTTGCGTTCGCTGGACGTCCCGGCAAACGCTGGAACGGCTTTTGACGGTGAGCACCTGTTTCAGATCGCCGCAGACACCATTCGCAAGATCGACCCGCGCACCGGTCAGGTACTGGCGACCATTGCGGCGCCCAATAGCGGGGATGACTCAGGGTTGGCCTGGGCCGAAGGATCCCTCTGGGTCGGCCAGTACAAGGCGCGCAAAATCCTCCAGATCGATCCCTCCACGGGCAAGATCCTGCGCACCCTCGAATCCAACCGCTTCGTCACGGGCGTGACCTGGGTCGACGGCGAACTCTGGCACGGTACCTGGGAAAACGATGAAAGCGACCTGCGGCGCATCGACCCTCAAACCGCAGAAGTGCTGGAAAGCGTGACGATGCCGGCGGGGATCGGTGTGTCGGGGCTTGAGTCAGACGGCGCCGACCGGTTCTTTTGCGGCGGTGGCGGCAGTGCGAAGGTGAGGGCGGTTCGCCGACCGTAGGAGCTGCCGAAGGCTGCGATCTTTTGATCTTGATCTTGATCTTGATCTTGATCTTTCGCTTGGGACTCAATTGTTTGGGGCAAGATCGCAGCCTCGTTGCACTCGACAGCTCCTACACAGCTCCTACACAGCTCCTACACAGCTTTTTCGCAGATGCGCTCGACCTTGCGATAGGTCAGCAACACGATGCCGGTGACCACAATCGCGCCGCCCATCACCTGGCCCGGGTTGAGCATCTGGTCCAGCACCAGCCAGCCGATCAGCAGGGTCGCCAGCGGTTCGATGTTCATCACCGGGGCGTTGCGTGGCATGTCCAGGCGGGGCACGGAGATGAACAGCACGATAAACCCGGTGCCATAGAGCACCACCAGGGTCGCCAGGGCGAACCAGCCGGTGCTGCTGGCCGGCAGGTCGAAGCCACCGGGAAGGGCGCCGGTCAGGCCGGCGAGGTTGACGCTGCTGAACACAATGAAAATGGTCAGCAGGCTGCGCACCGAACCGCGTACTTGGGACAATTTGTGGTCGGTGATCCACAGCGCGCAGGCAAAGACACAGGCGGCACTGAAGGCCAGGCCAACACCCAGCAACCATTGTGGGCCGACGCTCTCTTGCGACGACAGTCGGGCCGGTACTTCCAGCACGAACACCAGGCCCACCAGGATCATGCCCATCAACGTGGCAGTCCGTGCAGTGGGACGTGGCCCGCCCAGTGCCCAGGTCAGCAACGCCAGCAGGATCGGAAAGACATTGCCCACCAACAGCGCCAGGGCCACCGGGACCCGCGCCACGGCGGAATACAGGCACAGACTCTGGGCGGCAATCAACAACCCCAGAGCCAGTTGCCAGCGCCAGACGCCTTGCGGCAGGCGCAGGTTCTGGCGTTGCCAGAGCACCATGGCGGCCAGCACCAGCAGGGTGCCGCCCGAGCGCAGCAGGATCGCCAGTAAGACCCCCGCACCGTCATCAAATGCCGCACGGGCGGCGACATGGTTGCCGGCGAAGGCACATCCCATGCACAGCAGAACCAGCACGGCGAGGTGCCGCGGTAACGGAGTGGGGGTGTCAGGTGCAGCCGTGGAGCGGGTCATGGCAGGGCGTCTCAAAGGCAGGCCGCCAAAGCAAAACGCTTCGGACCGGCTATCGTAGTTATAGGTTGTCGTACAACTCGGCTTGGGTTTTTACCCCATAGGCATGCAAGACACAAGCTTCGCATCCTGAAAGCCATCTAACGATTTACAGCGATCCCTCGCAGGTCCGCCGCACATTGTTCGTTGGTTTGCTGTACAACAACCTGATCGTTGGGTTGTTTCCACAGCGCCCTTGATCTACCCCTTCCGCGGAGCAACCCATGCGCCTGGCTGATTTCATTCTCGACAATATCGAGCCGATTCTTCAGGCGTGGGAAGACTTCGCCAAAACCATCACACCGGCCTCCCATGGCATGGATTCGCTGGCTTTGCGCGATCACGCCGAGCAAATGCTGCGCACCATTGCCGCTGACCTGCGCACTTCGCAGACGGTCAAGGAACAGATCGCCAAGTCCCAGGGCGATGCGCCAGCGGCAGAGGCTGAAACCGCAGCCGAAACCCATGCGGTCATTCGCCAGTCCTCGGGGTTTACGGTGGAGCAGATGGTTTCGGAGTACCGTGCGCTGCGCACCAGCGTGCTGTTGCTCTGGATGCCGCAGACCCAGTTGGATCAGGAGCAGGTCATGACCGATCTGATTCGTTTCAACGAAGCGGTGGATCAGGCCCTGGCGGAATCGGTGGTCAGTTATTCGGGCGCCGTCGATGCCTCACGAAATATTTTTCTCGGGATTCTGGGGCATGACCTGCGCAGCCCCCTGGGCGCGATCTTGCTGAGCTCAGAGGTGCTATTGCGGGCAGGCGACCTGCCCGCCAAAGCCACCAAGATATCTTCGCGCATTTACACCAGCGTCAAGCGGGCCAACAAGATTGTCGGCGATCTACTGGACTTTACCCGTACCCAGTTGGGCTCGGGCATTCCGGTGCAGCGCTTTAATGGTGATCTGGTGGCGGCCTGTGAAGGCATGGTGGAAGAGGCGCGGGCTTATCACCCGGAAAGCAGAATCATCTTTGAAACCACCGGTGCCCTGGAAGGCCTGTTTGATCAGGCGCGCATGGAGCAGGTGTTCGCCAACCTGATCGGCAACGCCGTCCAGCATGGCAGCGAGGGGGCGCCGATTACCGTTTCACTGAGCACCGAAGAAGATACTGCGGTGATTGCCATCAACAACCAGGGCAAGCCGATCGAGAAAGACGCCATTGCCAGCATCTTCAACCCGATGGTCCGGCAATTGCGCAACGGCGACATGCAGTATGGCTCTACGGCTGGGCTCGGGCTGGGGCTGCACATCGCGTCAGCCATCGTATCCGCCCATAAGGGCACTATCGAGGTTCATTCCAAGGCAAGATCGGGCACCACCTTCACCGTACGGATCCCGCTCCACGCGCACTGAATTTTTTCTTGCGCAGGGTAGGCGGCCTACTTGTACGATGTCCTATCACGGAGTAAAACAGTCGTCGCCGTCCAATAATAATTAACGGAGACGCACGATGGATGCTTCGCAACCTGCAACGACCGCCCACCAGGGCCGCCGGGTGTTCCTGAAAAAATCCTTGGTGGTTTCGGCCGCCGCCGCAACGCTGGGCAACCTGCCCGGGCTGACTCAGGCAGAACCCTTGAGCCAGCGTTACCCTGACCCGCTGATCAAGATCCTCGACCCCAGCTTCATGGACCTGCGGCTGTTCAACGCCAGTGTTGAAAAGCTCGCTACTGGCCTGCGCTGGGCGGAAGGGCCGGTGTGGGTGGGCGACGGTCGTTATTTGCTGGTCAGTGACATTCCCAACAACCGCATCATGCGCTGGGATGAAGTCACCGACAGCCTGTCGGTTTACCGCGAGAACTCCAACTTTTCCAACGGCCTGTGCCGTGATCGCCAAGGGCGCTTGCTGGTCTGCGAAGGCTCCACCACGTCGACTGAAGGCCGGCGCGTCACCCGCACCGAGCACAACGGCACCCTCACCGTGCTGGCGGACAGTTTCGAGGGCAAGCCTTTCAACTCGCCCAACGACATCGTGTGCAAGCGCGACGGTTCTGTCTGGTTCACCGATCCACCGTTCCAGACCGGCAACAACTACGAAGGGCACAAAGTCGCACCTGCCCAGCCCCACGCGGTGTACCGCATTGACGGTGAAACCGGCAAGGTCACCCGGGTCATCGACGACATGGCAGGGCCCAACGGCCTGTGCTTTTCGCCGGACGAGAAGCTCCTCTACGTGGTCGAAGGCCGGGCCAAGCCGAACCGCCTGGTGTGGGCGATCACGGTCAAGGACGATGGCACCCTGGGCGAGCGGCGCAAGCACATCGAAGGCTTGGATTACGCGGCCATCGATGGGCTCAAATGCGACGAGAGTGGCAACCTCTGGTGCGGTTGGGGCGGTAATGGCGATCCCAAGGCCGACCTGGAAAAGCTCGACGGTGTGCGAGTGTTCAACCCCGAGGGCAAGGCTATCGGACACATCTCCCTGCCGGAGCGCTGCCCTAACGTCTGCTTTGGCGGACGAGAGGGTAATCGCCTGTTCATGGCCGGCAGCCACTCGTTGTATGCACTGTTTGTGAATACCCGTGGGGCGACGTTTGCCTGAGTGACTGACCCTCTCGCCCTGCGGTTCCTTGTGGCGAGAGAATCAGGTGTGGGAGCAAGGCTTGCCCGCGATACAGGCGACTCGTTTCTCCAGAGACCACGTGGCCTTCATCGCGGGCAAGCCTTGTTCCCACAATAAATCCCCTCGCCACAGCGTTCTGTTTGGACCAGGGGACCTGGTTATCCGCAACTCCATAACTCCACAGTCGGCTGGCTTGCCTTGGGCGGTCCGAGCCAATGGCTCATCGGCTGGCAAGCCCCGTCGAAGCACAACTGGTAATCACCCGCCTCGGGTGTTCGCCCCAGTTTCAGCGGTTGCAGGGGCGGCAACCGGCGCTGATAGTGCCAACTGCCGTTTTTCAACCGGGCACCGTCCGGAACTTCCATGCCGGCGCCGTTGCCCCTGACCCTGGCTTCGCCCAGAACCAGGCCTTGTTCAGTCACACGGTAATCTTCCTCCCACCGGATTTTCTCGATGGTGTGATTCCACGCCAGGGTGAAATCAGTGACAGGAAGCTGGGCCCAGACCGCACCGGCCAGGCCCAGGCACAAACCGATCACGCCAAGGCCCGTCCAGTGCGCCGCGAGCGCCATACGTGTTGAAAGATCAGCAGGGCCCCCAACAGGAAGCCGATCTCATCGGTCAGCGGCAGCGCCACGACCAACAAAGCCCCGGCGGCAAAACACATCAGGCGTTCCCAGATCGGCATTTTCTGTTGCAGGTAGCCGGTGGACGCCATGCCCCAGAGCCCGACCGCCAGCATCGTCTTGATCAGCATGTAAGCGGTCATCCATAGGCTGTCGCCCTGGAGCATCAGCGCCGGGTTATAGACGGCCATGAATGGAATGACGAAGCCGGCAAGGGCGATGCGCACCGCCCAGAAGCTGATTTTCAGCCCCGTTTCCCTGGCGATGGGCGCAGCGGCGAAGCAGGCCAGTGCTACCGGCGGCGTCAGGTCGGCGAGGATGCCGAAATAGAACACGAACATATGCGACACGATCAGCGGCACGCCCAGTTCCAGCAGGGCGGGCGCGGCGATCGAGCTGGTGATGATGTAATTGGGAATGGTCGGAATGCCCATGCCCAGTACGAGGCAGGTGAGCATGGTCAGGATCAGCGACAGCAGCAGGTTGTCTTTGCCGATGGCCAGGATGTAGCCGGCGAAGGTCGACGCCACACCGGTCAACGACACCACGCCGATGATGATCCCCACCAGGGCGCAGGCAATCCCCACCGGCACCGCATGCCGCGCGCCGTCCACCAGTGCGTGCAGGCAAACCGTCAGGGTTTCCCGCGCGCCTTTGATGAACCAGCAGATCGCCACCAACACCGCGATCACCGCAAATATGACGCCGATGCCTAACTGGAAAAAGCCCACGCACAGGATGCCCAGGGCGATCCAGAAAGCGCAGCGCATTGCAAAACTCGACACCCGCAAAATGATCGCCGAGCCGAGAATCACGATGGCGGTGAGCGCCAGTCCGACCATGCCGGAAAACAGCGGCGTGCGACCGGAGAACAGCAGGTAGATCAGCACGGCGAGGGGGATCAGCAGATACCAGTTTTCTTTGACGGCGCCCAGCGCGCTGGGGCATTGGTCTTTGGGCAAGCCCTTGAGATTGGAGCGCTTGGCTTCCAGGTGAACCATCCAGAACACCGAGCCGAAGTACAGGCACGCGGGAATCAGCGCCGCTTTAGCGATCTCAACGAATGGCACGTTGATGGTCTCGGCCATGATGAACGCCACGGCGCCCATGATCGGCGGCATCAATTGACTGCCCATGCTCGAGGTGGCTTCCACGCCGCCGGCAAACGCGGCCTTGTAGCCGAAGCGTTTCATCAGCGGGATGGTGAATTGCCCGGTGGTCACGACGTTGGCGATGCCGGAACCGGTAATGGTACCCATCAAGGCAGAGGAGGCCACGGCTACTTTGGCCGGGCCGCCGAGCTTGTGGCCGAACAGGCCCATGGCGAAGTCGGTGAACAGTTTGATCATTCCGGCCTTTTCAAGAAAGGAACCGAACAGAATGAACAGGAAAATGTAGGTGGCCGATACGTAGGTGGGCGTGCCGTAGAGGCCCTCGGTGCCAAAGGACAGTTGATTGACGATCTGATCGAAGCCGTAGCCGCGATGGGCCAGCTCGCCCGGCAAGTATTCACCGAACAGCCCATAGGCCAGGAACAACCCGCAGATCAGCGGCAGGGCAATCCCCATCACTCGCCGCGCCGCTTCGAATACCAGCACGATCAAAACGATACCGATGATCAGGTCCGTGGACGTCAAGTCACCGGAGCGCTGGATCAGGTCAGACTCGAAGACCCATTGGTACGCGGCCGTGGCGATGCCAGCCAGGGACAGCACCCACGCCAGGGGTTGCCAGGGGCGGCTTGCGCCATAGGCGGGATAACTGAGGAACACCACCCACAACAGGAAACCCACGTGCACGGCACGCAGCACCTGGCTGGAAATGGGGGAGAAGGCGGCGGTGATGATCTGGAATACAGAAAACAGCAGGGCCACGTAGAACAGCGTCTTGGGCCAGTCTCGTGGGTCGGAGGGAAGACCGTGCTGAATTTCACTCATTAACTGAAAGCCTCTTGTCTACATCGAAGGTGCGAACCAGGAGGGTGCAACGGCGATCATCGCCGCTGCACCGGGTCGGTCTACAGCGCGCCGACTTCCTTGTAGTAGCGCTCGGCACCGGGATGCAGAGGGATAGGCAGGTTCTTCGCGGCATTTTCCAGCTTGATGTCCTTGGCCGCCGAATGGGCGTTGCCCAGGCGAGTGAGGTTATCGAACATCAGCTTGGTCATCTGATAGGCCACTTCGTCCGAAACGTCTGCGCGGGTGACCAGGATGTTGGTGATGGCCACGGTCGGCACGGCTTCGGCCTGACCGTCGTAGGTATTGGCCGGAATATCTGCGCTCAGGTAGGCCGGGTTGCCGATCTTCGCCACCACGTCTGCCGGGATCGACACATAGTTCAGCGCCATGGTCGAGGCCAGGTCACGAATGGCCGCCATGCCAAGCCCGGAGGACTGGAGCGTGGCATCCAGTTGACGGTTCTTGATCAGGTCCACCGATTCGGCGAACGGCAGGTACTGGACCTTCATGTCGCTGTAGCTCAGCCCTGCGGCCTTGAGGATGGCCCGCGCATTGAGCTCGGTACCGGATTTGGCCGCTCCCACGGAGATGGATTTACCCTTGAGGTCGGCCAGGGTCTTGATGCCCGATTCCTGGCTGGCAACGATCTGGATGTAGTTGGGGTAGGCGCCGGCGATGGCCCGCAGTTTGGTCAGAGGGGCTTTGAAACCGGCATCTTCCACGCCGTTCTTGGCGTCCGCCACCGAGTCGCCCAGCGCCAGTGCCAGCTCTCCGCGACCGGCCTGCAGCAGGTTGAGGTTTTCCACCGAGGCCTTGGTGGCCTGTACCGAGGTCTTGGAACCTTCGATCCCGTTGCTATAAATCTGCGACAGGCCGACCCCGATTGGGTAATAAACCCCGCTGGTGCCCCCCGTCAGGATGTTGATGTACGCCGGGGCTGCCTGGGCTGTGGTCGTGACCACCAGGGCTGCTGCGGCGGCCAGAAGGGTAAAACGCTTGTTGACTCGCATGGGAAACTCTCCGTCTTGTTATGGCTTTATGCAGAGTAGTGCCACTGTAGTCGAAACGGGCCCGCAGGTGGCGAGTCAATAGCGCATCAAAAGGTGATGGGCATCGTTTTTTTAAGCTTCCTTGTTAAACGCCGGGCTTGGCGCGGCGCTGCTGCCGCGCACGGTCAACTCGAACGGCAGCACGACATGGCGTTCGGCAATCGGCTTTTTCTCGATCAGGGCGATCAGCATATGCACCGCTCTCTGGCCGAAGGTTTCGGCAGGTTGGGACAGGGTGGTCAGCGGTGGATCGCAATACGCGGCGAAAGGAATGTCATCAAAACCCACCAGTGAAATGTCCTCGGGCACCCGCAAGCCCATTTGCTTGATGCGCTTGAGCGCGCCAATGGCCATCTCGTCGTTTTCACAAAACAGCGCGCTGGGGCGCTCGGCCAAGGCCAGCATGGCGCCGGCCCCCTCGTAGCCGGCCTTCAGCGTGAAGTCACCGTGACAGATCAGGCTTGGGTCGGCGGCGATACCGGCCTGGCACAAGGCATCCTGATAACCGGCCACGCGGTCCAGGGTCAGGGGACTGCTTCGGGGCCCTTTGATGATGCCGATGCGCCGGTGGCCGAGGCCGATCAAGTGTTCGGTCATGGCCTGGGCGGCGGCCCGGTTGTCGAGGCTGATGGTCGGGTAGGGCGCGCCCTTGACCACCTCGCAGGCGTTGACCAGCGGTAAGCATTCGGCGCCCGCGGGAAGCGATTCGAACGGGTTGCTCGCCCGCAACTGGATCACCCCGTCGGCCTGGTGCGCGTAGACGAGGGCGGCAAATTCGCGCTCGATTTCGACCTGGCCCTGGGTGTCGCACAACAACAATCGATAGCCGGCCGCCTGCGCAGCCTGCTGGGCCCCGCTGATGACCCGGGCGAAAAAGGTGTTGGCGATGGTCGGGACCAGTATCACCAGGTTGCCGGTTCGCCGGGAGCGAAACTGCACGGCCATCAGGTTGGGCCGATAACCGGCCTGTTCCACCGCCGCATTAACCTTGTCCCGAGTCTGGGGCAGCACCCGTTCGGGAGATTTCAGCGTTCGGGAAACCGTGGCCACCGAAACACCGGCCAGCCGCGCCACTTCACGGATATTGGACAAAATCACCTCGATTCGGCGCCAGGAATGCCGGCACGGTTGGGGAGCTTACCGCAGGTTGCGCGTCGCACAAATGCTCATGCATGTGCCAACGGGTTTGACATGCCGCAAAACTGAGCCTAGATTTCCGCCATGATGTAACCGGTTACATTGTCATCAGTCCCAGCCTAAGAGAGTCGCGATGAATCCTGTAGCAGCGAAAATAAGAATGGGCTTTGTCGGCGGTGGAGAGGGCGCTTTCATTGGCCAGGCCCACCGTCAGGCCGCGGGTCTGGACGGTGGTTTTGACTTGGTGTGCGGTGCGTTCAGCCGTGATGCGCACAACAATCAGCAGACCGGCGCGGCCCTGGGCCTGGCTGCAAACCGTTGCTACAACGATTGGCAAGGCATGCTCGACAGCGAAGCGGCGCTGCCGGCGGACCTGCGCATGGAACTGCTGGTCATTGTCACCCCCAATCATCTGCACGCCCCCATCGCCAGTCAGGCGCTGAAGGCGGGGTTTCATGTGCTCAGTGAAAAGCCTGCCGCTTTGAATCTGGGTGAATTGCTGGCCCTCAAGCAAGTGCTTGAAAGCAGCGAGCGGCTCTACGGCCTGGCTCACACCTACCTGGGTTATCCGATGGTCTGGCAGGCCCGGGAGATGGTGCGCACCGGCGTGATCGGCACGGTGCGCAAAGTGCTGGTCGAGTACCCCCAGGGCTGGCTCAGTCAGGACGTCGCCGGGCAAGGCAACAAACAGGCCGGCTGGCGTGACGATCCTGAACAGTCAGGGTTGGGTGGTTGCATTGGCGACATCGGCACCCATGCGTTTTCCCTGGCGGAGTTCGTCGCCGACCAACCCATCGAACAGATATGCGCGGCATTGGGCACCCACATTCCGGGCCGGCAACTGGACGACGACGCGGCGATGCTGTTGCGCATGGCCGGCGGCGCCAGTGGCGTGCTGATTGCCAGTCAGGTCTGCGCGGGTGAAGAGAACCCGCTGAAAATCCGCCTGTATGGCGATAAGGGTGGCTTGGAATGGCGCCAGGAAGAGCCGGCCAGCCTGATCCATCGTCCCATCGACCAACCGTTGCGAGTCTTGCGTTCCGGTGTTGGTCAGCCCTGGCTGTGCGAGGCCGCCCGCCAGCGGATGCGTCTGCCGGCCGGCCATCCTGAAGGTTATCTGGAGGCCATGGCCAACCTCTACGGTGATTTTGCCCGTGCCATACGGGCCGCGGCACCAGGACCAGACGCCCCCGGCGTACCCGGTATCGAAACCGGTCTGCGGGGCATGGCCTTTATCGAAGCGGCCATCGCCAACCATCGTGGCGATACCAAGTGGACCGCACTGGCCTGCACACAATGAATCAGGAGAGCCCCGCCGTGAATCCCATTGCCCAAACACCGACAGGCCTGCGTGGCCCAGGTATTTTCCTGGCGCAGTTCATGTCCGCCGACGCGCCTTTCGACACCCTGGCGAACATCGCCCAATGGGCGGCCTCACAAGGTTACAAGGCCATTCAACTGCCGACCTCGGGCACGCAATACATCGACCTGGCTCGCGCCGCCGAGAGCCAGGATTACTGCGACGAACTCAAGGCCATTTGCGCCCAGGCCGGTGTCCAGATCAGCGAGTTGTCGACGCACCTGCAAGGCCAGTTGGTGGCGGTGCATCCGGCCTTCGACGCGCTGTTCGACGACTTCGCCCCGGCCCATCTGCGTGGCCAGCCCCAGGCACGAACCGAATGGGCGATCGAGCAATTGAAGCTCGCTGCCCGCGCCAGCCAGCGCCTGGGCCTTAGCGCCCATGCGACGTTTTCCGGTGCGTTGCTGTGGCCGTACCTGTACCCGTGGCCGCAACGTCCCTCTGGCCTGGTGGAGCAAGGGTTCGCCGAACTGGCCCGACGCTGGCGGCCCATTCTGGATTGCTTCGACGCAGCCGGCGTGGACCTGTGCTACGAAATCCATCCGGGTGAGGACTTGCATGACGGCGCCTCGTTCGAACGCTTTCTGCAGGCCGTCAATCATCACCCTCGGGCGGCGATCCTCTACGACCCCAGCCATTTGCTCCTGCAACAGATGGACTACCTGGGTTTCATCGACCGCTACCACGAACGCATCCGCATGTTCCACGTCAAGGACGCCGAGTTCCGGCCCGACGCCCGTTCCGGTGTGTACGGCGGTTATCAGGGCTGGGTCGATCGTCCCGGGCGGTTCCGTTCGCTGGGCGATGGCCAGATCGATTTCAAAGCGATCTTCAGCAAACTGACCCAATACGATTTCAGCGGCTGGGCGGTGTTGGAATGGGAGTGTTGCCTGAAGGACGCGCAACAGGGCGCCGCAGAAGGCGCGGCGTTCATCCGCCAGCACATGATCAGCAAAACCCGAAAGGCGTTTGACGATTTTGCCGGGGTAACGGCCGATGAGGATTCCAACCGGCGGCTGTTGGGCCTGCTGAGGTGAGCCTGTATCAGGCCCAGCACAGCACCCTCTGGCGAAGGGACTTACTGTGGGAGCAAGGCTTGCCCGCGATGAAGTTAACGCGGTCCCTGGGGAAATGAGGCGCCTGTATCGCGGGCAAGCCTTGCTCCCACAATGAATCCTGTAGCCACAAAGGCTGTGTTCGGCTTTGTTTTTTCACAAGAACAACAATAAAACGGTGACAGTCATGACCATGATGAATGCACGCTTGAGCGTGATGATGTTTCTGCAGTTCTTTATCTGGGGCGGTTGGTTCGTCACCCTGGGGACCTTTCTGTCCAGCACCCTGGGCGCCAGCGGTGGGCAGATCGGCATGGCGTTTTCCACCCAGTCCTGGGGAGCGATCATTGCCCCCTTCGTGATCGGCCTGATCGCCGACCGCTACTTCAATGCCGAACGCATCCTGGCGGTGCTGCATCTGTTGGGCGCGGTGTTGTTGTATCAGCTGTATTCGGCGGCGGATTTCAGCGTGTTCTACCCGTACGTGCTGGCGTACATGGTGATCTACATGCCGACCCTGGCCCTGGTCAATTCGGTGGCGTTCCGCCAGATGCGCGACCCGGCGCTGGAGTTCTCCCGCATCCGGGTGTGGGGCACGATCGGCTGGATCGTCGCGGGCGTGGTGATCAGCTTTGTGTTTGCCTGGGACTCGCGCGAAGCGATCTCGGCAGGCGGCTTGCGCAATACCTTCCTGATGGCGGGCATCGCCTCGCTGGTCTTGGGACTCTACAGCTTCACGTTGCCGGCCACCGCACCGCTCAAGGCGCAAGCGAGCGCAGGTGGTGTCAAACAACTGCTGGGTCTGGATGCCCTGGGCCTGTTGAAGGATCGCAGCTACCTGGTGTTCTTCATCGCCTCGATCCTGATCTGCATTCCCCTGGCGTTCTATTACCAGAACGCCAACCCGTTCCTGGCCGAAACCGGCATGAGCAACCCCACGGCAAAAATGGCCATCGGGCAAGTCTCCGAAGTGCTGTTCATGTTGCTGTTGCCGCTGTTCATCCAGCGCTTTGGCATCAAGCTGGCGCTGCTGGTCGGCATGTTGGCCTGGGCGCTGCGTTACGTGCTGTTTGCCTACGGCAATAACGGCGACCTGGCGTTCATGCTCTTTACTGGCATTGCCCTGCACGGCATCTGCTATGACTTCTTTTTTGTCTCGGGGCAGATCTACACCGACGCCAAGGCGCCGGAGCGTTTTCGCAGCTCAGCCCAGGGGCTGATCACGCTGGCGACTTATGGCGTTGGCATGCTGATCGGCTTCTGGGTAGCGGGGCAGGTGACCGATCACTATGCCGTGGACGGCGGCCATGAGTGGAAAAACATCTGGCTGTTCCCGGCCGGTTTTGCGCTGCTGGTGTTCGTCTGCTTCCTGTTTACCTTCAACGGCCGGCAGGCGGTCGTGGCCGCTTCAAAGGCTTGAGGTGCTGGACGTCAGTCATTTATGGCTGACGTCCAGTTTGGTGTAGGTCACTTTCCCGCCTTCGCTGGAAGAACCGACGTTATCCAGCGTGTAGACGCCGGCCTTGAAGTAGAAGTTGTAGGGATGCCAGGAGCGGTCCAGCTTCACCTGCTTGCCAACGTTGTTGATCAGCACCGTGAGCTTGCCTTGCTTGTCCATTTGCAGGGAGTAGCTGAAGGTTTTGTTCAGTGCCACTTTCGGCACGGTATAGATCACCGGGCTCTTCTTGTCCTTGGGTTTTACCCGATATTCCACATCAATGTTGCCGGTGCCCTTGGCGTAGCGATACACCAGTTTCAACAGCGGCGTAGGGGCATCCTTGGCGTGGATCTGCGCCACGACTACGCGGCCTTGGGAGGGAACCTGGTTCACCGCCAAGGTGCCTTTGAGGGTATTGACGCCGCTGTTGTAACGCCAGTTGCGCAACTTGCCGTCTTTGGTGGTTTCGCGCAATTCAGAGCGTGGGTAGTCACTTTTACCGGTATGGGAGCCGTTCACCGGCGCCCAGAAGATAATCCGCTCGCCTGAGCGGTTGAAGTATTTGTTCTGCAGCTTGGGCATGGCCTTGGTCGCCACGACCTGCGCCGGGGTCTGCACGGGCAGGGTGATGTTCCAGACAGTCAGATCAATCATGGTCAATGCTCCAACGGAATCGGCCATCACGCATCAGCCGCAATGGGCAGGATTACCTTCCGTGGCACA
The DNA here is from genome assembly GCF_900110355.1 of Pseudomonas sp. NFACC39-1. NCBI lineage: Bacteria > Pseudomonadati > Pseudomonadota > Gammaproteobacteria > Pseudomonadales > Pseudomonadaceae > Pseudomonas > Pseudomonas sp. NFACC39-1. The sequence goes on along the minus strand of NZ_FODL01000006.1, from coordinate 325,601 downwards.
GTGTCCATGGTATCGACGAGCGACCGTTTCGCTGCAGAGGCAACTGACGAATGGCTCTGCGCCGAGCCTTGGGGCGGGTTGAGCGCAGTGATGTCAATTTGACGCTGATCGGTTAGAGTACGCGCCGCCCGAGAGATGGATCCCGGGCGTTTTCTCATGGAGTATTCAATGAACCACCTCAGCAAAATTGTCGCCTGCGCACTGGTTGGCCTGGCCCTGGCGGGTTGCACCGGCACCCCGATGAAAACCAAGCAATACGACAGCAGCCAATACACCGTGGTCGGCCACAGTGAAGCGAAAGCCACCGGCTTGCTGCTGTTTGGCATGATCCCGATCCGCCAGAACAACCGTTTCGTGCGCGCTCAGAATGCCGCGATCCTGGCCAAGGGCGGCGACGCCATGATCAACACCCAAGTGCAGGAAGACTGGTTCTGGGCCTGGGTCCTGACCGGTTACACCACCAAGGTGTCCGGTGATGTGGTCAAGCTGAAAACCGTTCAGTAAGACTCACGCTGTTGTGGGGGAGGGATGTGCAGTGCCGGCTGGCGCGGATCGATGTCAGTCATGACCCGTTCAGCCAACCGTACGCCCACTTTCCTCCTCCCGAAGCGTAAGGCTCATGCCATCGCAGCTTTGCGACCAGGCGCTGAGCCATTCGGGCATGGCCGGTGACTGTTCGGCCAGCCCCAATGCGCGAATAAACTCTCCTGGTGCAATCGTGCCCTGGGCCGAGCGGAACAGACCGCGCATCATCACCACGCCCACCACACGTCCCTGGCTCAGGAAACGGTGTTCCATGAAGGTCCACTTCTCGTCCCAGCCCAGCAAGCGAGTGTGCACCTCGAACGCCTCGAACAGCTTCAGCTCCCGGCGAAACTTGCCCCAAACATCCCCCACGATCGGCACTGCCCGGTTGCGCAAAGCCACTTTGTAGGCGCCGCTGCGCAACACGTAATCCATTCGCCCAACGTCGGCCAGCGTGAAATAACGTCCGTTGGTGACGTGGCGGTTGAGGTCCAGGTCCAACGGCCACACCCGCATGCGCACCACGGTGGTATCCAAGGGGCCGGTCGGCTTGCGCCAGGGACGACGAAACAGCATGAGCAACAGTCGGAACCAGAGATTCATAAATACGCCCGCAAGGGTGGAAAACGCCGCACTTTAGACAGCCGCGCAGGCTTGGGCTAGGTGCGCAAATGACTGTTTTCGTGGAAATCGCGCATTTGGGACATGTCCGGCGGTTGCAACTGATCAGGAATTTGTGGCGAGGGAGCAAAGCTCTCATGGAACAAACTACAACCTACTGACTTTTAATCTGCAAGCACAACTCGGCAATGTGATCTCAGTTAGGCGAGTGCGCCTCTTTTGTGGCGAGGGGATTTATCCCCGTTGGGCTGCGTAGCGGCCCTAAAGCAGTTAACGCAATCTTCCTGGCGCACCGAGTTGCCTGGTTTGGGGACTGCTACGCAGCCCAACGGGGATAAATCCCCTCGCCACAAGGGGCACTTTGGATTGACCTTAGGGGGGGCTTCAAACTCAGCGCTGAGTGTTCAACAAGCCGCTATCTCAGCCTTTGGCCGCCATCGCCGTTACTTCCACCCGCATCCCTTCAACCGCCAGCGCCGCTACGCCTACTGCGGCGCGTACCGGCCAGGGTTTGGCGAAGAAACGCTGGTACACCTCGTTGAAGGCCGCGCGGTCGGCCATGTCGGTAAGGTAAATCGTCAGGTGCAAGACCCGGTCCATGGAACTGCCGGCGCCTTCCAGGGCCGTCTTGAGTGCCTGCAATGTGCATTCGCTTTGCAAGGTGATGTCACCCAGTTCCAGGCTGCCGTCAGGGCGAGTGGGAATCTGGGTGGAAACCAGCAGGCCGCCGAAGCCGGCGACGTCGGAAGAGATGGAGTCCGCGTCCGGGTCGGGGATGAACGTGATGTCTTGGTTTGCCATGAAAGCCTCTTGTTCAGGAAAGGGTAATGGGGCGGTCGCGACGCAAGCGGCCAGTTTACCGTCCATCGTCGAGCCTTTCGTGATTTCCTTTCTCTACTCATGTACGCCTGCGTCTGATGACCGAGTTGGACGGGCTGGTTCAGCCAGGCTGGAACACCAACGTCTCGCCATCTTCCGGTACCCGTATCCGACCTTCGAGCCCGGCCATCGCGGCGGCGTCGCGCAGTGCTTTGCGCGTCGTCGGGCAGTGGCTGATCGCTTCGAGGTGATTAGCAACCACGGTCCCGCGAGACAAGCGGGCGAACGCCAGGGTTTCCTCGATGCCCATGATGATGTCGCCACCTAAATCGAACCTCGCCCCGCCTGCCGGCACCACGCTGACCTGCGGTTGATGGTGCAAGACGAACTCGCGCACGGCGGGGCTGAGCAGGGTGTCGCCGGTGAGGTAGACGCTGGGTTCGCCAGGCAGCTCGATCAGGTAACCGACGCCGTGCTCCATCAGCTTGCCCACCAGGCCGTGCCCATGGGTGCACCTGACTGTACGGATAGTGCCGCCCAAAAACGCGCCGGGCTGTTGGTGTTCCTTGGCAAGCGGCTGGGCATTCAAGCCCCGCTTGGCGAGATAGGGGGCGTCATGGGGTGTGCAGATCACCGGGATCTGTTTTTCCCTCAACCACCGCTTGGCGGCTCGGTCCAGATGATCGAAATGACCTTTCTGGCAGTGCGTGATCAGACAGTGAGTCACGGCCTCCAGGTCGCCAGCCGTAGACGCTGGCAGTTCCACCAGTGGATTGCGCTGGGTGGCGCCGAACAACCGAAGTGGCGGCAGCATACCTTTGCCGGCCAGCATCGGATCGACGAGCACACGATACGGGCCGGATTCAAGGATGATCGTGGCGTTACGAATTTGCTGAATTTTCATGGAGCGTTCCTTTTTTGGGCGAGCGCTTCATGGTGTCGATCGGCGGTGATGGGCATAATGGCCGAATCTGACATCATTGATTCATTTCAAGCCATGCCTCAAAAACTTCGTGTCGGTCTACTCTTGTTTCCCGGTTGCATGCCTGCCGGCCTGTTTGCGTTCGCCGATCTGCTGCATGCGGTCAACCGCAGAAGCGGCCGGGTGTTGTTCGAGGCGACTTATGTCGCCCTGCAAGCAGGCCCGGTAACCTGTGCACATGGCATAAGCCTGCAAGCGCAGGCGGCCCTGGGCCGTTGCGAACTCGACGCCGTCCTGGTCCCCGGTTTCTGGGCCGAATCGGCCGAGCAGGTGAACGCGGTACTTGCTGGGCAGACGCAACTGTTGAAAGCCCTGTCGAAACGTCCCCGACGCCTTCAACTCTGGGCTTACTGCACAGGTGTTTGCCTGCTGGCCGCCTGCAGGCAATTGGACGGGCAGGGCGCGACGGTAACGTGGTGGCTGGCTCAGGCGATGCAGGCGCAGTATCAAAAAGTCCGTTGGCAAAGCGATCAGAACTGCGTGTTCAATGAGCGAACCGCCACTGCTTCGGGGGTGAATGGTTATTTGCCCATCGCGGAAAAATTGATCGAACAGAGCGTCAGCCGTGATGTGCTGCGCGACATTACCCGGCTCATGGTGCTTGCGCGCCCAGCGATTTCTCACGCGGCGTTCCAAGGGATCGCCCTGGTCCAGCAGCCCGATGGGTTGCTGCGTCGGTTGCATGGGCTGATCGAGCAAATGCCAGCGGAACACATCACGGTCAAGGCGCTGGCGGGGCGGCTCGCCATGTCCGAGCGCACGCTCGCGCGCAAGGTCGGCAGCGAAACGGGTCAGACCGTCGCAGCGTACGCCCGCTGCATCAAGCTGAATCAGGTCAGCGAACGCCTGACGTTGACATCATTACCCCTCGCCAGCATCGGCGCCGAGCTGGGTTTCAGCAGCAGTTCCAACCTGCAACGGATGTTCAAGACGCTGACCGGGCTGACGCCGGTGGAGTACCGGCGCCAGTTCGGGCGGGTGTGACGCCGGGGGATGGATCAGCTGCGTGCCTCATCCGTCTCGTTTCGATGATGGTCAGGCCAACTGTCGACGGGGCGTGCACGGTCTTCGTTGAACATTTCGGTGAGCAACGCGTTGGCGCGCTGGTAGGCGTCGTGCCTGAACTTGAGGTCGTCTTCCGGCTGGGCGACGATTTCCTCCAGCATCTGCAGATTCAAACGACGGAACTGATCCGCGCGCTCGCGTGCTTCGTAAGCCCCGACACCCATCTGCACCAGCGCATTTCGGCCCAATGCCAACGCGCTCTCGAAGGTTTCCCGCTCGGCGGTCTCTACGCCCATCTGCCGCAGGGTGATCAGGTGCCCCATGTCCCGCGCACGGACGATCAGTTTCAACGCGGGGAAGTGCTCCTGGGCCAGTCGGGTCAGCGTCAGGTTGTCCTGCTGGTCGTCAATCGCATTGATCAGCACCACCGCCTGGCCGGCGCCGGCCGCGTGGAGCAGATCGAGGCGCGTGGCGTCGCCGTAGAACACTTTTACGCCGAATTTGCGCAGCGTCTCGATGTTATCGGGGTCATGGTCCAGCACCACCACCTCGACGCCGCAGGACATCAACAGACGCCCGGCGATCTGCCCGAAGCGGCCGAACCCGGCGATGATCACCCGTGGGTTCTGCTGATCGACGAGGTCGGATTCCTGGCGGTTTTTCTTGGTGGCGGACTCTACTCGATCCAGCAGCAGGATCAGCAACGGCGTCAGGCACATGGACAGGGCCACCGCCAGCGTCAGGCTCTTGCCCCACTGGTCGGTCAGAATGCCGGCCAGCGTGGCGGCGCCGAACACCACGAAGGCGAACTCGCTGCCCTGGCCCAACAACACCGCCTGCCATGAGCGTTGGCCGGCAGGGACGTTCAGCAAACGGCTGACGCTCTTGATCACCAACAATTTGATCAGAATGAAACCCAGGGTCAGGGTCATGACCTTCAGGGGAGCATTGATCAGCGTGCCGAAATCGATCGACATGCCGACACCGATAAAAAACAACCCCAGCAGCAAGCCTTTGAACGGTTCGATGTCGCTTTCCAGGGCATGTCGGTATTCAGAACTGGCCAGCAGCACCCCGGCGAGGAACGCGCCCATGGCCATCGACAAGCCGGCCTCTTCCAGCAGAAAACCGAAGCCGAACACCAGAAACAGCGCCACGGCGCTGAAGATCTCACGCAGGCCCGACCGCGCGGCGAAGCGCAACAGCGGGCGCGTCACGTAGCGCCCCAACAGCACGACGACACTGATGGCTACGACGATCTTGATGATCGAAAGCACCAGGGCGGTGCCGGACGGCGTGTCGCCGTGGGCCGCCAACAACGGAATCATGGCAACCAGGGGAATGGCCGCGATGTCCTGGAACAGCAGAACGGCAAAGCTGCTGCGTCCGACGGCGGTCGACGTCAGGTTGCGCTCGTTCATCGCTTGCATGGCGATGGCCGTGGAGGACAGGCTCAGGGTCAGGCCGACCAGCAGCGCGGCCGTCCAATTCAGCCCCAGGGCCGCGCAGAACACCGCGATTGCCCCGCCACAGGCGAGCATCTGCAAGGCGCCGCCACCGAACACCATCCTGCGCAGCGCCCAGAGCCGCTTGGGATCGAGCTCGAGCCCGATGACGAACAGCATCAGCACGACGCCGATTTCGGCGAATTCCAGAATCGCCTTTACGTCAGTAACGAGCTTGAGTCCCCACGGGCCGATCACGCACCCGGCCAGCAGATAACCCAACACCGGGCCCAGGCCCAACCTGACGGCAATCGGCACGATCAACACCGCCGAACCCAGGTAGATAAGCAGTTCAATCAGGCTGTGAGTCTCCATATCAATCTTCCTTCCAGGAGGCCAGGCGTGCGCTGTAGTGTTCGATTTGTGCGTCCAGGTTTTCGCACGCGCCGGCATACGCGCCGTGTACCACGACCGGCTCCAGCCAGCGCATGTGGCAGTAGAGGGCCGTTGCGTGGAGGGGCTGGGCCAGCACCTGGAAGCCCGGGTTGGCGCCGATCTGGAAATGATCGTGGTTGCCACCCGTGGAGACGGCCCATAGCAGGGGCTTGTCTTTGAGGGCTGTGGCGTCTCTGCCATAGGCCCAGCCATGGGTGAACACTTTATCGATCCACAACTTCAGCAGCGGCGGCATGCTGTACCAATACATCGGGTGTTGGAGAACGAGCAGTTGGCTCTGTTCGATGGCGCGCTGTTCGGCCTCGACGTCGATGTCGAAGTCCGGATAAAGATCGTAGAGAGAGCGTATGACCACGTCCGGATTGCTGGATGCCCGCTGGAGCATTTGCTGGTTGACCGATGATTGGTCAGGGTAGGGGTGGGCGTAAATGATCAGAATCATCAGGGCAATTCCGGTAGGCCGGTCCTGGTCAAAAGGCCGGATATCCTACCGAGGAAGGCGCGTGTTGTTTAGAACATTGTTTGCTGGCGTGTCGTGCCAGGGTCAATTGAGCGGCAGCGAGACCTTGACCTCCAGGCCGCCACCGCGCCGATTCCTGAGGGTCAGCGTGCCGCCATGCTCCAGCACCGTCGCCCGCGCTGCCGACAGCCCCAGCCCGACACCACCGGTGTTCTTGTTGCGCGAGCCTTCGATGCGAAAGAACGGCGCGAAGACTTGCTCGTGGAACTGCGGGGCGATACCTGGCCCGCGGTCGTGGACGCGAATCTCGACGCGGTCCATGAACGCCTTGAGCTGAACGCCCGGCTCGCTGCCATATTTACTCGCATTGTCGATCAGGTTGACCAGCGCGCGCTTGATCCCGATGGGCCGGCCCACGTAAACGAACCGTTGAGCGCCCTCGAATGAAACCTCGGTGCCGGCATCCTTGAAGTCGTCGACGACGGTGTGCAGCAGTTCGGCCAGGTCGAACGCGGTGGCGTGTTCGAGCCGAGCTTCGTCGCGGAAGAATTCCAACGCGCAATTGACCATCGCCTGCATTTCATCCACGTCCCTGAACAGTCTCGACTGCTGCTCGGCATCCTCAATGAATTCCCCGCGCAGGCGCATGCGGGTCAAAGGGGCGCGCAGGTCGTGGGAGATGGCGGCGAGCATTTGCGTGCGGTCCTGGACGAAGTGCTGGAGCTGGGCCTGCATGGCATTGAACGCGAGTATCGCCTGACGGATTTCGTGGGGGCCGACCACCGGGATGGGCGGCGCCTTGAAGTCCACGCCAAAGCGCCTGGCGCCCTCGGCGAAGCGTTCCAGCGGGGTCGCCAGGTGCCGCGTGGCAATCAGGCCGACGATGAACGTCGATAAAAGTATCAGCCCGATAATGATCAGGTTGCGCATCCATTCCTTCATGCCCCAACTGCGAGAGGGGACGGAAAACTCTACCCAGGAATGGTCGGCCAGTTGGATGAGGACCGCGTAGCGTCTGTCTGGCGCATCGGTCGGCCAATCGCCGGGTTCGTAGGCCTCTACCCTGGCCTCGGGCCGGCCCAGTTGCTTGCGCAGGAACGCCGAGCCCTCACTGAACTGCGAGTCGTCGATCAGCGGCAGTCGCGCGTCTTCCCGGCGGGGTAACCAGTGCGCGGCGAACGCCTGGTCGCTGGCCGCCCTGGCGATATCGGACCGTTGTCCGGGCGCCACCGAGTCGATGATGCGCGTGATGGTGGCGGCCTTATCCATCAGGCCGGTTTCCATCAGGGGAGGGCGTGCCCAGGTCCCAGCCAGCAGGCCGAACAGCTCGTTCAGGGCCAGTAACGTCAGCATGGCGAGCATGGTGGTCAGGGCAATCCAGCGGGCTACCGTATCGCGTGGTCGACGGAAGGCTGAGTGCCGGGGCTTCATCGCTTCACCACATGGGGACTGAAGAGGTAACCGCTGTTGCGAATGGTGCGGATCATCGATGGGCCATTGATATCGCTCTCCAGCTTGCGGCGCAGCCGGCTGACCTGGACGTCGATGCTGCGATCGAAGGCGTCGTAGGTTTCGCCGCGGGCCAAGTCCAGCAGTTGCTGGCGAGTGAGGACCCGGCGCGGGTGTTCGGCAAAGACCAGCAGCAACTCAAACTCGCCGGTGGACAGCGGGATCATGACTTTGTCGGGTGAGCGCAACTCGCGACGGGTGACGTCCAACTGCCAGTTTTCGAATTCCAGAATCAGCCGCGAGGTGCTGTTCAGCGTGCCCCTGGCTTCGCCGGTGCGCCTGAGCACGGCGCGCACCCTGGCCAGCAGCTCGCGCGCATCGAACGGCTTGGTCAGGTAATCGTCCGCCCCCAGCTCAAGACCGACGACCCGATCACTCAACTCACCCATGGCCGTGAGCATGATGATGCCGACCGTATGCTCGGCCCGCAGTCGCTGGCAGAGCACCAGCCCACTGTCCCCTGGCAACATGACATCGAGGATGATCAGGTCCGGCAACCGACGCGCCACCGCCTGCCACAGCGCGGCACCGTCGGCGGCCACTTCGACGCTATAGCCATGTTGCTCGAGGAATTTGCGCAAGAGGGCGAGGACTTCGAGGTCGTCGTCCACCAGTAATAGATGGCTCACAGTGGGCACGCAGGGCAATGAATACAGAAGGGGATACTAGGGTCAATCCGGGGCCTGCGTCATATATTTCAACTCGGTAACAAAGTTGCCGAAGGGCAATGTTGTGGAAATCTTCAGGCAAAGAATCAGGGGCAGGATCGCCCCATGTCAGTCAGTTAAAAATAGCCCGCCAACAAGGATAGGTGGATGGCTGTGTTTCCCCTAACTGACCGGTATCGCCCCAATTTCTCGCCGAGATAGCCTTGTATGCCGATCACCAAGCCCGCTCCGCTGTTTGTTCGTTGCACTGTTGTCGTAGGACTCGTGGCATTCGCCAGCGGCTGCACCAGCACGCCCGCTGCAACCCCTGGCAGTTGTGAACATGCGAGCTACACCGTTCATGATCCGGCAGAGCCCGTCAACCGCGGCATCTTCGCCTTCAACCGGACCGTCGATGACTATGCGCTGGCCCCCGTTGCCCGCGGCTATCGCAAGCTGCCAGACGTCATGCAGACGGGCGTCCATAACTTCGTGGCGAACTTCGGTGAGCCCAAGGTCTTCATCAACGATCTGCTGCAAGGCAACGCTCAACGCTCGGTCAACACCCTGGGGCGTTTCGTCATCAACACCACGGCCGGCATCGTCGGGCTGATCGATGTGTCCGGTAAGCTCGGCATCGAGCGCCACAAGGCCGATTTCGGCCAGACATTCGGCGTCTGGAATCTCGCCCCCGGGCCGATCCTCGAACTGCCGCTGCTGGGAACGTCCAGTTTGAGGGACGCCACCGGCAGACTGCTGAGTTCTGCGGTCGATCCGTTCGGCAGCAACAGCGACACGGTCGATACGCTAGGTACGATCGATACCGTAGGCGGCATCGTCGATGGTCGTGCCGAGGCGCTCCCACTGACCGACAAATTGCGCACTCAACCGGATTACTACGTGGCGCTTCGTGACTCGGTCGCGCAGCGGCGCGCCGATTTTGTCGCCCAGGGCAAGTTGGGCGCGGTGGCGGGGGATGACGCCGCTTGCCAGGAGGGGGGAGACCGTTGATGAGTAACCCTGTATTGGTTCTGCACCGGCGAGTGAAAATCCTCGACAGAGGTATTCTGCATTGCCGGGAGATCGAACTGCAGTTGGCGCAGGACGGCCGACATCTACTGCTCAGCCGCTACCTGGAGTTGTACAGCCATGACCAGACCGGCGCGTGCGACACCCAGAATTACCGGGTGCCGCTGGCGAGCATGATTCGCTGGATGGTCAGTCATGGGGAGCGGGTGAGTGGTTAGCCCGTGTGTCCGATAGCCTTCATCCGCCAGGGACGCTGCTAGACTTAATCGTCCAGTCCTTCTCTCGGAGACCCGGATGAACAATAAAAACACGATTTGTCTCTGGTACGACGGCGCTGCGCTGGAGGCTGCGCAGTTCTACGCCGCGACGTTCCCGGACAGTGCGGTGCAGGCCGTTCATCACGCCCCCGGTGACTACCCGATGGGCAAGCAGGGCGATGTGCTGACGGTCGAGTTCACGGTGATGGGCATTCCATGCCTGGGGCTCAATGGAGGCCCGGCGTTCCAGCACAACGAAGCCTTTTCATTCCAGGTCGCGACCGATGACCAGGCCGAAACGGATCGCTTGTGGGACGCGATTATCGGCAACGGCGGCCAGGCCAGTGCCTGCGGCTGGTGCAAGGATAAGTGGGGCCTGTCCTGGCAGATCACCCCGCGCGTGTTGACCGCCGCGATAGCCAATCCCGATCAGGCAGCGGCCAAGCGCGCGTTCGAAGCCATGATGGAGATGACGAAGATCGACATCGCCGCCATCGAAGCCGCGTTAAAAGGATAACCAGCGGTCACCGCCGATTCCCTGTGGGAGCGGGCTTGCTCGCGAAAGCGGTGGGCCGGCTTGGATTGATATTGAATGTGCCGCCGTCTTCGCGAGCAAGCCCGCTCCCACCAGGAATTTGCAGTGGCCTCGAGATTCGAAACCATCGCAACCCCCTGTGGGAGCGAGCCTGCTCGCGATAGCGGTGGTTTCGGTTTCTACCCCTCGGCGGCTTCAGGCAACCTGGCAATCACCTTGATCTCGAACTGAAAACCATACAACCACGTCACCCCCACTCCCGTCAGAGTCGGATGCGGTGCGTTGCCCCAGAACTCGGGCACCACTTTCCAGATCCTCTCGAATGTCGATTCGGGGTCGACGATGAACACGGTGACGTCAACCACATCGTCAAAGGTGCAACCGGCGGCGGCTAGAATCGCCTTCAGGTTGTTGAACGCCAGCCGAACCTGGTCCTCCAGTTCCGGTTCTGGCGAGCCGTCTTCGGTGCTGCCGACTTGCCCCGATACGAATAAAAAGCCATTGGAGCGAATCGCTGGCGAATAGCGATTACGCTCATACAGGGCCTGGCGCCCGGCTGGGAAAACGACATCACGCTGTGCCATAAGTGTCTCCATCAAAGGGTCGGATTCAATCTTGAAACCACTCTAGGGGCTTGTGCCCGGACGATAAACGAGCAACCTTGGCGATCACTGTTTGTAGAATCCAAACAATCTGACGGACACATGGGGCAGCAATGGATCGTTTCGACGCGATGCAGGCATTCGTTCGAGTGGTGGAGGCGGGCAGCTTCACCAAGGCGGCCGACACCCTGCACATGAGCAAAACCACCGTGACCCAACTGGTGCAGCAACTGGAGGCACGGTTGCGCGTCAAATTGCTCAACCGCACCACGCGCAAGGTCAACGTCACCGCTGACGGCGCCGCTTATTACGAGCGGGTGATTCGCCTGCTGGCCGACATGGACGATGCCGAGACCAGCGTCTCCGGTGCCCAGGCGTTACCCCGCGGGCGCCTGCGGGTGGACGTGCCGAGCCCGCTGGCTGCAATGATCCTGGTGCCGGCCTTGCCGACGTTCTATGAGCGATATCCGGACATTCAGATCGACATGGGCGTCAGTGATCGCATCGTCGACATGCTTGATGAAAACGTCGATTGCGTGGTGCGCGGCGGTGAGTTGCGGGATCAGTCGCTGGTCGCCCGACGCGTCGGCGATCTCGCCCTGGGCGTCTTCGCCGCCCCGAGTTACCTGGCACGGTTTGGCGTGCCCGCGCATCCGCGAGAACTGGAGGATTCGCACCATCGCACCGTGGGTTTCCTGTGGGCGCGCACTGGCAAATCCCTGCCCTACGCGATGCGCCGTGACGCTGAGCTGCTTCACGTCAAAGGGCGCTACGCGCTGGCCATTGACGACGGCAATGCCTACCTCGCGGCGGGTTTGGCGGGGTTGGGCGTGCTCTGGCTGCCCGAGTACATGTCCCGAGCCCATCAGGCGCGAGGTGATTTGGTGGCGCTGTTCGAAGACTGGCACCTCGAGCCGATGCCGCTTTATCTGGCCTACCCGCCAAACCGGCACATCAGCGCCAAGTTGCGGGTGTTCATCGAATGGGTCGTGGAGTTGATGGCGCAGCATGCGCCTGTCATCGACCGATCCGGGTTAATAAAACCGACCGCATGACTGCAGAGGAGACACACCATGGACCCATTCACCGGCGGTTGTCTGTGCGGCAACGTTCGCATCCAGGCCTCGGGGCGCCCGTATCGGGTTGGCCTCTGCCACTGCCTCGATTGCCGCAAGCATCACGGGGCGCTGTTCTACGCCTCTGCGGTGTTCCCCCAGGATGCCGTGACCATCGAGGGTGAAACCCGGGACTACGCCGGGCGTTTCTTCTGCCCGCGCTGCGGCTCGTCGGTGTTCGCCCGTACCGGCGACGAGATTGAAGTGAACCTGGGAACGCTGGATGCCCCGGATCAACTGATGCCCACCTACGAAAGCTGGACCGTGCGCCGTGAATCCTGGTTGCCGGCGTTTCCGTTCACCAGGCACTACCCGCATGATCGTGAGGGCACGGGGCGCTTCGAAGAGTAGGCGCGCTCGCGGGACTTAGCCGAAGCCCACAATCGCCTTGATCTCCAGGTACTCCTCGAACCCATGGAGACCATACTCACGACCATTGCCGGAGCGCTTGTAGCCACCGAACGGCGCCATCGGATTCCACGCCGGATAGTTCAACAGCACTTGCCCTGCGCGGATGCGCGACGCAACGCTGCGCGCCTGTTCAAGGTCCTGACCCTGAACATGCGCGCCCAGCCCATAGACGGTGTCGTTAGCGATGGCGACCGCTTCATCCACCGTGTCATAGGGAATGATGCACAGCACCGGGCCGAAGATTTCTTCCTGGGCGATGCGCATGGCGCTGTCCACCTCGGAGAACACCGTCGGGCGAGTATAGAAGCCTTTTTCAAAGCCCTGCACGCGGCCTGGCCCACCACACAGCAGTTTTGCGCCCTCGTTCAGGCCCACTTCGATCATGGCCTGCACGCGATTGAACTGGGCTTGATTGGCGATGGGACCGAGGATGGTTTCTTCCGATTGCGGATCACCGACGATGATCGCATTGGCGGTGGCGGCCGCCAGGGCTTCGACCTGGGCCAATCGGTTCCTTGGCACGATCATGCGGGTCGGTGCGCTGCACGACTGGCCGACATTGCGAAACGCCGACATCACCCCCGGTGGCACGGCTTTGTCGAAGTCAGCGTCTGGCAGCAGCACATTCGGCGACTTGCCGCCCAACTCCTGGGTCACGCGTTTCACCGTCGGGGCGGCCGCCTGGGCCACCAGCGCGCCTGCGCGGTTCGAGCCGGTGATGGAGATCATGTCGATATCAGGATGCGCCGCCATGGCCGCACCGACCTCGGCACCGCTGCCGTTCACCAGGTTGAAGACCCCGGGAGGCAGGCCGGCGTCATGCACCAGTTGCGCGAAGAGCAGGGCGCTCAGGGGCGACAGTTCGCTGGGTTTGAGAACGACCGTGCAACCTGCCGCAATGGCCGGAGCGACTTTTGCGGTGATCTGATACAGCGGCCAGTTCCACGGCGTAATGAGCCCGCAGACGCCGATGGGTTCGCGGGTAATGGCTGTGCCGCCTTCGACCTTCTGGAAACAATAGTCGGACAGCACATCACGGGCCACGCGCACGTGTTCGGCCGCCAGCGGCACTTGCATCGCCCGGGCAAAACCGATGGCCGCGCCCATTTCCAGAGAGAGCGCCTGGGCCAGCGCCTCCTTTCGTTCAAGGATCAGTTCATGGATTCTGCCGATCACCAGCGCGCGCGAAGCAGGCGAAGTCGAGGACCAGCCGGGGAAGGCCGCACGCGCCGCCGCGACCGCCCGATCAACATCCTCGCACGACCCTTGGGCGACGTGGGCAACAACCTCTTCGGTGGCCGGGTTGATCACCGGCAACGTGGCCGCATGTGCCGGGGACGACCAGTCACCATTGATATAAAGCTGTCGGGTTGTGTGCGGGTCGAGGGTGTAGCTGTTCGAAGATCGGGTTGTCATCCAACGGGCTCCCATAGAGCGTTTATGGCATGGCCTGCGGCAGATCGTTATGCCGTGTCTGCTCAATAAACTAACAAAGCGGCCCTGATCAGTTGTGCCGTTCTCGACCTTGGCAAAGGAGAATCTGCTGTATCTGGCGCGCTAACTTGGCAAAAACGTATCTGTACCCATTGCCGGTTGCCCATTGCCCGTTGCCGACACGCGCGCCAGCGCTTCGACTTCAATCAGGTAGCCATGATGCAGCGCCGGGACGGGCACCACGGCGCGTGCGGGGCGGTGCTCGCCCAGATAGCGGGCATAGATTCGGTCGAAGGCCGGCCAGTGTTCGATGCCGGCGACATAGACCGTCACCTTCACCAGATCGCTTGGGCCCCGGCCTGCGGCGTCGAGAATCGCCAGCAGGTTTTCCAGGGCGATGGCAGCTTGGACCTCGAAGGGCTGGTCGACGCTGTGGCTGCCATCGGCGCGCACCGGCAATTGCCCGGACACATACAGGACGCCCTGGTACGACAGCGCCTGGGCGTAATGTCCACCCGGCGCTGCGGCGTGGGTGGTATGGATAAACCCAATCTCACCAGCCATGCAGACGACTCCAGTTGTGCACTTGGCCCGTGGCATCACAGGCGAGGTAATGAGGGAACTGTGCGCCAGTGGCACATGCATGGTTGGGCAGGATGCGCAGGCGGCTGCCGATGGGAAACCGCGCGGTGATATCCACGTGTTCGGCGTTCGTCAGGGTGATGATGCCGTGCTCCTGATTAGCGCTGGTGAGCAGCGCGCCGTCGATCCAGTCGCCGGTTTCGCTACACACCTGTCCATAGCCGAAGTCCCGTGACTGGCGCTGCGTACCCCGGTCACGACTCATGGCCATCCAGCCGGCATCGGTGATGATCCAGCCTTTTTCCTGTTGATGACCGATGACGGTGGTCAGCACGCTCAGCGCCAGTTCGCTTGCCTGGCAGACGCCGACGTTGTGCATCACCAGGTCGCAGAATACATAGACGCCTGCGCGAACTTCGGTGACGCCTTCCAGGTTCTGTGCCGACAGCGCCGTGGGCGTGGAGCCGATGCTCACCTCAGGGCAGGCCAGCCCGGCTTCGCGAATGCGTTGGGCAGCGCGCACGCAAAGGTCGCGTTCCTGTGTGGCCAAGGCTTGCAGCGCTTGGGGTGTATCGAGTTCATAGCTGGAGCCGGCGTGGGTCATCACGCCGCAAAGCTGCATGCCGCCTTCATCAAGTAACCGGGCGATGCCCACGAGTGAATCGTCCTCGACCCGCACGCCGGACCGATGGCCGTCGCAATCGATCTCGATCCAGACCTCGAACCGCTCATCGTGCTGCTGGCCGAAATCGACGATGGCCTGGGCCGCCGTCAGGCTGTCCGTGAGGATGCTCAAACGACAGCCTTGGCGCCTGAGCGTCAGGGCCTGGGCCAGTTTGCCGGGCGCCATGGCCACGGCGTAGAAAATGTCCTGGATGCCGGCCGCGAAACAATGTTGCGCCTCCTTCAAGGTAGACACGGTGACGCCGCTGGCGCCTGCGGCGATCTGCGCCTGGATCACGGGCAGGCATTTGCTGGTCTTGATGTGGGGCCGTAAACGCACACCCAAGGTGTCCATGCGTTGCTGCATGCGCTGGATGTTGCGCTGCATGCGCGGTACATCAATGAGCGCGGCAGGGGTATCAAGGAGGGGAATTGAGGCGGTCATGAGCAGCACTCGGTGGATGGGGACAGGGCGACTCTACTCAGTCGTCGTGAAGTCGTGGTTCAATGCTGTGTCATCAATCATTAAGTTGAACTGAATGATTAGCGTCGAAGACCTGCGCATGGCCGTGACGCTGGCGCGCTCCGAGTCGTTGAGCGCAGCGGCCAGGGCCCTCAATGTCTCGCCACCTGCGTTGTCCATGCGCTTGCGCAAACTGGAGACACTGCTCGGCCTGACCCTGGCCAACCGCGATGCCCGGCGCTTGAGCCTCACCGCCGATGGCGAGCGCTTCTCCCGCCAGAGTGCGCTGTTGCTGGAGCAACTGGAGGCGCTTCCCGAGTCGTTCAAACAGCCGGACAATCAACTGGCTGGCACCCTCAGGCTGGCGGCGCCGTTCGGCTATGGACGGCAACGCATCGCGCCGTTGCTGGCGCGTTTTGCCAGGTTGCACCCACAGTTGTGCCTGCACCTGGATCTACGGGAAACGCCCTGGCCCGATCGTCACGACAGTGATGCGGTGATTCACATCGGCAACCTCAGCGACAGCCAGTGGGTTGCCCGGCCCCTGAGCCACAATGCTCGCTGGTTATGCGCCAGCCCCGCCTACCTGGAGCGGCACGGCACGCCGTCTTCACCGGAGCAACTGGCTGAGCACCGCTGTATTTGCATTCGCGAAAACGATGAGGACGTCACGCTGTGGCATCTGCGCAATGAGCAGGAACGCAAGACCCTGCGCATCCAGCCAGCCTTGCTGAGCAACGACGGCAGTGTGGCCCGACGCTGGGCCGAAGAGGGGTTGGGCCTGATGCTGCGCTCGCAATGGGATGTCAGCAGAGCCATCGCCGATGGCAACCTGGTCCGGGTGCTCGCCGATTGGCAATTCGACAGCGCACCGATCAACCTGCTGGTGCCGTCGCGCAAAGTTCGCAGCGCACGGGTGCAGGCGTTGGTGAGTTTTCTTGAGGCTGAGTTGAAAGCCTGAACAATAAGGTTCCTTACAGACCTGCCGCCATCGCGAGCAGGCTCGCTTCCACAGGGGAACTGGGGTGGTCGGTGATTTCCGGGCCAGCATAAATCCTTGTGGGAGCGAGCCTGCTCGCGATGGCGGCGGCCCGTTCAAGATAAAGGCTGGAACGGCCCGCCGCAGGCGTAGATTCTGCCGCAAAGTGGCCTTCACCGCGTCGCCAGACGCACCATAACTGTCCGCAAACCCACAGAAACACGGGTGCAACGCCCGCCTCTGGAGCATCCCGCAAAGTCTGCTGAGCGAACCCTGCAAAACGGTGGTTTGTACCAAGCGGCCGGTATTTTTAACCGTTTATCCACGGTCTCATGGTGTTGTAATAAAAACGTGATGCAGCGTTGTACCGATGCTTCACGAACGGCATCAATGTTTGCCTCGTCATGCCTTCAACAACAACTCAGGACCGCACTCATGAGCTTTCTTCGACCCAAGTACATCACCTTCGACTGCTACGGCACGTTGACCAACTTCCAGATGGGCACCATGACTCGCGAACTGTTCGCTGATCGTGTCGATGCCGGGCAGATGGACCAGTTCGTCAAGGATTTCTCCGCTTATCGTCTGGATCAGGTGATGGGCGAGTGGCGGCCCTATGATGAAATCATCAAGACGTCCCTGATGCGGGTCTGCAAGCGCTGGGGAATCGAATATCGGGGCGAAGGCCAGCTCTATTACGACGCCGTGCCAACCTGGGGCCCTCACGCCGATGTACCGGCGGGTCTGTCGAAAATCGCCGACAAGATTCCATTGGTGATTTTCTCCAACGCGATGGACGAACAGATCATGTCCAACGTCGACAAGCTCGGCGCGCCTTTTCATAAAGTCTTCACTGCCCAGCAGGCCCAAGCCTACAAGCCGCGCCTGGCCGCTTTCGAATTCATGCTCGATAACCTCGGCTGCGGGCCGGAGGATGTGTTGCATGTCTCGTCCAGCTTCCGCTACGACCTGATGTCGGCCCACGACATGAAGATCAAGAACAAGGCCTTCGTGGCCCGTGGTCATGAGCAACCGGCGAACGCTGTGTATGGCTACCACCAAATCCCGGACATCGGCGGTTTGGCCGCTCTGGTCGGGCTCTGAGTTGAGCGCACTCTTCAAGGTGAAAGGGGTTAGACATGGGCAGTGAGTCTTACTGGCTCGATACCGCACCGGCCTTCACTGGTGCCCAGCTCGGCGGTTTGCCCGGGCGGGTCGACGTGGCCATTGTCGGGGGCGGTTTCACCGGCCTGGCGGCGGCCCGGGCCCTGGCCTTGAAGGGGGCCAGCGTGGCAGTGCTGGAAGCGGGCAGGGTGATTGGCGAAGCGTCGGGGCGCAATGGCGGTCAATGCAACACCGGCGTTGCCCAGGACTACGCGTCACTTAGCGCCAGCCTCGGCGCCGATAAAGCGCGGGCTTATTACCAGGCCTATGAAAGCGCCGTACAGAGTGTGGTTTCGCTGGTGGAGCAGGAAGCGATTGCCTGCGACCTCACTCGCCACGGCAAGCTCAAACTGGCCGCCAAGGCGTTGCACTACGAAGGATTGGCGCGCACCTGTGAGTTGATCCGCAAGGAAGTCGACGCCGACGTTGAGTTGCTGTCCGCCCAAGAGACTCGGGCGGAGGTCAATTCGGCCCAGTTTCACGGTGGCCTGCTGCAGCGCAACGGCGTGCAGATGCATGTCGGGCGCTTCGGTGTCGGCCTGGCCGAGGCGGCCTCGCGTCACGGGGCGTTGGTGTTCCAGGGTGTGGCGGTGAAGGACTGGAAGGCCAGCGCTGGTGGCTATCAGGTCAACACCAGCAAAGGCGCGCTGCAGGCCTCGCAGATCCTGCTGGCTACCGGCACGTGTCAGCAAGGTGGATTGGGCTGGTACCGGCGGCGAATCGTACCGGTGGGCAGCTTTGTTATCGCCACCGAGGTGCTACCCCAGGAGCTGATTGACAGCTTGCTGCCGGCACGCCGCTCCTACGTCACCAGCCGCATGATCGGTAACTATTTTCGCTTGACTCCGGACAACCGGCTGCTGTTTGGCGGTCGGGCGCGGTTTGCCATGTCCGACAGCGTTTCCGACGCCAAGAGCGGCAAGGTGCTGCAAGCGGCGATGGTGCAGATGTTCCCGCAGTTGGCCGACGTCAGGATCGACTATTGCTGGGGCGGGCTGGTGGACATGACGTCCGATCGTTTACCTCGCGCCGGCCAGCATGGAGGGGTGTATCACTCCATGGGCTACAGCGGTCACGGGGTGCAGATGTCGGTGCACATGGGGCAGGTCATGGCCCAGGTCATGGCCGGCGAGGTCGAGGCCAACCCTTGGCGCGAACTCGATTGGCCGGCCATTCCCGGGCATTTCGGCAAGCCCTGGTTCCTGCCGCTGGTAGGCGCGTATTACCGCCTGCAGGACTACCTGCACTGAGTTTCATGGCGTTGTTTGGCGTTTCAACCACGTTGCGTTAATCGTGCGCAATCGAGCCCTATCATTTTCCGAAAGGTAGAACTGACATGACTGACAACAAAAATGGCATTGAAGACCAGTTGATCACCGGTACAGAAAGCCTGCGTGTTTTCGAAGGGCTCAATCGCGGCATGTCACGCCGCAATGCATTGCAGATGCTGGGGTTGGCAGGTGTCGCCGCAGCGGGTGCCGGCAGCCTGTTCGGTGCCGCTGGCAAGTTGTTTGCCGAAGAGGCGGCAAGCCCTGGCAAAGGCAAACCGGGCGGACGTATCCGCGTCGCCGGTATCTCCAGCTCCACCGCCGACACCCTGGACCCGGCCAAAGGCTCATCGTCCACGGACTACGTGCGTCACTACATGTTCTACAACGGGCTGACGCGTTTCGACAATCACATGGTGCCGCAACTCGAACTGGCCGAGCGCATCGACACCACTGACGCGACACTCTGGGTGATTACCCTGCGCAAGGAAGTGACTTTCCATAACGGCAAGGGGCTGACCGCCGCCGACGTGGTGTTCTCCCTGTTGCGACACAAGGATCCGATCACGGGATCCAAGGTCTTGCCGCTGGCGTCGCAGTTCGCCGAGGTCAAGGCCAATGGCAGTCATGAAGTACAGATACGCCTGAGCGGCCCGAATGCCGAGCTGCCGTCGATCCTGGCGATTTCCCATCTGCTGATCGTGCCCGAGGGCACCAGCGACTTTAGCCAGGGCATCGGCACCGGTCCGTTCAAGGTCAAGGAGTTCAAACCAGGGGTGCGTTCCATTGGCGCCCGCAACACCAATTACTGGAAACCGGGTTTGCCATATCTGGACGAAATCGAGTTCATCGGTATCGGCGACGAGCCATCACGGGTCAACGCGCTGTTGTCTGGCGACGTGCAGATCATCAACGAGGTCAACCCGCGCTCGACGACTCGGATCAAGAACAGCAGCACCCATCGGGTCGTGGATTCGCCGTCGGGCAACTACACCGACCTGATCATTCGTCAGGACCAGATGCCCGGCCAAAGCCCTGAGTTCACCCAGGCCATGAAATTGCTGTTGGACCGCGAGCAGGTCAAGTCGGCGATTTTCCGCGGCTTCGCCAGGGTCGGCAACGATCATCCGATCGCGCCGGGCGCACGCTTTTACAACGCCGATCTGCCGCAACGCACCTACGACCCGGAAAAAGCACGTTTTCTGCTGAAGAAGGCGGGTATGGAAAATATCACCATGCCGGTGATGTGCTCGCCGGCTGCCACCGGCTCGGTGGATGTTGCCGTGTTGCTGCAGCAATCGGCCAAGGAGGCCGGGCTCAAGCTCAATGTCAACCGCCTGCCGAGCGATGGCTACTGGTCCAACCACTGGGCCAAGCACCCGATCAGCTTCGGCAATATCAACCCGCGACCCAATGCCGACATGCTGTTTTCGCAGTTCTTCCAGTCCACCGCACCGTGGAACGAATCGGCCTGGAAGAACCCGCAGTTCGACCAGCTGTTGGTCCAGGCTCGGGGCGAAACCGACGAGACCAAGCGCGGCAAGATGTACGCCGACATGCAGACCCTGGTGCATGACCACTGCGGCATCGGCATCCCGGTGTTCATCAGCAACATCGATGGCGTCGACCAGCGCGTCAAAGGTTACGGCACCAACCCGCTGGGCGGATTCATGGGCTACATGTTCTCCGAGCAAGTCTGGCTGGACGCCTGATGAACGCCGGGTATTGGCTGGGTGACAGGGCAGGAGGGCAGACTGATGAATAGCAGCACACTTTGGTTGATCGGCCGGCGCGTGGGCGCCGCGATCGTGACGTTGTTGATCGTCTCGATGGTGGTGTTCGCCATCACGGCGGTGTTGCCGGGAGACGCGGCGCAACAGGCCCTAGGACAGTTCGCCACGCCGGAGCAAGTGGCAGCGCTGCGGATAAAAATGGGGCTGGATCAACCCGGTGTGCTGCGCTACCTGCACTGGTTGACGAGTTTGCTCAGCGGCGACATGGGGGTGTCGGTCTCCAATGCCGTGCCGGTCAGCGAGCTGATGGCCGGACGCGTGCCCAGCACCCTGATGCTGGCGGCCGCCACAGCGCTGGTCTCGGTGCCAGTGGCACTGACCCTGGGCATTGGTTCGGCGATGGGGCGTGGTGGTCGTGTTGACAGCTTCATCAGTTTTTTTACCTTGATGATGGTGGCGGTACCGGAGTTTCTGGTTGCCACCCTGGCCGTGTTGATTTTCGCGGTGAACCTGGGTTGGCTCTCGGCGTTGTCCTATTCCAGCGAGATCACCTCGCCGTGGCAATTCATGCGCACCTACGCCTTGCCGGTCATGACCCTGTGTTGCGTGATCATCGCGCAAATGGCGCGCATGACCCGGGCGGCGGTGATCGATCAACTCGACAGCCCCTACGTGGAGATGGCCCGTCTCAAGGGTGTGAGCCCGGTGCGGGTGGTCCTGCGTCATGCGTTGCCCAACGCCATCGGGCCTATCGCCAATGCCATCGCCTTGAGTCTGTCCTACCTGCTGGGCGGGGTGGTGATCGTCGAGACAATTTTCAACTATCCCGGCATTGCCAGCCTGATGGTCGATGCCGTGACCAACCGTGATATGGCGTTGGTCCAGGCCTGCACCATGTTGT
Organism: Pseudomonas sp. NFACC39-1; assembly: GCF_900110355.1. Lineage (NCBI taxonomy): Bacteria > Pseudomonadati > Pseudomonadota > Gammaproteobacteria > Pseudomonadales > Pseudomonadaceae > Pseudomonas > Pseudomonas sp. NFACC39-1. The sequence goes on along the minus strand of NZ_FODL01000006.1, from coordinate 303,996 downwards.
TTTGTACCGCGTACCTGACGTTGGTGTTGATTGCTGACCTGTGCGCGATCCTTTCCAACCCGAGGCTGAGAAATCAATGAACAATCTCATTGTGAAACCCCCGACCGCGGCGGTCGCTCTGGCGTTGGGCAAAGACGCTCACGCCACGTCCTGGCTTGGACTGGTGGGCGCCGCGATGTGTGTCTTCTGGTTGCTGGTGGCGATCTTCGGTCCGTGGCTGGCACCGCACCCAGTGGGGGAAGTGGTCTCTGACAATGTTTTCGACAGCCTCAGCATCGCTTATCCGTTAGGCACCGATTACCTGGGCCGCGACATGCTCAGTCGGGTTCTGGTCGGCGCACAATTCACCGTGGGCCTGGCGCTGGTGGCTGCGGTCCTGGCCAGTGGGCTGGGGACCAGTTGCGCACTGCTGTCGGTGGTATCACCCAAGTGGCTGGATGAGCTGATCAGTCGCTTGATGGACGCTTTCATTTCGATCCCGAGCAAGATGCTGGCGTTGATCATGGTCTCGGCATTTGGCTCGTCGGTGACTTTGCTGGTGTGTACGGCGGTGCTGAGCTACTCGCCGGGCGCGTTCCGTATCGCCCGCAGCATGGCGGTGAACATCGAGGCGCTGGAGTACGTGCAAGTGGCCCGCACCCGTGGCGAGCGTCGACTGTACATCGCCTGCGTGGAGATCCTGCCCAACATGCTCAACCCGGTGCTGGCGGACCTGGGCTTGCGTTTCGGCTTCATTGTGCTGCTGCTCAGCGGCATGAGTTTCCTGGGCCTGGGCGTGCAACCGCCGGATGCCGACCTGGGCTCGCTGGTGCGCGAAAATATCGGCGGCCTCAATCAGGGAGCACCGGCCATTGTGATTCCGGCCCTGGCCATCGGCACTCTGACCATCGGCGTCAATCTGTTCATCGACCGCCTGTCTTCGCGACGCAGCCGACGTACGGGAGGGCATTGAAATGAGTGAATTGATTCGAGTCGAGGACCTGCGCGTGGTCGCGTGTGGCGAACGCGGTGAGGTGGAGATCGTCAAGGGCGTGAGTTTCTCCCTGGAGAAAGGTGAAGTGCTGGCGCTGATCGGCGAATCCGGTTCCGGCAAGACCACCATCGCCCTGGCGCTGCTCGGTTATGCCCGGCGCGGTTGTCGCCTGGCCGGCGGTGTGGTGCAGATTGGCGAACATGACATGCTGGCGTTGCGCGAAAGCGAGCTGCAAGGTCTGCGCGGCAATCGTGTGTCGTATATCGCCCAAAGTGCCGCTGCGGCATTCAATCCGGCAAAAAAACTCATCGACCAGGTGGTGGAAGGGGCATTGATTCATGGGCTGGGCAGCCGGTCCGTGCTGGAAGCCAAAGCCATCGAACTGTTCCGTGACCTGGCGTTGCCCGATCCCGAGCGCATCGGCCAGCGCTATCCCCATCAAGTCTCCGGCGGGCAACTGCAACGGGTGATGGCGGCCATGGCGTTGATCAGCGATCCGCTGCTGGTGGTGCTCGATGAGCCAACCACGGCCCTCGACGTGACCACCCAGATCGACGTGCTGCGCGCCTTCAAGCGTGTTGTGCGCGAGCGGGGCGCGACGGCGGTTTATGTGTCTCACGACCTGGCGGTCGTCGCGCAGATGGCCGATCAGATCGTGGTGCTTAATGGCGGGCAGATCTTCGAGCAGAGCGCCACCGCGCCGCTGCTCAAAGGCCCGGCTCACGCCTACACCCGTAGCCTGCTGGCGGCGGCGCGGCCGGATACGACGATCCGTCCGCCCTGCGGTGTGGCCGGCGATGCGCCGCTGCTGACCATTGAGGGTTTGACCGCCGGCTACGGCAACAAGAATCCGCAGGGCATGCCGTCGATCCGGGTGCTGGAAGACATCGACCTGACCGTGCGCCGGGGCCAGGCCATCGGCGTGATCGGCGAATCGGGTTCGGGCAAATCTACCCTGGCCCGGGTGGTGGCGGGGCTGTTGAGCCCGGCACTGGGCGGGTTGACGTTTGATGGTCAACCCTTGGGTGGCAGCCTGTCCGAGCGCACCGACGAACAGTTCCGGCGCATTCAGATGGTCTTCCAGAATGCCGACACCGCGCTCAACCCGATGCACAGCGTTGGCAACATTCTAAGCCGGCCATTGAAAATGTATTTCGGCCTCAAGGGCGCGGCGTTGCGTGAGCGCATCGACGAGCTGCTGGACCTGGTGCGTTTGCCACGGGAGCTGGCCGAACGCCGTCCGAGCGAACTCTCCGGCGGGCAAAAACAGCGAGTCAACCTGGCCCGGGCGTTGGCGGCCAAACCGGACCTGATCCTCTGCGATGAAGTGACCTCGGCGCTGGACACTGTCGTCGGCGCGGCGATTCTTGAACTGCTGCGCGACTTGCGCCAGCAATTGGGGGTTTCCTATCTGTTCATCAGTCACGACATCTCCACGGTGCGGGCGCTGTGCGACGACATTGTGGTGATGTACAGCGGCCACAAGGTTCAAGAGGGCACCCGGCAGTCGTTCGCCCAGCCACCCTTCCATCCCTACACCGACCTGCTGATCCATTCGGTTCCCGAGTTGCGTCAGGGCTGGCTGGAAAGCTGCGGCACCACCACCTGCGGCACGCTCCCGTCCTTGGGCACCCAGGCCCCTGTAGCGGGGCTGTGCACCTTCCTCAATCGCTGCCCGGTGCGGGTCGATGGCCTGTGCAATCACACCGCGCCACCCCGGCGAATCATCGACGGTGGCAGTGAAGTGCTCTGCCATCACGACAGCGCCGAACTGCTCAAGAACCAACAGGATGCAAACAGCATGACCATGGGAGCCTACGCATGAACGCGCGTTTCGTGAGGTTGGCCGAGCAGGGCCGGCCCATCGTCCATTTGAAAGTCGATGGCGAACCCGTCGAAGCCTTGCAGGGGGACACACTGATGGTCGCGTTGCTGACTCGGGGCCCGGCGTTGCGTCAGTCGGAGTTCGATCCGGGCAGCCGGGCCGGTTTCTGCCTGATGGGCGCCTGCCAGGATTGCTGGGTCTGGACCCGCAGCGGCGAACGTCTGCGCGCCTGTTCCAGCGAAGTGCGTGAAGGGCTGGACATCATCACCAAGCAACCGGAGGCGATATGGCCACTGCGCGGCTGAGCAATCATCGAGTCGTCATTGTCGGCGCCGGGCCTGCCGGCATCCGTTGCGCCCAAACCCTGGTCGCGGCGGGCTTCAAGCCGGTCCTGATCGACGAAAACCGTCGCGACGGCGGACAGATCTACCGACGCCAGCCTGAAGGCTTCACCCGTAACTACGCCACGCTCTACGGCACGGAGGCGGACAAAGCGCGGGACTTGCACGAAAGCTTTGACCGTTTGCGCCCACAGATTGACTATCGTCCGGACACCCTGGTGTGGAACCTCACGCCCGGGCAACTGTGCTGCGTCAGCCAGGGCCTGCACTCGACGGTGGATTACGACGCATTGATCCTTTGCACCGGCGCCACCGACCGCTTGATGCCGATCGAGGGCTGGCAGTTGGGCGGCACGTACAGCCTCGGCGGGGCGCAGATAGCCTTGAAGGCCCAGGCGGTTTCCATCGGCCATCGCGTGGTGTTCATGGGCAGCGGACCGCTGCTGTATCTGGTCGCCAGCCAATACCTCAAGGCCGGTGCCAACGTGGCGGCGGTGCTGGACACTGCGCCGCTGGGGCTGCGCATCAAAGCTTTGCCCAAACTCATGGCGCGGCCCGGATTGCTGTTCACTGGCATGAAATTGTTGGCTCAGTTGTATCGAGCGAAAATCCCTGTGCACCTGGGTATCTCTCCATTGCAAGTGCTGGGTGAGGCGGTCAGCGGCGTCAGTGGTGTGCGGGTACGCACGGCGGCCGGTGAAACCTTGACGGTGGATTGCGACGCGGTGGCGCTGGGTTATCACTTGCGCCCGGAAACTCAATTGGCTGATCTGGCGGGCTGTGCGCTGCGTTTTGACGAGGCTTCAGGCCAATGGTGGCTGGACACGGACGAAGAGGGCCGGACCTCGGTCAGCGGCGTTTATGCCGCCGGAGATGGGGCGAAGATCCGTGGCGCTGATGCCGCCGAACACGCCGGGCGCCTGGTCGCCTTGGCGTTGTTGAGTGATTTGCAGCAACCGGTGGACGCCACGCAGGTTACCGCACAGCGTCAGGCGCTCAAGGTCATGGATCAATTTCGCCTCGGTCTGGCCCAAGCGTTTCCCTGGCCCGCCGCCCAAGCCAAGGCCTTGCCCGACGAGGCGATCGTCTGCCGCTGCGAGATGATCAGCGCCGGCGAGTTGCGCCGTACGGTCAGTGAAAAGGGCGCCTGTGAAGTCAACCGGGCCAAAGCTTTCAGCCGGGTCGGCATGGGCCGCTGCCAAGGGCGTTATTGCTCTCAGGCCGGGGCCGAAGTCATTGCCGCAGCCGCGGGTGTCCAGGTCCAGGAAGTCGGTCGGCAGCGCGGCCAGGCGCCGGTCAAACCCCTTTCGATGCTCACCCGGGAGGTGACGCCATGACGCTCAATAAAGCCGATGTGGTCATCGTCGGCGGTGGTTTGATGGGCTCGGCCGCAGCGTTTTTCCTGCGCCAGCGAGGCCAGTCGGTGATCCTGCTGGAGCGTGACCAGATCGGTCAGTACGCCAGTGGCGTGAACTTCGGCAACGTGCGGCGCCAGGGGCGATTTCTCGGCCAACTGGAGCTGGCAAACCGTTCCTGGGCGCTGTGGAAGCGCCTGCCGGAACTGATCGACGACGACCTGGAGTTCATCGCCAGCGGGCACATGCGCGTGTGTTATCGCGAGGATGAAATCGCCGAACTTGAGGCTTACGCGGCGGCGCCCGAAGCTCAACAGTTGGACTTGAAGATTTACCGAGGTAGCGAACTGCATGCGCGCTTCCCGTTCCTGGGCAAGGACGTCAAAGGCGGCTCCTACGCCCCTCATGACGGTCACGCCAACCCGCGTCTGGCGGCCCCGGCGTTTGCCAGGGCGGCGCGGCGACTTGGCGCACGCATCGAGGAGCGGACTGAAGTGGCCGAAGTGCAGAAGGTCAATGGTGATTTCAGTGTCACAACCACCGATGGCCGTCAGTTCAGCGCCGCTCAGTTGCTGATTACCGCAGGTGCCTGGGGCCAGAAACTCTCGGCGCAATTCGGTGAGCCGGTGCCGCTGGAGACTAACGGCCCACAGATGGCGGTCACCGAACCGGTGCCTTATGCCTTACCGACGGTGATCGGCGTGTACACCAAAATTCCCGAGGAAGTGATCTACTTCCGGCAGATCCCGAGGGGCAACATCGTCATTGGTGGCGGCTATCGCAGTAAACCGGACATGCTCAATCGCCGGGCTTATGTCGAGCCGCGCAGCATTCTCAATCAGCTCGATCAGATGCGGCGCCTGCTGCCGGGCGTGGGTAATCTGAACATCATTCGCGTGTGGAGCGGCATCGAAGGTTATCTGCCCGACTCCCTGCCGGTGATGGGCCCCAGCGGCAACGTGGACGGCTTGTACTATGCGTTCGGTTTCTGCGGCCACGGCTTCCAGCTCGGGCCGGGGGTTGGCGACGTCATGGCCGAGCTGATCAGCACCGGCAGTACCAGCACCTCGATCGAACCGTTCTCCATTCGCCGGTTCGCCGCCACGGCCGAGCAACGGAGCAAAGCCTCATGAAACCTCGCGTGCTAGCCATTTTTGAACGCCTGCTGGGGTTTGAAACGGTCTCTTCAGAGTCGAACATGGCCCTGATCGAATACGTGCGCGAGCTACTGCTGAGCAAGGGCATCGAGTCGCTGATCGTCAAGGATGAAAGCGGCAAGAAGGCCAACCTCTTCGCCAGTACCGGCCCACGGGAGTTGCCGGGGATTCTGCTGTCCGGGCATACCGACGTGGTGCCGGCGGCGGGGCAGGCCTGGACCGTTCCGGCGTTCCAGGCGACAGTGCGCGAGGGGCGGGTGTACGGTCGCGGCAGTTGCGACATGAAGGGGTTCATCGCCTTGGCCATCGACGCCATGCTCGACGCTGCTGACCACTCCTTGAACCGACCGCTGCAACTGGCGCTCTCCCATGATGAGGAGATCGGCTGCGTGGGCGTACGCCGCTTGCTCGACGTGCTGCACCTGGCACCGGTAAGGCCGTTTTTGTGCGTGATCGGCGAGCCGACCAACATGCAGTTCGTGCTCGGGCACAAGGGCAAAGGCTCTTATCGCACTTACTGCCGAGGCCTGGAGGCGCACTCGTCCCTGGCGCCGCGTTCGGTCAATGCGATTCATGTGGCCTGCGATTTCATCGCCGCGTTGCGCCAGAGCCAGCAGCAGTTGCAAGCGCAGGGCGCTCGGGATGCCGATTACGACGTGCCCTACAGCACCGTGCACGTCGGCCAGATTGTCGGTGGCAAGGCGCTGAACATTGTGCCGAACCTGTGCACCCTGGATTTCGAAGTGCGCAACCTGCCGGCCGATGACCTGGATCAGTTCCTGGAGCAGCTGCGCGAACACGCTGAAGTGATCGTGCGCGAGGCGAAAAAACTCTCCAGTGTGGCGGACATCGAGATCGAGACCCTGAACGTCTATCCGGGCCTCGATACTCATCCGAGCGTTGAGGCGGTGCGCTTTCTGAAGAACTTTGCCGCAGCGGACACCGGCACCGCCAAGGTTTCCTTCGGCACCGAGGGGGGGCTGTTCAAGCAGCGTCTGGATGTGCCGGTGGTGGTCTGCGGCCCGGGCTCCATCGAGCAGGCGCACAAGCCCGACGAGTTCATTGAAATCAGCCAGATGCAAGCGGGGCAGCGGTTTCTGGAAGGGTTGTTGGGATCCTTGAAACTGTAATCGACCCCAAATCATAAACAGATCCCTGTGGGAGCGGGCTTGCTCGCGAACGCGGTTTGTCAGTTAACGATGATGTCGACTGATATGCCGCTTTCGCGAGCAAGCCCGCTCCCACATGAGATCTGTGTTGATTTCGACACCTTGGTATAGCCTGCCGTCCCAGCGCAAATTTCAGCATCCAACACTGCCCAAACTCCGCTTTCAGCATCCTCATCCGCGGCATCTCCTTAGACTGGAAATACCTCGGAACAGGACGCGATCATGCTCAAGAATCAATTGAAAGACCCCAGCCTTTTAGCAGAACTCGCCTACATCAACGGGCAGTGGATCGGTGCCGATGACGCCGCCACGCTCGACGTCATCAACCCGGCCACGGGGGACGTGCTCGCTCGGGTGCCGGCCATGCAGGGGGTGGAAACCCGGCGTGCCATCGACGCCGCCGAGCGTGCCTGGCCGGCCTGGCGTGCGCGCCCGGCGGCGGAACGCGCAGTGCTGCTGGAGCGTTGGTATCAGGCCATGATCGACAACCTGGACGATCTGGCGCTGATCATGACGTTTGAGCAGGGCAAACCGCTGAACGAAGCCAAAGGCGAAATCCGCTACGGCGCCGGCTTCGCCAAATGGTTTGCCGAAGAGGCTCGCCGGGTTTATGGCGAAACCATCCCGGCGCCCAGCGGCGACCGGCGCCTGCTCACCCTCAAGCAACCGGTGGGCGTCTGCGCGGCTATCACCCCATGGAACTTTCCCAACGCGATGATTACCCGCAAGTGCGCCCCGGCGTTGGCGGCGGGTTGCCCGGTGATCGTCAAACCGTCGGACCTGACACCCTTGTCGGCCCTGGCCCTGGCGGTGCTGGCCGAGCGGGTCGGGATTCCGGCGGGGGTGTTCAACGTTGTGACCGGCATGCCCGCGGGCATCGGCGAAGAACTGACCGGCAACCCGACGGTGCGCAAGATTTCCTTCACCGGGTCCACGGCGGTCGGTCGACTGCTGATGCGCCAGAGCGCCGAACATATCAAACGCCTGAGCCTGGAACTGGGCGGCAACGCGCCGTTCATTGTGTTTGACGACGCGGACCTGGAACAGGCCGTGGCCGGGATCATGCTCAGCAAGTTCCGTAATGCCGGCCAGACCTGCGTCTGCGCCAACCGGATTCTGGTGCAGGACGGCATTTATGAGCGTTTCGCCGAACGTCTGGTGGAGGAGGTGGGCAAGCTCAAGGTCGGCAATGGCCTGGAGGCCGACGTGATGATCGGTCCGCTGATCAACATGGCGGCGGTGAGCAAAGTCGCTCGGCATATCGATGATGCGTTGAGTCAGGGCGCGCGTCTGCTCTGTGGCGGCATTCCCGAGGGTGACAGCCAGTTCGTCCAGCCCACGGTGCTTGGCGAGGCCCACGCTGGAATGTTGCTGGCCAGCGAAGAAACGTTTGGCCCGGTTGCACCGCTGATGCGCTTTACTACTGAAGAAGAGGCCTTGGCCCTTGCTAACGCCACTCCATATGGCCTGGGCGCGTACTACTTCACCCAGGACTTGCGTCGTTCATGGCGGTTTGGCGAGGCGTTGGAGTTCGGCATGGTTGGCCTTAACACCGGGATCATTTCCATGGAGGTCGCGCCATTTGGTGGCATCAAGCAGTCGGGCCTGGGCCGTGAAGGCAGCAAATACGGCCTGGATGAATACCTTGAAATCAAGGCCTTCCACATCGGGGGACTGTGATGCGTCCATTGTTTGAACACCTACCAGGGAGTCACGATTGATGAGCAAACCATTTCGAATCGCTGCCATCGCCGGTGATGGCATCGGCAAGGAAGTCCTGCCTGAAGGGCTTCGGGTATTGGAGCAGGCCGCGAAAAAATGGCAGTTGTCGTTGAGCATCGAAGTGCTCGATTGGGCTCACTGTGACTACTACCTGGAGCACGGGCAGATGATGCCCGCCGACTGGTTCGAGCAGCTCAAGGGTTTCGATGCGATCTACTTCGGCGCCGTGGGCTGGCCGGACAAAGTGCCGGACCACATTTCCCTGTGGGGCTCGCTGCTCAAGTTCCGCCGCGACTTCGACCAGTACGTGAACATTCGCCCGGTGCGGCTGTTCCCGGGCGTGCCGTGCCCCTTGGCCGGGCGAGAAGCAGGGGACATCGATTTCGTGGTGATCCGTGAGAACACCGAAGGCGAATACTCCTCCGTGGGCGGCAAGATGTTTGAAGGGACCGAGCATGAGTTCGTGCTCCAGGAGTCGGTGTTCACCCGGCGCGGCGTCGATCGGATTCTCAAGTTCGCCTTCGATCTGGCCCAGACCCGACCGCGCAAGCGCCTGACGGCGGCGACCAAGTCCAACGGGATCTCCATCAGCATGCCGTATTGGGACGAGCGCACGGCGTTGATGGCCGAGCAGTACCCGGATGTGCAATGGGACAAACAGCACATCGATATCCTGTGTGCGCGTTTCGTTCTGCAGCCGGACCGTTTTGATGTGGTGGTGGCGTCAAACCTGTTCGGCGACATCCTCTCCGACCTCGGCCCGGCTTGCGCCGGCACCATCGGCATCGCGCCGTCGGCCAACCTCGATCCGCAGCGGCGCTTCCCGTCGTTGTTCGAACCGGTGCATGGCTCGGCGCCGGATATTTATGGACAGAACATTGCCAACCCGATTGCGATGATCTGGTCCGGGGCGTTGATGCTCGATTTCCTGGGCAATGGTGATGAACGTTATCGCGCCGCCCATGACGGGATTCTCAAGGCCATTGAGCAAGTGATTGCCCAGGGGCCGATCACCCCCGACCTGGGCGGCCAGGGCTCGACTCAGGACGTTGGCATGGCCATCGTCGCAGCGCTTTGACGCTTTACTAACCTGTGACACCTTTTTGCCCGCTCACACTGCGGGCTTTTTTTTGGGGTTTGATCGCAAAATTCAAATTCACCGAAAATCCCTTTGCGGGATGGTTTCAGGATGCACATCCACCGCCAATCTCCTGTGGGAGCGAGCCTGCTCGCGAAAGCGGAGTGTCAGTTTGCGGTGATGTTGAATGTGCCGCCGCCTTCGCGAGCAAGCCCGCTCCCACA
>NZ_FODL01000006.1:293553-293862 GCF_900110355.1 Pseudomonas sp. NFACC39-1 | reverse complement strand
GTTGAATGTGCCGCCGCCTTCGCGAGCAAGCCCGCTCCCACACTTTTTCCGGGGTGGCTGCAGGATGCACATCCACCGCCAATCCCCTGTGGGAGCGGGCTTGCTCGCGAAAGCGGGGTGTCAGTTTGGGTGATGTTGAATGTGCCGCCGCCTTCGCGAGCAGGCTCGCTCCCACACTTTTTCGGGGTGGCTGCAAGATTGGCAATCACCGCAGATCCCTTGTGGGAGCGAGCCTGCTCGCGAAAGCGGAGTGTCAGTTTGCGGTGATGTTGAATGTGCCGCCGTCATCGCGAGCAGGCTCGCTCCCAC
>NZ_FODL01000006.1:0-293416 GCF_900110355.1 Pseudomonas sp. NFACC39-1 | reverse complement strand
GGTGATGTTGAATGTGCCGCCGCCTTCGCGAGCAGGCTCGCTCCCACACTTTTTCGGGGTGGCTGCGGGATTCACATTCACGGCAGATCCCTTGTGGGAGCGGGCTTGCTCGCGATAGCGGTGGTGCTATTTGACGACGTAGATCTTGCGTACGTAGACGTGACTCGTCCAGGCGCACGGCGCATTCTGCGGTACGAACACCGTGTCGCCGGTATTGACCGTCAGGTCGGTGCCGTCGGCTGTCTGCAGGGTGACGCTGCCTTCAATCAGGTGCATCAACTCATGCAGTTTGTGGGGCCTGGCTTGGCGAGTGTAAGGCGTTGAGTCCCAAACGCCGATGCGCAGGTTGGTGGCTTCTTCGACAAACAGATTGTGCGAGCGACATTGCGGTGGCGGGCTGAGCAGTATGGCTTCATCGGGAGCCGCCGAAGGCGAGAGCAACGTGTGGGCCGGGAGTGCTGTCAGCCCGGGCTCGCTGGCATTCACGCGCTGGGTATCGGCACAGAAGGCCCATAAAGACTCAGCTTGCGCGTCGATCTCAAGCGCCGTACCACGGGCGATCACCGCGCTTTCACCGGCGCTGAGGCGCAGCGTTTGTGCCTGGCTGCGCAGTTCAACGCCTCCGGCATGCACCACGATCATTTCGCTGAAGGGATACTGGTCGCTGCTGAACCGACCGCTGGCCCGGACGACACCAGCGGCGATGCCATCCGCCCCGGCATAAGCGATGAGCCGGTCGAACGGATCATTGGCGCCCAATGAGCCTGGGGTGAACGAGGTTGAGGCGGGGCTGCCGTCGGCATGGGCCAACAGCACAGCAGTGGGTTCGAGCATGAACAGGATCTCCAAAAAAATGATCAGCGATGGGATTTGTCAGCCAACGGCCTGGGTTACCAACACAAACTGCCGCACCGCGCCGCTCGCTTGCGGTGGCGTGCCGCGAGCCATTTGGGCGACGGTGTCGACTTGCTTGAGGCCCGCGTCTTCGAGCCAGGGGCCCAGCCCGGTGTCGGAGGGAATGTCGATCCGAACGAATGCATCCGGCACCCGTGCCAGCAACACAGCGATCAGGTGCCGGGCCTGTTCAGGGTTCTGCGCGATGACCGGACCGATGCAACGGCCACGTCCGAAGGGGCGCAGCAGGGCGAAAGCGCACAACTGGCCGTCCCGCTCAATACCCACTGCATGCTCAACGACATCGAACAGATCGGTGAGCACGACCCCACGGTCCAGGCCACTTCCGGCATTGGCCAGTGTGATCACTTCGGCGTGATCGGCGTCGGTCAGCGGGCGGCAGCGTTCGTTGGCGGCCAATGTCGGCGGTGCAGGCGGTAAAGCCAGGCCTTGATGTTGCTGGATATGCCCAAAGTCCACGAATCCCTGACTGGCATACAGCGGGGCGCCGGCCAGCGTCGCATTGAGGATGGCAGTACGCGAGCCGCACGCTTCGATGGCCAGCTCCATCAGTTTGCGACCGATCCCCTGGCCCTGGTACTCGTTATCGACGATCACCAGGCCGATGGTGGCGTAGCGTCCCTGGGCACAGGTGAATGCAGTGCCGATCAGGCGGCCCTGATCCTCAACGACAAAACCTTGGGCCACGCGCTGCAGCATCGCCCAGTCCTCCAGGCGATGGGGCCATTTCAGTTGCACGGATAGGGCGTGTGCCGAGGGGACATCGGTAGCGGTCATGGCACGATAGACGTAGTCAGGGCGTTTCGAATTGGACATGGCAGATCACCATTGAGAGAGGGGGTAATCAGTCGGATTTATCCGCGGATAATGTTTGTATCTCACCTGCAAGCAAGCCTGACAAGGGGCGCAAAACGATTCGGCAGGTTCCTTCTACAACGACGCTTGCGGCCACATTTCTTGCTCAAATCAGCGGCCGGGCCGGCAGTAAATACCGGATGGTTTTTTGCCCGATGCACCTTGTCATGCACGGGTCAGTAGCTGCGCTCACGGTCCACCAGACCCCGCATCGATTCGCCCCGTTGATGCCGGCGAATATTGTCCAATAACACGCCAAACGCACTCTCGGGTTGAGTCATCGCTGCGATATGGGGGGTCAGCATTATTTGTCGATGGTTCCAGAACGGATGATCCGGCGCGGCTGGTTCCTGTTCCAGCACGTCGAGCACCGCCGCGCTCAGCTGGCCGCTGGCAAGGGCTTCAAGTAAATGCGCTTCTACCAGATGCCCTCCGCGGCCCATGTTGACCAGGGCCGCGCCCCTGGGCAGGTGTTGGAACAACTGACGGTTGAGAATTCCCTTGGTCTGTTCGGTCAGCGGCAGGACACACAGCACAATGTCGCATTGGCTGAGGAAGGCCGGCAGTTGCCCGGTTCCGGCAAAGCACTGCACTCCATCAATGTGATGTTCACTGCGCGCCCAGCCTGACAAGGCGAAACCAAAGGGCTTCAAGGCGTTGAGTATGTGACGGGCCTGCAACCCCAGGCCCATGACCCCGACCCGGCGCTGCTGCGCAGGCACCAACCGGTGTGCTTGCCAGCACCGCTCGGCCTGTTGCTGGCGATAGCGCAACATGTCCCGGTGCAAGCTGAGCACGGCGAAACTGGCGTATTCACACATACCCTGGCTGATGCCTGGGTCGAGCAAGCGCACCACCGGCAGCGTTGGCGGCAAGCGGCCCAGATCCAGTTGATCGACCCCCGCCGACAAGGCGAACAGCACTTGCAGGTTGGGCAACAAGGTTTCGATATCGTCCGGTGCCTGCCAGGCTGCCAGGTAACGAATATCTCGAGGATCGCCGATGTCCGGCCAGGCACGCCATTGGATATCCGGTGCGTGTTCGGCGAACAGGCGCTTCCATTGTTCACCGCGCACCGGGTCGGCTTTGTAGAGCAGGGCCATGAGGTCATTTCTCGCATGAAATAAGGAAGTAACAAGCATGCCTTAATGGCAAAGCAGGATCTGTCGAAAGGGCCCCCCTGGGAACATCAGGCTGCGTTGTATGGCGCGCAAGTCAGCAGATTCCATGGGGTACGAGGCCCTTGGAGGATTCTGCTGTTTGCCGGGGTGTAAACAGTCGATCCGAATTTCTCAACGACCAAGTTCGGCTTAGACAATCGTGTCGAACGCTTAACCTGTGAACACACCGCAGCCGCTTCCTGGTTGTGAGGCTCACGATGGGAAATGCCATGAACAGTAAAGTCGAAGAAACCCCAAGTCTGCTCCGTCAGCGTGATCAATTCGTGCCACGTGGCCTGGTCACTGCCCATCCGCTGGTGATCGACCGGGCCCAGGGCACGGAGTTGTGGGACGTGGACGGCAAGCGCTACCTGGACTTCGTCGGCGGCATCGGGGTCCTGAACATCGGCCACAATCACCCCAAGGTGGTCGCGGCGGTGCAAGCCCAACTGCAGAAAGTCACTCATGCCTGTTTCCAGGTCGTGGCCTACCAACCTTATCTGGACCTGGCCAAGCGCCTGTGCGAAATGATCGGGGGTGAGCAAGCCTATAAGGCGGCGTTCTTCACCTCAGGCGCCGAAGCGGTAGAAAACGCGGTGAAGATCGCCCGAGCCTACACCCAGCGCTCGGCGGTGATCGCCTTTCGCGGCGGCTTCCATGGCCGGACGTTGTTGGGTACCACGCTCACCGGCATGAGCCAGCCTTATAAACAGAATTTCGGACCGTTCGCACCGGAGGTGTTCCACACGCCCTATCCGAATGCCTACCGGGGTGTCACCAGCGAAATGGCGCTCCAGGCGCTGGACGAACTGTTGGCCACTCAAGTGGCGCCTGAGCGGGTCGCAGCGATCATCATTGAGCCGGTGCAAGGCGACGGTGGTTTCCTCTCGGCGCCCATCGAGTTCCTCCAGGGCCTGCGCGCGCTGACGGAAAAACATGGCATTGTGCTGATTCTCGATGAAATCCAGACCGGGTTTGGTCGCACCGGTAAATGGTTCGGTTTCCAGCATGCCGGCATCCAGCCAGACCTGGTCACGGTCGCCAAAAGCCTGGCCGGCGGTTTGCCGCTGTCGGGTGTGGTCGGCAAGGCTGAAATCATGGATGCGCCACTGCCCGGTGGACTGGGCGGCACCTATGGCGGTAACGCGCTGTCGTGCGCGGCGGCGCTGGCGGTGATCGACGCCTACGAGCAGGAACACCTGTTGGCCCGTGGCGAAGCCCTGGGCGAGCGTCTGCGTCAGGGGCTGTTACGTCTGCAAACCCGTTACCCGCGCATTGGCGACGTGCGTGGCAGCGGCTTCATGCTGGCGATCGAACTGATCAAGGATGACGTTGCACGCACCCCGGATGCCGACCTCAACCAACGCTTGATCGACGAAGCCCGGGCCGGTGGATTGCTGGTTATCAAGTGCGGGGTGTACCGCAACGTATTGCGCTTCCTTGCCCCTCTGGTGACCAGCGAGGCGCAGGTCGATGAAGCCTTGCAGATTCTCGACGCTGCGCTGGCACGGGTCATGGGCTGAAGGCCTGGTGTTCATGGCGTTTGCCAGGGCAAGCGCCCATGCAAATCAAAGGAGCGTGGATCGATGGGACATCAGCGGAGGCTTTACCCATGAGGTTGACTGAGTATCGGGCATTGTTGATCGACTGCGACGAGGTCCTGGTGGATCGGGACTCCGCCATCTGGACGGCGCTGCAGCCGCTGCTGGAACACCACGGTGAATCGCCAGAAAAAACCCAGGTGCTGGCCGAGTTCGACGAGGTGCTGCAAGCGCTGTATCCGCGCTTCGGCGAGTTGGGCTTCAGCGGTTTGCTGTGTTTCGCCCACCGTCAGTTGGCCGAGCGCTGGAAACTCAAGGTCAGTTGGGAGGAGGGCATGAGCTTCGCCCGCTCGGCCGCCGCCTGGACGTTGTTCGAGGATGCGCCGGGGGCGATGCTCTATCTACGCAAGTTCTATCGCCTGCTGGTGCTGGGCGACCGCGATGCAGAAGACCGGGGCGCGTTGTGCGAGCGCCTGGGCATCGAGCCGGAGGATTTTATTTCACTGGCCAGTGACCCCTTGCACGATCCTGCTTGGCTCAAGGCCAACGACCTCGATGCGCAGGCTATTCTTCAGGTGACCCGTCCGGGCGCCCGCCCAGCCAAGGTCGGGGCGGTTTGCCTGATTTGTCGCAACCCCGACAACCCACCCAAGCCATGCGCAGGCCAGCATTGCATCAACAGCATGGCCGACCTGGTGGCTCAGCATCAGCTGTCTTTACGGTGCTGATTTTGTTAGAAGATTGTCTTACAAATGGCAGGCAGAGGTAGGCGATGGAAGGTGTAGCGAAACTGGACCGGATCGACATCAGCATTCTGGTAGAGCTTCAAAAAGACGGCCGCATGACCAACGTCAGCCTGGCCGATGCCGTGGGGCTTTCCGCCAGCCCATGCCTGCAACGGGTCAAACGGCTGGAATCGTTGGGGTACATCTCCAGCTACAAGGCCCATTTGAACCTGGCCAAGATTACCGACTCGGTGACGGTCTTCACCGAAATTACCTTGAGCGACCATAAGCGCGAGGACTTCGCCAAATTCGAATCCAACATCCGCCTGGTGGATGAAGTGCTCGAATGTCACCTGATCAGCGGCGGCTACGACTATCTCGTGCGCTTCATGACCCGCAGCATCCAGGATTACCAGGATGTGATGGAAAGCCTGCTGGACAAGAACATCGGCATCTCCAAGTACTTCAGCTACATCGTCATCAAATCGCCTGTGCGCAAGGACGAGATTCCTTTGCGCAAGTTGCTGCGGCATTGATTGAAACGTTTACGCTGATTCAGCGCCGTCATCATCACTGGCGTGAATCAGCGAAGCCACCTGCTGCCCCAGGTCGGTCAAGCTGAAAGGCTTGGTCAGGACGCGGGTCGTTGCATCGACCGAAACCAGGCTTTTGCCTTCGGCGAACCCGGTGATGAACATCACTTTGAGCGAGGGATATCGGGTCTTCATTGCAGCCGCCAGAGCGACACCGTTCATGGTTCCGGGCAGGCCGATGTCCGTGAGCAACAGATCGAGATGCGCCGTTTTCTCGGCCTGTTTCAGGGCAGAGGCACTGTCCAGGGCCTCGATGACACGATAGCCGGCTTCGGTCAGGAACTCCGAAACCATCTGGCGAATAGCCGCTTCGTCGTCGACCAGCAGAATCGTTTCGTTGGCACCTGGTTGCAGTCGCGCAGCCTCCGGCTCAGCGTCCTCCGGCCGAGCGGGGGACTGGCTGACCACCGGGAAATACATCGTCACGGTCGTTCCCACCCCGACGCTGCTCTGAATCTTCACCTGCCCGCCGGATTGCTGGGCAAACCCGTAGATCATCGACAGGCCCAGACCGGAACCTTCGCCAATGCGCTTGGTGGTGAAAAACGGATCGAACACGCGCGGCAGGATGTCGGCGCTGATCCCGGTGCCTGAGTCGGCGACCGATATCGCCACATACAGGCCGGCGGGCAGCATCTTTTCACTGCAAGATTGCGCGTCGATAGCGCAACGTTGTACGTCCAGCTTCAAGGTCCCGCCACCGGGCATCGCATCCCGAGCGTTGATCGCCAGGTTGAGCAGCGCGTTCTCCAGCCCATTCGGGTCGCATTTGATCGGGTCGTGCCCCCTGAAAGAACATTCGACATGAATGCTCGGCCCCACGGAACGCCGGATGATTTCTTCGAGGCCGGCCACCACCTCCCGAGGTTCGAGCACTTCCGGTTGCAGCGATTGCTGCCGGGAAAATGCCAGCAGGCGCTGGGTCAGGGCGGCTGCACGGGTTGCCGAAGTCAGGGCGACAGAGTTGTACCGGGACAGCTCGTCATAACGTTGAGTGTCGATATGTCGTTGCATCAACTCCAGGCTGCCGGTGATGCCCGCCAGGAGGTTGTTGAAGTCGTGGGCGATGCCCCCGGTCAGTTGGCCGACAGCTTCCATTTTCTGGCTTTGGCGCAGTTTGGACTCGGCCAGCGCGCGCTCTTGTTGTTCGGCTTCAAGCTGCCTTGTTCGGACAGCGATGCGTTCTTCGAGCAACTCGTTCCAGTCCCTCAGCGCCGCCTCCAGTTGCACCCGCTCGTGAATGTCTTCGACGGTGCCATACCACTGTTCGCAGCGGCCTTCAGGGTCCAGGCTGCATAATGCACGGATTCTGAACCATCGATATTCTCCCGTGGACTTGCGCAACTGGATCTGCGCGTCGAAGGGTTGCAAACTGGTCAGCGACTGTTTCCATAGCTTGGCAAATGATAGCCGGTCATCGGGATGCACTGCGTTTAACCACTGGCGTCCCAATGTCTGCGCCGGCGACCTTGCGGTGTATTCATACCAGCGTTGATCCAGTGACGTCACCGCGCCATGGCTGTCGGCCGTCCAGGGCCAGAGCGGAGTGAGCTGCGCCGCGATTCGGTAGTGCCTTTCGCTTTCACGCAATTTTTCTTCGGTCAGGCGCATGGCTTGCATGGTTTGCGAGCGCCTCAATGCGGCACCGAGGAGGTTGCTGTAACCGCGCAGAAAATCGATATCGCTCTGGCTAAACTGCCTGGGGCTGCGACTGTCGACTTCGAATATGCCGAATGGCCGTGTTTCGCTGGCTCCGTATACCAGTACATTGACGAACGCCTGAACGCCGTTGCGCTTCTGAAAGTCGTGATAGTGAAAGCGTGTTTCTGTTGAGGCATCCGTGGAAATGACGGCGTTGCCGGTGTCCAGGGAATAGCGTTCCGGGGTTCCTGCCAGGGCCTGCACCCGTACTTTTCCCACCACGCCGGGTGCCCACCCCACACCGTTACGCACGAGGAAAGTGACACCGTCGTCTTCCAGCAACATGAACTTCGCCAGATGGGTTTCCAGCGCCTCACCCACCAGGCGACACGCCTCATCCAGAATGTGCTCCAGGTCGTCTGAAACCAGGGCCAGCTCGCCGAACTCGGCAAGTACCTTGCGTTGACGTAATAAAGTGTCTTCGATTGCCATATGGGTCACCCTGAGTACGTCTTGAATATCCGAGGGTGGGAGGACGGCTAGGTTCACATGAATTGATGAGCGTGCCCGCCACAGAGCGTTGACGTGACAGGTGTATAACGCAAAAGCCCTTCCTGAGAAGGGCTTTGCAAGGTGGATGCAGTATCTGTGACGCTCCCTGAACAACGATGGGCGCGGGCAGTACATGTTCCGGTTCTATTCCTGAAGGAACGTCAGCAGATCCTGGTTCAGCCGGTCCTTGTGCGTATCGGTCAGGCCATGCGGCGCGTCGGGGTAGACGATCAGGCGCGCACCCTTGATCAGCGTTGCCGAGGCCCTGCCTGAAGCATCGATAGGCACGATCTGATCGTCATCGCCATGGATCACCAGCGTCGGCACATCGAACTTCTTCAAGTCGCCACGGAAGTCGGTCGCCGAGAAGGCCGCGATCGACTCATAGGTGTTCTTGCTGCCCGCCTGCATGCCCTGGACCCAGAACGACTGGATCAGACCCTGGGAAGGCTTGGCACCCTCGCGGTTGAAGCCGAAGAAGGGGCCGGAAGCGATGTCCAGGTAAAGCTGCGAGCGGTTCTCCAGGGATGCCTTGCGCAGCCCGTCGAACACCTCGATGGGCAGGCCGCCGGGGTTGGTCGGGGTCTTGAGCATCAGCGGTGGGACGGAGGAGACCAGCACGGCCTTCTTCACCCGGCCGGTACCATGGCGACCGATATAGCGAGCCACTTCGCCGCCACCGGTGGAGAACCCCACCAAAGTCACCTCTTTCAGATCCAGCGCTTCAATCACCGCCGCCAGATCGTCGGCGTAGTGATCCATGTCGTTGCCTTCCCACGGCTGGCTGGAGCGCCCGTGGCCGCGACGGTCGTGGGCAACAACGCGGTAGCCTTTGGCGGCGAGGAACATCATCTGCGCTTCCCAGCTATCTGCGTTCAGCGGCCAGCCGTGGCTGAAGGTGACCACCTGACCATCGCGGGGGCCCCAGTCCTTGTAGTACAGCTGCACGCCGTCTCGGGTGGTGATGTAACTGGCGGACTGGATCACGCTGCCGACGGCGGACGCGCGAGCGCCGGCCTGGGCGGGCGATGCAGCCTCGGCGCTGAGGGTAGCCAGTGCCAGTGTCGCGATGGCCAGGGTGCGATTGAGTGTGTTCATCGTTTCTCTCTCCATAAGGGGCGGATTGTGATCTGCTGCGATCGTCATCGATCGCGTTGGTGGGCAGATTAGAGAGAGAGGCCGATGACGAGAACGGCGATGGTATCGATAGCAACTATGGGAATAACAGATACCTGAAACCCGCCAGTTTGACTCCTGCAGCTCAATCATTGTGGCGATCAGCCGAAGAAGCGGGTGGTCTCGGAAATTCTGGAACCAAGAGATTGCCAAAGGCAGGAGTGTGGATTGCACCAGCCGTCAGCCACGGGTTTGCGTCTATGCTTGTTCTGTGAGTTTCCACCTCGGCCTTGCGCGAACACCGAACGGCTTATCAGGAGAACACGTGAGAATTTCGACACCGGCTGCGGCGCTGCTTTGTCTATTGCTCGGCACAGGGGTCAAGGCCGGAGAGTACCAGGTCGTTACCGAAGAATGGGCCCCGTACAACTACCAGGAAAACAACCAGCTCACAGGTATGACCACGGAGATCGTGCGGGCCATCATGGCGTTGACCGGGGATGACTTTGAGGTGCATCTGCAGCCCAGCATGCGCGCCACCCAGGTACTGAGGACCCGCAGCAAGACCATCATGTTCTCGTTGTTCCGCACGGCGGAGCGCGAGCCGTTGTACAAGTGGGTCGGGCCGATCGTGGAGGAGTCCATTTACGCCTATCAACTGGCCAATGCGCCGCCGGTGAACTCCCTGGAACAACTGCTGCACGCCCCGCAGATCACCACCCGTCATGCCGGCCTGGTGCCCCAGATGCTGCAGTCGCTGGGTTTCAATAATGTGGACAAAAGTGCAACCGAGAGCAAGTTGCTCTACCGCATGTTGCTCGCCGGGCGCACCGGCATCATCGTCGGCGACACCGATGCCGGTGTGGCTTACTACAGCCGCCAGTTGAACATCGCGCCGGGCACGCTGCGCAAAATTCCCATCGAGCTCTATCGCTCGTCGCTGTACATCGCGTTCAGCCTCGATTCTGAGGACGAGGTGGTGACTGCGTGGGCCAAGGCTTTGGAGCAGTTGCGCCGTTCGGGCGAGGTGGAACGGATTCAGCGGCGGTATGAGAGGGTTGTTGGGCAGTGAAAGCACGATCGTTGTGGGGCATGGTGCAAACTCGATGGAGTTGCTGGCGGTCAATCATGGATTGCTCAACTTCCAAACCCCTCAAAGCCACCTTTAAATGCCAGAATCTCTTTACTAGATCGTTTTGGAGATCACCATGCTTCGCGCTTTTGAACAACGGCTCGACCCTTTTCCGCCCGACGAGGTCCCCCCACCACCTGACGGTCTGGCGCGTTTTCTGTGGGCCTGCACGCGGGGCGCACGCGGTTACATCCTCGCCCTCGCGCTGCTCAGTGCCGCCGTATCGATTTACGAAGCCTGGCTGTTTTCTTTTCTCGGGCAGGTCGTGGACTTGCTATCGGTTTGGCAGGCCGGCGGCGATGCAGCCAGGGAGGAGAGCCGGGTGCTGTGGGGCATCGGCGTGGTGCTGGTGACCAGCATCGGGCTGGTAGCGTTGCGCACGATGGTGCAGCACCAAATATTGGCGATCAACCTGCCGTTGCGGTTGCGCTGGGATTTTCATCGGCTGATGCTGCGACAAAGCCTTTCGTTCTTCTCCGATGAGTTTTCCGGCCGGGTCACCACCAAGGTGATGCAGACCGCGCTGTCCGTGCGCGAAGTGTTATTCACCCTCATCGAGGTTGCTCCCGGAATCGGGGTGTACTTCATCGCGATCATCGCACTGGCCGGCGGCTTTGACCTCAAGCTGATACTGCCTTTCGTTGCCTGGGTAGTGTTGTTCGGGCTTGCCATGCGCTACTTCGTGCCCCGCCTTGAGAAAGTCGGGCAGGAACAGGCCAATGCGCGCTCATCCATGACCGGGCGCATCTCAGACGCCTATACCAACATCACCACGGTGAAGCTGTTCTCCCACACCAAACGCGAAGCACACTTCGCGCGCGCGGCCATGGAGGATTTCAAGCAAACCGGCTTTCGCCAGATGCGCCTGGTCAGCCAGTTCGAGATCGTCAATCAGGCATTGGTGGTCGGGTTGATCATGGGGGCAGGCGGTTATGCCCTTTGGCTATGGCACCAAGGCGAAGTCGGCCCAGGTGCGGTGGCGGCGATTATCGCCATGGCGTTGCGCATCAATGGCATGTCGCACTGGATCATGTGGCAAATGACCTCGCTGTTCGAGAGCATCGGCACCGTACAGGATGGCATGGCGACCTTGACCCGTGGCCCCAAAGTGCAGGATGCGCCGCATGCCGGCGCGCTGGTTACCACCGGCGGTGCGGTGACCTTCGACAAGGTGAGTTTCAACTACAACGGCGAACGCCAGGTGCTCGATGGCCTGAGCCTGAGCATTCGCCCGGGCGAAAAGATCGGGCTGGTGGGCCGCTCCGGCGCCGGGAAATCCACGCTGATCAACCTGCTGCTGCGTTTTTACGACGTGGACGAGGGTGAGATTCGCATCGACGGGCAGAACATCGCGCACGTCACCCAGGACAGTCTGCGCAGCGCCATCGGCATGGTCACTCAGGACACTTCGCTGCTGCACCGCTCCATTCGCGACAACATCGCCTATGGTCGCCCCGATGCCACCGACGCGCAAATCCGCAGCGCGGCGGCCAGTGCCCAAGCCGATGGGTTCATCAGTCAACTGAGCGACAAGCAAGGCCATAGCGGCTACGACACCCTGGTGGGCGAGCGGGGTATCAAGCTTTCGGGCGGCCAGCGTCAACGCATCGCCATTGCCCGAGTGATGCTCAAAAATGCCCCGATCCTGCTACTGGACGAAGCCACCAGCGCGCTGGATTCAGAGGTCGAAGTCGCCATCCAGGAAAGCCTCGATAAAATGATGAAGGGCAAGACCGTGATCGCCATCGCCCATCGGCTGTCTACGATTGCCGCGATGGACAGGCTCATCGTCATGGATGATGGACGCATTATCGAACAAGGCACCCACGCCGAACTGCTCGGGAAAAACGGGACCTATGCGCGGCTATGGCATCACCAGAGTGGCGGATTTCTGGGGGAGGATCAGGGCGTGGCTGAGGCGGTGGAGTAGGCATGAGGGTGTAAATGCAGCCAGGTCTGGTTCAGGCGCCGCAATCGGGTGCTTGGCGGCATGCACATCATCTACTGACATCTTTTGTCGTGCGCCTATTGGATTGTTATGGTGACTTTGCCTTTTGATCTGCCCTGCTCGACGTACCGCAACGCCTCTGCGGTTGATGCAAAAGGGAAGGAGCGATCGATGACCGGTTTGATGACGCCAGCCTCGATAAGCGAGGTGATTTTCTGCAGTTGTATCCCGTTGGCACGCATGAACAAAAATGCATAGCTCACCCCATGTTTGCGGGCTTTTCTGCGAATACCGCTGCTCAGCAGACGCATGATTTGCCGCAGCACCCAGGACAGGCCTTGCTCTTGGGCAAATTGCGCGGTCGGCGGCCCTGAAAGGGAAATGAGCTGTCCGCTAGGCTTGAGCACCTTGATCGATTTCTCCAGTACATCGGCGCCGAGGCTGTTCAACACCACGTCAAAATCGCGCAACTCCTTTGCAAAATCCTGCTGTTTGTAATCGATGACCACATCCGCCCCGAGTGCTTTCACCCACTCGACATTCGTCGTGCTGGTGGTGGTCGCAACGAAGGCGCCGAGGTGTTTGGCGAGCTGGATAGCAAGCGTACCGACGCCACCGGATCCGGCATGAATCAACACCTTCTGGCCTTTTTTCAGCTGGGCGGTCTCAACCAGCGCCTGCCAGGCCGTCAAACCCGCCAAGGGGATGGCGGCCGCTTCGGCCATGTCGAGATTCGGGGGTTTGAGCGCGAGCGCGTTTTCGTTCACGGCGATCAGTTCGGCAAACGTCCCGATCCGTGCTTCTGGAGGACGTGCATAGACTTCGTCTCCTGGCTTGAATCGCTTCACCGCCGACCCCGTGCGCACGACCACTCCGGCCAGGTCATTGCCCAACACCAATGGAAAGGTATAGGGCAGGATCAGTTTGAATTCCCCCGTTCTGATCTTCGAGTCCAGCGGGTTCACGCTTGTTGCATGCACCTGGACCAGAACGTCATGCACACCGACCGCGGGGTCGGGCACTTCGCCAATCATTCCGTTCTGCTTGCCGTAGCGGTCGATAAAAAATGCCTTCATGTTGCAGCTGCTCTTGTCGGAGGAATGAGAGAGGGGCGAGGCCGAGCTGTCGACAGGGATCAGCCTTGAGTCAGATAGCGCTGCGCCACGGCGGACTGCCTGATCTGCGACAAAAGACCCTGACGCGCGGTTTGCAGGGCATCCCAGCGCTCGCCTTCATGCAGCGGTGGAATGGTCACCGGTTCGCGACGGTCGAAGCCCACCAGGGCGGCATCGACCAGATCATCCACTTCCATGATTTCGCTCAAGGTGTTGATGTCGACGCCGGCGCGATCCCAAATCTCCGTGCGGGTGGCCGCGGGCAGTACGGCTTGTACATAGACACCCTGAGGCGACAGTTCCAGGCTCAGGCCTTGGGACAGAAACAGCACGAACGCCTTGGTCGCACCGTAGACCGTCATGCCGAACTCAGGCGCCAGACCCACCACCGAACCGATGTTGATGATCGCGCCTTCACCTGCCTTGACCAGGCGTGGAGCGATGGCGCTGGCGAGCCGCACCAGCGCGGTGGTGTTGAGGGCCACCAGTTGTGCAACGCTGTCGGTGCTTTGCTCGATGAAGGCGCCGGACTGTGCCGCGCCGGCATTGTTGACGAGGATGCCGATGCGCGCATCGTCCCGCAGGCGGGCTTCGACGGTGTGCAGGTCGCTGAGTTGAGTCAGGTCGGCCTGAAGCACTTCAACGGCGACGTTGTGCTCGCCACGCAACTTCGCGGCGAGCGTTTCCAGGCGCAAGTGATCGCGGGCGACCAACACCAGATCGTGTCCGCGTTGGGCGAAACGCTTGGCGTAAACCGCGCCAATGCCGGTGGAGGCGCCAGTGATGAGAACGGTAGGGCGAGTAGTCATGATGTCAGCTCTTTATCGAAAACATGGATTGGGATTGATGCACGAGAAAAAATCAGGCTCGATCAGCCAGTGCCTGGGCCAAGGTATAGGCGGTAAACAGATTCAGGTCGCTCATGGGAGGTTGTTCCGTGTCCGTTGATAACGGGTCAGGTCGTTGGAGATTATGATGATGATCGAAATCTAAAGTGTCAACGGTTTTGATTATGATCAACATCAATGTATGATCAGTCGATGAATTTCCAGCGGTAACGAGGTATCGAAACATGCGAGTCACCAAGGCCCAGGCCCAGGCAAATCGGGAACACATCGTCGAAACAGCCTCAGTCGTATTTCGCGAGCGCGGTTTTGACGGGGTCGGCGTGGCCGACCTGATGGCCGCCGCCGGTTTCACCCATGGCGGTTTCTACAAACATTTCGGTTCGAAGGCTGACCTGATGGCCGAAGCCTCGGCGAAAAGTCTTGAGCAGTCACTGATCGGCGCCGAAGCATTGAGCGTGAAGGACTTCATTGATGTGTATGTGTCGCGGGACCATCGCGACGGGCGCGCCACGGGTTGCACCATGGCAGCGTTGTGCGGGGACGCGGCACGTCAGTCGGACGATTTGAAGGCGGCCTTCGCTGAAGGCATCGAGCGCATGTTGCAAACACTCGGCGAAAAATACCCGACCGGGCCGGATGCGGCGCCGGGTGAGGCGAGGGTGAAAATGATCGACCTGCTGGCGCGCGCGGTCGGCGCGATCATGCTATCGCGCGCCTGTCCTGACGACTCGGCGCTGGCCGATGAGATTCTGGCGGTGTGTCATGCGCAAATGACTGCATCTTTGTCTAGTCGATCGTAGATTTTGTCGTTGGACGACAGGCGCGAATGCCCGTTTTCCCGAAGCCAAAATCCAAAGGCTCGAACCGTTCACTCGTGTCCATACGAATATTACGCAGGCCCACGGTTTCCAGGTGTGAAGCGTACAACGGCTCCGAAAAATAACTGATCAAAATCGAACGACGGTGCGAGCCCACCGAGTTCAGACTGCCCGCATGCACCAAGTCCACATCGAACACCAGGATGTCACCGGCGCAACCTGAAAGCTGTACGGAGCGTGATTCATCGTTGAAGTCGAATGGCGGTTCCCCCAGCGCGGGTCGATGGCTGCCAGGCACGATACGAGTCGCGCCGTTCTCGGCGCCATAATCGTCGAAAAAAGCCAGGGCCATGGCGATGTCGCCTGGCCGTTGGGCCGACAAATCGCGGTGCAGCGGTTGGTTGCCGCCACCGACAAGAGGTTCGCGCCCCTCCACCTGCGACAGAAAGAACCGCTCCCCGATCAACTCCCCCGCGACCGCCAGCACCCGGGGCAGACGACACACAGCCTGAACCTTCGCATCGTCGTCCAACATCGAATGACGCCAGTCCATGTCTCGCGGCACCGGCCACTGGTCCGACGGCCTCACACCTGCATCGAACACGGCACGCAGGTCTTCCAGCCATTGGGTTGGGATCGCTTGACGGAGCAGGGCGTAACCATTTCGATGGAGTTGATCGCGGTCAGTCATGGTTTTCTCGACTTCCTTGTGCGCACGTTTGCAAGGCTAGTATTCAAAGCAAAGTTGGACCACTCGACACGGCCAGAAACGGTCGATCTCAAAGGACGGCTTTCGACCCAAAGCCGCTATCGACGACTCAGCTTCTGGCATGTGTAGAATAACGATTACCCCATTTTCAAAGGAATGATCCAGTGATCACTTGCCATGTCAGGTATGTAATCGATCCCTACCAGATCCCGGCTTTCGAAAGCTATTCTCGCCATTGGATTCGTGTGGTGAACCGTATGGGAGGGAGCCACCATGGCTACTTTCTACCAGCCGAAGGCGCCAACAATATCGCTTATTGTCTATTCAGCTTTTCCAGCCTGGCAGATTATGAGCAGTACCGTAGGGAGGCCGGAGTAGATCCTGAGTGCGTTCAATTGGTGACGCAGGCTACCGAGCAAAAAATTATCCTGAGCTACGAGCGCAGTTTCCTTCGTCCCATTCTTGATTGAAATGACTGTTTTCGGCCGCGCTCGGGCGCGCCAAAGAGGCGGCTTTATTTTCTTGTATTGCCAGTACTGGGCACGTTTAGGTGTGTTCCGGTACGGCAGGCTTGGCCGCGGCTGATTTTCTCGCAGCAGGTTTTGCGCTTGGTTCAACCGCTGCTACGGTTGGTTTTTTCGCAGCGGATTTCGCGGTAGGTTTAGCCGCAGCTATCGGTGGTTTGCCAGCCCTTGGAGCAGTAGCTTTGGAGGCCATCGCTTGTGTTGTAATCGGTTGTACGGTGAGCTCTACACCGATCGCGGTCATCAGTTTCCTGATAGTTTCAAACCGCGTTTTTGCACCAGATTTCAGTACCTTATAAAGACTTTCACGATTAACCCCGGCATCTTTGGCGACTTTATTGACACCTTTAGCTTTTGCGACTTCGGCCAAAGCATGAATAAGGCTCTCCGTATCATCGGCTTTCATACTTTCTGCCAAGTAAGCTGCTATAGCTTCCGGGGTGTCGAGAAAACGCGAAGCCTCATAACGAGTTCTACCGGTAGTGTTGAGACTAAGAACCGGCATATCCTCAGGGTTAAATTTATCGTTCATGTCATTTACCTCTCAGGGCATCAAGGAACATTTTGGCTCTCCTAATACCTCGTTTTTGATCTGTTTTATCGCTTCCGCTGAGCATCAAGTACTCTGAGATCCCCGTGCGCACAAAATAAATTCTGTACCCCGGCCCAATAAAAACACGCATTTCGCTGACCCCATCGCCAACCGGTTCGCAATCACCAAAGTTGCCATCTCCGGCGCGATCCAGACGGGCCAGGATGGCCGCTTTCCCTTGCGCATCCTTCACACTGTCAAGCCAATCCTCAAAATCGGGCGTCTGGTGGATCTCGTATATTTTCTTATCGATCATAGTCCCATTTGTAGCCATATGGCTACTCCTGATGGATGCGAGGTTGAGTGCAGGTCGAGGTGCCTTTCATCGGTCATGGAGCTGATCGTGTCGCCCTGGCTGGCAGTAGCCACTCGCATGATCCGGTTATGCGAAAACGGGCGTTTTTAAGCGCCCGTCGTTTCATCAGCTTTCCACCTGCGCCTGAAGCCGCCGACCAATCACCTCCAGCAAATCACACCCATCGCGCAACGGAATCACCAAAAGCTGTGCGAAGTCCGAAAGCACCACTGTGTCACTGGCAATCTCGGAGCGGAACGCGATGTTTTCCAATACTTGGGTCACCACACGGATGCGGTAATCGGCGGTTGCGTGCAGGACATCCAGCGGGGCTTGAGTATCAATGAGGAGGGCCGCGGGGGTGCAGTCGATGCCGGTGATGGGGATGTATCTTTGCATGGGATTGCTCCGGTCAGGTTAGAGGGCTGATCCGATCCTCAGGTCGCCAAACCTGATCGCCATTCTGGGGCGACGGAATGACTATAGGTTTCCCCGCGCTCGACGGACAAGGCACCCGGTTCCGAGAGCTTTGTAGGAATCGCGATGGTTTTTTGCCAGAGATGTCTTACAGACAGAGGGAGAGTCGAATCTATCGACAGTGGACAACTGCCCTAGGGAAATTTACTGTCGCGAGCGGTCTGGAGCCATCGAGCCAGTACGTTGATTTAAGGAGAGAGTTATGGAGAAATGGACGCTGCACTGGCTGGAAGCTTCGGGGAGCCTGGCCGAGTTTCGCCGCGAATTGACTGACGAATTCGCCGCCGCTTATGAAGCCATAGCTTGTCTGATGCTCCCGCCGCGACTCGATGTTCTGATTCAGCGGCTACCGGGCGAAACCATTGCGGAAATGGGCCTGGTAGGGCGGGCGTTTCGCAGTTCCATGTTTTCCATGACCCTTGATCCCGATAATCCCAATTTCCTTTCCAGCCTACGCACCGGTGCGTTGCGTCGACATGTGATTCATGAGGTTCATCATTGCCTGCGCATGGGCGGTCCTGGCTACGGCTGGACTTTGGGCGAGGCTCTGGTCAGCGAAGGGCTGGCCGGCCAGTTTGTTCGGCATTTGCTCGGAAGCGATCCGGAGCCTTGGGAGCGTGCCATTGCCTGCGCCGATCTTTCAAGTCCAGCGGTTGGACGCCAAGCTCTCGAATCAAGATATTACGATCACAACGAGTGGTTCTTTGGTTTCGGCGACAAGCCCAAATGGCTCGGTTACTCGTTGGGCTATCAAATGGTCGGACGCTGGCTAGCGTCGAGGGGCGAGGTTGATGTTTCAACCTGGGTCAACGTACCTGCAACAGACATCATCGCCATTGCGCTGGAGGATGGTTTGGTGTCGGCGCAGTCTTGAACGATTCCCGCAACCGATTAATCACCTGACAAATCGAAGGTCCTTGGATTGCTGGCGGCGTAGAGCTCTCCCCGAATTCACGCCAAATGAACAAGGTCAGCTCCGCGCCATCGGTCAATGTCTGAGCGTTCTCTTGAGTGCCAAACGTCTCCAGCAGCCTGTACCGCGAATCTTTCCAGAACAGTTCCTCGACCCAGTCGTACACCGGGATGAAATGGAAGTGGATAGGGTAGCGGGGATCGTGACCGAATCGACTGATGTAAAGCCATTTGGGCTTCAGTTGCGTTTCAAGAACGCGCTGAATGTCTGCCATCAGACCGCCGAGCTCTGCGAGCGCAGGGACGGGCAATTGAGCCAATGAGTTTACATGAGCTTTGGAGCCGAGCATGAGGTAGCCGGGTAGGGCGGATGCCAGGTGGTGGTTGACGATCCAATGGGTGGTTTCATGGAGGATGAATTGCGGTGCTAACTTCAAAGCTGACTCCCTGTCGGTCATTGGGTGAAGGCGCGTCTAACCTTCGAACTCCGTCTGCAACATCGCCAAGAACGCCTCTCTGGCAGGATGCAGGCCGGCGTTTTCATGCCAGTAAAAAAGGTTATCGATCCCCATCAGTTCGGGAAATTCATATCCTGTCCAGCCAGCGCCCTGGCGGTATTGCTCATAGATTCCCCGGGGCACCAGCGAGACACCTGCACCCGCACTGACGCAGCCGACGATGGTGCCATAGCTGGCGATGCTGATGATCGGTTGTGTTTGCTCATGACGCAGCAGCCACTGCTCCAGCGCCAATCGGTACGGACAGCCTGAGGGCCACATGAAGATCGCTTTGCCTCGCAAATCTGCCGCGCTGCGCAGCGGGCCATGAGACTCGGACGCGATGAGCACCAGGTCCTCGCGGTACATCACGGCGCGCTTGAGTCCGGGCCGCTCCATGTCCACCGCTACGATCGCACCATCGAGCCGGTGATGCTGGATATCGTCCAGCAACTGAGCCCAGGTGCCCGTGCTCAGCTCAAGCGAAACCTGCGGGTACTTCGCATGGTACTTGGCCAACAACTGAGGCAGGCGCCCCGTGGCGCTGGATTCGATGGCGCCGATGCGCAGCGGTCCGTGTGGAGCGCCGGTAGGTGCGACTGCGCGGCGGGCTTCTTCCGTCAGGCTCAATATTTTTGTGGCGTACTCCAAAAACACTTTTCCCGCCGGGCTGACCCGCAGCCCACGACCCTCACGAAAAAACAACGGCGTACCGAGCTCGCGCTCCAGGGATTTGAGGCGTGCCGTGATGTTGGACGGCACGCAGTGCAGCACTTCGGCGGCGCGGGCGATGCTGCCGGTATCGCAAACGGTCTTGAGCATGCGCAGTTGGGACAGTTCCATAGCTCACCCAAAGTGAATGGTGAGTTGAGTTTAAGTCACTTGTGTTGATGTTGGGTGGTTTCGATACTTCGAGGCAAATCGGCAGACGCTCAATGGGGCAGGGACTTCTAAATGGAAACGCGGTGCGTGTCGTTCGACGGTTCCTCCAGCAAACCCGGTGCGAGAATTATCCTCGCGACGACATTCGTGATTTTTTGCTGGGCCTATTCTCCGATTGGCATTCGCATCGGCTTGCAGGCTTACGAGCCCGGTCAACTGGCGCTGATGCGGTTTCTCATCGCATCGGCGTTCATGGCCCTGGTCGCGATGGTCAAGGGTATTGCCCGGCCACGTCTCAGGGATTTACCGTTGCTGGCGGTGTTGGGTTTTTTTGCCGTCAGCCTGCACCACATCGCCCTCAATTACGGTCAGCGTGGCGTCAGTGCCGGGGCTGCCAGTGTGCTCGCCCAGTCCACGCCTTTGTTCAGCACTTTGCTGGCGCATTTTGTCTTCAAGGACAGAGTCAGCGGTTGGCAATGGGGCTGCGTAATGTGCGGTTTGCTCGGCGCTGCCGTGGTCGTCACGGGTGATCGTGGCTTTGGTGACATGGACGCCCATGGACTATTGATCCTGCTGGCGGCGCTGTCCTGGAGTGTGTATTTCTCTTTGCAAAAGCGCCATTCCCATCGCTACGACGGATTGACCATGGTTTGTTACACCGTCTGGTCGGGCACAGTCCTGCTATTTATTTTCGCGCCGGGACTGCTAATTAACGCACAACATGCCTCTGTTTCGGTGAACCTGGCGGTGCTGATATTGGGTGTTTTTCCCAGCGCGCTGGCGTACCTCGCTTGGGCTTACGTCCTGGGGCATAGCAACGTGAGCCGAGCATCCATGGCGCTTTACCTGATACCGCCCACGGCGATGTTGATGGCTTCTTGGGTGCTGGCCGAACGCCCGTCAGCGATGGTCATTGTTGGGGCGGTTATCGTGTTGGTGAGTGTGTTTGCGTTGAGTGTTGAACCGGGGAACGGGGCAAAAGTGGGCTGATTCTATCGCGGATTTAGGATCACCTGACCCGGATTGAGCTGGGGGTTTATCAATGAATCTTTTACCCTGACGCGCTGTTTTGGGGCTGCTGCGCAGCCCAGCGGGAGCAAGCTCCCTCGCCACAGGTTGCGTTATGCCAGCGATTTACCTCATTGAGTTTTACCGGCTTGCGTCGTTCCTGCGGCCAGGCCCAGGTTGATGCATTGAGCGAGTCCTGTGCTGGCCGGGGATGCTTTCGTCTGATCCGTATTTTTCGGCGTCAGGTGCCTCTGTAATGAACACCATTCTCTCCCCAGAATAAACATGCGGCTCGCCTCACACGGCCCGTGTACTGCAAACTTTTCTATCAGGTGTGCTCATGGCGAAGATGGCGATTTTTTTGGGTGGGTTCCTGGCGTTGACGCTTTTGATTGGCGTGCTGGCAACGATTTCTCCGGTATAGACGCGAGGGGGCTTTTGTGGCGAGGGAGCTTGCTCCCGCTGGGGCCGTAGGAGCTGTCGAGTGCAACGAGGCTGCGATCTTTCCCCAGACACTTGAGTCTCAAGCGAAAGATCAAAAGATCGCAGGCTTCGCCAGCTCCTACAGAGCCCAGCGGGAGCAAGCTCCCTCGCCACGGGGTTGTGGCACATCAGGCCTACCGATGCAAAATCACCTGTGCAATCTCCTGCAACCCCATTACCCGCTGCGCGGCGTTGAGTTTGATCGCTTCCTTGGGCATGCCGAAGACCACGCAGCTGGCTTCGTCCTGGGCCACGGTGCTGCTGCCGGCGTCGAGCATCTCTTTCAGGCCGCGGGCGCCGTCGTCGCCCATGCCGGTCATGATGATGCCGGTGGCGTTGCGGCCGGCGAATTTGGCCACTGAGCGAAACAGCACATCCACCGATGGGCGGTGGCGGTTGACCAGGGGGCCGTCCACCACTTGTACGTGATAGAACGCGCCGCTGCGGGTGACCATCATGTGTTTGCCGCCCGGGGCGATGAGGGCCAGCCCCGGGTGGATGCGGTCGTTGTTGCGGGCTTCGCGCACTTCAATCTGGCACAGGCTGTTGAGTCGGGCAGCAAACGAGGCGGTGAATTTTTCCGGCATGTGCTGGACGATGACGATCCCTGGGCACACCCGTGGCAAGGCGGTCAGCACCGCTTCCAGGGCCTGGGTGCCGCCGGTGGAAGTGCCGAGGGCGACGATGCGTTCGGTGGTCTGGGCCATGGCATGGCCGTTGGCGGCCGGCAGCATGGCGTCGGCGGTGAGTTTGGTGGCTGGGGTCAGCGGTGCCGGGGCAGGGCGCTTGCCCAGGTTTCTGACGTTGACCTGGGCGGCGGCGCGGATGGCTGATATCAACTCCGGTGCCGACTCCAGCAGGAAATTCTTCAGGCCGCTGGTGGGCTTGGTGATGATTTCCACCGCGCCGGCGGCCATGGCTTGCAAGGTGGTTTCGGCGCCCCTGGGTGTCAGTGACGAGCAGATCACCACCGGCGTGGGCCGCTCGCTCATGATTTTTTTCAGGAAGGTGATGCCGTCCATGCGCGGCATTTCCACGTCCAGCACGATCACGTCGGGCCACTCTTTGGCCAGTTTGTCCATGGCGAAAATCGGATCGGACGCCGCGCCCATCACATGAATGTCCGGCGTGTCGCTGAGGATCGCCAGCAGTACCTGGCGAACCACGGCAGAGTCGTCCACCAGCAGTACATTTATCTTTTTTGACATGGTTAATGCCGGGTCCTTATCGGTTGATGCCTGACCCACACGTCGCCGCTGCACAGGTCAAAGATGATGCTTCGGTAACCGGTGCTGCCCATGTCGTGGGCGATCAGGTCCAAGCGGTACAGCGCGGCCATTTCCAGCGCTGCGTTGACGTTCATGCGCGCCACGTCGCCGAACGGCACCTGGCGTTGCAGCTCCGGGAACATTTCACCGCCGCCGAACAGCTTGAGCTGGTAATCCTCGGGTTCGGTACGATGGGCCTTGGCCTGGCGGACGAACAGTTCGATGGCTTCGTCGGCGTACATACCGTTCAGCGCCGTGGAGCAGCGCGCCCGGCTGGGCAACATGTAATGGCACATGCCGCCGATCTTGCGCTCCGGATGCCACAGGGTGACGGCTACACAAGAGCCGAGAATGGTGCGCAGGCGAGTCGGGCTGGTGGCGAAACGAAACTCGCCGGGCGCCAGATACACCTCGGGCATTTGCTTCAGCGCGGCGCTCATGGCTTGCGATAAATCGAAGGTGCCACCAGTTTCAACGCGTCGGACACGCCGTTGAGGCTTTCGGAGTGGCTTACGATGAAATACCCGCCGGACTTGAGCCGCGGGAGCAACCTGGCGACCACTTTACTTTTGGTGGGCTGGTCGAAATAGATCATGACGTTGCGCAGGAAAATCACGTCGAACTCCCCCAGTTCCGGCAGGGTGTCATTGAGGTTGACCTGGATGAAATTGACCCGGCTGCGCAACGTCCGGTCAATGAGGAAGGTTCCTTGCTGGCGGCCGGTGCCCTTGAGGCAGTATTTCACTAGCAGCGATTGGGGCAGATTACGGGCGCGCTCCATCGGGTAATGCCCGGACCGGGCCTTGGCCAGCACCTGGCAGCTGATGTCCGAGCCAATGATTTCCCAAGGGGTGGTGCCCAGGTCTTCGGCCAGGGTCATGGCCAGGCTGTAGGGTTCTTCCCCCGATGAACTGGCCGCGCTCCACAGGCGAAAGGTTTTGCCCGGCGTTGCATGGGGCAGCACATGCTGGCGCAGGAAATCGAAGTGCTTGGGCTCGCGGAAAAAGTAGGTTTCGTTGGTGGTGAGCAGATCCAGCGCCACCTGCAATTCCTCGGTGCGCTGGCCGTTCATGATCAGCTTGAAATATTCCCCGTAGCTGCCCAGCTCATAGTGTTTGAGACGCTTGAACAACCTTCCGGCCACCAGCGCCTTCTTGGCCGGGGACAGATTGATGCCCGCGGCCTGGTACAGCCAGGACTGAAACTGACTGAACTCCCGATCATTGAGCGTCAGTGAGTTCACAGTGCGTTCCGTGCAGGTGTCGGTGTTCATTGCGTTTCAACTTCCAGGGCGGTTGGACTGGCCTGGGCCAACTGCGACATTTCATCGATGGACAGCACCCGATCCACCTCCAGTACGATCACGAACTTGCCGTCGACCTTGGCCATGCCGCTGATGAAATCGGCGCGAATTTTCGCCCCGAAACTCGGTGGCGGTTCGATCTGCGAAGCCGGGATCTCCAGCACCGCCGACACGGTGTCCACCAGCAGGCCGATGTCCTGGGCGTGACCATCCTCGGTGCTGGCCTCGATGATCACCACGCACGAACGCCGGGTGATTGCCGAGTTCTGTCGGCCGAATCGGGCCGACAGGTCCACCACCGGCACGACCGCGCCGCGCAGGTTGATCACCCCGCGCACGAAAGCCGGCATCATCGGCACCACCGTCAGGTTGCCGTATTCGATGATTTCCTTGATGCACAGGATGCCGATGGCAAACATCTCCGTGCCGAGCATAAACGTCAGGTATTGCGCGTCTTCTTCAACCGCGATGGCGGCTTGGCGTGTGGTCGCGATGGCACCCATGCCTTTTTCTCCTTTAAGCGAGCCTGTGGAAACGCACCGTCAAAACCGGGTGAATTCGGATTCGTCGGGTGCGCTGGCCATGTT
This sequence comes from Pseudomonas sp. NFACC39-1, assembly GCF_900110355.1. Taxonomy (NCBI): domain Bacteria; kingdom Pseudomonadati; phylum Pseudomonadota; class Gammaproteobacteria; order Pseudomonadales; family Pseudomonadaceae; genus Pseudomonas; species Pseudomonas sp. NFACC39-1. The sequence continues at coordinate 268,920 of NZ_FODL01000006.1, read as the reverse complement.
GTAGGCAAACGCCTTGGGCATCACCGTCGCGGGAGCACGCACTGCCTTGCGACTGGACGGGCCGGGGGTGTTGTCCACTTTCAGTGGCTGGCTGGCCGATTTGGCCGGCGCGTCCAGGGTGAAGAAACTCATGGCCTGTTGCAGTTGTTCGGCCTGGCTGCTCATCTCTTCTGCGGTGGCGGCCAATTCTTCGCTGCTGGAAGCGTTCTGCTGGGTCACCTGGTTGAGCTGGGTCATGGCCGTGTTGATCTGCGCCACGCCGGCGGCCTGCTCTTCGGAAGCGGCGCTGATTTCCTGCACCAGGTCCGAGGTCTTGTTGATGGACGGGACCATTTCGTTGAGCAGGTGCCCGGCCTTCTCGGCCATGTCGACGCTGCTGGACGACAGCTCGCCGATCTCCTGGGCCGCCACCTGGCTGCGTTCCGCCAGTTTGCGCACCTCGGCGGCGACCACGGCGAAACCTTTGCCGTGCTCACCGGCGCGGGCCGCTTCGATTGCCGCGTTGAGCGCCAGCAGGTTGGTCTGGTAGGCGATGTCATCGATGATGCTGATGCGTTGGGCGATTTTCTTCATCGCCACCACGGTCTGCTGCACCGACTCACCACCGTCGGTGGCTTCTTTGGCGGCCTTGCTGGCCATGCCGTCGGTGACCTTGGCGTTTTCGGTGTTCTGGTTGATGCTGGCGCTCATCTGCTCGATGGAGGCGCTGGTTTCTTCGACGCTGGCGGCCTGCTCGCTGGTGGCCTGGCTCATGGATTGCGCGGTGGCGCTGACTTCTTCGGAAGCGCTGGCCAGGTTGTCAGCGGCGTTGCGCACTTCACCGATGATATGGGACAGCTTGCCCACCATGTTCTGCATGGCGTTGAGGACCATGCCGGTTTCGTCTTTGGAGCCGCTTTGGATTTTCGCGTTCAGGTTGCCTTCGGCCAGTTGCTCGGCGACCGAAACGGCCTGCTTCAAGGGGCGAGAAATGATCCGGGAAATGAACAGCGCCAGGCCCAGGCCCACCAGCAGGGCGGCAATCAGCACGGCAATGATCGACAGGCGCGCATCTTCATACAGCTCAGTGCCGTGAGCGCTGGCCACATCGGCCCCGCTGGCATTGAGCTCGACCAGTTTCTGCAGGTCGGCGGTCACCAGATCGAAATGACGTTTGGATTCGCCCTTGAGCAACGTCTGGGCTTCGGTGGTCAGGTTTTGCCGGGACAGCGCAAACAGGTCTTTGCTGACGGCCAGGTAAGCGACCCAGTCGCTGCGAGCGGTGTCGAAAAGCTGGCGATCTTCTGCGCTGGAGAGCAGTTTTTCATAGGTTGCCAGGCGTGTTTCGAAGCCCTGTCTGGCTTCCTCGGCTTCTTGTTCAATCGCCGTGCGCTCCTGCTCGGAGTCGGCCGTAATCTGGCGATTTTCCTTAAGGCGATAATTCGCCGCGTAGAAACGCATCCCTGAGGCGGCGCGCATCGAAGCCATCCAGTTTTCGCGGATATCGATGGTGGTGCCGTTGACCTCGTTGAGTTGGATGATCGAGAACACCCCCATGACGGCGGTCAACGCGAGCACCACCAGAAATGAGGTGATCAGTTTGGTGGCGATTCTAAGATCGTAGAACCATTTCATTGGGAAGTACCTCTCCATGGAATTGCTAAAGCGTCAGCGAGCAGTGGCTTGTTGTAATGGGGGTGTGGTGTAGCGGTTGTCGGTTTGGGCGATCTGGGTCAGTAGCGCCGGCACGTCGAGAATCAACGCCACCGCGCCGCTGCCCAGGATGGTCGAGCCGCTGATGCCGCGCAGCGCGCCGAACAACTTGCCCAAAGGTTTGATCACGGTCTGGAATTCACCGAGCAGGTCATCCACCACCAGCCCGGCCTTGAGTTCGGCGTAGCGCACCACCACCACGTTCTGCCGACGCGAGGCCGGGCCTTCGTGGTTGAAGTGATCGCGCAGGTACACCAGCGGCAGCACCTCGCCGCGCAGGTCGAGGTAGCCTTGTTCGCGGCTGCAAACCCCGTCGTCCTCGCTCAACTCGATGCATTCCTGAACCATGTCCAGGGGGATGACGTAGGTGGACTGGCCGATGCCCACCAGAAAACCATTGATGATCGCCAGCGTCAGCGGCAGGCGGATGCGCACCACGGTGCCCTGGCCCGGTTGGCTGTCCAGATCGACGGTGCCGCGCAGCAGGGTAATGTTGCGCTTGACCACGTCCATGCCGACGCCACGCCCGGAAAGGTTGGTGACGGCCTGGGCGGTGGAGAAGCCGGGCTCGAAGATCAGGTTGTAGATTTCCTGGTCGCTGGGGCTGGCGCCGGGGGCGACCAGGCCGCGTTCCTGGGCTTTTTCCAGGATCCGGTCACGGTTCAGGCCGGCGCCGTCGTCGGCGATTTCCAGCACGATGCTGCCCGAGTCGTGATAGGCATTGAGGTGCAGATGACCCTTGGCCGGTTTACCGGCCGCCAGCCGCGCCTCGGCGGTTTCGATGCCGTGGTCCATGGCGTTGCGCAACAGGTGCATGAGCGGGTCGCCGATTTTTTCCACCACGGTTTTATCCAGCTCGGTTTCCGCACCGCTGATGATCAGGTCGATGTCCTTGCCCAGTTCCTGGCTGACATCGCGCACCACCCGGCGGAAACGATTGAAAGTTTCACCGATGGGGATCATGCGCAGACGCAAGGCGCCGTCGAGAATTTCTTCCACCAGCCCGGACACCGTTGAGGTCGATTCCTGCAACGAGTCGTCGTTGCAGTGGCGGGCCAGGAGGCTGGCGCCGGCGCTGGCGATGACCAGTTCGCCCACCAGGTTGATCAACTCGTCGAGCTTGTCGGCGTTGACCCGCACATAGGCGCCGTCCTTGGCTTTGCCGTCGCTGGTCGCCGGTTGCTTGTCGGGCGTGACCTGAGCGGGCATGCGCGCAGCCGAACGCTGGTCCGGCATCAGTTGGCCGGTGGTGACCATTGCCGTGTTGGGGTCATCCTGCTCTTGGAAGGTTGCAACCAGCCCGGTGTTCATCGGCGGCACAGGGTCATCAATGGCGACGATCTGGATCTGGCAATCTTCGCGCACGAAATCGAAGACTTCGTTGATCGCTCCGTGGCCGGCAGCCGAACTGAACTCAATGTCGAACCCCAGGTAGCAGGACTCGGCATCCCAGGTTTCGGCAGAGGGCATTGCATCGGTTAGCGTGGTGATGTGGATGATCTCACCGAGGGTTTGCAGGTAACGCAGGAATGACAGCGGGTCCATGCCGTTGCGGAACACCTCCGGGCCAAAACGCAGGACGATGTGCCAGAGGCGCGTTTCGGCGGGCGCTTGTGGGTCGCTTGCTTCGGCGGCCTTCGGGGCTTGGGCGGGCGAGGGCGTCTGATATTCCTGAAGGATCTGGCACAGCTCCATTTCCCGGGCCAGGGCCGGGGGCGCCAGTTTCGCGCCCTGGTTGGCCACCACATTGATCAGCTCCAGCATGTGATCACTGGACTTGAGCAACACGGCGATCAGGCCGGCGTCCACTTCGACGCTGCCGTTGCGCAGCCGATCGAGCACGTCTTCGACGATGTGGGTGAAACTGACGATGGGTTCCAGGCCGAACAACCCGGCCGAGCCCTTGATCGTATGGGCCGCCCGGAAAATCGCGCCGATGGCATCATCGTCCCCCGGATCGCTCTCCAGCTGCAGCAGGGACTCCTCCATCGCCTGCAACTGTTCCCGTGCCTCGACGATGAACGTTTGTTGTGCCTGATCGAGATTGATGCTCACGCTCATATCCTTTGTCGTGTCCCACGTGTTGCGAGGTCTCTATACAACCAGGTTGCACAGGGCGAGTGTTTCGGTGACGGCCTTGCTCTGGCCCGTTATCTCCAGCCGGGTACCGGCCTTGGGGGCCTCGCGCTGGACCATCAGCAGCAGTTGCAGGCCGGCGCCGTCCATTTCCGTGATCTGCGACAGATCCAGCGCCATGCGTGGCGTAGCTCCCAGGCGCGGCAGCCACTGCGCGGCGAGGTCGGCGGCGGTATAGATCGTCAGTTCGCCGTCGATCTGCACGTGCGCGGTGTCATCCTGTGTTTCGTACAGCAACGGCATTTCACTCTCCGCGAATCAAGGAAGAATCAGCTTGGACACCGCCGCCAACATCTGCGCCGGCTGGAAGGGCTTGACCACCCAGGCCTTGGCTCCTGCCGCCTGGCCCTCGAGTTTTTTCGACTCCTGGGATTCGGTGGTGAGCATGATGATTGGCGTGAACTTGTAGCTGGCCAGCTTCTTGACCTCCTTGACGAAGGTGATGCCGTCCATGTTCGGCATGTTCACGTCACTGATGATCAGGTGCACCTTCTGGCCGTTGAGCTTGCCCAGTGCATCCTTGCCATCGCTGGCCTCGATTACGTCGTAGCCGGCACTTTTCAGCGCGATGCCGACAACCTGCCGAACGCTCGCGGAGTCGTCGACAACCAATACACTTTTAGCCATGAACGGCTCTCCTAGAAGAAGGTTATTTCCTGTGAATTCTGTTGCGCGCCCGATTCGCCATGATGGTTGCGGCGTTGTTCTTCGGTGGCGTAAGTGGTTTCCATGCGCGCCAGCCATTGGCGGGCATCGATGGAAACGGCCTGGTCGGGCGACTGACTGGCCTGCTGCATATGCACATGCAGGTCCTCAATGTTGTCGCGCACGTGGCTGAGGATCTGGCTGACCCGATCCTGGAATTGCAGGTTGACCAGCACTTCGGTGAGCTCGTCGCGAATACCGAAGCTTTCCTGTTGCAACATGTCGGCCGATTCGGCCAACCGCCCGGTGACGCTCTTGAAGCGTTCCAGCACGCGCTGGATGCTGTCCTCGGAGACGGTGACCGACTGGCTGTCCTGATCCGCGCCGCTGGAGGCGGCCTGGACCAATTGAGTGATGGCGTTATTGATGATGTCGACCTTGGCCGACATCTGCTGGCCGGTCTCGCTGGATTTGCTCGACAGACTGCGCACAGCGTCGGCCACCACCGCAAAACCGCGCCCGGCTTCGCCCGCACGGGCGGCTTCGATGGCGGCGTTGAGGGCCAGCAGGTTGGTTTGCGCGGCAATGGCCGCGACATCGGCGGCCATGGTCCGCAGCTCGCCGGTGTAGGCGGTGAGGTTACGCACCTGGGCCAGGGTTTCATCGCGGCTGGCCTGGGTGGCTTTCAGGGAGTCGATGACCTGGACCAGCTCACCTTCGCTTTGGGCCAGTACCTGTACGGCGCCGCCACTGCTTTTGCCGGCCAGCTCACCGGCGGCCAGTTGCGAGGCTTGCACGGTGTCTTCCAGGCGTGAAGAAATACCGGTGAAGCGACTGGTCAGCGAGACAATCGCGGTTTCGGTCTGCTGCCGGGAGCTTTCCACCTGCTTGGCCCAGATCGGCATGGCACCGAGGATGACTTCGTTGAGTTGCGTGCCGGCCTTATGGCTCAGGTGGTCGGCGGCGTGTAGCGCGTGATGGGCAATGGCGGCGGCGACGGCTCTGTCGATCTGCTGGTGCTGGGCGCGGGCAGCCCACACGCCGACCCCGGCGCCAATGGCCAGGAGCACGGCGCACAACCCCAGGTTCTGTGTACTTGGACCGTTGAGAATCAGCAGGCCGACGCTCGCGATCAGGGCCACAAACAAGCTGGACCAAAGGATGCGCGGCGGAGTTTGGGATGGGGAATGACCGTGTGAATACGACGTCATGGTTCGGTCCTTGAACAGTGTTGCTAACAGGTTATTTGCGAATAACTGGTTATCTGCGACCCCACCCCGGACTTTAAGACCGGTCGTCCGATTCCGGAATGGCCGAGGGCGTTGACCTGCCCAGCGAGTGGCACTGTGCTACTTCAGGTTAGACGCAGTCCCTGAAATGTCGAGGCGCACTGACGAACAGATGAGTCGCGCACAACCCCCTCTATGTAGAGTGACTCTGTGGGAGCAAGGCTTGCCCGCGAAGCAGGCGACTCGGTTCCAGATCGAGCGCATGACTTTCATCGCGGGCAAGCCTTGCTCCCACAGATATTCTCGCCACAGGTTTGGATTGAGCTAAATTACTTCCCACCGGATTTTGAACCTGCCATCACGAGCCCTCATGCCCACCCAGCCTCTCTGGAAAATCTACCTGCTGTTCCTGGCCCCCATGGTCCTGTCCAATTTCCTGCAATCCATGTCCGGCACGCTCAATAGCATCTACATCGGCCAGATGCTCGGCACCCAGGCATTGGCGGCAGTGTCGGGCATGTTTCCCATCCTGTTTTTCTTTATCGCGCTGGTGATTGGCCTGGGCGCGGGAGCGGGGGTATTGATCGGGCAGGCCTACGGCGCCAGGGAAACCGGCACGGTGAAGGCGATTGCCGGCACCACGTTGCTGCTGGCGGCGATCATCGGGCTAGTGGCGGCGGTGCTCGGCAGTGTGTTCGCGCGCCAGGCGCTGCAGGGGCTAGGGACTCCGGCCGATGTGCTGGAGGACGCGGTGTCCTATGCCCGGGTGATGATGTGGATCCTGCCGATATTGCTGGTGTTCGTGGTGTTTACCCAGTTGCTGCGCGGGGTGAGCGATACGCTGTCGCCCATGCTGGCCTTGCTGGTGTCCACCGGTGTCGGGCTGTTGCTGACACCGGCGCTGATTCGCGGTTGGCTGGGGCTGCCGCAAATGGGCATCCAGAGCGCGGCGCTGGCGGGGCTAGTGGGTACGGCAGCGGCCATGGTCATGCTGGCGTGGCGCCTGAACCGTCGCGAGCATGCGCTGGCGCCGGACCGGGCGTTACTCGCGGCGATGCGCCTGGACATGGATATCCTCGGCAAGGTGTTGCGCATCGGCCTGCCCACGGGGTTGCAGATGGTGGTGATCTCGCTGTCGGAGCTGGTGATCCTGGCGCTGGTCAATGGCCACGGATCCCAGGCCACGGCCGCCTACGGCGCGGTGACGCAGATCGTCAATTACGTACAGTTCCCGGCGTTGTCGATTGCCATCACCGCCTCGATCCTCGGCGCCCAGGCCATCGGCGCCGGGCGTCTGGAGCGCTTGGGGCCGATCCTGCGTACGGGGCTGTTGATCAACGTCTGGCTCACCGGTGGGCTGGTGGTCTCGGGGTATCTGTTGTCTCACTGGCTGCTGGGGCTGTTCATCACCGACCCGGCGGCGCGAATCCAGGCTGAGCACCTGCTGCACATCATGCTCTGGAGCCTGCTGGTCTTCGGCTTCCAGGCCGTGATCGGCGGCATCATGCGCGCCAGCGGCACGGTGCTGATGCCGGTGGCGATTTCGATCTTCTGCATCGTCGGCGTTCAGCTGCCAGTGGCCTACCTGCTGGACGCGCAGTTCGGCCTGCAAGGGGTATGGATGGCGTTTCCGGTGGCTTACTTGAGCATGCTGGTGTTGCAGACGCTGTACTACAAGATGGTCTGGCAGCATCAGCGGATTGAGCGGTTGGTGTAGAGCGCAGCAGGTGATTTTGTGGGAGCGGGCTTGCTCGCGAAGGCGGTGGATCAGTCAATATTGATGTTGAATGAAACACCGCCTTCGCGAGCAAGCCCGCTCCCACAAGGGTTCTGTGCCTGGCGATGTTACAGTGACCCTCATCCCCCTTCATCACCGAGGATCCCGATGTCAGACCACCGTTCCTACCGCGCCTTTCTCTTCGACATGGACGGCACGCTGCTCAATTCCATCGCCGCTGCCGAGCGGATCTGGACGCGCTGGGCCCTTCGTCACGGCGTGGAGGTGGCGAGCTTTCTGCCGACCATCCACGGCGTGCGCGCCATCGACACCATTGCCCGCCAGCACCTGCCAGGGGTAGATGCCCTGGCCGAGGCCGAGCAGATTACCCGCGAGGAAATCGAAGACGTGGAAGGTGTGGTGCCCGTGCCCGGTGCTGCGGCATTTCTGAACAGCCTGCCGCCCCTGCAATGGGCCATCGTCACCTCGGCGCCCATGGCGCTAGCCTTGCGCCGTATGGAAGCGGCCGGCATTCCTCGTCCGGCGGTGATGGTCACCGCCGAGGATGTCAGCGACGGCAAACCCAACCCGGCCTGTTATCGACTGGCTGCAGAGCGTCTGCAAGTCGCACCACAGGATTGCCTGGTGTTCGAGGATGCCGAAGCGGGCATCAAGGCCGGCGAAGCGGCTGGGGCGGATGTGCGGGTGGTGACGGCGACGCATACGCATCCGGTGGCCACCCCCCATCCGCTGATCAAGGATTACCGTGAGCTTGGCGTTGAGGTGGATGAGGCCGGACGGATGCGGCTGAACCCGCTGCTGTGACCGCAGCAGAACCCCTGTGGGAGCGGGCTTGCTCGCGAAGGCGTCGGCGCATCCGGCATTGATGTAGCCTGACACGCCGCCTTCGCGAGCAAGCCCGCCCCCACGGGGGGGGTGACAACCTTCAGAATCGGTCAGGTCACCACGCGGTAGCACGGTTCATACGCGGCGCCGCCCGGCAGTTTCATGCGGTGCTGGGCGACGAAGGCCTGGAGCAGCCGGTCGAGGGGTTCCATGATGGCGGCGTCGCCGTGGATCTCGTAGGGGCCGTGTTCTTCGATCAGGCGAATGCCCTTGTCCTTGACGTTACCGGCCACGATCCCCGAGAACGCTCGGCGCAAGTTGGCGGCCAGTTCGTGGGCGGGCAGGTCGCGCCTCAGGCCCAGGCTGGCCATGTTGGCGTGGGTCGGGTTGAACGGACGCTGGAAGCCTTCGTCGATTTTCAGCAACCAGTTGAAGTGGAAGGCGTCGTTGCGTTCGCGGCGGAACTGTTTGACCGCTTTGAGCCCTTGGGTCATCTGCCGCGCCACTTCGGCCGGATCGTCGATGATGATCTGGTAATGCTTCTGTGCAGCCTCGCCCAGGGTCGCACCGACAAAGGCATGCAGTTGATCAAGGTACGGCGCGGCGCTCTTGGGCCCGGTAAGAACGACCGGGAAGGGCAGGTCCTGGTTGGCCGGGTGCATGAGAATGCCCAGCAGGTAGAGGAACTCTTCCGCCGTACCGGCGCCGCCCGGGAAGATGATGATGCCGTGACCCACACGCACGAAAGCTTCCAGGCGCTTCTCGATGTCCGGCAGGATCACCAGCTCATTGACGATCGGGTTCGGCGCTTCGGCGGCGATGATGCCTGGCTCCGTCAGGCCCAGGTAACGGCCGCCGTGGATGCGCTGTTTGGCGTGGGCGATGGTGGCGCCTTTCATCGGGCCTTTCATCACGCCCGGGCCGCAGCCAGTGCAGATGTCCAGGCTGCGCAGGCCCAGTTCGTGGCCGACTTTCTTGGTGTATTTGTATTCTTCGGTGTTGATCGAGTGGCCGCCCCAGCACACAACGATTTTTGGCTCCACCCCAGGGCGCAATGTGCGGGCGTTGCGCAGCAGGTGGAAGACGTAGTCGCTGATGCCTTGGGAGGAACTGAGGTCGATGCGCTGGCTGTCCAGTTCGTTCTCGGTGTAGACGATGTCGCGCAGGGCGCTGAACAGCATCTCGCGGGTGCTGGCGATCATTTCGCCATCGACGAAGGCGTCGGCCGGGGCGTTCAGCAGTTCCAGGCGTACGCCCCGGTCTTGCTGGTGAATACGGATCTCGAAGTCCTTGTAGGCTTCCAGGATGGTCTTGGCGTTATCGACATGGGCGCCGGTGTTGAGAATGGCCAGGGCGCACTGGCGGAAGAGGGTATAGATACTGCCGGAACCGGCTTCACTCAGTTGCTGGACTTCGCGCTGGGACAAAGTCTCCAGGCTGCCCTTCGGGCTGACCGAGGCGTTGATTACATGTCTTTGATTCATTCAGCTTTCCTTGAAAACGATGCCGTACTCACAACGACGGCATCTTGAAAAAAACGTCCACGCAGAAAGATCGCACGATCCTTGCGGTATCGCCATGGACTTTGATCCGGATCCTTCGGGTCGGTTGCAACACAAAATGAGCCCCAGCATAGCTAAATCCACCGGGCAGGCGATAATGCGGGACTTTTTTTACGCCGCACAAGGAAATTGCACCGCGATGTTCGAGCTCAAGCCGTGGGACGCCGAAGTCTACCGACGCCAGACCCGACGCAGTACCCTCATCGTCGCCGTGACGTTCCTGGCACTGGCGATGCTGTTGTCCAGCCTTTCGGTGATGCTGTTCGGCACGCCCGGGGGGGATAATTTCCGCTTCAATCTCGGCGGGGTGATTGCCGCGGTGTTGGTGATGGTCGCCTTGATGCGCCTGTATTTCTGGTCGCAGCCGTGGATGGCCGCAGCGGTGTACGGCTGGCAGCTCAAGCGCAGCTTGATGAGCATCACCAATGTGATGCACCAGGTGCAGGCCGGGGTGCAGGCCCAGGACGTGGCTGCCATGAAGCTTCTACGGTTTTATCATCTGGGATTGACGCAGATGCATCAGCTGGACGCCAACTCCAGCGCCCAGGGCTCACTCGCCCGCGAGGCTGATGAGCATCTGGCAAGGATGCAGGCGCTCAATCTCGACAGCGAGCAAGCTCGGCTGGACCCGATCTGGATCGACACGGTGAAAAAGGCTTATAGCGGGCGCTGATCGACGCCCCAGGGCAATGACAGGTCAAGCGCCGGGGCGCAGAAGGCGTGCGCCCCGGCGATTTTCAAGGTTACGATTTTCTGCCCGCGCCTTGGTTGCGGTCAGTTCCTTTGCGGCCCGCTTCAGAGCCTTTCTGACGATCATTTGCAACGTTGCCGCCCGATGCATGGCCGCCTTTCTTGCCGGCTTCCGATGCTTTTTCCCGATCATTTGCGAAGTTGCCTTGGTTTTTGTTTCCACTACTGGCCATTTCGAGCATCCTCATTTTGGTTACGCGAGCAACGAGCCTCGCATAATTTGGGAAAGGAAATGGCCGGCAAAAGTTTAATGAAAACGGTTCGTCAGGTGACGAACGGCGCGAACGGACCAGACGGGGTCGCTAGTCCTCGCCACCACTGATTTTCCAATGCTTGGCATCCGCGGGGAAAACCACTTGCTCGACCCGATGCGCAATGCCGAAGGCCAAAGAGTTTTCGGCCGGGATGACCCGTTCTTCGGCGCAAAGGCATTTGAAAATGTCCAGCTGAGTGGCGGCGCCGGCGGTTTCCTTGACGTAGATTTCCACGTACCGCGCCACGTCGTTGTCCAGGCTGGACAGGTATTCCCGTAAACGCGAGTGATCCACCGACTTCTGGCCGAAATACCAGTTCATCGGGTGAATCAGAAAGCGTGAGTGAGGCGTGGTGGTGCGGTCGCTGGCGGCCAGGTACATGATGATGCCCATGGACTCGATATTGCCGGCATTCACGGCACGCACCGGCACCGGAAGGGATTTGATGAAGGTGTAGAGGGTAAAGCCGAAGTTGGTACTGCCACCGATCGTCGAGAGGTTAAGCATCAGTGAGTCGGCGCCTTTTTCAATAGCATCCAGGCAGTTGTCCCGGAAGCGCTCGGTCGTTCCCTGATCGATCTGGCAATGAAAATGGACAATGTGTTCGGACATTTCAACCTCCTGTCGACTTCCCGTTGAACTGTCTGCGCAGCGGTGGCGCCGTACAGTTGGGAGTTCGCAGGTGCGCGGATGTTCCTCGTGTGTGGCCGGATGTTGGCGTTCGCGCAGGTGTCGTTCGCCGGGCTCAGCACGCTTGGGCAGTCTGGGCCATGCGTTGCAGAAACATCGCCAGCGCGGCTTCCTCCTCGCTGAGGCCTTTGCGGACCCGGGGGTTGGGCAGCTCCCTCAGCGAACCCAGCAGGAAACCCTCCACCACGGCGGGATGGATGTAGCATTTACGACAGACGGAGGGTGTATTGCCCAGTTGCCGGGCAACCTGCCTGACCATCTCGGCGAGGTGTTTTTTGGCCTCGCTCTCGGTTTCCCAGCACAGCAATCGCAGCCCCGCCAGCGCCGCGGCGCTGCCGGCCCAGGTGCGGTAGTCCTTGGCGGTGAAGTCCGCGCCGGTGATGTGCTTGAGGTAGGCGTTGATGTCGGACGAGCTGATGGAGTGGCGTTCGCCGTTATCGTCCAGGTACTGGAACAGGTTCTGCCCGGGAATTTCCTGGCAGCGCTTGATGATCCGCGCCAGACGCCGGTCTTTCACGGTGATCTGGTGTTCGACGCCGCTCTTGCCACGGAACTGGAAGGCAATGGCGCTGCCGTTGACCTCGACGTGCTTGCTGCGCAGGGTGGTCAGACCGTAGGAGCGGTTGTCCCGGGCATACTGGGGGTTGCCGACCCGGATCAGGGTGACGTCCAGCAACGTGATAACCGTGGCCATGACCTTGTCGCGGCTGAATCCGGGTGTGGCCAGGATTTGCTCCAGGCGTTTGCGCAAGCGCGGCAAGGCGCGGCCGAACTCCAGCATGCGGGAGTACTTGTCGGCATCGCGCACTTCGCGCCAGCGTGGGTGGTAGCGGTATTGCTTACGCCCGCGGGCGTCCCGACCGGTGGCCTGGAGATGACCGCGCGGGTCGGTGCAGATCCATACGTCAGTGTAGGCCGGCGGCACGGCCAGGGCGTTGAGGCGCTGGATTTCAGCCGCATCGCTGATCCGCTGGCCCTGGGGGTCGAAATAGCAGAACTTGCCCCGCACCTTCCTGCGGGTAATGCCGGGGGCGGTGTCATCGACATAATGCAGGTCGGCCGGCAACGCATCCGGCGGCGGGGTGTCGGGCATGAAAAAGGTCCTTGGCCACGAATCCGTTGGTCTGTGAAATCATTGACCGCAGGCCGTTGCGGTCGTGCCAAGTTTCTGAGGTCGAGGTCTGAGGTCTGAGGTAGATCACCGAACCTGTGGGAGCGGGCTTGCTCGCGAAGGCGTCGGCACATCAAACAGGGACGGTGCCTGGCCCACCGCCTTCGCGAGCAAGCCCGCTCCCACAAGGGATTTGTGTGGGGCGATGCCCTACGCCAACACCGCCACCGCCTTGATCTGCGCCCACAGCAACTGCCCCGGATGAAGCTCGAGCTGATCGCGGGAGTAACGGGTGATGCGTGCCAATAACGGTGTACCGGCAGCCTCCAGCCGTATCAGCACATGGGCGGCGTTGTCGGCGGCCAGTTCGCTGACCACCGTGACGGGCAGGCGGTTGAGGATGCTGGTCTGGGCATCGTTCGTCAGGCTGAGGCTGACATCACGGGCCTGGACCTTGAAGCGCAGCGGCTGGCCGATGGCCAGGGGTGTATGGGCGACGCGCACATTCAAGAGGCTGTCGGGCAGTGTCAGGGACAGCAATTGATAGGCCGCGTCATAACCGCTGACCTTGCCTTGGACCACCACGCCCGCGTCATCCCCCAACGCCAGCGGCAGGTCGAGTCGCGCCAGTGTTTCGCCGATCGGCCCGCTGGCCAGTACACGACCGGCGTCCAGCAGTACGATGTGGTCGGCCAAGCGCGCCACTTCGTCCTGCGAGTGGCTGACGTACAGCACCGGGATGTCCAACTCGTCGTGCAGGCGTTGCAGGTAGGGCAGGATTTCGTTCTTGCGCCGAGTATCCAAGGCGGCCAACGGCTCGTCCATCAGCAACAGTCGCGGGCTGGTCAACAGGGCGCGGGCGATGCCGACCCGCTGGCGTTCGCCGCCGGACAGGTTGTGTGGCTGTCGATCCAGCAAGTGACCGATGCCCAGCAGCTCGGTGGCCTGGTCCAGGTCCACCCGTCGTTGCGCCGGCGCGATGCGCTTGAGGCCGAACGCCAGGTTGGCCTGCACGGACAGATGCGTGAACAGGCTCGCCTCCTGGAACACGTACCCCAGCGCCCGTTGATGGGGCGGCACGAACACGCCGCGCTCGCTGTCCTGCCAGACTTCGCCGTTGACCTCGATGAAACCGCGGGGCGGCCGTTCCAGCCCGGCGATGCAGCGCAGGCAGGTGGTCTTGCCGGAACCGGACTGGCCGTACAGCGCGCTCACGCCACGGCCCGGCAGTTGCACATCCAGGTCCAGGGAGAAGTCTCCATGGTCGAGCTGAAAACGCGCTTGAATCATCGATCAGCTCCAACCGGCCCGGGTTCTGCGGCTGGAATACAGCGCCAGCAGCACCAGAAATGAGAACACCAGCATTGCCGCCGCCAGCCAGTGAGCCTGGGCGTATTCCAGGGCTTCGACATGGTCGTAAATCTGCACCGACACCACCCGGGTTTTTTCGGGGATATTGCCGCCGATCATCAGCACCACACCGAATTCGCCGACGGTGTGGGCGAAGCCGAGGATTGCCGCAGTGATAAAACCGGGGCGGGCCAAGGGCAGGATGACGCTGAAAAACGTATCCCAGGGACCGGCCCGCAAAGTGGCCGCCACTTCCAGGGGGCGACTGCCGATGGCGGAGAATGCGTTCTGCAATGGCTGCACCACAAACGGCATGGAATAGATCACCGAGCCGATCACCAGTCCGGTGAAACTGAAGGTGAGGGTGCCCAGCCCGACGGCCTGGGTGAATTGGCCGATCCAGCCGTTGGGGCCCAAGGCGAGCAACAGGTAAAAGCCGATCACCGTGGGCGGCAGCACCAACGGCAGGGCCACCACCGCGCCCACCGGCCCGCGCAGCCAGGACTGGGTACGTGACAGCCACAGGGCGATAGGCGTGCCGATCAGCAGCAGGATCACCGTGGTCAGCGACGCCAGTTTCAGGGTCAGCCAGAGGGCGGCGTAATCGGCACTGGTCAGTGGCATTTAGCGTTGATAACCGTAGGCTTGGATGATGGCGGAGGCTTTCGGGCCTTTGAGGTAATCGATGAACGCCGAGGCGGCGGCGTTGTTTCGACCCTTGTTGAGAATCACCGCGTCCTGTTTGATCGGGGCGTGCAGTTGGGCGGGGACGATCCATGCCGAACCGCTGGCCAGCTTGCCGTCCTTGTACACCTGGGACAAGGCCACGAAGCCGAGTTCTGCGTTGCCGGTAGAAACGAACTGATAGGCCTGGGTGATGTTCTGGCCCTCGACGAGCTTGCCTTTGACCTGCCCGGTCAGCCCCAGCTTATCCAGCACCTGGGTCGCGGCCAGACCGTAGGGCGCGGTTTTCGGGTTGGCAATGGACAGGTGCTGGAAGCCATTGCCCTTGAGCACTTGGCCCTGGCTGTCGACATAGCCGGCCTTGGCCGACCACAGCGCCAGCGTGCCGATCGCATAGGTGAAGCGCGAACCCTTGACGGTGTCGCCTTCGCTTTCGAGCCTGGCCGGGGTGGTGTCGTCGGCGGCGAGGAAGACTTCGAACGGGGCGCCGTTCTTGATCTGCGTGTAGAACTGCCCGGTCGCGCCATAGGCCGCCACCAGCGTGTGCCCGGTGTCTTTCGCGAAGCCGGCGGCGATGGCCTGGAGGGGGGCGGTGAAATTGGAGGCTACGGCCACCTGCACCTCATCGGCCTGGACGGTGCTCATGGAAAACAGCGTGGCCAGCAACAGCGGCGCGAAGCGGGTGAAGTGCATGAGGGCTCCGTAAGGTGGGATTCGCTATATACGGAAATATATAGCGAATGACTGGCAAACGGAACGCGGCATTTCGGGAAGTTGGTGTGAGAGGGCTGCCGTCATCGCGAGCAGGCTCGCTCCCACATTGGATCGGTGGCGAACACACATCTTGCTGCCACACCAGAACCCATGTGGGAGCGGGCTTGCTCGCGAAGATGGCGGTACATTCAACATTTCTATTGGCTGACCCACCGCTTTCGCGAGCAAGCCCGCTCCCACAGGTCCAGTGGTGTGCCCAGATGTTGTGTTCGCCACCGATCCAATGTGGGAGCGAGCCTGCTCGCGATGGCGACCGTCAGGACCGCCCACGGCCGTTCAGTTGGACCAGTGCCTCTTCGGCCAAGCGCCGGGTCAGCTCGGCGGTCGACAATTCCCGGCCCATGGCAAATGCCTGCCCGGCCCAGAGATTGCTGAAGTCTGCTTCATCCTTGGCGCGCAACGGCATCAACGCACCGCCCGCCAGGGGGAATGCCGGCGCCATCGGACTCATTGGCCCGATCTCGCGCATCACCCGGTTGACGATGCCCCGGGCCGGTCGACCGGTGAACAGGTTGGTGACTGCGGTTTGACTTTCCTTGGCCGTGCGCAGCGCCCGGTGATGGGACGGGCTGACTTTAGCCTCGGGCGTGAACAGATAGGCGCTGCCCAGTTGTACCGCCGATGCGCCCAGGGCAAACGCCGCGACGATTCCCCGCGCATCGCCAATACCGCCCGCAGCGATCACTGGCACGTTCACCGCATCCACCACCTGTGGCAGCAAGGCAAACAGGCCGACCTGGGTGTTGAGGTCGTCACTGAGAAACATCCCACGATGGCCGCCAGCTTCATAGCCCATGGCGATGATTGCGTCGCAACCGTGCTGTTCCAGCCAGAGGGCTTCCTCGACGGTGGTAGCTGACGACAGGACTTTGGCACCGGTGGCTTTCACCCGGTCCAGCAGGGACTTTTCCGGCAGCCCGAAGTGAAAGCTGACCACTTCAGGCCGCATCTGCTCCAGCACCCGGCACGCTGCATCATCGAACGGCGTGCGGTTGGACACTGGCGTCGGCCCGTCGAAGTCGGCACCCAGCTCTTCGTAGTAGGGCTTGAGGTGTTGCTTCCAGGCCGCGATGCGTTGTTCGTCGAACACGGGTGACTGGTGACAGAAAAAATTCACGTTGAACGGCTTGTCGGTCTGTTCGCTGATCGTCGTCAGCGCCTGACGCAATTGCTCGACATCCAGCATCGCCGCCGGCATCGAACCCAGCCCGCCGGCATTGCAGGCGGCGATCACCATGGCCGGCCCCGTCACTCCGGCCATCGGTCCTTGGATAATGGGCAGCTCGATACCAAGCAGGTCAAGAATGCGAGTGTCTGGCCACTGGCTCATGTACGGGTCTCCGACGGCAGAAGGAAAGAGGGTTTTTAGCAGGTGTGGCCCAGCCAGGGCCAGTCGAGTTTTTCAATCGGATGCGGCAACTTGATCCCAAGAGCGGGTTACCATGCGGGCTTCATTTCTCAAGGAGCCTGACCCATGGACGTCAAACTCAAGGCAGTCGAACCCTTCACCGTGGCCGGCCTGCAGGTACACACGCGCAACGCTGACGAACAGCAACCCGACACGGCACGGATCGGCCCGATGTGGCAGCAGTTCTTCTCTGAAGGGCTGTTCGACAAGATTCCCGCTAGACAGTCGGAGTCGTTTGTTTACGGGGTCTATTCCAGCTACGAATCCGACGCCACCGGGTACTTTGATGTGACGGCCGGGGTACAGGTGGATGCGACCAGCGCAGGCTACGCCGCCGTGGACATCGAGGGCGGGGATTACCTGGTGTTTTCGGCCAAGGGGCCGATGCCCGACTGCGTGATCCAGACCTGGGGCCTGATCTGGGCATATTTCGCGGATAACCCGCAGACGCTGCGCCGCTTCACCACCGATTTCGAGGTCTACAGCAGCCCCGACTCGGTGGCGATCTACATCGGCGTTCAGTCCGCGGACGAGCGCTCCAGCGCCAGCAACTGACGCTTGCGCTCCACGCCCCAGCGATAGCCCGACAGGTTGCCGTCGCTGCGCACCACCCGGTGGCAGGGGATCGCCACCGCCAGACTGTTAGCCCCGCAGGCCTGGGCTACGGCGCGCACGGCTTTAGGCATGCCGATGCGCTGGGCGATCTCGGCGTAGCTGGCGGTGCTGCCTGGCGGAATATCCCGCAGGGCTTGCCAGACCCGTTCCTGGAACGCCGTGCCTTGCAGGTCCAGCGGCAGGTCCAGGCCCAGGGCCGGTGCCTCGATAAAGCCCACCACTTGGGCGATCAACTGCTCGAAGTCGCGGTCGGCTCCGATCAGGTTGGCGCGGCGGAATTTGTCTTGCAGGTCCCGCACCAGTGCGTCCGGATCATCCCCCAGCAGGATCGCGCACACCCCGCGTTCGCTTTGCGCCACCAGAATCGCCCCCAGGGAGCATTGGCCGACGGCGAAGCGGATATCGGTGTTCTGCCCGGCGGCGCGGTAATCGGCGGGTTTCATGCCCAGCACTTTGTCGGCGGCTTCATAGAAGCGACTGTTGGAATTGAAGCCGGCGTCGTACAGCGCTGCGGTGATCGATCCGCCATCGCTCAGGCGTTCGCGCACCTTGCGCGAGCGGTGGGCGGCGGCATAACCCTTGGGTGTCAGACCGGTGACGGCCTTGAACACCCGGTGAAAATGAAAGGGACTCAAGCCTGCGCTTTGCGCCAGCTCATTGAGCCCAGGCAGTTCTTCGGCAGCCTCGATCTGCCGGCAGGCGGCCGCGACCCGGGCCGCTTGTTGGGCGGCAATCTGGGTCTGGTCCCTGGCCACGCGCTTGCTGGGACGATACCCCGCGGCCTGGGCCTGTTCCGGCGTGTCGAAAAATTCCACGTTACGCGGATTGGGCAGGCGCGACAGGCTGCTGGGGTGGCAATAGATGCCGGTGGTTTTCACGCCATAGACGAATTGCCCATCGGCGCGCGGATCCCGGGCGAGCACGGCGGCCCAGCGAGGATCCTGTTCAGCGGTGAGGGTGTTCGAAGTGCTGTTCATGGTCGTTATGTCCATTGGCCCGTTTTGGCTACAGTAGCGAGCCTGGGGAGCGGCGACACTCCGGGTCTTGCGGTTGAATTCTGCGCCTTCATCCGGCGGTGCGAAATGTCAGGTTGATCCGCTGGGCGCCCAGCGTCGGATGCTGGCCTTGCTTGAGCGGCAGCACGCCGTGATAACGCAACCGGTCCACGCCGCCCCAGACCACGATGTCGCCATGGAACAACGGGACGCGCAGACTTTTGTCGCTGCGCTCGAAGCCGCCGAATTGAAACACTGCCGGCAAGCCCAGGGACATCGAGACGATAGGGGCGGTGAGTTGGCGTTCGTTCTTGTCTTGATGCAAAGACATCCGTGCGCCGGGCACGTAGCGGTTGATCAGGCAGGAATCCGGCTCGAAGTGCTCGAACTGCACCTGTCGGGCAGCGGCCTGGGCCAGCTCGCGAAACACCGCTGGCATGTCGGGCCAGGGTTGGCCGGTCTGTGGGTCATGGGCCGTGTAACGGTAGCCACTGCGATCGGTGGTCCAGCCCAGCGCGCCGCAACTGCTCAAGGCCACTGACATGGTAAAACCGCCAGGCGTGACCATCTGCCGGAACGGCGCGGCCAGCAACACCGCTTCCAGGGCCGGCAGCAAACGCTCGAGCCAGGGCAGGGCAAAACCGCGCAACACAAACGATTGCTCACCGATCTGTTCGGTCAGGCTGGGTGTCGTCGGCGTCTCGTCGGCGAACAGATCCAGCGTGATAGGGGTGTCATCATTGCGCATCATGAAAAATGATTCCAAGTGTATGCCGGCTGCCGCTGTGCACGCGGCTGACGCCATGGCGCATGTTCACTCGATAATAACCGCGAACGCCTTTGACCGGCCGCTGATGCACCGCGAACACCAGCGCATCGCCCTGTTTCAGATCGATGACCTGCGCACGTGACTGCATGCGCGGGCGCTGCTCGGTCAGCACGAACTCACCACCGCTGAAGTCCCGCCCCGGTTCCGACAACAGAATCGCCACCTGCAACGGGAACACGTGCTCGCCGTACAGATCCTGATGCAGGCAGTTGTAATCCTGGGGGCCGTATTGCAGCAACAACGGCGTAGGACGCCGCTGCCCGGCGGCGTGACAGCGCTGAATAAAGTCGGCGTGCTGGTCGGGGTAGCGCACTTCAAGGCCCATGCATTCATTCCAGCGGTTCGCCAGCGGCACCAGCGCCGGGTACAACGACTGTCGCAATTGCTCGACGACATCGGGCAGCGGATAGCGAAAATACTGATACTCCCCGCGCCCGAATCCGTGGCGGGCCATGATCACCTTCGAGCGGAAAAGGTCGGGTTCGGCGTATAGGCCACTGAGCATTTTGCATGGCCTGGCCGTGACCAGGTTGCGGATGATTGCGCTCCCGTCCTGGTCGAGGTTTTGTTCCAGGGCAGACCAATCGTGGGTGCTTATTTGTTGGGCAAGTGAGAGGCAGAGCGCAGTGGCAGACATGATCACTAATCCTGGCAGAGAGGATTGATCAGTCTGGCAAAGGCTTCGTGGGCTGGCACTCTGGATCTTGCGGTGTCAGAACCCAAGCGTGGGCGCGCATCCTTTGTGGCGAGGGGATTTATCCCCGCTGGGCTGCGAAGCGGCCCCAGGACAAGCGCCGCGATGCAATTGGGTTGATCCTGCCAGCCGGTTTACGACTGCTGCGCAGCCGAGCGGGGATAAATCCCCTCGTCACATAAACCGCAGCAGCAGAGGTTTTTACAGTGCTTTACTGACTTTGACGTCGCTGATCACATCATCGGTCTGGCCATGCATCGCCTGCAGCGCCGCCATGGCTTCGTCCATTGTACCGGTTTGCAGTTGCGCGAATTCGAAGCGGCGTTCGCCGTTGAGCTTGTACTTGATGACGTATTTGGTTGTCTGGGCCACGGTTTTGCCTGTCTTGAAGGGCATGCTCAGCTCAGTTTCGAGCTGGAACGCCGGATGATTTTGATTTTGTGGGTCAGGGTCGGCTTGCGCGTGACGCTGATGGCACGGCGGTTGACGGTGTCGATGGTGATGTTCCAGAAACCGGTGCTCGGTGCGGTGATCCTGGCCGGGAACGTGTCGAACGCGCCGCCGTGATAGGTGTGCCGGCCGCCGTTCTTGAAGCTGCGGAAGTTGGCGTCGTTCATCAAACGGATGTTGCACATTTGCGAGCATTCGATGACGACGATATCGTCTTCGTTGAGGTGCTCGCGCTGGTGAATGAATTTCATGGGCGCCTCCAAAAGGGCTTTTTCTACCAAATCAAAACGATAGCAAGGTCAATGCTGCGCAGTTTATCAGCACCGGGTGCTAATATCCGGCCTGCGCGCCACGCTTTGTTCATTTATCGCAGGACGCGCAAAAAAAACACGCAGGACCCTGGAGAAAAGCAGCGTTTACATTGTCGGAGGATCTTTATCGGAGGAATCATATGAAGCGCAGCGTGTGGGTGTTGGCATTGGCCATGAGTGGATGTGCATCGGTATCGGACATCAACCAGACACCGCCCACCATGAATGTCATCTCCGGAAAGAAGCCTCAGGAATATGCCAAGTGCGTCGCTGACAAGCTGGCCAGCACCCGGGGGCCGCTGCAAATGGAACCGAACAAGAATGGCGTGCGCTTGATCGTCCCCGGCAAATTGTCGACGCTGCCGGCGGCGGTGTTCGACATTGATGAGCGCTCCAGTGGCAGCAGTATCAAGCTGCACGAAAGTCTGTCCAACGTGCCCGTACGTCCAGGTGATGTGCAGGACGCGGCCAACGCCTGCATTTCCGGTTGAGCCAGGGCTCGGCCTGACGGGCAGGCCGGGCATCGGATAAACTGCTGCCCTCGACAAAAAATGCCGCCACGGTCGACGTTGGCGGCATTGTCATTTATGGAGCCAGTCGATGAAGCGCGAGCAGGTGCGTGAGCGCCATGCAGAAGGTCTTATCTGCGCCACCCATGTGATTCAGAACCCGGCGAACCCGGGGGAGTGGATCGTCTTTTTCAAGAAAAGCGCAGGACGCAGCTTTTTTCTGGTGGATGATCAGGACGAAGTTGAGTCCTTCAGCCGTCTCGACGACCTGATCGAGATCATCCGCGGCCTGGGGATCAAGTTCGCCGAGATTCACATCTGAGTGTCAGGCCACCGGGTTATTTACACACCACTAGGACGCTGCGGCTGGTGAAGTTGCCGACATCGACACCCAGGGTCTTGTCGCTTTCCTTAGCTTGCGGCGTGCCATCGGTACCCACGATGCGGTAGCCGGTGCCGGCACAGGAGGCGTCGGCCTTTTCATAACAGGTGGCCCAGGAGTTCGCTTCGCCCGAGCAATCGATGGTCAGGCCTTGTTCGCCGGTGTTCAGGTAGGTTTTTTCGGCCGTGGCACAGCCTGCCAGGGCCAGGACTGCAAACAGCGCCAGAAATTTTTTCATGGAATCGTCATCGAGAAGGAAGGGGCTGGCGCGAGGTTATAGCGAATGGCCATTTCGGTACAGATAAACAAAGCCTCGTTCCATGCCAGACGACATTTACTTGAGGCTTGTCTCGTTACTTTTTACGACGGGGGCTGCGCGCTGGAGCTGTTTCACGCTCTTTGGCTGCCGGGGCAGCGCGCTCGTCCTGAAACACAGCGGCCACTTCCACCGCCATCGCTTTGCTGGGCAAGGGGCCGGCGACCTGTTCACCGTGGTAGTTGATGATCCACCACTGACCGTCTTTGTCCTGGCTGACCGAATAACCGTTTGCGTTTTTTGTTGCCGACATCTAGCTGCCTCATTGGCGGGATCAAGAGCGCCATGATACGTCAAATGCTCGCAAACAGCGCCCATGAGCGTACAGTGAGACCGCCTGGCCGTCGCAATGAAAGATGATTGAACTATCCGCCATTTTTTATTTCTCTATGATGGCATCGATTGGCCAGCCTGGGCATTGTAAGGTGCCTGTGGCCTGATTAGACTGCGCCGAAACTCGTACATACCGCCTTTTCAAGGACTTATATGATCAAGAAATGCTTGTTCCCAGCAGCCGGTTACGGTACTCGCTTCCTGCCAGCGACTAAAGCCATGCCTAAAGAAATGCTGCCGGTGGTGAACAAGCCACTGATCCAGTACGGCGTCGAAGAAGCCCTTGCTGCGGGCTTGACGGAAATCTCCATCGTCACTGGCCGCGGCAAGCGCGCCCTGGAAGACCATTTCGACATCAGCTACGAGCTGGAAAACCAGATCAAGGGCACCGACAAAGAGAAGTACTTGGTCGGCATCCGCAAACTGCTGGACGAATGTTCGTTCTCCTACACCCGCCAGACCGAAATGAAAGGCCTGGGCCACGCGATCCTGACCGGCCGCCCACTGATCGGTGACGAACCCTTCGCCGTGGTCCTGGCGGACGACCTGTGCGTCAACCTCGAAGGCGACGGCGTGTTGACCCAGATGGTCAAACTGTACAAGCAGTTCCGCTGCTCCATCGTGGCGATCCAGGAAGTCGATCCGCAGGAAACCAACAAGTACGGCGTAATCGCCGGCGAAATGATCCGTGACGACATCTACCGCGTTCACAGCATGGTTGAAAAACCAAAGCCTGAAGATGCACCGTCGAACCTGGCGATCATCGGTCGTTACATCCTGACCCCGGACATCTTCGACCTGATCGAACAGACCGAGCCAGGCAAGGGCGGTGAAATCCAGATCACCGACGCCCTGATGAAGCAGGCCCAGAACGGCTGCGTCATGGCCTACAAATTCAAAGGCAAGCGTTTCGACTGCGGTGGCGCCGAAGGCTACATCGACGCGACCAACTTCTGCTTCGAGAATTTCTACAAGACCGGCAAGGCTTACTGATCGCCTGCGCCGCCCCTTGAAAAACGCCCCGACTGGTTCGGGGCGTTTTTTTGTCTGGAAATCAAACCCGCATGGCTGTGTAGGAGCTGTCGAGCGAAGCGAGGCTACGATCTTTTCACCGCCCATTGAGTCGAGAGCGAAAGAGCAAGATCAAAAGATCGCAGGCTTCGCCAGCTCCTACACAGCCGAGCGGGAGCAAGCTCCCTCGCCACAGAGATGAAAACAGCAGGTATGCTGATGGCCTGCCGAAGGAGATAGAAAATGGCCTACGATTTTGACTTGTATGTGATTGGCGCCGGTTCCGGCGGTGTGCGGGCTGCGCGGTTCGCGGCCGGTTTCGGGGCCAAGGTGGCCGTGGCGGAGAGCCGCTACCTGGGCGGTACCTGCGTGAACGTGGGGTGTGTGCCGAAGAAACTGCTGGTCTACGGTGCGCATTATGCCGAGGACCTCGAGCAAGCGTCGGCCTATGGCTGGACGACGGGAGAGGCAAGTTTCGACTGGGCCACGCTGATCGCCAACAAGGATCGGGAAATCAATCGCCTCAACGGGATTTACCGCAACCTGCTGGTCAACAGCGGCGTGGTGTTGCATGAGGGCCACGCCAGGCTCACCGGGCCCCATGAGGTCGAGATCAACGGCCAGCGTTACACCGCCGAACACATCATGATCGCCACCGGTGGCTGGCCGGTGATACCGGATATCCCGGGCCGTGAACACGCCATCAGCTCCAACGAGGCGTTCTTTCTCAAGGAACTGCCCAAGCGCGTCATCGTGGTGGGCGGTGGCTACATTGCCGTGGAGTTCGCCGGGATTTTCCATGGCATGGGCGCGCAGACGTCGTTGCTGTACCGCGGTGAGTTGTTCCTGCGCGGCTTTGATGGTGCGGTACGCAAGCATCTGGCCGAAGAACTGAGCCGTCGTGGTCTGGATCTGCAATTCAACGCGGACATCAAGCGCATCGAAAAACTGGACGATGGCAGCCTGGAGGTAGAGCTCAAGGATGGTTGCATACTGGCCACCGATTGCGTTTTCTACGCCACCGGCCGGCGGCCGATGCTCGACAATCTCGGCCTTGAACACACCGGTGTCACGCTGGACGAGAAGGGCTTTATCAAGGTCAACGAAAAGTACGAGACCGCCGAGCCATCGATCCTGGCCATTGGCGATGTCATCGGTCGTGTACAACTCACTCCCGTTGCCCTGGCTGAAGGCATGGCGGTGGCGCGGCGGTTGTTCAAGCCCGAGCAGTATCGCCTGGTGGATTACCGGATGATCCCCACGGCGGTGTTCAGCTTGCCGAATATTGGCACGGTGGGCCTGACCGAAGAGCAGGCCAGGGAGGAGGGGCATGACGTTCAGGTTTTCGAAAGCCGCTTCCGCCCGATGAAACTGACCCTCACCGACTGCCAGGAGCGCACGTTGATGAAGCTGGTGGTGGATGCCCGCACGGACAAAGTGCTGGGCTGCCACATGGTCGGGCCGGATGCCGGGGAAATCGTCCAGGGGCTTGCCATCGCGCTCAAGGCGGGCGCCACCAAGCGTGATTTCGACGAGACCATCGGCGTACACCCGACTGCCGCCGAGGAATTCGTCACGATGCGAACCCCAACCGCCTGACACTGCAGGAGCTATGCAGAAGCTATGCAGAAGCTATGCAGAAGCTATGCAGAAGCTATGCAGGAGCCTGCGAGAACTGTGTGTAGGAGCTGACGAGAGCAACGAGGCTGCGATCTTTCCCCAGCCCATTGAGTCCCAAGCGAACCCCAACAGCTCCAACGCAAGATCAAGATCAAAAGATCGCAGGCTTCGCCAGCTCCTACAGATTTTTTCTATCTATATAGATTCCTGATAGCCAAAACCAATCATTCACATGAGGTTTGCCAATGAGCCTGCCGGGGGATGAGTGGTTAAGATTCACGCCATCAACTTTTCAACCCCTGACGGAGAGTCATAGATGCCTATCATCAACAGCCAAGTTAAACCGTTCAACGCTACCGCTTTCAAAAACGGCGAGTTCGTCCAGGTTTCGGATGCCGACCTGAAAGGCAAGTGGTCCGTGGTGTTCTTCTACCCGGCCGACTTCACCTTCGTTTGCCCAACCGAGCTGGAAGACCTGGCCGACAACTACGCTGAATTCAAGAAGCTGGGTGTCGAAATCTACAGCGTCTCCACCGACACTCACTTTGCTCACGCTGCCTGGCACAACACCTCGCCAGCCATTGGCAAGATCCAGTACACCATGATCGGTGACCCGACCCACGTCATCTCCCGCAACTTCGACGTGCTGATCGAAGAAGTTGGCCTGGCTGACCGCGGTACTTTCGTGATCAACCCTGAAGGTCAGATCAAGATCGTTGAAATCAACGACGGTGGTGTAGGCCGTGACGCTTCCGAGCTGCTGCGCAAGGTCAAGGCTGCTCAGTACGTTGCCGCTCACCCGGGCGAAGTCTGCCCAGCCAAGTGGAAAGAAGGCGAGGCCACTCTGGCTCCGTCCCTGGACCTGGTCGGCAAGATCTAAGTCTGTGAGTCATCCGAGGGCGATCCGCTCTTAATCAAGCAAGCCGCTTCGCCCCAAAAAAACGCCCGGGCGAGATTCGCTCGGGCGTTGTTTTTTCTGAAATTCAAAAAATGGAAATCGCCCGTATGTTGGACGCCAATCTTAAAGCTCAGTTGAAGTCATACCTGGAACGGGTCACCCAGCCGATCGAGATCGTCGCCTCCCTCGACGACGGTGCGAAATCCCAGGAAATGCTCGCGTTACTCAAAGACGTTGCCAGTCTTTGCAACCAGATTACTTTGCTCGACAACGGCACCGATGCGCGCAAGCCTTCGTTTTCGTTGAATCGCCCGGGCGCCGATATCAGCCTGCGTTTTGCTGGTATCCCCATGGGCCACGAATTTACTTCGCTGGTGTTGGCCTTGCTGCAAGTCGGCGGTCATCCTTCCAAGGCCAGTGTCGAGGTCATCGAACAGATTCGCTCCCTTGAAGGGGAGTTCAACTTCGAGACCTATTTCTCGCTGTCCTGCCAGAACTGCCCGGACGTGGTCCAGGCACTGAACCTGATGGCGGTGCTGAACCCGAACATCCGCCACGTGGCGATCGACGGCGCGCTGTTCCAGGCCGAGGTCGACGAACGCCAGATCATGGCCGTGCCGAGCATCTACTTGAACGGCGTGAACTTCGGCCAGGGCCGCATGGGCCTGGAAGAGATTCTTGCCAAGATCGACACCAGCGGTATCGAGCGCCAGGCTGAAAAGATCAGCGCCAAGGATGCGTTCGATGTGCTGGTGGTGGGCGGTGGCCCAGCCGGCGCTTCGGCGGCCATCTACGCGGCCCGTAAGGGCATCCGCACGGGTGTCGCGGCTGAGCGCTTCGGCGGTCAGGTGCTCGACACCATGGCCATCGAGAACTTCATCTCGGTGCAGGAAACCGAAGGGCCGAAACTGGCCGTCGCCCTGGAAGAACACGTCAAGCAGTACGACGTGGACATCATGAACCTGCAACGCGCCGATGCATTGGTGCCAGGCAAAGATGGCGCGCTGCACGAAATCAAATTCGCCAGCGGTGCGAGCCTCAAGGCCAAGACCGTGATCCTGGCGACCGGTGCGCGCTGGCGCGAAATGAACGTGCCGGGCGAGCAGCAATACCGCAACAAGGGCGTGGCGTACTGCCCGCACTGTGACGGTCCGCTGTTCAAAGGCAAACGCGTGGCGGTGATTGGCGGTGGTAACTCCGGCGTTGAGGCGGCCATTGACCTGGCCGGTATCGTCGCCCATGTGACCTTGCTGGAGTTCGATGTGCAATTGCGTGCCGACGCGGTGTTGCAGCGCAAGCTGCACAGCCTGCCGAACGTGACCGTGATCACCAATGCCCAGACCACCGAAGTGACGGGCGATGGCCAGAAGGTCAACGGTTTGCGCTACAAAGACCGCCCAAGCGCTGAAGTGCGGGACGTGGCGCTGGAGGGGATCTTCGTGCAGATCGGCCTGTTGCCCAACACCGATTGGCTCAAAGGCACCGTCGAGCTGTCGCCACGGGGCGAGATCATTGTCGATGCCCGCGGTGAAACCTCGATCCCGGGTGTGTTCGCCGCCGGTGACGTGACGACTGTTCCGTACAAGCAGATCGTGATCGCCGTGGGTGAGGGGGCCAAGGCTTCGTTGAGCGCCTTTGACCACCTGATCCGCACCTCCGCGCCGGCATAAATAGACAGTCGACAGCGGGAAACACAAAAACCCCATGAGCCCAGTGCTCATGGGGTTTTTTATATTGCGCATTGTTTGTGGGGCGGGTGGCTTGTTCAGTTCGACAGGTCGAGTCGCCCCCTTCGCGAGCAAGCCCGCTCCCACACTGGATCGGTGAAACACACAAAAACTGTGAACGCCGCGATCAAATGTGGGAGCGGGCTTGCTCGCGAAGGGGCCTTCAGGTGCAGCATCATTGTCGACAGGCCCAACGCAGGCTCGCTCTGGTTTTACAGCGGCGCAGGCTGGATGATTTCGACCCAGTAGCCATCCGGGTCTTTGATGAACGCCAGGCTTTTCATGCGACCGTCGCTCAGGCGTTTCTGGAAGTCGCAACCCAGCGCTTCGAAGCGCTCGCAAGCGGCCACGATGTCCGGGACCGAGATGCAGATGTGGCCGAACCCGCGCGGGTCAGTGTTGCCGTTGTGGTAGGCGAACGCCGGGTCGCTTTCGGTGCCGTGGTTGTGGGTCAGTTCCAGGATGCCGGGGATGGATTTCATCCATTCGGTGCGCTGTGCAGCGTCGGCCGGAATCTGGCTCTTGTCCACCAGGGCGAGGAAGTACAGGCTGAATTCAGCTTCCGGGAAGTCGCGCTTTTCCACCAGGGAAAAACCCAACACCCGGGTGTAGAAGTCCAGGGACTGGGTGATGTCCTTGACCCGCAGCATGGTGTGGTTGAAGACGAATTTGGCTGTGGCGGTATCGGGTTGGGCGGTGACGCCAGGGAAAGTGTTGAGTTCGTGCAGGCTCATGGGCCCTCCGGAAAATAAGTGGGGCAAACGGCATCGCAACCTGGCTGCGACGGTCCTGGCTTGCGCTAAACGGCTTCCTTGCAGGTGCACCCATGATACGCAAGGGGCGCGGCATCGCCAAACGCCTCTGGCTATTGCTTGCCGGGGCGGCGGGCTTCAGACTTTACGAATCGTCCTTGAGTGCAATGCAATGATTCGACCGTTTCTTTCGCTGTTTGTCCTGTTGCTGGTCGCGATGGCAAGTGTCGCTGTCCAGGCGGCCGAACCGCAGGTCGCCTGGCCCCCAGGCTGGGTCATCGAACCCTTGCCCTCAGATGCGGGCACCTCGTCGGCAGCGCCGGGAACGACCCGGCAACGGGCGACAAAGAATGATTCAGCGGGCACGGCGGTGATGGTCATGGAACTGACCACGACGCCCATCGAGCCAGGTCATCAAGTCAACTTGCAAGGCGTGTTACTGGAAATGCGCAAGTCAATTCAAAAGGACTTTTATCAAAGCGGTTATCAAAGTGTCTGTAATAAAATTCATGCTTCGATGTTGGGCGACGTTGCCGCACTGGAGACCACTTGCACGATCACGCAAAATGGCCGGCACGTGTTATCTCAGACGCTCGTCGCTGCACTAAAGGAGGGCAGGGCTAATGTGCTGTCCTATGCGGGACAGGCTCAGGAGTTTGTAGAAAGCCAGGATGAAATACAGTCGGTACGAAATAGCCTGAAACTATAAAGCCTGCGGTATTAGAACCACTTAATCCAGAAATCCTCCCCATAAAAAACCCTGAGCAGACTCAGGGTTTTTTTATTCGGCCAGCTTTCTCAGCTGCGCAACCAGGCGTCAACGGTTTTTGCACCGTACTGTTCTTTCCAGGCTTTCAGGCCCCGATGGTTGCCGCCTTTGGTTTCGATCAGTTCACCTGTGTGCGGGTTCTGGTACACCTTGACCACTCGCGCACGGCGGGTTTTGACAGGTTTGGTCGATGGCAGGGCCCCCTTGGTCGGGTTCGGGTCGAGAATCGCGATGACGTCGCGCAGGCTCTTGCCGTAGGTTTTCATCAGTCCCTGGAGCTTCTCTTCGAATTCGATTTCTTTCTTGAGCCCGGCATCATTCTTCAGCTTTTCCAGCTGCTTGAGCCGCTCTTGAAGGTCCTGTTCTGCTTTACGAAATTCAGCGAGTCTGGACAATATCGTTACTCCAATCAGAATATTTGGCTGATACCAACCGCAAACAAAGCTATAAGCCAAGTGCCTTGAAGCGACTCAGTGATAATGACGCTCCTGCTATTAGCCACAGGTAAAAAAATTGTAGTAGTGAAACCCACGGGTGTAAATCGTAACTTTTTCGTTATGTAACAAGGGATGCGAATTTTATCAGTCCGACTGTGGTTGCCCGTAGAGGGGCGCAGCATCAGGGGTTTCAATGGCAGACACCGCCGTAATGAAATCCGCGCCACTCATCGGGCGACCAAATAGATACCCCTGTAAAAAGTTCACCCCGTGAGCGGCCAGATAGTTGCTTTGTTCAACGGTTTCGACCCCCTCGGCAACGATTCCCAAGTCCAGCTTGCCCGACAGTTCGATGATGCTGTCAAGGATGTGCCGCGACAGGGCATCGACGCCGATCATGGCAACAAAGCTCTGGTCGATTTTCAGGAAGTCCACGTTGAACTGGCGCAAGTAGTCCAGGCTGGAATGACCGGTGCCGAAGTCGTCGATTGCGATCTTGACCCCCAGTTCACGCAGGTGCTGGAACAGCTGGTGAGTGGTGGGTGTCGGTTCGATCAGCTCGCGCTCGGTCAGTTCCAGCACCAAGGTAATGACCCCCGGGGGGAAGGCCTCCAGGAACTCGCGGCAATCTTGCACCAGTTCCAGATTCTGACAATGGCGCGCGGTGATGTTGATGCCGACGTGAAAGGAACTTTCCAGTTGCGGGACCAAGGGCGCCAGCAAATGCATGGTTTGCTGCATCAATGCCCGGGTCATCGGCACGATCAAGCCGCTGTGTTCAGCAAAGGGAATGAACAGGTCCGGCCGCACCAGGCCTTCCTTGGGATGGTTCCAGCGCATCAGCACTTCGACCCCGGCCCAGCGCTTGCTGTCGCCCTGCACGACCGGTTGCAGATAGGGCACGAACTCCCCGGCCTCAAGCGCGCGTTGCAGCTCATGGCTGGGGGACGTGGCGCGTTTTTGCAGCCAGTGGCCGAGCGTTCCAGCGATGACACCAAAGAAGATCAGCAGGCTGAACAGCGGCGGATACTCACGGGCCATGTAGCGCCAGATTTCACCCTCATCGAAGCCGGCTGCAACATTGAAGGCATAGCGCAATGAGGTCAGGTTGCTGCGGGCGACCGGCAGTGCGGGCAGGGGCGCTGGTCGGACCTTCCCGTCCGCGGTCAGCCAGTTTGGCCCGACTTGCAGCAACAACCGGGTTTCGCCGCCGATCAGACGCAAGACATTGGCCAGGTGATAACCGTCCAGCGTCGCCAATGCCCCTTGTTGCCCTTCATTGAGCCGGTAAATCAGCAGCGCGGTGTCGGGGGTGATCGGGTTGCCGTTCATGAGCCACAACGTGCCCTGATGGTAGGCGTTCGGATCAACCGTCTCTTCGAAGGCGCCAAACAGCGAACTGCAATAGAGGGTGTTGTTCCACACCAGGTTGGTCGAACGGACGAATGGCCGACGCGTCACCTGTTCGCGTAAGGCCAGTTTCACCGCTTCGCAGGGCTGGCCGGCCAGAGGCAGCAGTTCGCGGGCCGCCAACGCGGTGTTGTCGAGCATCAGTTCAATCTGCCCGACCAGCTCTTCGCTGGTCTGCTGGCTCTGTTGTTCCAGTGTCCGTTCAGCTTGCAGGTACAGAATGCCCAGCCCTGACAGTATCGGCAGCACGCCGCAGAGCAGCGTGATCAGGTTGCGACGGGGCCGCTTGCGCAAACGACTGGCGGTCAATGGCATCTGCATAACCTGTGGGGCTGGAGGGACTTGTTCGATAGTGTATCGGGTTGCGGGTGATCAGACTGACTGCCTCGCCAGCTCGATAAACGCAAGCGTAGCGGGCGAGGCCTGGCGGCTGTCCAGTACCGCCAGGCCTATCTGCCGCGGGACCTTTGGCGACAATGGCCGCGTGACGAAACGCGGGTTGTCGCCGCCCGGCAGTGAACCTTCGGACACCAGGGTCACGGCCTCGCCGCGGCTGACGACATCCAGGGTGCTGAGCAGCTGCGAACAACGATAGCGCACGTTCGGTGTGAGCCGGGCTGCGTTGAACAGGCGCGAAACCAGTTCAGAAGAGCCGGCCTCGGTGAGCACGAACGGGTCGTTGCACAGGTCCTTGAGGCTCAGGCTGGCTTGGGCGGCGAGGGGGTGAGCGCTGGGCAGCACGGCGACCATCTGGTCTTGCATCAGCGCGAACGTGTCGAAACGGTCTTCGGGCAGCACCACGAAGCCGACGTCGATCCGCCGTTCATCCAGCCACTGGATGACTTGCCGGTCCGGTCCTTCGTCGATGTGCACTTCGATCCCCGGATGCAAAGCCCGGTAACGTTGCAGGATGGCGGGCAATAACTTCATCGACGAAGTCGGGCCGAACGAGCCGATGCGCAGGGTGCCACGGCGCATACCCCGCGCATCCGCGGCTTCCTGGCGCAGGGTGTTGGCCAGCCCGAGCATGGCCCGGGCCCGCAGCAGCAACTGCCGGCCAATGTCGCTGGGCTCGATGAGGCTCTGATGACGTCTGAACAACTCCACGCCCAGCTCCTGCTCCAGGGATTTGATGGCGTGGGACACCGCCGACTGGCTGATGCCCAACCGCGTCGCCGCGGCGGTGAAACCGCGCAGCTCGGCGACCTGCGAGAAGATTTCGAGTTGGGTGAGGGTCATGAGGGAATGCTCATTTTACGATGATCAGGCATGAGCTTGATGATGAGGCATCTGCTTCGAATCACAAAGTCATACAGAACCTGTGGCGAGGGGATTTATCCCCGCTGGGCTGCGTAGCGGCCCCAAACCTGACGACTCCGGGTGTCAGGGAGTTCGAGGGGCCGCTTCGCGCCCCAGCGGGGATAAATCCCCTCGCCACAGGTTTTGTGAGCTACTTCACATACAGGTTTCGGTGAACCATGAAAACCCTCGAACAAACCGTCCCAACCCCGTCGGACCTGCCGGTGTACTTGAAGCTCGCCATGGTCACCATGATCTGGGGCGGCACCTTCGTCGCCGGCAGGATCCTTTCCGATGCCCTGGCACCGCTGCTCGCCGCCAGCCTGCGGTTTCTGCTGGCCAGTCTCGCGCTGTTGCTGTTTCTCGGCCTGGCCGGGATTCCGCTGGCCAGGCCGAGCCTGAAACAAGGGCTGCAATTGGCGGCGCTGGGGTTCTTCGGGATCTTTTTCTACAACCTGTGTTTCTTCTACGGTTTGCAGTACATCAATGCGTCGCGGGCCTCGTTGATCGTGGCCCTGAACCCGGCGGTGATCGGGCTGGCGTCCTGGTGGCTGTTCAAGGAGCGGCTGAGCCGGGCGAAAGTCGCAGGCATCGTGCTGTGTATCGGCGGGGCGGGGTTGGTGATCGTCAGTCGCGATCCCTCTTTGCTGCAGAGTGCAGGGCAGGGCTGGCTGGGCGATCTGCTGATTTTCGGTTGTGTGCTGGGCTGGGGCATCTATTCATTGTTTTCCAAAAACCTGAATGAAAGCCTTGGGCCCTTGCAAACCGTGACCTGGTCGATTCTGCTGGGGACCTTGATGTTGTGCCTAGCTTGCGCGGTCGCAGGCGAAGTTCGCGTTGAAGCATTGCGCGGGTTGGACGTCGTGCAATGGTTGAGCCTGCTGTACCTCGGTGTGCTGGGATCGGCGTTAGCCTATATCGCCTGGTATGACGGCATCCGTCGGATTGGCGCGACCCGTTCTGGCGTGTTCATCGCACTCAACCCGTTGACCGCAGTGCTGTTCGGGGCGCTGCTGTTGGACGAGCGGCTCACCGGCTTGATGGGGATAGGGGCGGGGCTGATCCTGACCGGGATTTTCCTGTGCAACAAAGCCCTTGCACGCTCGCCGCAAAAGACGATTTGATACCGAAGGCGGACAAATATGGTTACGCTGTGTAGAATCGATTTACGCATACAAGAATAAACGTCTTCTGGCAGCAGAAGCCTCGCCCGCAAGAGCCTTGGGTCGACAATGAAGATATTCGGGTTTCAACTGATCTACGGCGATTTTCTCGCCCGCACCGTTCGCGGCATTTCCTGCGCGCCACCGCGTGCCCTCAGCATGGCCGGCAACTAACGCTCCGTTAATTGATAAGCATGATGAGGCGCCAACATGGCAGATCTATACGAAAACCCGATGGGCCTGATGGGCTTTGAATTCATCGAATTCGCATCCCCGACCCCCAACACCCTGGAGCCGATCTTCGAGATCATGGGCTTCACCAAAGTGGCCAGCCATCGTTCCAAGGACGTGCATCTGTATCGTCAGGGCGCGATCAACCTGATCCTCAACAACGAACCCCACAGCGTGGCCTCATACTTCGCCGCCGAACACGGCCCGTCGGTGTGCGGCATGGCTTTCCGCGTCAAGGATTCGCAACAGGCCTACAAACGTGCCTTGGAACTCGGCGCCCAGCCGATTCACATCGAAACCGGCCCGATGGAGCTGAACCTCCCGGCAATCAAAGGCATCGGCGGCGCGCCGCTGTACCTGATCGACCGTTTTGGCGAAGGCAGCTCCATCTATGACATCGACTTCGTGTTCCTCGAAGGCGTTGACCGTAACCCAGTGGGCGCGGGGCTGAAAATCATCGACCACCTGACCCACAACGTGTATCGCGGGCGCATGGCCTATTGGGCGGGTTTCTACGAGAAGCTGTTCAATTTCCGTGAGATTCGTTACTTCGACATCAAGGGCGAATACACCGGCCTGACCTCCAAGGCCATGACCGCCCCGGACGGCATGATCCGCATCCCGCTGAACGAGGAATCGTCCAAGGGCGCCGGGCAGATCGAAGAGTTTCTGATGCAGTTCAACGGTGAAGGCATCCAGCACGTGGCCTTCCTGACCGACGACCTGATCAAGACCTGGGACCAGCTCAAAAGCATCGGCATGCGCTTCATGACCGCGCCGCCGGACACCTACTACGAAATGCTCGAAGGTCGCCTGCCGAACCACGGCGAGCCGGTGGATGAACTGCAAGCGCGGGGCATTTTGCTGGACGGCGCTTCCGAACAGGGTGACAAGCGTCTGCTGTTGCAGATTTTCTCGGAAACCCTGATGGGGCCGGTGTTCTTCGAATTCATCCAGCGCAAGGGCGACGATGGCTTCGGCGAAGGCAACTTCAAGGCGTTGTTCGAGTCCATCGAGCGTGACCAGGTGCGGCGTGGTGTGCTGGCTACTGAGTAATACCTGAGCGCAAAAAAAGCCCGCCTGGCAGCGATGCCCGGCGGGCTTTTTATTGCCGATGCAAAACCCCTTGTGGGAGCGGGCTTGCTCGCGAAAGCGCTGTATCAGTCAATATCAGTGGCGCCTGACACGACGCCTTCGCGAGCAAGCCCGCTCCCACAGGGGGACTGGATAAGCCTTAAGCCCGGCGTCGCTGGCGCATCAGGTGCTTGAACCCTTCGAATACCAGCACCGCCACGGCCATCCAGATGGGAATGTAGGTGAGCCATTCACTGGCCTGGATGCTTTCTCCCAGCAGCAGCGCAACGCCCAGCAGCAATACCGGCTCGACATAGCTCAACAGTCCGAACAGGCTGAATGGCAGCAACCGGCTGGCAACGATGTAGGCCACCAGTGCCGAAGCACTGATCACCCCGAGCAATGGGATCAGCAGCGACAGCCACGGGTACTGGTCGAAAACAGCGAAACCTTGTTCACCGCTTTGCACGAACCAGAGCGCTAGCGGCAGCATCAGGGTCATGTCCAGCCACAACCCGCCCAGGTTGTCGGTCCCCAGGCGTTTGCGCAGGATGAAGTAGATCGGATAACCCACCACCACCAGCAAGGTCGCCCAGGAAAAACCACCCACCTGGTAGAGCTCGTTGACCACGCCGAGGGTGGCGAAGAACACGGCGATTTTCTGCAGGTAGGACAGACGCTCGCCATAGACGAGGCGCCCGGTCAGAACCATCGACAGCGGCAACAAAAAATACCCCAGCGACACGTCCAGGCTGTAGCCGTTGAGGGGCGCCCACATGAACAGCCACAACTGCGCCCCCATCAACGCCGAAGACGCCATGGCACCGATCAACAGCCGCGGCGCGGCGAGCAGGCGCCGGCCGAGCGCCGTCACCAGGTTCCACTCCTTGGTCACCAGCATGAACACCGTCATGCAGGGCATCGTCAGCAGCATGCGCCAACCGAAGATCTCCACGCCGGTCAGTGGCGAGAGCAGGGAGGTGTAGTAATACATGACGGCGAACAGCACAGATGCCGAGACCGATAGAGCGATGCCTTTGGACACGGTGATTCTCTTGAGGGCTATCAGCCACACCCGGATCTGTGACTGGAAAATCTATCTATGGTGCATGGCCTGTGGGAGCAAGGCTTGCCCGCGATGAACGATAACGCGGTTCAGTTGTTAAACCGCAGCGCGGCCATCGCGGGCAAGCCATGCTCCCACAGGTAAATCCCCTCGCCACAAGGATGTTTGGCTGGAGAAAACGTGATTATGACGTGCGCGCCACACGCCCCGGTACGAAATGCCCCACGTCATTGAACCCGGGTGTCGAGGCATGCCCCGGCGTCACCAGCGAATCGATGAAGGCTTCATCTTCGGCGGTGATCGTCACCGACTGCGCCTTGGTGTAGCCATCCCATTGCTCCTCGGTGCGCGGCCCGACGATGGCCGAGGTGACAGCGCGGTTGTTCAGCACCCAGGCAATGGCGAACTCGACCATGCCCACGCCGCGTTCCTGGGTGTATTGCTGGATCTGTTGGGCGATGCGCAGGGATTCGACCCGCCATTCGGTTTCCAGGATGCGTTTGTCCTGGCGACCGGCGCGACTGTTGGCGTCCGGTGCCACGTCCGGTGCGTACTTGCCACTGAGCACCCCGCGGGCGAGGGGGCTGAAAGGCACCACGCCGAGGCCGTAGTTCTGCGCGGCGGTGATCTGCTCGGTTTCGGCCTGGCGATTGACGATGTTATACAGCGGTTGGCTGATCACCGGCCGGTCGATGCCCAGGCGGTCGGCGATCCGGATCACCTCGGCGATGCGCCAGCCACGGTAGTTCGACAGGCCCCAGTAGCGGATCTTGCCTTGGCGAATCAAATCACCGATGGCCGACACCGTGACCTCGAGCGGGGTATTGTGGTCTTCGCGGTGCAGGTAATAGATGTCCAGGTAATCGGTGCCCAGGCGCGTCAGGCTCGCCTCGATGCCATTGAAAATGTGCTTGCGGTTCAGGCCGCTGCGGTTGGGCACGCCATCCGGCGGGCCGAAGCCGACCTTGGTGGCCAGCACCCATTCATGACGGTGACGGGCAATCGCCTCGCCGACGATCTCTTCGGAACGACCGTTGGTGTAGACGTCCGCAGTGTCGATGAAATTGATACCCTGGTCCCAGGCCTTGTCGATGATCCGCAGCGAATCCTCGGTGCTGGTCTGTTC
Source organism: Pseudomonas sp. NFACC39-1 (assembly GCF_900110355.1). NCBI lineage: Bacteria > Pseudomonadati > Pseudomonadota > Gammaproteobacteria > Pseudomonadales > Pseudomonadaceae > Pseudomonas > Pseudomonas sp. NFACC39-1. The sequence continues at coordinate 232,055 of NZ_FODL01000006.1, read as the reverse complement.
GCCGAACATCATCGTGCCCAGGGTCAATGTCGAAACGTGCAACCCAGAATGGCCTAGCGTGCGGTAGCTCATGACAAGGTCCTTTTATCGATGGGAAAGGTCCAATCAAACCCCAGATAAGGCGTGCGGAGCAAACAGATTTATCAAACACCCCAAATCACCTGTGGGAGCGAGCGTGCTCGCGATGAGCCATGAGCCTCAACACAGTCCCCACCCAACCGGAGAATAATATGAAAATAGTCATCGCCCCCGACTCGTTCAAGGACAGCCTGAGCGCCCAGGGCGTGGCGGATGCTGTCGCCCACGGCTTGGCCCAGGTCTGGCCGGATGCACAGTTGATCAAGTGCCCGATGGCCGATGGCGGGGAGGGTACGGTGGAGTCGGTGCTGGCGGCCTGCAACGGGCAGTGGCGGCGCAGTTGGGTGAGAGGCCCGCTGGGGGCCAGCGTCGAAGCGCGTTGGGGGTGGTTGCCCGACAGCCACACCGCGATTATTGAAATGGCTGAGGCCAGCGGCTTGCAGCTGGTACCTCCTGGGCAACGTGACGCCTGTTCCAGCAGCACCTACGGCACCGGCGAGCTGATTCGTGCCGCCCTGGACGAAGGCGCCGGACGGGTGATCCTGGCAATCGGCGGCAGTGCCACCAACGATGGCGGTGCAGGGGCGATGCAAGCCTTGGGCGTGGGGTTGCTGGATGAAAACGGGCAACCTCTTGCGCCCGGTGGTCTGGCCCTGGCGAAACTGGCGCGTATCGACTTGAGCGAGATGGACCCGCGCCTGGCCCGGGTCAGTTTCGAGATCGCGGCTGATGTCGATAACCCGTTGTGCGGTCCTCACGGCGCTTCAGCAATTTTTGGTCCGCAGAAAGGTGCATCCCCTGAGCAGGTACAGCAACTGGACCAGGCTTTGGGGCATTTCGCTGAACACTGTGCCCAGGTGTTGAGCAAGGATGTACGCGACGAACCGGGCAGCGGCGCCGCCGGGGGGCTGGGGTTCGCCGCCAAGGCGTTCCTGGGCGCGCAGTTTCGCACCGGCGTTGACGTCGTCGCCGGGTTGACCGGGCTGGCCGATGCGATCAACGGCGCTGACCTGGTGATCACCGGCGAAGGCCGTTTCGACGCCCAGACCCTGCGCGGCAAAACACCCTTTGGCGTGGCCCGCATCGCCCGCCAACACGGCGTACCGGTCGTGGTCATCGCCGGCACGCTGGGGCAGGATTATCAGGCGCTGTATGAGCACGGCATCGACGCCGCGTTTGCCCTGGTCAGCGGGCCGATGACCCTGCAAGAGGCCTGCGCCGATGCGCCACGCTTGCTGGCTGAACGAGCCCGGGACATCGCCCGGCTTTGGCGAGTGGCCGCCCGCTAAATCCCACCGAGCACAAAACTGTGGCGAGGGGATTTATCCCCGCTGGGCTGCGCAGCAGCCCCGAGACCGCTCGACCCGGTGTGGTAGGTTCAACGTCGCAGGCCGTTGCGGGGTGTATCGCGCCAAAGGGGAAAATCCTCTCACCGTGTCCCTTCGGCCACCGCTCTAAGTCTTGTTCGTGGTTTTTTTGCCGGAATGCTTGACGATGATGAACACGCCCTTGGAGTCCACTGTCTGGACCCCAGCGCGGTTGGCGATACGGTAGAACAGCACATGCGTCCCGTTGGCGAGAGAGAAAAAGACGTAGTCTGGAATCGGCACGACTGTTGGAAATGCTTGCCCACCCGGTACATTGAGCGGGTCCGGGGTGCGAACCACTGCCACGGCCACTGGCGGGGCGTCCGGGCCTCCGCAGAAGACGGTAATCTGGTGTCCGGTGGTCTGGCCTTCATAGACCGGGATGACCACCGGGACCATGTAGCAATGCGCTTTCAGATACGCCTTGGTAACGCCTTCGCCATAGGTCAATTCCTCATCGATCACGGCTTTGACCGGTGTCTGGCCATTCAGGGGTACTTGCTTGTCAACGGTAAACGTCACTGCTTCGGACTCATAAAAGTCGCCTACTTCGGTTTCCACATCGAACTTCAGTTTGCTGATGCCCTCTTCCAAGTGCTCTTTGCCCAACGTTATGAAGCGCGGGAAAGTAACCAGGCCTTCGAGCACGAGGGTTTCGACCCGTTCGTACAATTGCCTGCCTGGCTTGAGTATCCATAGTTGCAAGGTGTCCTTCTCGCCGCCTACGGCCGAGCCAGGCCAGGGTCGCAGGATCTGTAGAAGCAGATCGGATTGGGTCGCCCAGTTGGGCAACAGATTCTCTTCAGCGTAGTACGGGCCATCCTCGTCCCGGTGACGGCCCAGTGCATGAAAGACCTTCAACGGCGGTAGCTTGTCCATTCCAACCTCCCGACATCCGCTGTGTGATTCGGCATTGATGGGTGCGGATAGTTGCCTCCCGATTAAATGACCGGTTGCGCGCCAGCGCTACTGTAAGACCTGACAGGTAGTACCGGTGTGTAGGTGCTGACTGGCATAAGCGATCGATTGATATAAGGTGGAGTCAGCCATACACCTAAAAGGAGAAAGGGATGCGCTTTTCAGACTTGACCCGCCGCATCACCGGCGACGGTGCCGCTGCGTGGCAGATCCACGACCGGGCGCTGGCCATGCGCGAGCAGGGCATGGATGTATTGCTGTTATCAGTGGGCGATCCGGATTTCGACACGCCACGCGCTATCGTCGATGCTGCGGTGACCAGCCTGCGGGCCGGAGAAACCCACTATTCAGATGTGCGTGGCTTGCACAGCTTGCGCGCCAGTATTGCCCGGCGTCATCGCGAGCGTTGCGGTCAGCCGGTGGGCGCCGACCAGGTTACCGTGTTGCCGGGGGCGCAATGCGGGGTGTACGCGGTCGCGCAATGCCTGCTCAACCCCGGTGATGAAGTGATCATCGCCGAACCGATGTATGTCACCTACGAAGCGGTGTTCGGTGCTTGCGGGGCTAAAGTGGTGCCGGTGGCGGTGCGCCCGGAAAAAGGGTTTCGGGTTGATCCGGCCGACGTCGCCCAACTGATTACCCCCCGTACTCGGGCAATGTTGCTCAACAGCCCCAACAATCCTTCCGGCGCCAGCTTGCCGCTGGCCACCTGGCAAGCACTGGCGCAATTGTGCATCGGGCATGATCTGTGGCTGATCAGCGACGAGGTCTACAGCGACTTGCTGTACGAAGGCGAACACATCAGCCCGGCCAGCCTCCCGGGCATGGCCGAGCGCACCGCCACCATCAACAGCCTGTCCAAGTCCCACGCCATGACGGGTTGGCGCATCGGCTGGGTCATCGGTCCCGAATCTTTGGCCGGACATCTGGCGAACCTGTCGCTGTGCATGCTGTTCGGCTTGCCGGATTTCGTGCAGCGCGCCGCCCAGGTGGCGCTGGAGCAGGATTTGCCTGAGGTGGCGCAGATGCACGAGGAGTATCGCCAGCGTCGGGACCTGGTGTGCGCCATGCTCGATGACTGCCCAGGCCTCAAGCCGGTGCGGCCCGACGGTGGCATGTTCGTGATGGTCGATGTGCGCCAGACGGGCCTCGGTGCCCAGGCATTTGCCGAGCTCCTGCTGGACGGGTATGGCGTGTCGGTGCTGGCCGGTGAGGCATTCGGGCCGAGTGCAGCGGGACATATCCGCATCGGGTTGGTGGTCGATCAGTTGCAACTGGCCGATGCCTGTCAGCGGATTACTGCGTGCGCCGCGCATGTATTGGGGCGGCGTCATACCTGACAGCGACTCATCATTAAGCAGCAGGGCGCAGGCACTTCCATACAGTGCCTGGGCCTCTTCAACTTATTTAAATTCCGAAACTAAACCGATAAACGGTCGATTGACCTGTCAGTTCTGACAGTAGGCAAGGTCGACGATCGCGTATCTACTTTATTAAACGCAGTGGGTGTTTTTCCGGATCGAATAAGCAGGAGGGTGGCATGTCTACCTCTGGTGATGAGAGCAGCGGGCCAGACACTCTGGCAGCCCCTGGACCGCCAGTAGATGACGTGCCACCCAGTGGACAAGTGCCGGCCAGTATTTTGTTGAATGGCGGACAAACGCGCATTCCAAGATGGCCTATCTATGCGGACAGTCCCGGCAAAGTAGACCGATTGCTTGTTTATTGGCGACGCGGCACTACTACCGACACGGTCTACGATCAAAACAAGCAAGGCCCGATCTTGGAAACCGAATTTGTCATCCCGTTACCCGCTTCTTTGTGGGCCGGAGATGGGGTGGCCTATCTGTCTTACAAAGTGATACCGATAGCGCCTCCCGGTAACGGATTTACAACTAATGATACGGTTCTTTATATCGATCACAGTGTCGTTCCATTGCCCGAACTGTTGGGGGTGTCTTTCCTGTATACCACGCTTATGAATTATCTGAACTGCGGCACGTTGCCGCCCATTTGGGACGGGGTCTTTATAAAAATTCCGTATCAAGGATTCCGGGAAGGGGATGAATGTGTTCTTACATGGCGTGCCTACACGTCCTTGACCCCGGCCCCACAAAATTACATAGACGGCACCGAAGGAGTCTTTACTCATCAATTAAGCAGGGCGGAAGCGGAGAATCCGGAAGGGTTCATAATGCCGCCCATTCCTTTTGCCACGTATATCGAACCCTTGTTGTTTGGCTGTGGGAGTGCTCAGTACAAGATACGCAGAAGACCAGGAGGTTTTATTGGTGAATCCGAGTTGCGCTGGGTAAAAGTCGATCGGTATCTGCCCGGTACGGCGGAACCGTGCGGGCCGTGATCAACCGTGACTTATTGGATGGTCGGTTACTTTTAGCCAGCTAAGAAATGTTTGCAGTGGGCTTCCCATAAGCCGTTTGTTTATATGCAGTGATTTTGGATTTCGACTTTATCGTGGAGAATATCAAATGAACGCGAAACAGGAAGTAGCGAAAATCGACCGGGAGCGGGTGCGCAGTGTCCGCGCAGCAACAGGCCCCTTGGCAGGCCCTCCTCCAGAATTTCCTGACACCATCAGTGATACCGACAACCGTGTGTATGTTGATAAGCTTCTGCCTGGCACCAAACTGAAAGCTATGCTTCCGCGTTGGACAAACGAACACGAAGATGATGTCGTCACTGTTCACATCGCGCAACAGGCAGCCACCCCAGTCTGGAAAGAGGTGGATAGATTTCCTGCTGGTCTGATCGCTAATCGTCCTCCTAAATTTGAGGCGGGTATCGCGACCGAAGAGTTGACTGACTACAACCCCGCCGGAACACCCTCCGTTTGGTTGGTTCAGTACCGTGCGGCGCCTCCCCTCGGGAACCCCTGGAAATCAAATAACAAAGAGCTTGAAATCGATAGACGGGCCCATTACCAACCGACTCCCGGCGGAACCAAGAACCGGCCGCCGTTACCTGTTGCCAACCCGGCCATTCCCGCCACCGATATCATCAATGACGCCTACGTCAATAGCCTGCCTGGCGGTCTCATGGAGGTGACGGTGGGAGTTGACCACTGGGCGGTGGGTGATAAGTGCTATTTGTATCTGAGCAAGAGCTATGAGGAAGTTAATCCCGATGAGCCGCTTAATCCACCACCCTACGCATTGCCGCAAAGTAGCATCATTAATGTAAGCGGGACGATTTTACGCAGTTTGCCACCGGGAACAGCCTATTTTTTCTACCAGCATGTCGATGCGGTCGGGAATAAAAGTGCTTTGTCAGTCGCCCAAGGCGTGAGGATCGCCTTTGCACCGGCGCCCGTGCTCGAAGATCCGATTGTTCCTTTGGCGAGTAGCCAGACCGATCGTCTTATCGATTTGAAAGATTGTGCAGAGGTCGGTGGTGTTACCGTCGAGGTGGAAAGAGTTGACCATGTAGAGGATACCGATGAGATTAAACTTGAGTGGAATGGTGCGCTTGTAGATACCTTGGAGTTTGGTACCGAGACCAAGTTAGTGTTTCCCGTGCCGTTCGACACTATTTTCGATGATTATTATACAGGCGGCCCGACCACCGAGGGCGAAGTTCCCGTCAATGTGAAAACCACTTTGCTGCGCGGACCCGATGAAGTAGACGACTCATCTGTCGATATTTTTTCGAATCTCTATGCACCTGGTCCTACTGATCCGACGGACCCGGGCCTACCCAATGATCAATTGACTGCGCCAAATGTTACAAGTACCACAGTGCCCAACATTATTGAGATTGAAGACCATAATGTGGAGCAGACCATCACGATTAACCTGTGGACGGATGTTGATAAGCCAGTGAAGCAGGGGCAGCAAATTGCAGCTGAGTACGCCGGTGTGAGACTTAGTGATCTCGCTTTTTTAAGGGATAACCAAACAGTCGCAACCATTCCCCTGCCTTGGAATGTCATTGAAACCGCCGGCCTCGGTGATAAACCCCTTCAGTATTTCGTGTCGGACATTGGCGGCGTCAATGAAAATCCGTCACTCATCCAAACAGTGACAAACAACGCATTGGTCGTTGACATGAAAGCTCCGTCAATAACCACGGAAAATCCGGGCCTGCTGCTGTGCGACGACCTTAAGGGACCCAATTGGAGCGCGGTGGTCAATATCGAGGGAGACCCTGTGCACCTGCAACTGGGTCGGGAAGTGACCCTGCATGCGCAAGGCTACAGGGACGCGGCCTACACCCAGCTAGCACCAGGCACCGATTTTACCTCAACTACACCGCACACGATTATCGGCACAGAGCCAGCGGACGGGTTTACCATGAACATTGAACCTTATGATCCTTTTATCCGTAATGTTCCTGAGCCTCCTCCTACTCCGATAGGGTCAGGCCCCTATGTGGGTTATTGGAAAATCTGGTACACGGTGGAGATCGCTGGAACAGATTATCCCTCTGACGAATTTGAAGTCGTGGTCAATCTTATCAATGCATATATTGAGTATTGCGAACAACAGGCGTGAGTAGAGGTCCAGCTTGATCTTTCCCTTCACAGCAGTGTCCTGTTGAGTCTTTGTGAAGGGATGCGAATTATATTGCTTGTGCAACGGAGTTGTCTGAGTTGTTTTCAGAATAATCCTACATTGAATTTTGGGCTTTCTCAGTAGTCTGGCGCCTCTTCTCGAATGTGATCGGGTAAAGGTCAGCGAGCCAACCAGTTCCAAATATCGTTATTAGGGTAGTTCATATGCAATCAGCTCAGTTTTCTCTATCGAAAGTTCATTGCGGCAGATGGCAATATCCATCGGTCCTGGCACTTGCTTTTGTCATCCCTTATGCACAAGCGCGTGACCTGAACCCGGGGGAGACGGAAACCATCTCGCCTTCGCCAACCGTTGAGAGCTGGCTGATCGCACCGGATGCGACGCTTAACGTCAATGGCGCCGAAACGCTGGACATCGACGTCCAGGCCGGCGTCTTGAATGTCAACACCGGTACGACCCAGCAGATCAGCGCATCGAATGGGGCTGCCGTGAACCTGACCGGTGCCACGGTGACCGGGGCCAGCGGGGACGTTACGGTTTCGCTGGTCAACAGTGACGCCAACATCACTGGCAGCACGATATCCGGGCTCGATTACGGGCTTCAGGCGGTGCGCGATACCGACACCTCGACCGGCTCCAACGTTACCCTGCAGGACAGCACTGTCAGCGGCGTCTTGGGGGGCGCCGTGGCCACCTCCTATAGCACCCTGAACTTGAATAACAGCACCATTGAAGGCACCGGCAGTTCCAGCTTCGGTTTACGGATCGCAGGAGGGCAGGCGACGCTCAATAATCAATCCAGAATCATCGGCGGGCTTAATGGTGTGACGTTTGAGTTAGACCGTACCGACGAACAGATCAGCAAACTGGTGCTGAACAACTCAAGCGTCGAAGGCAAGACGGGTTCGGCGATCCTGGCGAATGTGGGCGCCATCCCTTTGGGAGCGTTCGTGGTTGAGGTATCGAACGGTTCGACGCTCATCGGTGGCAACGGCACGATCCTGGAAGTGACGGATGGAACGAATGTCGACTTCAGCGTCGACAATAGCGTGTTGCAGGGCAATGTGGTGGTCGAGGCCGGCAGCAATGTGACCACTGCACTCAACAACCGGGCCGCACTGACCGGCGATCTGCACAACGTTGCCCAATTCAGTCTGAATAACGAGAGTGCGTTTACCGGTACCATCAAAGGCGATGACGGGCATACCACTCAGGTGGTGATGGACAATAACTCGGCATTCACCGGAGGCGTGGAGGGCACTGCCGATCTTGCGATCAGGAACCAGTCAACCTGGATCCTGACCGGCGACAATACCGTGAACAATCTGGCGCTGGACGGTGGCAGGGTGGATTTTGCGCCGGGGTCAACGTTCTACACGCTGAATGTGCGCGAACTCTCGGGTACGGGTTCTTTCAACCTGTACACCGACTTTGCCACCGGCGAAACGGATTTTCTCAATGCCCAAAGCGCATCGGGTGAGCATGTCGTGTCAGTCAGTGCCACGGGGAACAGGTCGAGCGGTGACTTGATTCACATTGCTGAATTCGGCGCGGGTGATGCCCAACTGGCACTGAACACTGGCGTTGTCGATGTGGGCGCCCTGACTTACAAGCTGGTCCAGGAAGGCAACGGCTGGTATCTGCGTCCTGACGACGGGCCGAGCACCAGCACCCGTTCGGTGATGGCGATCGCCAATACCGCGCCGACCATTATTTATGCCGAAAGCACGCTGCTGAATTCGCGTATGGGTGATCGACGCCTGACGGGGGCCAAGCCTGGCCTGTGGACGCGTACCTACAATAATCGCTACAGCGTGCAGAATGCCTACGCCGGTGGTTACAGCCAGACCCAGCAGGGGCTGGTGATCGGCGCCGACGCAGCGCTGGGCGACAGCGATTGGCTGGTCGGCGGCATGGTCGGGTACAGTCGCTCGAACCTGGATCTCAAGCACGGCAGTTCGGGTTCGGTGGACAGCTATTCCGTGGGGGCCTATTTGACGAAATTCGATCCTCAATCGGGCTTCTATGTCGACGCGGTCACCAAGATCAATCGATTCGACAACCGCCTGGACGTCAGCATGAGCGATGGCGTGAAAACCAAGGGGTCTTATGACACCTACGGTTTGAGCGGTTCGCTGGAGGTGGGCCTGCAAGACCAATTGGGCAGCGGGTTCTTCTGGGGGCCGTTTGCCCAGGTCGCAGCCGCGGTGGTCTCTGGAGAACATTACAAGCTCGATAACGGCCTTGAAGTCGACAGCGAACTGACCCGGTCGCTAGTCGTCAAGGGCGGTGCTTACCTGGGCAGCGAGATCGACTTGGGTAATGGCCACAAGTTGCAGCCGCGAGTGCGTGTTGCCATTGGCCAGGAGCTGATCAAACGCAACGAAGTGGGCGTCAACGACAGCTCGTTCAACAACGACAGCTCCGCCACCAGTCTGGAACTGGCGGGTGGAGTCAATTGGGCACTGCCCCACGGTCTGCAGGTTTTCGCCGAGGCCGGCTCAAGCCAAAGCAAGACCGTCAAGCAGGATTACAACGTCAGCGCGGGTCTTAGTTTCAACTTCTGACAATGCGCCGCTACGCGCTTAGTCGTTAAAAAAGCTCCGGATCGAAAGACTCCGGAGCTTTTTTTGCGGCGCTTGTTGGCTCAAGTGCGTCGGGACCCTGGTTCTGCAACCAGGTTGAAACTCATCATCAGCTCATGGGCTTTCGGACTTTCCAACCCGTCTTCTACACGGGCATCGATGGTGCCACTGATGGAAAGGGTTTGCGGATCAAAATTCAGGGCCGTCAAAGGTTCAAGTGTCGAATACTCTGAAGGCGGGTTCTCTGCGGTATCGCCGTAGGAGATCCTCACGTTCTTGGCGCGTTGTGGGGAGCTATCGACGGGGTCTTCGAGGAAAATGATCCTGATGGTCTTGATGTGGTTGTCGACTGGGTCTCGAAGCGTCGCCGTTATGGTCAGGTAGTCACCGAACTGGGGGTAGCTCACCCGGGAAAAAGACGCTCTGAAAGGCACCGGAGGACGTTGATCAATGGATGCTGCGAATTCGTTGCTGAAGAGGGATTGTCGAACCTTATTGACTGACAGTTTTTGTGCTGCGCTCATGGCCATGGTCTCCATTGGAATATCGCAAGGCTGTACCGACAGTGCAGAGCATTATCTGACTATGGGTCCTACCATCTGAGCGCGATACCGGCTCGCTGTAAACTGTCAGCTTTGACAGTTTACAGCAGCGTTGTGTTATGGATGAGCTGCGTTTCTGACGTGAGCTGCATTGCGCGCTCACATTGGGCCTGTGTTGTCAGAGGGCTTTATGCCGCTTGCGCACCAGCCTCATCACCCCGACAAAAAACACCGGCACAAACACCACTGCCAGCGTCGCGGTGATCATCCCGCCAATCACCCCGGTCCCAATGGCCTGCTGGCTTGCCGAACTGGCGCCGGTGGCGATGGCCAACGGCACTACGCCGAGAATGAACGCCAGGGAGGTCATGATGATCGGCCGCAGGCGCAAGCGTGCCGCCTGGAGGGTGGCGTCGATCAGGTCGTGGCCCTCGTCGTACAGATGTTTGGCAAACTCAATGATCAGGATCGCATTCTTGGCCGACAGGCCGATGATGGTCACCAGGCCGACCTTGAAGAACACATCGTTGGGCATGCCGCGCAACGATACCGCCAACACCGCGCCGAGTACCCCCAGCGGCACCACCAGCAGCACCGACGTGGGGATCGACCAGCTCTCGTAGAGCGCCGCCAGGCACAGGAACACCACCAGCAACGACAGACCCAGCAATAGCGGCACCTGGCTGCCGGACAGGCGCTCCTGCAACGACAGCCCGGTCCATTCCTGGCCTAGGCCGGCAGGGCCCTGGGCCACCAGGCGTTCGATTTCCGCCATGGCTTCGCCGGTGCTGTGGCCGGGGGCCGGTTCACCGGAGATGCTGATGGCCGGGTAGCCGTTGTAGCGGGTCAATTGCGTCGGGCCCTGAGTCCACCGAGCCTGGACGAAGGCTGACAGCGGCACCATTTTTCCAGTGTCGTTGCGCACATGGATCTTCAGCAGGTCGACCACCTGGCTGCGTTGATCGCCCTCGGCCTGAACCACCACCCGCTGCATCCGCCCCTGGTTGGGGAAGTCGTTGATGTAGGCCGAGCCTACCGCGGTGGCGAGCACGTTGCCCACGTCGGCGAAAGACACTCCCAAGGCATTGGCCTGTTTGCGGTCGACCTCCAGTTGCACCTGTGGCGCTTCGGCCAGGGCGCTTTCGCGCACGTTCATCAGCACCGGGCTCTTCTCGGCGGCGGCGAGCAAAGCCGTGCGAGCCTGCATCAGCGTGGCATGGCCGAGGCCGCCGCGGTCTTGCAGGCGGAACTCGAAACCGCTGGACGTCCCGAGGCCATCCACCGGTGGCGGGAGTACGGCGAAGGCCTCGGCATCCTTGATCTGGCCGAAGGCCTGGTTGGCACGCTCGGCAATGGCACTGGCCGAATCGTCGCGGCCACGCTGCGACCAATCCTTGAGGGTGGTGAACGCCAGCGCGGCGTTCTGCCCGCTGCCGGAGAAACTGAAACCGAGGATTACGGTGCTGTCGCCCACCCCCGGCTCGCCGGCGTTGTGCGCCTCGATCTGCTCGACCACCTGCACCGTGCGGTTCTTGCTCGCGCCGGGCGGCAGCTGGATATCGGTGATGGTATAGCCCTGGTCTTCCACCGGCAGGAACGAGGAGGGCAGGCGACTGAACAACAGCCCCATGCCCACCAGCAGCACACCGTAGATCAACATATATCGCCCGGTGCGCTTGAGTGCATAGGCCACCCAGCCTTGATAGCGGTTGCCGAATCGCTCGAAGCCACGGTTGAACCAGCCGAAGAAACCGCTTTTGGCGTGGTGATCGCCTTTGGCGACCGGTTTGAGCAAGGTCGCGCAAAGTGCCGGGGTCAAGGTCAGGGCGAGAAAGGCCGAGAACAGGATCGACGTCGCCATCGATAGCGAGAACTGTTGGTAAATCACCCCCACCGAGCCCTGCATGAATGCCATCGGAATGAACACCGCCACCAACACCAGGGTGATGCCGATGATGGCCCCGGTGATCTGCTGCATCGCCTTGCGCGTCGCTTCCTTGGGCGACAACCCTTCGCTGGCCATGATTCGCTCGACGTTTTCCACCACCACGATGGCATCGTCCACCAGGATGCCGATGGCTAGCACCATGCCGAACATGGTCAGCACGTTGATGGAAAAGCCCAGCGCAAACATAGTCGCGAAGGTGCCCATCAGTGCCACCGGGACCACCAGTGTGGGAATCAAGGTGTAGCGCACGTTCTGTAAGAACAGGAACATTACGGCGAACACCAGCAGCATCGCCTCGCCGAGGGTGTAGATCACTTTGGTGATGGAGACTTTGACGAAGGGCGAGGTGTCGTACGGGATCTTGTAATCCACGCCGGCCGGGAAGTATCGCGCCAGTTCGTCCATCTTCTGGCGCACCCGGTTTGCCGTGCTCACGGCATTGGCTCCCGGTGACAATTGCACGCTGACGGCGGTGGACGGCTTGCCGTTCAAGCGGGTGGAGAATTGATATTCCTGACTGCCGACCTCTACCCGCGCTACGTCGCCGATTCGCACGGTAGATCCGTTAGGGTTGGCCTTGAGTACGATGTCGGCGAATTCTTCAGGCGTCGACAATTGGCCCTTGACCAGGACGGTGGCGGTGATTTCCTGGGTCGTACGGGTTGGCAAGTCACCGATGCTGCCCGCCGAGACCTGGGCGTTCTGCGCCACGATGGCGGCATTGACGTCGGCCGGGGTCAGGTTGAAGCTCAGCAGCTTCTGCGGGTCGATCCAGATTCGCATCGCCCGTTCGGCGCCATACAACTGGGCCTTGCCGACACCGTCCAAACGCTTGATCTCGTTCATCACGTTACGCGCCAGGTAGTCGCTGAGGGCCACGTCGTCGAGTTTGCCGTCACTGGAGGTGAGGGTGATCAGCAGCAGGAAACCGGATGAAACCTTGTCCACCTGCAGGCCTTGCTGGGTGACCGTCTGAGGAAGACGCGACTCGACGGCCTTGAGGCGGTTTTGCACGTCCACCTGGGCCAGCTCGGGGTTGGTCCCGGGCTGAAACGTGGCGGTGATGGTTGCACTGCCCAGGCTACTCTGGGATTCGAAGTACAGCAGGTTATCGGTGCCGTTGAGTTCTTCCTCGATCAGGCTGACCACACTTTGATCCACGGCTTGCGCCGAAGCGCCCGGGTATACCGCGTAGATCTCGATCTGCGGTGGTGCGACATCGGGGTATTGCGCCACCGGCAGTTGGGGTATGGCCAGCGCGCCGGCCAACAGGATGAACAACGCGACCACCCAGGCGAACACCGGGCGATCGATAAAGAATTGCGGCATGAGCGATGTCCTGCTTACTGGCGCTGGGCAAGTGGAGAGTCTTCGATCCGGACTTTTTCGCCGGGACGTGCATGTTGCAGGCCTTGCACCACGATGCGATCACCGGGTTTCAGGCCATGGGTGACAACCCAGCGGTCGTTTTGCACGGCGCCCAGTTCCACCGGTTGCAGGCTGACCTGTTGCTGCGCATCGAGCAGCAGCACCTGGGCAACGCCGGCGCTGTCGCGCTGGATGGCCCGTTGCGGCACGCTGATGCCTTGTCGGTCGACGGCTTGCTCCAGGCGCACGCGCACGAAGCTGCCGGGCAGCAGGTCAAGGTCAGGGTTGGGAAACTCGCTGCGCAGGGTGATCTGGCCGGTGCCCGGGTCGACGCTGATGTCGGTGAACAGCAACTTGCCCGGCAACGGGTAGAGGCTGCCGTCATCCTGGATCAGCGTGGCCTTGGCCTGATCCTGGCCGACCTGCTGCAACTGGCCGGAGCGCAACGCCCGGCGCAGTTCGTTGAGTTCGCGGGTCGACTGGGTGAGGTCGGCGTGGATCGGGTTCAATTGCTGGATGAGGGCCAGCGGCGTGGTCTCGTTCTGGCCCACCAGCGCCCCCTCGGTCACCAGCGCCCGGCCGATGCGCCCGGCAATGGGCGCGGTGACCGTGGCGTAGCCCAGGTTAAGTTTGGCTCGTTCCACGGCGGCCCTGTTCGCGGCGACATCGGCGGCGGTCTGGCGGACGGCGGCGCGGGCATTGTCGTAGTCCTGGCCGCTGATGGCGTTATCTTCGATCAACTGCGAGTAACGTTGCGCTTGCAGGCGGGCCTGGAACGCGTTGGCCTCGGCCTTGCGCAACGCCGCTTCGGCGCTGTCCAGGTCGGCCTTGAACGGCGCCGGGTCGATGCGAAACAGCACATCGCCTTTCTTCACGTCGCTGCCTTCGCGAAAGACCCGCTCCAACACCACACCGGGGACGCGCGCGCGCACTTCGGCGATTCGCGGCGCGGCAATGCGTCCGCTCAGTTCGCTGCTGATAGAGAGTGGGCGGGCTTCGAGGGTTTCGATCGCCACAGTGGCCAGCGGCGCCGCGTCTTCAGGGCTCGAGGCGCTATCGCAGGCGCTCAGCAGCAACGCGCCGAGCAGCAGGCCCAGGGTGGCAGTAGAGTTCTTTGGCATGGTGCTTCCCCGATAATGAACGTTGCATGCTACGGGGGGTGAAAGGGTGGATCGGTAAAGCTTTGTAGGGGCTGTGTGAAATTGTGTAAGGGGTTTGCTCGGGAGGGGGCGAGGGCGTATATCCTTGGCGACTTGATTTCCCGGGCGACTGTAGTGACGCCTTCGCGAGCAAGCCCGCTCCCACAATGCTCACGCCGATTCTGTGGGAGCGGGCTTGCTCGCGAAGGCTACCTATCAGGCGCCCCAGCACTTTCTGGAAACACCCATGCCCAACATCCTCCTGGTGGAAGACGACACCGCTCTTTCTGAACTGATCGCCAGCTACCTGGAGCGCAATGGCTATCGGGTCAGTGTGCTCAGCCGTGGCGATCATGTACGTGAACGGGCGCGGGTCGATCAGCCGGACCTGGTGATCCTCGACCTGATGCTGCCGGGGCTGGACGGCTTGCAGGTCTGTCGCTTGTTGCGGGCTGATTCGGCCACCTTGCCCATACTGATGCTCACTGCCCGGGACGACAGCCATGATCAGGTGTTGGGTCTGGAAATGGGCGCCGATGACTACGTCAGCAAACCCTGTGAACCCCGGGTCCTGCTGGCACGCGTTCGGACCTTGCTGCGCCGCAGTAGCCTCACCGAGCCGCAGACGGTCAACGACCGCATTCTCATGGGCAACTTGTGCATCGACCTGTCCGAACGCACCGTGACCTGGCGCGGGCAAGCGGTGGAGTTGTCCAGCGGCGAATACAACCTGCTGGTGGTGCTGGCCCGGCATTGCGGCGAAGTGCTGAGTCGCGACCAGATTCTGCAGCGTCTGCGCGGCATCGAGTTCAACGGCACCGACCGCTCGGTGGACGTGGCGATCTCCAAGCTGCGGCGCAAGTTCGACGACAACGCCGGCGAAGCCCGCAAGATCAAGACCGTGTGGGGCAAGGGTTATCTGTTCAGCCGTTCCGAGTGGGAATGCTGAGTCGATGTGGAAGCTGCTGATTCGCCTGTACCTGGTCACCATCGTGTCCTACAGCGCCGCGATCTACCTGATGCCGGAACTGGTGGTCCGGCTGTTTCATGAACGCTTTCTGAACTACAACCTCGATTACTCCCGTGGCCTGCAAACCTTGATGGTCAGGCAGTTCCATAACGTGCCCAGCGAGCAGTGGCCGGCACTGGCGGCACAGATGGACAAGGAGTTCGAGCCGCTGCGCATCGAGCTGGCGGCCATCAATGATGCCGGTTTCAGCGCCGCCGAGCAGGCGCGTCTCCAGCGCGGCGAGAACGTGGTGCGCCTGGGCGAATGGGCCTGGCGAACCCTGGCGGCCGCGCCGCTGGATGAGCGCACGGCGGTCAAGATGATCGTGCCCCCGGACCCGACCGAGGTGAGTTGGCTGTATTGGAGCATCAACGTGTTGATCGGTGCGACGATGCTGGCCTGCCTGCTGCTTTGGTTACGGCCGCATTGGCGCGATCTGGAACGGCTCAAACGCACCGCTGAACGCTTCGGCAAAGGCCATTTGAGCGAACGTACGCAGATTGGCTCCAGCTCGAACATCGGCAGCCTGGCCCACGTGTTCGATACGATGGCCGGCGACATCGAGCGCTTGCTCAACCAGCAGCGCGATCTGCTCAATGCGGTGTCCCATGAATTACGCACGCCCTTGACCCGCCTCGATTTCGGCCTGGCCCTGGCGCTGTCCGATGACCTGCCGCCGGCCAGTCGCGAGCGGTTGCAAGGGTTGGTGGCGCACATCCGCGAGCTGGATGAGTTGGTGCTGGAGTTGCTGTCCTACAGCCGTCTGCAGAACCCCGAGCATCTGCCCGAACGAGTGGAGGTAGCGCTGGACGAGTTCATCGACAGTATCCTGGGCAGTGTCGACGAGGACCTGGCCGCGCCGGACGTGGTGATCGATGTGCTGCTGCACGGTGCGCTGGAGCGTTTCGTGCTGGACCCGCGCCTGACCGCCCGGGCGTTGCAGAACCTGTTGCGCAATGCCATGCGTTATTGCGAAAAGCGGATCCAGGTCGGCGTACTGGTCGGCGTCCAGGGTTGCGAGATCTGGGTCGACGACGACGGTATCGGTATTCCTGACAGCGAGCGCGAGCGTGTGTTCGAACCGTTCTATCGCCTGGACCGCAGCCGCGACCGCGCCACGGGCGGTTTTGGCCTCGGCCTGGCCATCAGCCGTCGCGCCCTGCAAGCCCAGGGCGGCACGCTGACGGCGCAAGCCTCGCCGCTGGGCGGGGCGCGGTTGCGCTTGTGGTTACCGACACCGTACTGATGCGGCTGTGGAAGGGGTTCATGTAGCAGGGGTCAGGCGTCTATTGCACTCGACTCAATCAGCGCCACACCCGCTTGCTGCATCCGCCGGATCGCTGCCTCCATCGAGCCGTCGATATCAATGCCCCGACAGGCATCGAGCACCACCAGCGCATTGAACCCCGCCGCGCGGGCATCCAGCGCCGAAAACATCACGCAAAAGTCCAGCGCCAGCCCCACCATATACACCGTGTCGATGCCGCGCTCCTTGAGGTAGCCCGTCAAACCGGTGAGGGTCTGGCGGTCGGCTTCCATGAAGGCCGAATAGCTGTCGATGTCCGGGTTGCAGCCCTTGCGAATGATCAGTTGGGCGTGGGGCAAGTCCAGGGCCGGGTGCAGCGCGGCGCCTTGGCTGCCCTGTATGCAGTGGTCAGGCCAGAGTTTCTGTTCGCCATAGGGCAGTTGAATGAGGTCGAACGGCTGCTTGTCCGGGTGGCTGGAGGCAAACGAAGCATGCCCGGCCGGGTGCCAGTCCTGGGCGAGGATCACCTGCCTGAATGAACGGCCCAGGCGGTTGATCAATGGCACGATTTCGTCACCCCCCGGTACGGCCAGTTGGCCTCCTGGGATGAAGTCGTTCTGAACGTCTATTACCACTAATGCGGCGGTTGGGGGTGTCATGAATGAGTCTCCTGAACATGGCCCACCACAGCTTAGCCGAACGGAACGGGATGTCTTTCGTCGCAAATATTCCAGAGGTGATGGCTTTTTGATATTTGGTCGGTACGCCCGTACCGCAATTGAGTACAATCGCCGCCTTTCAACCGGGCATGGAAGCAGTTCGGCTTTCCAGTCACGAGAAAAACCCATGCTCATCGGCAGTTATTCACCGGCCCTTGTTTCAATTTCCCTGTTTGTTGCGGTACTGGCTTCCTACACCGCACTGGACATGACCGGACGCATCGCTACCACCCAAGGGCGTGCGGCGCATTGGTGGATGGCCGGCGGTTCCCTGGCAATGGGCGTCGGGGTCTGGTCCATGCATTTTATCGGCATGCTCGCGTTCACCTTGCCGGTGGAGCTTGGCTACGATGTGTCGATCACCGCCTTGTCGCTGCTGATCGCCATCCTGTCCTGCGGCTTTGCCCTGTGGTTGGTCAGCCAGCCGCAATTGCCGGCGTGGCAACTGGCTTTCGGCGCGTTGATCATGGGCGCCGGCATCAGTGCCATGCATTACACCGGCATGGCGGCGCTGCGGATGCAGCCGGGTATTGATTATGACCCCTCGTTGTTCGGGGCTTCGCTGGTGATTGCGGTCTGCGCTTCGGCGGCAGCGTTGTGGATCGCCTTTCGCCTGCGCCAGAACATCCCTCATGTACGCCTGGCCCGCGCCGGCGCCGCCGTGGTGATGGGCCTGGCCATTGTCGGCATGCATTACACCGGCATGGCCGCCGCGCGGTTCAGCGACGGCAGTTTTTGCGGTGCCCTGGACGGCTTGAGCAGCAAGGGTCTGGACAATCTGGTGCTGATCACCACGCTGGCGGTGCTGGCCATCGCCTTGCTCACCTCGATTCTCGATGCACGCCTGGAAGCCCGGACCGCAGAGCTGGCCCAGTCGTTGACCCTGGCCAACCGCGAGCTGACGCAACTGGCCCTGCACGACCCCCTCACCGAATTGCCCAACCGCGTGCTGCTGGCCGATCGTATCGATCAGGCCATGCATCGGGTGCATGAGCAGGGCGGCTGTTTCGCCTTGATGTTCATCGACCTGGACGGCTTCAAGCCGGTCAACGATGCTTTCGGCCATCACATGGGCGACCTGTTGCTGCGCGACGTGGCCCTGCGCCTGCGGGAAGACTTGCGCAGCCAGGACACCCTGGCGCGGATCGGCGGTGATGAGTTCGTGCTGCTGGTGCAACTGGCCGAGCCTGACGATGCGTTGCGACTGGCGGCCCGCCAGGTCGGGCTGATCGGTCGCACGTTCCGGGTGTCCGATCATGACTTGCAGATATCCGCCAGTGTCGGCATCGCGCTTTATCCGGGCAACGGCCAGAGCGCCGAAGAGTTGCTGATGAACGCCGACGCGGCGATGTACCACGCCAAGGGTGCCGGCAAGAACGGCTACAGCTTTTTCGATGCCTCGATGAACAGTAACGCCCGCAAGCAATTGCAATTGCTGCAAGACCTGCGCATCGCCGTCGAGCAGCGCCAGTTCAGCCTGCATTATCAGCCCAAGTTCGACGCGGCCAACGGCCGTCCGGTCGGTGCCGAAGCCTTGTTGCGCTGGACGCATCCAACCCAGGGCCTGTTGATGCCCGATACCTTCATCGACCTTGCGGAAAAGACCGGGCTGATCATCCCTATCGGTGAATGGGTGTTGAACGAGGCCTGCCGCCAGATGCGCGAATGGTACGTGCTCGGCTACACCGACTGGCGCATCGCGGTGAACCTGTCGGCCTTGCAGTTTTGCCACGTGGGGCTGGTGCAGAGCGTCGCTACGGCGCTGGAGACTCATCATTTGCCGGCCAACAGCCTGACCCTGGAAATCACCGAGACCACGGCGATGAGCGATGCCGATGCCAGCATGACCGTGCTGCAGCAGCTCTCGGACATGGGTGTGGACTTGTCCATCGACGACTTTGGCACCGGTTATTCGAGCCTGATGTACCTCAAACGGTTGCCGGCCAACGAGCTGAAGATCGATCGCGGTTTCGTGCGCGACCTGGAGCACGACAGTGATGATGCGGCGATTGTCTCGGCCATTGTCGCCCTCGGCCAGGCATTGGGGCTGCGGATTGTTGCCGAAGGGGTGGAGACCGACGTGCAGCAGGATTTCCTGACTCAGTTGGGGTGCGATTCGCTGCAAGGTTATCTGCTGGGCCACCCGCTGCCGGCCGAGCGCTTCTTGCAGGACATTCGCAAGGCACAACGGCTGACGCTGGCCTGAGCGGCGGCTCAGGAAACGATATCGAACGCCGTGCTGCCCAGCCGCTCGCCATTGACCAGCAGATGCACCGCGTGCCGGCCCGCGTAGTGTCGGCGGGTGGTCAGCTCGCGAATGTGCTGGGAGCGGCTGAGGCTGACGCATTCCAGAGCGGGCAGGTCGAAGGTCTTGAGCTTGAAGACTTTGGCCGAGGTGCCGCCCGAGGCCTTCACGTAGTCGATGGCATAGTCGATCACCAGACGCTGGCTCTGCTCAAGGGTTGATTGCACCTTGAACGACAAGGTGATGGGCTCGCCGAGCCGAATCACCGCCGGTGTAACCTGCAAGTCCAGCACCTGGATGTGCGCTTTGCCGCCAACCCCGATGACCGCCAGTGCCCGCGCATTACCTTGTTTGATCAGGCTGCGCAAAGCATGGCGGGCGATCCATGCGGTATGGCGATCTTGCAGGGGCCAGCCTTCGATCCGGTCCAGCACCCAGTCAGG
Source organism: Pseudomonas sp. NFACC39-1 (assembly GCF_900110355.1). Classification (NCBI taxonomy): domain Bacteria; kingdom Pseudomonadati; phylum Pseudomonadota; class Gammaproteobacteria; order Pseudomonadales; family Pseudomonadaceae; genus Pseudomonas; species Pseudomonas sp. NFACC39-1. The sequence goes on along the minus strand of NZ_FODL01000006.1, from coordinate 211,916 downwards.
GTGCTGCTTGGTGATGTCGTTGAGATGATTGGCCACGGACTTGCGTACATACAGGCTGTTGTCGGCCTTGAGGGTCTCAAGGATGGCGGCGGCGAGGTCGGGATTGGCCTGGATCGGTTCCAGATGGAACGACCACGGCAAGCGCGGCCTGCTGCCTTCGCTGGCCAGGCGGCGTACGTGTTCGTTGGGATCGTGTGCCCAGTCGTGCATGGCCTTGAGGGTGCGCGCCAGGTCATCGCGCAGGAAATGCCGCACGGCGAACTCCGAGGAGCCGAACCGGGTGAAATACTTGAGCGCATCCAGGGACAAGTCGAAGCTTTGCCGGCCGTAGGACGCCACGTAGTGGGGCAGGAACATGCTGACAAACATGCTGTTGAGGCGGGGCGCCAGGTCTCGCAGCACATCCAGCGAGGTCTCGTAGTCCAAGGGCAGTACCGCATGCAGGCACTCACTGACCCGCGCCATGCGTTGCATCACCGACAGCTCGCTCAGCCCGTCTTTGGCCATGTTCAGGAACGCCCGGCTATCGAAAGCCGGATACACCGAGCTCATCTCACTGGCGATGTGCTCAAGGCGTGTTGCGTTGAAGATTTCCTTGAGGGCAGGGGATGAGTTGGTGGGGGTGGTCATGTCGGGGTCCGTGCGGTGAGGTGTGTTGGACTTTATAGGGGATGTGGCAGCCAAAGAGTAGCCCGACCCGTGACGAGGGAGCGGGCTCCCTCACCACCGGGCATCGCGTCAGACTTGCGCCATCTCACTCACATATTGGCGAATATGCCCCAATCCCCGCTCCACATAAGCCTCTTTCTCGCCCACCGGGGCAAAGTAGTGCAGCACTTCCCGGGCGGTCTCCAGCCCCTTGAGCCGCGCCAGCACCCAGGCCGACAGGTACTGGGCGGAGAAACAGCCTCCGGCGGTGGCGATATTGCCATTGGCGTGGAACGCCTGATTGACCACGTTGACGCCCGCCGCGACGACCCAGGGTTTACTGGTGGTGTCGGTGCAGGCCGGTGCCTGGCCGAGCAGCCCCAGGCGTGCCAGCAGGAATGTGCCGGAGCATTGCGAACCGAGCAGTTGGCGAGTCGGGTCCAGGCGCAACTGGCTCATGATGGCCGGGTCATTGGCGACCTCGCGGGTCTTCATGCCACTGCCGAACAACACGGCGTCGGCCTTGCAGGCCTGCTCCAGGTCGATCTGGGCGTCGATGGTCAAGCCGTTCATGGACGTGACGCGCGGGGTAGGTGAAGCGATGCTTACACGCCAATCCTTATCGCCCACCAGGGAGATGCGGCTGAGCATGCCATAGGCAATCAGTGAGTCCAGTTCGTTGAAGCCGTCGAAGGTCAGAATGGCGATATGCATGGCGAGCCCCGGTTTTTATAAATGGCTTTTTTGCCAGCCTACGCCGGTTGTAGGCATCACCGCCCCGTACAGTCGGCGACGGATTCGTCGCTACAGTAAAAGGAATGATTTGCCGCCGTTGAAGTCGGAGAGTTCAGTATTCTCGAAATCACTGGAGTTTTTATGCGCAACCCTACCCTGATCGCCAGCCTGGTCCTGATCACCGGTCTCGCCGCCTTTGGTCCTGTGGCGCAAGCGGTCGAGGCCACCGGAGATGCGGTGGAGCATTCCCCCAACAATGGTCGCCGTTTGGTGGAAGCGGACCGGACGCCGGCTGAATATCAGCGCTCGGACAAGGCCATTAAAAACTGGAAAGAGAAGGGGCTCGAAGCCCCTGAGGAAGGCGCGCAATGGGTGCAGATCCATGACAAGTACGTGATGGTGGTGATTGCCTCCGGGCGGATTCTGAAAATCACCCCCACCACGCGCTAGTTCCTTCAGCTGACTTGGCCTTTGTCCCACAGGCGCACCAGCTCGCCAGGTGCCTGATCTTCAGGCACCTGCAGCACCATTTCGTCGTCCTGGTCGTTGGCGCGGTAGCGCACTTCGATGCGGAAAAAACGCTGGTCGCCACGCCCCGGCGCCGCCGAGTCCAGCGGTAGGCAACCCTCCAGTACTGAGCAGATACGCGTGCGCTGGTCGAGATCGCACTGGGCGAAATCGATTTCCCGAGGGCGAGTCAAGGCGGAAATCGCCGCTACGCCGCCCTGACGAGACAGCCGGACCACCGCGTGATCGTCGAGGGGTGGAAGAGGTTTCATCAATGCTCCTCGGTTAAATCGACGCCTACCTGCGCCCAGCCATTCTGCACAGCCTGCACTTCCCGAGCACCGAAGCGCTGGCGGGCGTGCTCGACGGTCAAGCGGGCGAAGGCGCTGAAGGACGCGTCGTTGGCCAATCTTCTGTCGCACAAGGTTTCATACCAGATCCGCCCGGCCTTTTCCCAGGCAAATCCGCCCAGCGTCGTGGCCGCCAGATAGAAGGCGCGGTTGGGAATGCCGGAGTTGATGTGCACGCCGCCGTTGTCCTCGCGGGTGATGACGAATTCACGCATGTGCGCCGGTTGCGGGTCCTTGCCCAGCAGCGGGTCATCGTAGGCCGTGCCAGGGTTGGACATGCTGCGCAGGCCGTCGCCGTTGATCTTGTCCGTGAGCAGGTCGGCGCCGATCAGCCAGTCGGCCTGGTCGGCGGTCTGTTCGAGGACGAACTGCTTGACCAGCACCCCGAATACATCGGACATGGACTCGTTCAACGCGCCAGACTGGTTGGCGTAGATCAATCCGGCTTCACTTTCGGTCACGCCATGGGCCAACTCATGGGCCACCACGTCGAGGGAACGGGTGAAGCGCTGGAAGATTTCGCCATCGCCGTCGCCAAACACCATCTGTGCGCCGTTCCAGAACGCGTTTTCGTAGTCCTGGCCGTAATGCACGCTGCCCACCAGGGCGAAGCCTTTGTTGTCGATGGAGTCGCGCCCCAGCACTTTCCAGAAAAAATCGTAGGTGGCGCCGAGGGCGTTGTAGGCCTCGTCCACAGCCGCATCGCCAGTGGCTGCCTGGCCTTCGAGGCGTACCGGCTGGCCGGGCAGTTCCATGGTGTTTTGTGCGTCATGCACGCTGCGCTGGGGTTGGCCGGGCTTGCCCGGCCTGGGCAGCGCTGCGGCGGCGGGCGGGTTGTGTGGCGGACCGGGGTTGTGCCGCAGATTGCGTACATGGGTCAGGGTGCCGAGGGCACTGGAACGTTGATGTTCGGAGCCGTGGGCGATGATTCGGTTGAGGATATAGGGAGGAATGAAACCGTGGAGCGGGCGAGAGTCGATCATCAGAATATCCTTATCTGAAATGCAGGGTCGATACCCATGTGAACCGAAGCGACCGCTGCGGTTCCCTTGTGCAGCCAATACACAAAAGTTTGCCAGCCACGCGGATTTCTGCGAAAACCCGCGCCTGAACCACACGGGAGTAGCCCATGAACGAAGAACTGCAAATCATCGACCTGGAGCAGGGCGACGGCAAAAGCGTAGTCAAAGGCGCGCTGATCACCACCCAGTACCGAGGCACACTGGAAGACGGCACCGAATTCGATTCGTCCTACAGTCGAGGCAAACCTTTCCAGTGCGTGATCGGCACCGGTCGGGTGATCAAGGGCTGGGACGTCGGCCTGATGGGCATGAAGGTCGGCGGCAAGCGCAAGCTGTGGGTGCCGGCGAATCTGGCCTACGGCGAACGGTCCATGGGCGTTCACATCAAGCCGGGCGCGAATCTGATTTTCGAAATCGAACTGCTGGAAGTGCTGACCCGCGACGATTGAAAGGGTTGCTACTCTCTCCAGTCCTAGCATGGCGCTATTCATCGGGGTGCGAAATATGAATGCAGAGCAACATGATCTTGGGGTGTCCCAGGTCGCCGCGGCCATTGCCGAACCGGCCCGTACCCGAATGCTGTGCGCGTTGATGGACGGCCATGCCCGAACCAGCACGGAGTTGGCGAGCATCGCCGATGTCAGCGCCTCTACCGCCAGCAGCCATTTGGCGAAGCTCAAGGAATTGGCCTTGGTGCGTCTGTACGTCCAGGGCCGACATCGCTATTACAGCCTGGCGGATAGACGCGTTGCCCAGGCCCTTGAAGCGTTGATGGTGATCGGCCAGAACGCCGCCCCGACCTTCACCCCGCGTACCCCGGATCGCCTGCAATTTGCCCGCACCTGCTACGACCACATGGCCGGCACGCTGGCGGTGCGCTTGCACGATCGGATGCTTGAAGCCGGATGGCTGGTGGAGATGGAAGGCAAAGGCTATCGCCTGAGTGACGATGGCGAGGCGCTGTTGCAAGGGCTGGGCATTGATGTCCAGGCGCTTGCCGTTCAGCGACGCCGGTTTGCCTGCCCATGCCTGGACTGGAGCATGCGCCGGCCGCACCTGGGGGGAGCTTTGGGGGCGGCATTGCTGCAAATGGCGATCAAGCGCAAATGGGTGATCCAGGACCTGGACAGTCGGGCGCTGGGCTTGACGGCCAGTGGCCGCAAGGAAATGGCGACGCGATTGGGTGTCGATGTCGAGATGGATGTCGGCTCTGCTGGCGCCATCGCGAGCAGGCTCGCTCCCACAGTGGAACTGCGCTGAACATATGATTGACGGCCACTGACAGACCCTGTGGGAGCGGGCTTGCCCGCGAAGGGCCTTCACATCCAGCATCCATGCAAGCTGATCCACCGCCTTCGCGAGCAAGCCCGCTCCAACAGTGGAACTGCGCTGAACACATAATTGATGTCCAACGACAAACCCTGTGGGAGCGGGCTTGCTCGCGAAGGGGCCTTCACATCCAGCATCCATGCAAGCTGATCCACCGCCTTCGCGAGCAGGCTCGCTCCCACAGTGGAACTGCGCTGAACATATGATTGATGGCCAACGACAAACCCTGTGGGAGCGAGCCTGCTCGCGATAGCCATTCCAGCACCACCCTCATTATCCAGCCATGTGCCTGCGTCGATACTCATCCGGCGCAGTCCCCATCATTTTGCGAAACATGCTGATGAATGCCGAGGCGCTGCTGTAGCCCAGGTCCAGGCCGATGGTTTCCACGCTCTGGCCACGTTCGAGCAGGGCCAGGGCTTCGATGACTTTCAGGCGCTGGCGCCATTGCACCAATGACATGCCCAAATCCCGCTGGGCCCGGCGCATCAGCGTGCGTTCGGTGGTATTGGCGGCGCGGGCCAGGGCCGGCAGCGAGCGCGGATCGCCGGGGTTGGCCTCCAGGATCCGCAGCACGGGGCCCAGCAGCGGGTCATCGGAGGAGGGCAGGTAGCTGCCGACATGAGGTGCCTGGGCCAGCTTGTCCACCAGCACCTGCAACAGGCGTTGCTGTTCAGGTGTCTGTGGCTGGCTTGGCGGATCGCTGCGCAGCTCTTCCAGGAGCGCGCGGATCAACGGGCTCAAGGTCAGCGCGCAGGGTGCGGCAGGCAGCGCACTGCACAGTTCGGCCGCCAGGTACAACGAACAGTGGCAAGCCTCGTGCCGATTGAACCCCACATGCTCCATGTCCGGCGGTAGCCAGATACCGTACTGCGGTGGTGCCAGATAATGGTGCCGGGCGATTTCGATCTCCATTACACCACTGTAGGAGTAGACGAACTCCCCCCAGGCATGCCGGTGCCGTGGGTATGTGGTATGGGCGGGCATGCAGGCGCTGCGAAAGTAAATCGGCGCCGGCAGCGCCGTTTCGAACGGAGGCATCTTCAAGTGTTGGGCATGAGGTTGCATATCGACCGCGATGGCGGATTACCGGGATGGTTTGTCGGATAATCACTATATCCAGTAAAGGTGTCAGGGACACACTCCCTTTATCGAATCCAGCCCAAGGACTGTTCCCATGACCACCCGCCGTGCCCTGGATGGCCAGGTCTGCGCCCTGATGACCGGCCTCTGTGCCATCTGGGGTTTCCAGCAAGTCGCGATCAAGGCCAGCGCCGCCGACATGGCGCCGATGTTGCAGCTTGGCGTGCGCTCCGCCATCGCCGCGGTGCTGGTCTGGCTGCTGGTGTGGGCGCGCGGTGAACGCCTGTCCCTGGCCGATGGCAGTTGGCGTCCGGGCCTGGTGGTGGGCTTGCTGTTTGCCCTGGAGTTTGTGTTTGTGGGTGAAGGCCTGCGCCACACGACGGCTTCGCACATGGTGATATTCCTCTACACCGCACCAATGTTCGCCGCCCTCGGGCTGCACTGGAAACTGCCGAACGAACGCCTCAAGCCGCTGCAATGGCTGGGCATCGCCGTCGCTTTCGCTGGCGTGGTGGTGGCGTTCAGTGGTGGTTCGGGTGCGCAGAACGGCAGTTCATTGCTGGGTGATGGCATGGGTTTGTTGGCCGGTGCCTTGTGGGGCGCGACCACGGTGACGGTGCGTTGTTCGCGGTTGACGGACCTGCCCGCCAGCCAGACGCTGCTGTATCAACTGGTCGGTGCGGGGGTAATGCTGATCGGGATGGCGGTGGTGCTGGGGCAAACGACGATCAACCCTACAGCGCAATTGATGGCCAGCCTGGCATTCCAGGTCTTGCTGGTGTCCTTCGCCAGTTTTCTGATCTGGTTCTCTCTACTGCGCCGCTACCTGGCTTCGCAGCTGGGGGTGCTGTCGTTCATGACGCCGCTGTTTGGCATCGGTTTCGGTGTCTGGTTATTGGATGAACCGCTGGAGCCGAACTTCATCGTTGGCGCGGCTTTGGTATTGAGTGGGATTCTACTGGTCAGTGGTTACGGATGGTTTCGCCAGCGTTGGGGGCGATGGCCGGTTTTGCGGCGCGAGTAAGGGAGACAAACCCATGGGGCGAGGGAGCTTGCTCCCTCGCCACAAAAGCCCCCTAGTGCAACGGGGAGGCTTGGATCAGACCTTGACGATCCAACCCGCTGGCGCTTCCACGTCACCGGTCTGCACGCCGGTCAGTTCTTTGTAGAGCTTCTGAGTGATCGGACCGACTTCGGTTTCGCTGTGGAACACGTGCAGCTTGTCCTTGTAGCTGATGCCGCCAATCGGAGTGATGACCGCAGCGGTACCGCAGGCGCCGGCTTCCTTGAAGTCCGACAGTTTGTCGATGAACACGTCGCCTTCGATCACTTCCAGGCCCAGGCGCGATTTGGCCAGTTCGATCAGCGACAGGCGAGTGATGCCCGGCAGGACCGATGGGGATTTTGGGGTGACGAATTTGTTGTCGTGGGTGATGCCGAAGAAGTTCGCCGAGCCGACTTCCTCGATTTTCGAGTGGGTCATCGGGTCCAGATAAATGCAGTCAGCGAAGTTCGCCTTCTTGGCCTGGGAACCGGGCATCAGGCTGGCGGCGTAGTTGCCACCGACCTTGGCCGCGCCGGTGCCTTGTGGGGCTGCGCGGTCGAAGCTGGAGATCAGGAAGTTGTGCGGGGTCAGGCCGCCCTTGAAATAGGCGCCGACCGGGATGCAGAAGACCGAGAAAATGAACTCGGGGGCGGTGCGTACGCCAATATTGTCACCCACGCCGATCACGAAAGGACGCAGGTACAGCGCGCCACCGGTGCCGTAAGGCGGGATAAAGCGCTCGTTGGCGCGGACCACTTGCTTGCAGGCTTCGACGAACTGTTCGGTCTCGACGAACGGCATCAGCAGGCGCGCGCAGCTGCGCTGCATGCGGGCGGCGTTCTGGTCCGGGCGGAACAGGTTGATCGAGCCGTCCTTGCAACGATAGGCTTTCAGGCCTTCGAAGCACTGCTGACCGTAGTGCAGGGCGGTGGAGCCCTCGCTGATGTGCAGCACGTTGTCGTCGGTCAGGGTGCCGGCGTCCCAGGCGCCATCGCGCCAGTGCGACAGGTAGCGCTTGTCGGTCTTGATGTAGTCAAAGCCCAGTTTGTCCCAATTGATGCTCTCGTTACCCATGACACCCTCTATTTCTTAACAACCGCCGAAACGGTTCAAGGCTTCTGACGTTTTTTGGATGGGGACAACAATACTTCATTCCGGGGTTGTTTCGCAGCCTGTGGCGAGGGGATTTATCCCCGCTGGGCTGCGAAGCAGCCCCCCTTGGTTCCGATACCCCCATATACCTGACGTCCGGTGCTGACAGGTATTGGGGTTGCTGTGCAACCCAGCGGGGATAAATCCCCTCGCCACAAGGTCATTCACCCACAGCTGTTATAAATGCAACGCATGCCCCAACGCTCGCAACGCCGCTTCCTGCACCGCCTCGCCCAGTGTCGGGTGGGCGTGGATGGTGCCGGCGATGTCTTCCAGGCGTGCGCCCATTTCCAGGGACTGGCCGAACGCGGTGGACAGCTCCGAGACGCCTACGCCGACTGCTTGCCAGCCGACGATCAAGTGATTGTCCCGCCGCGCCACGACCCGCACGAAGCCGCTTTTCGATTCCAAGGTCATGGCCCGGCCATTGGCGGCGAACGGGAAGCTGGAAACGATGCAGTCGAGCCCGGCCGCCTTGGCCTCATCCGGTGTTTTGCCGACCACCACCAGTTCCGGGTCGGTAAAGCACACCGCAGCGATAGCCGCCGGGGCGTACTCGCGAGGCTGGCCGGCGATCAGCTCGGCAACCATTTCGCCCTGGGCCATGGCCCGGTGGGCGAGCATCGGTTCGCCGCTCAAATCACCGATGGCCCAGACGTTACGCATGCTGGTCTGGCAACGGTTGTCGATTTTTACCGCCGCACCGTTCATTTCCAGCTGCAACGCTTCGAGGTTCCAACCCTGGGTGTTGGGTTTGCGACCAACGGCCACCAGCACCCGGTCGGTCTCCAGGTTCAGCGTGTCGCCCGCGGGATCACGCACCTGCAAGGTGCCGGCCTGGGCATCGAAGCCTTCGACGCTGTGTTTGAGGTACAGCTTCACGCCCAATTGTTTGAGCGCCTCGTGCACCGGTTGGGTCAGTTCGCCGTCGTAGGCCGGCAGAATCCGCTCCTGGGCTTCGACCACGCTGACCTCGGCGCCGAGCTTGCGGTAAGCGATGCCCAACTCCAGGCCGATGTAGCCACCGCCCACCACCACCAGGTGCTTGGGCAGCGAGGCAGGGGCGAGGGCTTCGGTGGAGGAAATGATCGGCCCGCCGAGCGGCAGCATCGGCAGCTCGACGCTTTTCGAGCCGGTGGCCAGCAGCAGGTGTTCGCACTGGATGCGCGTGTCGCCGACGTCCACGGTCTTGCCATCGACGACGTTGGCCCAGCCGTGAATGACCTGGACCTTGTGTTTTTTCAGCAGGGTCGCGACGCCGGTGGTCAGGCGGTCAACGATGCCGTCCTTCCATTCCACGCTCTTGCCGATGTCCAGGCTCGGCGCCGACACCGTGATACCCAGGGCCGAGGCCTGACTGTGGTGCTGTGTCTGGTGGAACTGCTCGGCCACATGGATCAGCGCCTTGGATGGGATACAGCCGATGTTCAGGCAAGTCCCGCCCAGCGCCTGGCCTTCCACCAGAATGGTCGGGATACCCAACTGACCGGCGCGGATCGCTGCCACGTAGCCGCCGGGGCCGCCGCCGATGATCAGCAGCGTGGTGTTCAAAGTTTGCATCGCCTGCTCCATTGATGATTAGTCCACAAACAGGGTGGCGGGTTGTTCGAGCAGGCCGCGCAGAGCCTGGATGAATTGCGCCGCGTCCATGCCGTCGACCACCCGGTGATCGAAGGAACTGGAGAGGTTCATCATTTTGCGGATCACGATCTGGCCCTTGATCACTACAGGCCGTTCGACGATTTTGTTCACGCCGACGATCGCCACTTCCGGCAGGTTCAGCACCGGGGTACTGACGATACCGCCCAACGCGCCGAGGCTGGTCAGGGTGATGGTCGAGCCGGACAACTCATCGCGGCTGGCCTTGCCGTTGCGGGCCGCCGTGGCCAGTCGCGAAATTTCTGCCGCGCTGTCCCACAGGCTGCGGGCTTCGGCGTGGCGAACCACCGGCACCATCAGGCCGACGTCGCTCTGGGTGGCGACGCCCACGTGCACGGCGCCTGAGCGGTGGATGACCTGGGCTTCGTCGTCGTAGCGGGCGTTCATTTGCGGGAAGTCCCGCAGGGCCACGACCAGGGCGCGTACCAGGAAGGGCAGCAAGGTCAGCTTGCCGCGATCGGCACCGTGTTTTTCATTCAAATGCACCCGCAGCTCTTCCAGGGCGGTGACGTCGATTTCCTCGACGTAGCTGAAATGCGCGGCGCGCTGAGTGGCGTCCTGCATGCGCTGAGCGATCTTGCGGCGCATGCCGATCACCGGGATCTGCTGTTCGTCGTGGCGTTCGGCATAGCCTGCACCGCCCTTGGCCTGGACCGATGGCCCTTGGGCCAGATAGGCGTCCAGATCTTCGTGCAGAACCCGCCCGGCCGGGCCACTGCCCTGGACCAGGCGCAATTGAATGCCCAGGTCCAGTGCGTGTTTGCGTACGGCCGGAGAGGCCAGCGGCCGCTCGTCAGGATCGCGGGCTACCGGCGCTTGCGGTGCGGGGCGTGGCGCTGCTGCGGGTTTTTCCAGCGTTGGCTCAGGCGTCGCCACCGGTGCGGCTTTCGGCGCTGGTGCGGCAGCGGCGGGTTGCGCCGATTCCTTGAGGTTGCCGGCACCTTCGACTTCAATGCGGATCAGTTCGCTGCCCACCGCCATGACTTCACCGGGCTCGCCACCGAGGGCGATTACCCGACCATGCACGGGCGAGGGAATGTCCACCATGGCCTTGTCGGTCATGACATCGGCCAGGACCTGATCCTCGACCACCAGGTCGCCCACCTTGACGTGCCACACCGACAGTTCAACTTCGGCGATGCCTTCGCCAATGTCCGGCATCTTGATAACGTGCGTGCCCATTCAGACCTCCATGACCCGTTTCAACGCCGCGCCCACACGGGACGGCCCTGGGAAATACGCCCACTCCTGTGCATGCGGATAGGGTGTGTCCCATCCGGTGACACGCTCGATGGGCGCTTCCAGGTGATGGAAACAATGTTCTTGCACCAGCGACACCAGCTCGGCGCCGAAGCCGCAGGTGCGGGTAGCTTCGTGGACGATCACGCAACGACCGGTCTTTTTCACGGACTTGACGATGGTCTCCAGGTCCAGCGGCCAGAGGCTGCGCAGGTCGATGACTTCGGCGTCGATGCCGGTTTCTTCGGCGGCGACCTGGGACACATACACCGTGGTGCCGTAAGTGAGGATGGTCACGTCCTTGCCTGGGCGGGTGATGGCGGCGACATCCAGCGGCACGGTGTAGTAACCGTCCGGCACCTGCGCCGACGGGTGTTTCGACCACGGCGTTACCGGGCGGTCGTGGTGGCCGTCGAACGGGCCGTTATAGAGGCGCTTGGGTTCGAGGAAGATCACCGGGTCATCGTTTTCGATGGAGGCGATCAGCAAGCCCTTGGCGTCATAGGGATTCGAGGGCATGACGGTGCGCAGGCCGCAGACCTGGGTGAACATTGCTTCGATGCTCTGGCTGTGGGTCTGGCCGCCATAGATGCCGCCGCCGCAGGGCATGCGCAGGGTCATCGGCGCGGTGAACTCGCCGGCCGAGCGATAGCGCAGACGCGCCGCTTCGGAAATGATCTGGTCCGAGGCCGGGTAGACGTAGTCGGCGAACTGGATCTCGGCCACCGGTCGCAACCCGTAGGCGCCCATACCCACCGCGACGCCGACGATCCCGCTTTCGGAAATCGGCGCGTCGAATACCCGGGAGGTGCCGTATTTGTTCTGCAGGCCTTCGGTGCAGCGGAACACGCCGCCGAAGTAGCCCACGTCCTGGCCGAACACCACGACGTTGTCGTCGCGCTCGAGCATCACGTCCATGGCCGAGCGCAGGGCCTGGATCATGGTCATGGTGGTAGTGGTCATGGCGGTGTCCAGCTGGATATTGTTGTTGTGATCGTTCATGTCAGATCCCCAACTCCTGACGCTGGCGCTTCAAGTGCTCCGGCATCTCTTTGTAGACGTCTTCGAACATGGTCGCGGCGCTTGGAATCTGCCCGCCGGCGAGGGTGCCGTACTGCTCGGCTTCCTTCTGCGCGGCGATCACCTCGGCTTCGAGTTCAGCGGTGACTGCAGCATGTTCCTCTTCGGACCAGTGGCCGATTTTCACCAAGTGCTGCTTGAGGCGCGCAATCGGGTCGCCCAGCGGAAAGTGGCTCCAGTCGTCGGCGGGGCGGTATTTGGACGGATCATCGGAAGTGGAGTGCGGGCCGGCGCGGTAGGTGACCCATTCGATCAGCGCCGGGCCGAGGTTGCGCCGGGCGCGTTCGGCGGCCCAGCGCGAAGCGGCGTAGACCGCCATGAAGTCGTTGCCATCGACCCGCAGCGAGGCGATGCCGCAACCGACGCCGCGTCCGGCGAAGGTGGTGGCTTCACCACCGGCAATGGCCTGGAACGTGGAGATTGCCCACTGGTTGTTGACCACGTTGAGGATCACCGGCGCCCGGTAGACGTGGGCGAAGGTGAGGGCGGTGTGGAAGTCCGATTCGGCGGTGGCGCCGTCACCGATCCAGGCCGAGGCAATCTTGGTGTCGCCCTTGATCGCCGAGGCCATGCCCCAGCCCACACCCTGGATGAATTGTGTGGCCAGGTTGCCGGAAATGGTGAAGAAACCGGCGTCCTTGACCGAGTACATGATCGGCAACTGCCGGCCCTTGAGCGGATCACGCTCGTTGGACAGCAGTTGGCAGATCATGCCCACCAACGGCACTTCGCGGGCCATCAGGATGCTTTGCTGGCGATAGGTGGGAAAGCACATGTCATCGATGTTCAGCGCCAGGGCCTGGCCGCTGCCGATGGCTTCCTCGCCAAGGCTCTGCATGTAGAACGACATTTTTTTCTGGCGCTGGGCGACCACCATGCGGTTGTCGTAGATGCGCGTCTTGAGCATGGCGCGCATGCCTTTGCGCAGGATCTCCAGAGGTACGTCTTCGGCCCATGGGCCGTGGGCATTGCCCTGGTCATCGAGCACGCGAATCAGTCCGCGGGCCAGGTCGGCCGTGTCGGACGGTTCAACGTCGATGGAGGGTTTGCGCACCGTGCCGGCATCGCTCAGATGCAGGTAGGAGAAGTCGGTCTGGCAGCCGGGACGGCCCGAGGGTTCGGGGACGTGCAGGCGTAGCGGTTCATACGCTGGGTTCATGGCTTTCTACGCTCGATCTTGTGAATTTCTTGTAGTGGGCGCGCTAGCTGACGAACTTTCCCGGGTAAGGAAAATTGTCCTACAACAATCATAGGCTCGACGCAGAAGAATATTTTTCTCTGTTGGGTTGCTGTTCAGATCATTTGCAGATAAAAAATCTGCACAACGATAAAAAACAGGATTATTTGTCTCATGCGTAAACTGGATCGCACCGACATCGGCATTCTGAACAGCCTTCAGGAAAACGCCCGCATCACCAACGCCGACCTCGCACGGTCGGTCAATCTATCGCCCACGCCTTGCTTCAATCGGGTCCGAGCCATGGAGGAGCTGGGGGTGATACGCGAGCAAGTCACGCTGCTGGATGCCGATCTGCTGGGGCTGCATGTCAACGTGTTCATTCACGTCAGCCTGGAGAAGCAGGTGGAGGAGGCGTTGCAGCACTTCGAAGAGGCGATCTCCGATCGGCCGGAGGTGATGGAGTGTTACTTGATGGCAGGCGACCCGGATTACCTGATCCGTGTGCTGGTGCCGTCGATCCAGTCGCTGGAGCGGTTCATGATGGACTTTCTGACCAAGGTCCCGGGTGTGGCGAATATTCGTTCGAGCTTTGCGCTCAAGCAGGTTCGCTATAAGACCGCGTTGCCGCTGCCGGCGAACGGGTTGACCTTGGGGACCTGACATCCCGCTGGGCCTGTAGGAGCTGTCGAGTGAAGCGAGGCTGCGATCTTGTCCCAGACAATTGAGTCGCGAGCAAAAGATCAGATCAAGATCAAAAGATCGTCCGAACGCGGCCCGAGCCTTCGGCAGCTCCTACAGGAACCTTTCTGGAGGGGCTACAGGAGTCGGCACTGCATCGAAAACCCCAGCGTCACCGATTGCCCTTGCTCCAGCAAGCGCAACCCTGGCCGCCCTGGCAGGTGGTGGGCATTGACCGGATGGCTGACCGGTTCGATGCAAAAGAAATCCAGGCCCACGGGACAGTAGAGCAGGAAGTATTCGCTGCCGCTGGCTCGGCATTCCAGCTCATAACCCAGGTCCGGTTGCTGGATCAGGCAATGCCCGTCCCATCCGCCGAAGCCGTTATCCACCAGTGTGTCCGGCAGCAAGCGGGGTTGTTGGAAGTCCCAGATTCGAGGAACGCTGCCCAACGTTGTCGGGAGTTTTTTCTCATCGCACATCCAGACGTCGGTCGCACGGGTTTGCAGGCGCGTGCCGGCAGTGCGCGGGAAATACGGGTGCAAACCCAGCCCGTGCCACGCGGCCTGTTCGGCCTGGTGGGTGACGTGCATTGCAATCTGCAACTGACCGCCGCTCAAACGGATCCGCAGGCTGGCGCAGTAGGCGAACGGATGTTGGCTGTCGAGCTGCAACTGCGCTTCTTGTGGGCTGTGTTCGATCACTTGCCAGGGTTGCTGCCAGGCGCTGCCATGGATCGGGAAAGGGTCGTTGGGGCTATTGGCTTGCAGGGCGAGCCAGCCGCCAGGGCAATCGAAACCGCCCTGGGCGATCCGGTTCGACCACGGGATCAGGGGGAAGCAGCCGAGTTTGCCGGGCAGGCGGTTTTCCAGGGCTTGAGGCGCGGGAGGGCGCAACAGCGGCTGACCGCTGCCGCGCAACGTCCAACTGACCAGGCTGGCACCCAGGTGCGGGGCCAGGGTCAGGCGAGTCTGTTCGTCTTCGAGGTGGAGAAGAGGCGGCGTCATGTTGGCTTGTCTGCTGGGTTGGAAATAACTTCGGGACGATTCTTGTGTGAATGCTTTTGTGGCGAGGAAGCTTGCTCCCGCTGGACCTGTAGGAGCTGCCGAGCGAAGCGAGGCTGCGATCTTGTCCCAGACAATTGAGTCGTGAGCAAAAGATCGCAGCCTTCGGCAGCTCCTACAGCCTCACGGGAGCAAGCTCGTTTACAGGGTTACAACACCAGACGCGGCAACCACAGCGAGATCGCCGGAATGTAGGTCACGGCCAGCAACACCAGGAACAGCACGCCGTAGAACGGCAGCAGGGCCTTGACGGTGCTTTCGATGCTGACCTTGCCAATGGCGGCTCCGACGAACAGCACGGCGCCCACCGGCGGGGTAATAAGCCCGATACCCAGGTTCACCAGCATGATCATGCCGAACTGCACCGGGTCCACGCCGATACCCATGATCACCGGCATCAGGATCGGTGTCAGGATCAGGATCAGCGGCGCCATGTCCATCACCGTACCCAGAACCAGCAGCATCGCGTTGATGCACATCAGGATCACGTAGCGGTTGTCGGAGATGGTCAGGAACAGGGTGGTGATTTTCGCCGGTATCTGCATCAGCGTCATGATGTAGCCGAAGCTGGCGGCGAAGCCGATCAGGATCATCACGATGGAGATGGTACGCACCGTGCGATGCATCAGTTTCGGCAACTCGCTCCACTTATAGTCGCGGTAAATGCACATGGTCACGAAGAATGCCCAGAGCACAGCGATGGCGGCCGATTCGGTGGCGGTGAAAACACCCGAGAGGATGCCGCCGAGGATGATGAACATGGTCATCATGCCCCACATGGCTTCCCGGCAGATTTTCAGCGCCTGCTTGAGGGGAATCACTTCGCCCTTGGGATAGTTGCGCTTCTTCGCGAAGATCAGGCACAGCACCATCAGGCAGGCGTTCATCAGCAGGCCCGGCACGATGCCGGCCATGAACAGTGCACCGATGGAAACTGTCCCGCCGGCCGCCAGGGAGTACAGCACCGCATTATGGCTGGGCGGGGTCAGCAGGGCTTGTACCGAACCACTGACCGTCACTGCGGTGGAGAACTCCCGCGGGTAGCCGCGGCGTTCCATCTCCGGGATCAGTACCGAACCCACCGAGGCGGTGTCGGCCACCGAGGAACCGGAAATGGCACCGAAGAACGTCGAGGCCATGAGGTTGACCAGTGACAGACCGCCGCGTACGAAACCCACCAGCACCCCGGCGAAGGCCACCAGCCGACGAGACATACCGCCCTCGGCCATGATTGCACCGGCCAGGACGAAGAACGGAATGGCCAGCAACGAAAATTTGTTCACCCCGCCCGCGACCTGGATCATCACGGCCTGGAACGGGATGTCGATCCACCACGCGCCGATCAGCGCAGCGGCGCCCAGGGCGTAGGCGACCGGCATGCCGATCAGGATCAACAGGAAAAAACTGCCCAGCAGAATCAGAGCGTCCATTAAGCGGCACCTTCACTTTCTTCGACCAGGTCGAACTGCACGACCCGACGCTTGCTCTGATCACCGAGCAAGAGTTTTTCCAGGACAAAAATCAGGGTCAGAAAACCACCGACCGGTATGGGCATGTACGTGATGCCGACCCGCAGCGTGGGCAGGGCGCTCATGTACTGATTCCAGGTGGATATGCAGAGTTTGGTGCCGCCGCTGATCATGAAGATGCAGATTGCCGCCATCAGCAACTGGGAAAACACCGATGCCGCGGTTTTCAAGTGAGGGGGCAGGCGGTTGGTGAGCATGTCCACGGCCATGTGCGCACCGGCGCGGTAACTGGCGGCGGCGCCGATGAACGTGAACACGATCATCAGCAAAATCGCGGTGGGCTCAGGCCAGCTTGAGCCAGTGCCCAGCACGTAGCGGGCGAACACGCCCCAGGGAATCATCAGAGCAATTGCCAGGACAGAGAGGCCGGCGACCCAGATGCAAGTCATGTAAATCTTGTCGTTGATGCGTAGCAGCAGATTCTTCATCGGGTTCCACCGTAACCGGGCACGCCCTGTGACATCGGGCGCGCCTGGCCTTTTCAAGTACAGATTGAGAGGTGTTACTGAACGGCTTCGATACGCTTGATCAGATCGGCGTACGGCGCACCGTATTTGGCCCGGATCGGCGCGGTAGCGTCATAGAAGGGTTTCTTGTCGACCGTGATGAATTCAACGCCGGCGGCTTTGAGTTTCTCTTCACTGGCGAGGGTCTTCTTGTCCCATAGCACGCGCTCGTCCAGCTGAGATTGCTTGGCGGCTTTTTTCACCAGGGCTTGCTGCTCGGGGCTGAGTTTTTCCCAGGTGAACTTGGACATCACCACCGGCTCCGGCAGGATCAGGTGACCGGTCAGGCTGTAGTACTTGGCGTTCTGGTAGTGGTTGTGCTCAAGCATGGTCGGCGGGTTGTTTTCCGCGCCGTCGATCACACCGGTCTGCAGCGCGCTGAAGATTTCACCGGTATCCATCGCAATCCCGTTACCGCCCATGGCGTTGAGGGTCTCGATGAACATCGGGTTGCCCATCACGCGAATCTTCATGCCCTTCATGTCTTCAGGCTTGTGCACCGGCTTCTTGGTGTAGAGGTTGCGAGTACCGCCGTCCATCCAGGCCAGGGCGACCAGGTTGAATTCGGAATTGGTGATCTTGTCGAGGATCTCCTGGCCGACTTCACCGTCGATGACTTTGCGCATGTGCGCCTGATCGCGGAAGACGAATGGCATGTTGAACACGTTCACGTCCGGCACCACCGGGCCAACGATACCCAGGCTGACGCGGGCCATTTGTACGGCACCGACCTGAAGCTGCTCGACCACTTCCTTCTCCGAGCCCAACACGCCGCCGGAGTACATTTTGAAGGTGAACGGGTCTTTATCGCCTTTGCTCTCCTCGACCAGCGTCTTGCCGAGGATTTTTTCCGCTTCTACGGTTGGATAGCCATCGGGATGGATATCGGCAAACTTGATCTCAAGCGCCTGTGCCGCCTGCGCAAGGAAGGCCAGGGGGAGGGCGGCGATCAGAAGCGTACGTTTGAAATTCATGGTCAATCTCCAGTGTTGTTGTTTTTATGTCTATCGAATGAAGCGGTGGTGCAGATCAGTTGGCGGCGTGCTTCGCTCCTGCGAAAGTCGGTTCGGCAAGGCCCTTGACGCCGGGGTTGAGGGCAAACACGCCCCCGGCCAGCGATTGCGGATCGGTGTCGTCGCCAGGGCGGATCGAAGTGACGAACAGGGTGTCCAGACGGCTGCCGCCAAAGGCGCACATCGTCGGTTTCTTCACCGGCACGGCCAAAGAGCGGTCCAGGCGGCCATCCGGGGTGAAGCGATGGATGAGACCGGCGTCGTTGGCGCAGATCCAATAGCAACCTTCAGCGTCCACCGCCGCGCCGTCCGGGCGTCCGGCCAGGGGCATCATGTCGACGAACAGCCGCCGGTTGGAGGGCGTGCCACTGTCGATGTCGTAGTCGAAAGCCCAGATCTGCTGGACCAGCGGATGTGAGTCAGAGAGGTACATCGTGCGTCCGTCCGGGCTGAAGCCCAGGCCGTTGGGCACGATGAACCCGCCCAGTTGCGCCGCGACCGGGTTGCGCTGCCCGCCATCGAAGCGGTACATCCGGCCGACGTCGGCATTGGCGCCCATGTTCAGCACCATGCTGCCGGCCCAGAAACGGCCCTGGCGGTCGCAACGGCCATCATTGAGGCGCATGTCGCTGCGGTCGTGCTCGACACTGGCGCACAATTCGCTGTCCAGGCTGCCGTCATCAAAGGGGTGCAGGCGAAAGAAACCGCTCTCCATGCCGGCGATCCAACCCCCGTCCTGGTGACGGGCGATACAGGCGAGCATCTCGGGCGTTTCCCAGCCCTTGAGTTGCCCGGTCCCGGCGTTCCAGCACTGCAGGCCACCGCTGGGAATGTCTACCCAGTACAGAGCGTTTTCCTCGGGGACCCATACCGGGCTCTCACCGACAGCGTTGCGTGCATCGACAATCAATTCGGCTTGCATGGTGATTCCTTGGTTCGTGCGTATCCCATGAAAAACAGGCCAATCAGTTGTCGAACGGGCCGGCTGCGACAAAGGCGCCGCCTTGGTAGATCCTGGCCGGGTCATCGGCGGCCGGCATCGGCTGTGCTTCGACCTTGGCACGGAAGACTTCGGAGCTGTCCTTGGGCTGGTAGCCCAGGTGCGCGGCCTGGCTGTTGTCCCACCAGACGTCGCGGTTGGCGGACATGCCATACACCACGGTGTGGCCGACTTTCGGGGTATAGAGCGAGCATTCGATCAGTTGAGTGAGGTCGTCGAAGCTCAGCCAGGTGCTCATCATCCGGCGGTTCTGCGGTTCGGGGAACGACGAGCCGATGCGGATGCTCACGGTTTCGATGCCGTAGCGATCGAAGTAGAAACTGGCCATGTCTTCGCCGTAGGACTTGGACAAGCCGTAGTAGCCATCCGGACGGCGAGGGGAAAGGGCGTCGAGGGTTTCGTCCTGTTTGTAGAAGCCGATGACGTGGTTTGAGCTGGCGAAGATCACCCGCTTGACGCCATGCTTGCGGGCGGCTTCATAGATGTGGAACACGCCGCTGATGTTGGCGCCGAGGATTTCTTCGAACGGACGCTCTACCGAAACACCGCCAAAATGCAAAATGGCATCGACGCCTTCCACCAACTGATGCACCGCCTGTTTATCAGACAGGTCGCACGGCACCACTTCTTCACTTTCATCAATGGCCGGGGCCATGTTGGCGATGTCCGACAGGCGAATGTGGCGGGCGAAAGGCTTGAGGCGTTCGCGCAAGACTTTGCCCAAGCCGCCGGCGGCGCCGGTCAGCAGTAGACGATTGAAGGGCTGGCGAATGTGTGTCGTAGTCATGAAATTACCTGAGCAAACGGTGAGAGGTATCAGTTGTTATAAGTTGTCGTACGACCGAGAGGGAATATCCTTATCCTACCGCTACCTTGTCAACGTTTGATCGACGAATCGCTCTACCACGGCGTCCCTGCCTTTGGCGGTTGCGTCGCCAGGGTCCTTTTGAACAGCAACCATGGCGACGGATCCCGGCTTAAAGTAGCGAGATCGGGTAGCTGACGATCAAGCGGTTCTCATCGAACTCAGTGGTGCTGAAGTCCCGGCGCATCGTCGAGTTCCGCCATCTCACATTGAGGCTCTTCAACGCACCGCTCTGTACGGTGTAGGCCAGTTCGCTTTCGCGGCCCCATTCCTTACCATCGGTGATGGTGCCGGTGTGCACGTTGTCACCGCTGATGTAGCGGTTCATCAGGGTCAGGCCCGGTACACCGACGGCGGCGAAGTTGAAGTCGTGGCGCACTTGCCAGGATTTTTCCTGGGCGTTGTCGTAGCTGGAGTTGTAGCTGTCGTTGGCCAGGGTGCCGCCGCTGGTGCCGTTGACGCGCATCCAGCCGTCGTCGCCGCTGAGCTTTTGCAGGCCGACGTAGAAGGTGTTGCCACCGTATTTGGCCGAGAGCATGGCGAAGGCGGTTTTGTTGTCCAGGTCGCCCGCCAGGGCACTGCCTTCTTCCTTGCCGATGAAGTAGCCGAGGTTGGCGCCCAGGGTCCAGTCCCCGATGGGCTGGCTGTGGGTCAGGTTGAAATATTTTTGCTGGTAGATGTCCGACAGTTCGGCGTACCAGACGCCGACTTGAGTGCGCTTGTCGTTGAAGGCGTATTCGCCGCCGCCGAAGTTGAAGCGATCGGAGAGGAACGCACCACGACCGTTCATGGACATGTCTTCCATGCTCGCGTCGTTGCGCATGCTGTTGGCGCGGAACTGGCCGCCGTAGAGGCTCAAGCCGTTGATCTCGGTGGAGGTGACCTGACCGCCACGGAACGTCTGCGGCAGGGAGCGGCCGTCGTCAGCGCGCAGGATCGGCAGCACCGGCATCCATTCGCCGACCTTCAGTTCGGTTTTCGACACCTTGGCCTTGAGCGCGACGCCCAGGCGACCGAAGTCATCGGCCGGGTGACCGCCATCGTGGACCGGCAGCAAACCGGTATTGGCAGTGCCACGGCCGCCATCGAGCTTGACCGAGTACATGCCCAGCACGTCCATGCCGAAGCCAACCGTGCCCTGGGTAAACCCGGACTTGGCATCGAGAATGAAGCTCTGGGTCCATTCCTCGGCTTTGCCTTGGGCGTTATCCGGGTTGGTGAAGTTGCGGTTGATGTAGAAGTTGCGCAGGTTGAGATTGACCTTGGCGTCATCGACGAAACCTTCGGCGCTGGCGGTCATTGGCAAGAACAGGGCCAGGCTGCTGCAACTGATCAGCCCCAGGGCATGCCGGGAGTTGAAAAGGGTACGACGGGTTGGGTGACCGGGTGAAAAACGGACAGGTGTGCTCACTATGACGCTCCCTACTTTTTTGTTGTTTTTATTTGTCATACGTCGTCGTACAACATGGGGCGGATTATTTGGGCGTCGTTCCTCGTTGTCAACTGGCCATTATCGGAATTGTCACTGTCCTTGCGCGTGAAGATGGGACATTACGTTGGTTCCAGGGGCGATAAGGGTGGCTGTGGAAGCTTCGGCCCCAGCAATCCACGGGGGCTCAGAATAGCTGCGCCTGCTCTTAGTTGTGCGATGACTGGTCTAAGACCTTAGTCGAATGCTGGCGATTGGAAGGCTTAACGGGGTTCTTGTGGCGAGGGAGCTTGCTCCCGCTGGACTGCGAAGCAGGCCCAGGTTCTTTGTTTCAGCACAAAATCTTGGGGCGGCTTCGCCACCCAGCGGGAGCAAGCTCCCTCGCCACGAAAGCTTTCCCACAAGCGGCGCCGGTGTTTTCAAAAGTGGGTGAATGCTAGTCTTGACCAACGCTGTCGCCAGGGAGCCCTCATGGGCAATCACAAGATCGAGATTCGTCGCAGTAACGTCGAGAAAATCCTGCTGGCCGCCGAGAAGGTCTTTGCCGAAAAGGGCTTCGGCGGCACCGCCATGGCCGACATCGCCGCCGAGGTGCAACTGCCCCGATCCAACCTGCATTACTACTTCAGCACCAAGAGCGAACTGTACAGCGCCGTGCTGTTCGATCTGCTGGAGGTCTGGAAGCAGGACGCCTTGTGCTTCGAGATGTTCGATGACCCACGGGTGGTGCTCAGCAGTTACATCCGCGCCAAGATGAACCACTCCCGCAGTCGGCCCTACGGCTCGAA
Source organism: Pseudomonas sp. NFACC39-1 (assembly GCF_900110355.1). NCBI lineage: Bacteria > Pseudomonadati > Pseudomonadota > Gammaproteobacteria > Pseudomonadales > Pseudomonadaceae > Pseudomonas > Pseudomonas sp. NFACC39-1. The sequence continues at coordinate 190,015 of NZ_FODL01000006.1, read as the reverse complement.
GGTCTGGGCCAACGAGGTAATACACGGCGCTCCGACATTGGGCCAGGCGCTGGACGCCAGCCTCTATGACTGGGCCAAGATGAAAGAGGCAAAAATCCGCCAGTGGGTGGAGGACAAACGCATCCTTCCCGTAGAGCCTTCAAGCCTGCTCTACATGATCTGGGCCTCGACCCAGCACTACGCCGACTTCGACCACCAGATCAACATCCTCAATGATCACCAGCCCCTGTCCGATATGCAGTTCGAACGGGCAGTGCAGACGGTGACCAGTGTGATTTTGCGGGGGATTGGGTTGGAGCCCTGAGATCTGGGTTGAGGCTGATGGCCCCTTCGCGAGCAAGCCCGCTCCCACAGTGGAATTCTGGCGTACACAAAATCTGTGAACGACACGACCCAGTGTGGGAGCGAGCCTGCTCGCGATGGCGCCAGTCCAGACACCTCAACCTTCAAGCGGTCACATGATAGGGATTACGCGGATCATGGTTCCAGTCCAAAAACGGCTTGCCCGTTTCCACCGTCACCATCTCGATGCAATCCTGCACCGGACAGGTAATCTGGCAGAGGTTGCAGCCCACGCACTCTTCATCAATCACTTCATATTTGTGCGTCCCGTCCGCTTGCTTGAGGCTGGCGATGGCCTGGTGGGAGGTGTCTTCACAAGCGATGTGGCAGCGACCGCAACCGATGCAGGCCTCTTGGTCGATCTTCGCGATGACCTGATAGTTGATGTCCAGGTACTTCCAGTCGGTGGTGTTGCCCACCGCGCGACCGGAAAATGCCTGCAGGTTGGCGTGGCCGTGATCGTCCATCCAACGTGACAGACCGTCCTTCATCTCTTCGACAATCCGAAAACCGTGGAGCATCGCCGCCGTGCAAACTTGCACGGCGCCACTGCCCAGGGCGATGAATTCCGCCGCGTCGCGCCAACTGCCGATGCCGCCGATGCCGCAAATCGGCAAGCCCTGAGTCTGCGGATCGCGAGCGATTTCGGCGACCATGTTCAGGGCGATCGGCTTGACCGCCGAGCCGCAATAACCGCCGTGGGTGCTCTGACTGCCGACGATGGGCAGGGCGACCATGCGGTCCAGGTCGACGCTGGTGATGGAGTTGATGGTGTTGATCAACGACACTGCATCGGCGCCGCCCCGATGGGCCGCGCGGGCAGCGACGCGGATGTCGGTTATGTTGGGCGTGAGCTTGACGATCACCGGCAGCGAGCAATAGGTCTTGCACCAGCGTGTGACTTGCTCGACGTACTCCGGCACCTGGCCAACGGCCGCACCCATGCCGCGTTCCGGCATGCCGTGGGGGCAGCCGAAGTTCAGCTCGATCCCATCGGCACCCGTGGCCTCCACCAGAGGCAGGATGCGTTTCCAGGACTCTTCCACGCACGGCACCATCAACGACACGATCAGCGCCCGGTCCGGCCAGTCCTTTTTCACCTGGGTGATTTCCCGCAGGTTGATCTCCAGCGAACGGTCGGTGATCAGCTCAATGTTATTGATGCCCAGCACCTCGCGATTGGCGCCGAAGTGGGCGGAGTAACGCGACGACACGTTCACGGCTGCCGGGTCCTCTCCAAGAGTTTTCCAGACCACGCCACCCCAACCGGCCTCGAAGGCGCGGACCACGTTGTAGGCCTTGTCGGTCGGCGGCGCGGAGGCCAGCCAGAACGGATTGGGGGCTTTGATGCCAGCGAAGACAATCGACAGATCGGCCATTTACGCAGCCTCCACGTTGAGCATGAGTTGAGCGTTGATCGCCTCGGCGGCGAGCTTGCCGTGCTGCACCGCCTGCACCGTCAGGTCCTGGTCCAGGCTGGTGCAGTCACCGCCGGCATACACGCCGGCAATGCTGGTGCGCAAATGCTCGTCCACCAGGATCCGTCCATCCTGGCGTTTGAGTTCCCGAGCGAGCGGGTCCGCCAGTGCGTGGTCGTCGAAGGCCTGACCGATGGCTTTGAAAATCCCGTCGGCGGGCAGTTCGAAGGTTTCGGTGCCGATGACCAACCGCCCGTTCTCCAGATGGGTGCGGGAGAAACGCATGCCCCGCACATTCCCGGCCTCGTCCAGCAGCACCTGTTGCGGCTGGGCCCAGGTCAGCAGGCGCACCTGATTGGATTTGGCGATGTCTTGTTCATGGACGGTGGCGCCCATGTCCTCAAGGCCGCGCCGGTACACCAGGCTGACGTCCCGGGCGCCGAGACGGGCCATCTGCACGGCCATGTCGATGGCGGTGTTGCCGGCGCCGAGAACGATGCAGCGCTCGGCCAGCGGCAATTGGCTGAGGTCGTCGGCCTGACGCAACTCGCGGATGTACTCGGTGGCGGCCAGCAGCCCCGGCGCCTGTTCATCGCTCAGGCCCAGTTGTTTGCTGGCGGCCAGGCCAAGGCCGAGGAACACGGCGTCGAATTGCTGGTGCAAGTCACTCAAGCTGAGGTTTTCGCCAAGCTTTTGGCCGTGGCGGATTTCGATGCCGCCGATGCCCAGCAGAAAGTCCAGTTCGCGCTGGGCATAATCGTCCACCAGCTTGTATTTGGCGATTCCGTATTCGTTGAGGCCGCCGGCCTTTTCCCGGGCTTCGAACACCACCACGTCATGGCCGTGCATCGCGCTGCGGTGAGCACAGGACAACCCTGCGGGCCCCGCGCCGACCACGGCAATGCGCTTGCCGGTGGCGGCGGCACGTTTGAACGGGTGCTCGCTGAAGTGGGCGTTGTCCACGGCGTAGCGTTGCAACAGGCCGATCAGTACCGGCGCGCATTCGTGGGCGTTGTTGCGCACACAGGCTTGCTGGCAAAGGATCTCCGTGGGGCAGACCCGGGCGCAACTGCCGCCGAGGATATTGGCCGAGAGAATCTTTTGCGCGGCGCCCTGGACGTTGTCCTGATGGATGTTGCGGATGAACGAAGGGATGTCGATCTCGCTCGGACAGGCGTTCACGCACGGCGCGTCGTAGCAGTACAGGCAGCGGGAGGCTTCCAGGTGGGCCTGGCGCGCGTTGAGCGGCGGCGCCAGGTCGCTGAAGCGCGCGGCGAGGGCGGTCGGGTCTTCCTGGGAATGGGGGAGGTGACTCAAGGGCTGGATCATGGAATTGGCCTCACGGTGTTTGAGGTGCTGCCTCTGGTGGGCAGTGTTTTTTTCGTTGCCTGGACTGACGCCTTCGCGAGCAAGCCCGCTCCCACAAGGGATTTGCTGCGCACCACACATCTGCGTCTATCCCAGATCCGATGTGGGAGCGGGCTTGCTCGCGAAGGCCGAAGGCCTGGGTTTCAGCGTTTAACCGCAGTTGGCCGGTGCAATTCAGCCCGCTTGCTCAACAAATCGAACACCGCCGGATACGCCGGTCGTTCGATGTAGCGCCCCGCCCCGCGTTCGGCCCGCAGGTCACCGTCGACCCAGACCAGTCGGCCCTGGCTGATGGTGTGGCTGGGCACGCCGCGTACGGTCTTGCCTTCGAAGATGTTGAAGTCCACCTGCTGATGGTGAGTCTTGGCCGAAATCGTGCGGCTGCCTTGCGGGTCCCAGAGCACCAGGTCGGCGTCGGCACCGACGCGAATGGCCCCTTTGCGCGGGTAAAGGTTGAAGATCTTCGCCGTGTTGGTGGAGGTCAGGGCGACGAAATCATGCATCGACAATTTGCCGCTGTTGACCCCTTCATCCCAGAGCACCGCCATACGGTCTTCGATACCGGCGGTGCCGTTGGGAATTTTGCTGAAGTCTTCGCGGCCGGCGGCTTTTTGCTCGGCGCAGAAACAGCAATGGTCGGTGGCGGTGGTGTGCAGGTTGCCCGACTGCAAGCCATGCCAGAGCGCCTCTTGGTGTCCGCGAGGGCGGAAGGGCGGGCTCATCACGTAACCGGCGGCGGTCTGCCAGTCGGGGTGGCGATAAACGCTATCGTCCAGCAGCAGATGCCCGGCCAGTACTTCACCGTAAACCGGCTGGCCCTGGCTGCGGGCATAGGTGATTTCATCCAGGGCTTCTTTGGTCGACACATGCACCAGGTACAGCGGCGTGCCCAGGGTTTGGGCAATACGGATGGCCCGGCTCGCGGCTTCACCTTCCACTTGCGATGGCCGCGACAGCGGATGGGCTTCGGGACCGGTAATGCCCTGGGCCAGCAACTTGCGCTGCAGGTGATCAACCAGCTCGCCGTTCTCGGCATGCACCGTGGGCACGGCGCCCAGTTCCAGGCACCGCTCGAAGCTCGCCACCAAGGTGTCGTCGGCCGCCATGATCGCGTTCTTGTAGGCCATGAAGTGCTTGAAGCTGTTGACCCCGTGCTGGCTGACCAGCTCGGCCATCTCTTCACGAACCTGTTCACTCCACCAGGTGATCGCCACGTGAAAACCGTAGTCACTGGCGCTTTTTTCCGCCCAGCCGCGCCACTGGTGGAAGGCCTCCATCAGCGACTGCTGGGGATTGGGGATGACAAAGTCGATGATCGACGTTGTGCCTCCCGCCAGGCCTGCCGCCGTGCCACTGAAAAAGTCTTCGCTGGCGACGGTGCCCATGAACGGCAATTGCATATGAGTATGCGGGTCGATGCCGCCCGGCATCAGGTATTGGCCGCTGCCATCGAGTACCTCGGCATCGGCGGGCGCATCCAGGTTTTCACCAATGGCTTTGATCACACCCTCGGCACACAACACATCGGCGCGATAACGTTCATCATGGGTTATTACGGTGGCGCCACGGATCAACAAAGACATTCCGAGTTCCTCGCAGGCATGACCGACTGATGCCGGTTCTTTATGTTGTATAGATCATGATGGGGAAGTGATGAAGTCGTGCAGAGTTTTAATCCTGTCACAGTTGTCAGGATTAGAAGCTAGCTGGAGTTTAACGAATCGGCAAGATTATTTTTAATAGACTGTTTGAATGTTTAACTCATTGAAAAATATCAATTAAATCAATAATTCACCAAAATGGTGAGCTGCCTCACCATTTTGACGCACTTGACAGGTTCATTATTTGAGCGAGATTTATCATGCTAAATCAGCAGCTTGAAAGATGTGAAAGTGCGGTTTAGACGCTTCGCAATATTGTGAGGTGCACCACTTTGAATCTCGGGCTCGACAGAACGTGCAGGTCATCTAGCCTCAAGGGCACTGGCGCGCGGTGCGAGTGAACAATGAAATTAAATTAAAGCGTTAAAGATCAAAAAGTTGTCAGCGTTATTTCGTTCAACCGGTCAACCCGGCGCGGCAATCGGCACAGTTATTGAGTGCTGTCGCTGCCAGGCAGGGCCGCCGGTTGAACGCGCGCTTTACATGCAAGTACTCCGGCCATCGCCAGTCGATGAGCAAAAATAATGAAAACAGTGGAGCGGACATGACCAGATCAACAGTGACCGAGCGCGACGGGTTATTCGAGCTTGAGGCCGGCAGCGACGTGCTCGACAGCCCCCGTTACAACCATGACATCGCGCCAACCCAGGTGCATGAGCGAACCTGGAATAAATGGCACATCACCGCGTTATGGGTCGGCATGTCGATCTGTGTGCCGACCTACACCCTGGGCGGCGTGCTCACGGCTTATTTCGGACTGTCGGTGGGCGAAGCGCTGCTGGCCATCCTGTTCGCCAATATCATCGTGCTGATCCCCCTGACGCTGAATGCATTTGCCGGGACCAAATACGGCATCCCGTTTCCGGTGTTGTTGCGCTCGTCCTTCGGCGTCATTGGCTCCAACGTTCCCTGCCTGATCCGCGCATTGGTGGCGTGCGGCTGGTTCGGCATCCAGACGATGTTCGGCGGGTTGGCGATTCACCTGTTTCTCGGCTCGGTGTTCGAAGGCTGGAAGAGCCTGGGTGGCACCGGCGAAGTGATTGGTTTCATGGTGTTCTGGGTCCTGAACCTGTGGGTGGTGCTGCGCGGTGCCGAGTCGATCAAATGGCTGGAAACCCTGTCCGCGCCGCTGCTGGTGCTGGTGGGGGTTGGCCTGCTGATGTGGGCGTTGCCCAACGTCTCCCTGACCGAGCTGATGGCGGAGCCGGCCAAGCGGCCCGAAGGTGCCGGCGTGACCAGTTATTTCCTGGCGGGGCTCACGGCGATGGTGGGGTTCTGGGCCACGCTGTCACTGAACATTCCTGACTTCAGTCGTTATGCCAAGAGCCAGAAAGACCAGATCGTGGGGCAGATCATCGGCCTGCCGCTGACCATGTTCCTGTTCGCCGCCCTCGGCGTGGTCATGACGGCGGCCTCGGCGAAACTGGTGGGCGTGACCGTCTCTGACCCGGTGACCCTGATCGGGCACATTCAGAGCCCGCTGTGGGTGGCACTGGCCATGGTGCTGATCATCATCGCCACGCTCTCGACCAACACCGCCGCCAACATCGTTTCGCCGACCAACGACTTCCAGAACCTGGCGCCAAAACTGATCGGCCGTACCAAGGCGGTGATGCTGACCGGGCTAGTGGGGCTGGCGCTGATGGCCCACGAACTGCTGAAGAAACTCGGTCTGATCGTTTCCGAGGTCAGCCTTGAGTCGGTCTATTCCAACTGGCTGCTGGGCTATTCGAGCCTGCTGGGGCCGATTGCCGGGATCATGGTGGTGGACTATTTCCTGATCAAGAAGCAGCAACTGGACCTGGCCGGGCTGTACCGCGACGACGTCTACCCGGCCTGGAACTGGAACGGCTTCATCGCCTTTGGCGTACCCGTGGTGCTGACGCTGCTGTCCCTGGGCAGCGACGCGTTCAGTTGGTTCTACAGCTACGGCTGGTTCACCGGCTCGGCACTGGGCGGGGTGATTTACTACGGGTTGTGCAGTATGCGGGCGAGCCCGTCCATCGCTAAAACTGCGGTGTAAAGGAGGGCCCCATCGCGAGCAGGCTCGCTCCCACACTGGATTGGGGTGAATGCAAGTCTGTGTGCACAGCAGATCCCCTGTGGGAGCGAGCCTGCTCGCGATAGCGGCCTCAAGTACAACGAGAAAATGCCTGAAAAAACTGGAGATCCCCATGAACGCAGCCGTCGACGTTCTACAGTCCACCCAACAGCACATCAACCGCGACCGCTTGTGGCAGTCGCTCATGGACCTGGCGCAGCTTGGTGCCACGGTCAAGGGTGGGGTGTGCAGGCTGGCCCTGACCGACCTGGACCGTCAGGCCCGGGATTTGTTCGTGCAATGGACCGAGGCAGCCGGCTGCACCGTCAGCATTGACGCGGTGGGCAATATTTTTGCCCGTCGCCCGGGGCGCAATCCGAACCTGCCGCCGGTGATGACCGGCAGCCACATCGACACCCAGCCTACCGGCGGCAAGTTCGACGGATGCTTCGGTGTGCTGTCCGGCCTGGAAGTGCTGCGCACCCTCAATGACTTGAAGATAGAGACCGAAGCCCCGTTGGAGGTGGTGGTCTGGACCAACGAAGAAGGCTCGCGCTTCGCCCCGTGCATGATGGGCTCCGGCGTATTCGCCGAGAAGTTTACCCTCGAAGAAACCCTGGCCAAGACCGACGCCGAGGGTATTACCGTGGGCCAAGCGCTCAACGCCATCGGCTACGCCGGACCACGCCCGGTCAGCGGGCATCCGGTGGGGGCGTATTTCGAGGCGCACATCGAGCAGGGGCCGATCCTGGAGGACGAGCGCAAGACCATCGGTGTGGTGATGGGTGCACTGGGCCAGAAGTGGTTCGATCTGACCTTGCGGGGCGTCGAAGCCCACGCCGGCCCGACCCCGATGCACTTGCGCAAGGACGCCCTGGTGGGAGCCTCGATCATCGTCGGTGCCGTCAACCATGCCGCCCTTGGCCATCAACCCCACGCCTGCGGCACGGTTGGCTGCCTGCAAGCCTATCCCGGTTCGCGCAATGTCATCCCGGGCGAAGTGCGCATGACCCTGGATTTTCGTCACCTGGAGCCGGCGCGTCTGGATTCGATGATCGCCGAGGTCAGGCAAGTGATCGAGGACACCTGTCAGCAACACGGCCTGACATATGAATTGACCCCTACAGCCGACTTCCCGCCGCTGTACTTCGACAAGGGCTGTGTCGAAGCGGTCCGCGGTGCGGCCCAAGGGCTGGGCCTGTCCCATATGGACATCGTCAGCGGCGCCGGCCACGACGCGATCTTCCTCGCTGAACTGGGGCCGGCCGGGATGATCTTCGTGCCGTGCGAAGGCGGCATCAGCCACAACGAAATCGAAAACGCCGCCCCCGACGATCTTGCCGCTGGCTGCGCGGTATTGCTGCGGGCGATGTTGGCGGCCTCACAGGCGATTGCCGAGGGACGCATGGCGGCTTGAAAGATCAAAAGATCGCAGCCTCGTTGCACTCGACAGCTCCTACAGGGAACGTGTCATCGCCGTGGATGGTCGTAATTTCCATGCTCCTCTGACCACATGGAGACCCGATGAGCCAGGATGTCCCGACTACCGATACCAATCGTCGTCAACTGCTGCAAATCATCGCCGGGCTGTCTGATGGGGTGATGTTGATCGAAGTCGATCAGACCATCGCCTGGGCCAACGAAGCGGCGTTGACCATGCACGGGGTCACTGACCTCAACGAGCTGGGGGCCAACGCCGAGGAATACGTCCAGCGGTTCAATTTGCGTTATCGCAACAACCACCCGCTGACCGCGGACAACTACCCCATTGCTCGGGTCGCCCGTGGCGATGAGTTCAGCGATGTATTGGTGGAGGTCACGCCCGAGGCTGATCCGGACCGTACTTGGGTTCATCGGATTCGCAGCATGGTGCTGACCGATCGCAGCGGTGAGGCGGAATTGCTGGTGCTGATTCTCAGCGATGCCACCGAATGGGCGAGCGCCGAACAGCGTTTTGAAAAAACCTTCGGTGCCAACCCGGCGCCGGCGGTGATCTGCCGCCTCAGTGACTTGCGCTATATCAAGGTCAACCAGGGCTTTCTGGAAATGACCGGCTACAGCCGCGAGCAGGTGATCGGGCGTTCGGTGTATGAGCTGGACGTGCTCGAGGCGGCTGAGAAGCGCGATCTGGCCGTCGAACGGCTGGGCCAGGGCGCGACCATCCCGCAGATGCAGGCCGAGTTGAAATTACCCGGTGGCGGCAGCAAGCAGGTGATCGTCGCCGGCCAGCCGTTGGACCTGCATGACGAAGATTGCATGCTGTTTTCCTTCATGGACATGGAGCCGCGCCGCAAGGCCGAAACGGCGTTGCGCCAGAGTGAGGAGCGCTTTGCCAAATCGTTCCGCCTCACGCCCGTGCCAACCCTGGTGTGCAGCGCCGAACAGCAATTGCTGGAGATCAACGAAGCCTTTCTTCAGACCAGCGGTTATTCCAGTGAAGAGCTGCTGGGCAAAACCGTGGAGGAAATCGGCTTTCTCGACCCGGATGCCAGCGCCGCGCTGTTTGCCACGCTGGAAAAAACTGCAACCGTGTCCAGTGTCGACGTCAAGGTTCACAAAAAAGGCGGGGAACAGATCGACTGCGAGATGGCCGCCGATACTGTCGTCATTCAGGACAAACCGTGTTATTTGCTGGTGTTGATGAACATCACCGAACGCAAACGCTCAGAGCTGGAACTGGTGGCAGCCATTGAGGAGGTGATGAAAGATGCCTCCTGGTTCAGTCGGACCCTGATCGAAAAACTGGCCAATGTGAAGAGCATCAACGCCCAGTTGCCCAGCACTTCATTTACCGAGCTCACAGCCCGGGAGCGTGATGTTCTGGGGCTGATCTGCCAGGGCCTGGCCGACAAGGAAATCGCCGCGCGCTTGAAGCTGGCCCCTAACACCGTGCGCAATCACGTGGCGACGCTGTATTCCAAACTTGATGTTCACAGCCGCAGCGAGGCGATCGTCTGGGCTCGGGAACGCGGCCTGTTCGCCAATGAGTGGCGAATGAAGGCACCATGATAGCCAGTGCAAATGCACCGGGCGTGCTGGTGCAAATTCGGGTTTTGCCCGCGTCGTTGGCTCCTTAGGCTGTGAGGGTGCGGCATTCTCTGCGTAATGCCGCGTCCCCCACGAAGCAGTCAAGGAACACGCCACAATGAGCAGTGAACGAATCAATTGTGCAATCGCCAGGACGCTTGCCGGGCAACTGCCCGCCGGTCGCTCGCGGCTTCAGCGCTGAGGAGCAACGGATGACCCTACTGGCCCCCCTGCGCGCCCGACTCGAAGAAAGCTTCAAGCCACTGGCCTGCGAATGCAGCCTCAACGGCGATGGAACCCTTACCGTACGCCTGTATCACCGCGAAAGCGGGGAGGTGGATCTGGTGGTGAGCGGCATGAGCGTCGACAGCGTCCGCTCGGAAGAAAGCCTGGCAAAGCTGATCGATGAGTTGCGGTATGAGCTTGAAAACACCCCGCTGTATCGAAGTGATCCCGTCTGAATGATCCGCTGAACTGTGTAGCCGCTGCGTAGGAGCTACGTCGCAGCGGCTAGGAACTGGTAGGAGCTGGTAGGAGCTGGTAGGAGCTGTCGAGTGCAACGAGGCTGCGATCTTTTGATCTGCTCTTTCGCTTGCGATTCAATTGTCTGGGAAAAGATCGCAGCCTCGTTGCACTCGACAGCTCCTACGGCCGCTACCTACAGCAGCGTCGCCCGGCAATCGAGTGCCAGCCGCGCGCCGCCTTGCTCGCTGCTGCCCACTTCCAGCGTGAACCCGTGCAAATTGACAATCGCTGCGACGATCGACAGCCCCAGGCCAAAGCCGCTTTGTTGGCTGCTACCCTCGGCGCGGTAGAAGCGGCGAAACACAGCCTTGCGCTCCGCCTCGGGGATTCCGGGCCCGGAGTCGAGCACTTCGATGCGACTGCTGTCACCTTGATCAACACCCCGCAGGATCACTTCACCGCCCGGCGGGGTGAATTTGATCGAGTTGCTCAGCAGGTTGGACACGGCCTCGAACAGCAGTGCCCGGTCACCGTTGAGCAAGGGCAGGGCATCGGGCACTTCGAGGGTGAAGGTCAGTTCCCGCTCCTCGGCCAGCGGCAGATAAAAATCGTGCAGTTCCTGCAACAACTGCAACGGATCGAGGCGCACGAACCCTGAGCGTCGTTGCTGGTCTTCCAGCTCGGAAATCCGCAGTAACCCCCGAAACCTGGCCATCAGGGTGTCAGTCTCGGCAATCACCTGATCCATCTGTAACGCTTCGGGCGAGCCGTCCGGGGCTTGCTGCTGGATACGATAAAGCTGGGCACGCAGGCGAGTCAGCGGGGTGCGCAGGTCGTGGGCGATGTTGTCGCACACGCCCTTGACCTCGTTCATCAAGCGTTCGATGCGATCGAGCATGGCGTTGACGATCGCGGCCAGCATGTCCAGCTCATCGCGACGGCTCGACAGCGGCAGGCGATGGGTCAGGTCACCGGCCACGATGGCCTCGGCACTGGCCTGCAGTTTGCGGATGCGTTGCAACGGTCGTCGGCGCAACAGATGCCAGCCGGCAATGCCCGGCAGGATGGTCAGGGATACGCCCCAGAAAAGCGCGTGCAGAATGATGCGTGTCACCGCGAACAGCGAGCCGTTGTCCCGTGCCAGCACCAGCCAGCGTCCATCCTGGGTCCGGGTCGCCACCGCGTCGCAACTGTCGGATGGAATACCTGGATCTCTGGAGTCGACGCAGCCGCCGAGCATATGAATCTTGCCGTCCAGCGGCAGGTCGGCGGGGACACGCCGGATCGGTCCGCTCAAGTGGCGCAGTTGCGGATCGAACAGGCCGTAGGCGTCGACGCCGCGTTCATCCAGGGTCAGGCTGGCCAAGAGCGCATCCTCCAACTGATCGCCATGAATGCGCGCGAACAGGTGTTGGCGCTGCATCAGCGAGTGCTTGGCAAGGCTGTCAAGGTAGCCGAACACTTCGTAATACATCACTCCCATCAGGACCGCGCTCCAGAGCACGAACAGCGAACTGTACAGCGCCAGCAGACGACTGCTGGAGGAGCGCCAGCCCTTAGCGGGGTTCAGCAATGACATAGCCGGAACCTCGTACCGTGCGAATCAGCGGTTCCAGGCCCGGCGGGTCGATTTTCTTGCGCAGGCGGCCGATATGGACGTCGATCAGGTTGGTGCCGGGATCGAAGTGATAGCCCCAGACCTCTTCGAAAATCATCATGCGCGAGAGGATCTGGCCGCTGTTGCGCATCAGGAACTCCAGCAGTTTGTATTCGGTGGGCAGCAGGCTGAGCAGTTGCCCGTTGCGGCTGGCCTCGCGGCTGATCAGGTTGAGCTCCAGATCGGCCACCCGCAGTGCGGTTTCCGGCTCGCGGGCACCGTTGTTGCGCCGCAGCAGGACTTCGACCCGGGCGGCCATTTCGTCGGTGGCGAATGGCTTGGTCAGATAATCGTCGCCACCGGCCCGCAGGCCGCGCACCCGCTCGTCCACATCGGAGAGGGCGCTGATCATCAGGATCGGCGTGGCCACGCCCATGGTGCGCAACGTCGTCACAATCACCAGCCCGTCGAGTTCGGGCAGCATGCGGTCCAGGGTGATCAGGTCGTAATCACCGCTCACCGCCCGTTCCAGACCCTCGCGGCCGTTGTCGACCCAGTCGACATCCAGGCCGTTGCGGGTCAGTTCGGCGACGATTTCACGGGCGGTCACGGCGTCGTCTTCGATGGTCAAAATGCGGTTCATGGGCGGTACCGGGTGAGAAATTGGAGCCATTGCGCAGCATTCTGCCAAAAAATACCTGTCGGCTTTCTGAAAAAATGTTCATGCACGACGACAGCGGTATTCACTGGCCTGGATCAACACTTGGTCACAAATAATCCCTAACATAAATTCAGCGCGCACCATCATGCTGCGTCCGTTGCCCTGCTTTGGCGCGCTGTCGCTGATGGGCACTGACACGAACCGGTGATGGTGTGCCGCAAGGAGCCGAGACCTCACTGAACCTTCAAGGAAGAGCTGCATGATGCAACCTCAAGACCTTCTACGCCGAAAATTTGATATCCAGCCGCTGAAACAGGCCGACATGACGGTGCACCTTGACGGGCAGTCCGTCAGCGCGGCGCAAGGTGAAACCGTCCTCAGCGTCATCCAGTCCCTGGGCCAGCGCCAGGTAGCCCGCAACGATCACGACCAACTCAGTGGCGCATATTGCGGCATGGGCGTGTGCCAATGCTGCCTGGTCAAGATCGACGGCCGCCACAAGCGCCGCGCCTGCCAGACCCAAGTGCGTCCCGGCATGCAGATCGAAACCCGGGCCAATCGCATCGCCGAAAGGGAGGCCCCATGAACCTCCATCCGGTGATTGTCGGCGGCGGGCCGGCGGGTATGGCAGCGGCCATCGAGCTGGCCACCCACGGGGTGCGTTGCACCCTGCTCGAGGAAGCGCCGCGCCTGGGTGGCGTGGTCTACCGCGGGCCGCTGCGCGACGGGGTGAGCCTGGAATACCTGGGGCCGCGCTACAGCGAAGCCCTGAAGAAACTCCACGGTGAGTTCCAGCGCTACGCCGGGCTGATCGATGTGCGACTCAACCACCGCGTCATCGGCGCCGAAGGGTTCAAGGCGCTGATGCTGCTGAACGCCGATGAACAACTGCGCGAAGTCGCCTATTCCCACCTGGTGCTGGCGGCCGGTTGTCATGAACGCAGCGTGCCGTTCCCTGGCTGGACGTTGCCGGGGGTGATGCTGCTCGGTGGCCTGCAATTGCAGATCAAGAGCGGAGCGGTCAAACCGCCGGGGCCGGTGGTGATCACCGGTACAGGCCCGTTGCTACCGCTGGTGGCCTGTCAACTTCACGCTTCGGGCGTGGCCGTGGCGGGCGTCTATGAGGCTTGTGCCTTCGGCAAGATCGCCAGGGAAAGCCTGGCATTGCTGAACAAACCACAATTGTTCCTCGACGGCCTGAGCATGCTGGCTTATCTCAAACTGCATCGCATCCCCGTGCGTTATGGCTGGGGAGTGGTGCAGGCCAACGGCGAGGGCGAGCTGGACATCGTCACCGTCGCACCGTATTCCAGTACCTGGGAGCCTGACCTCGAACGAGCCGAGCAGGTCCCGGCCCAGACGCTGGCGGTTGGCTATGGTTTCATCCCGCGCACCCAATTGAGCCAGCAGATGGGCCTGGAGCATGGCTTCAGCGATGACGGTTATTTACGGGCGGTGTCCAATGCCTGGCAACAAAGTAGCGAGGCGCACATTCACCTGGCCGGCGACATGGGTGGTATTCGTGGCGGTGAAGCCGCCATGCTGAGCGGGCGCATGGCCGCGCTGTCGATCCTGGCGCAGGCCGGCGTGCTGGCTTCGTCCACGGCCCTGGAGTACCGCGACCGGTATCAAGCGCAACTGGAGCGGATCATTCGCTTTCGCGCCGCCGTGGATCGCTACACCCAACGCGGTGCCGGACAAACCGCTTTGCCGACCGCCGATACGGTCATTTGTCGCTGCGAACATGCGACCCGCGCCGACATCGACCGCGCCCTGGAGCAGGGCGTGCAGGAGATGGCCAGCCTGAAAATGCGCACCCGCGTGAGCATGGGCGATTGCCAGGGACGGATGTGCGTGGGCTATTGCAGTGATCGCCTGCGCCAGGCCACCGGGCGTGCCGATGTTGGCTGGCTGCGGCCACGTTTTCCCATCGACCCGATTCCCTTTTCAGCCTTTCAGAACGTTGGTCCGGAGGCCGTCCAGCATGACTGAGCATCCAGACCGCAAACACTATGACGTCGTCATCGCCGGCGGGGGCGTGATCGGTGCTTCCTGCGCCTATCAACTGTCCAAGCGCAAGCATCTGAAGATCGCCTTGATCGACGCCAAGCGCCCCGGCAACGCTACCCGCGCTTCGGCTGGCGGCCTGTGGGCCATCGGTGAATCCGTGGGCCTGGGTTGCGGGGTGATCTTCTTTCGGATGATGTCGGCCAACCGCAAGCGCCAGGCCCCGATAGCGGATCAGAACGCCGCCGTGGCGGTGGACGCCAGCACGCCGCACATCCTGCCCCAGTCGTTCTTCGATTTCGCCTTGCAGTCCAACGCGATGTATCCCCAACTGCACCGCGAGCTGATGGACAACCATGGCATGGACTTCAAGTTTGAGCAGACCGGGCTCAAGTTCGTGATCTACGACGACGAAGACCGTTTGTACGCCGAGCACATCGTCGCCTGCATTCCCCACTTGGCCGATCAGGTACGCTGGCTCGACCAGGCCGCCTTGCGCGAGGCTGAGCCGAATGTCAGCCACGAGGCCCGAGGGGCGCTGGAGTTCCTGTGCGACCATCAGGTCAGCCCGTTCCGGCTGGCCGACGCCTACACCGAGGGTGCCCGGCAGAACGGCGTCGATCTGTTCTTCAACACCAACGTGGCGCAGGTGCTTCGAGACGGGGCGCGGGTGACGGGGGTGAGAACAGCCGAAGCCGGGACGTTCAACTGCCGGACGCTGATCAATGCCGCCGGTGCCTGGGCTGCGGAGCTGAGCGAACAGGCCACGGGTGTGCGCATCCCGGTCAAGCCGGTCAAGGGGCAAATCCTGCTGACCGAGCGCATGCCGAAGATCCTCAACGGGTGCCTGACCACCAGCGACTGCTATGTCGCGCAAAAGGACAACGGCGAAATCCTCATAGGCAGTACCACCGAAGACAAAGGGTTCGACGTGACCACCACCTACCCGGAGATCGAGGGGCTGGTGCAGGGCGCGGTGCGGTGCATACCGCAGCTGGCCGACATCAACCTGAAACGCACCTGGGCCGGTTTGCGTCCCGGTTCACCCGATGAACTGCCGATCCTGGGGCCGATGCGCGGCGTGGAAGGCTACCTCAATGCCTGCGGGCACTTCCGCACCGGCATCCTGACCTCGGCCATCACCGGAGTGTTGCTGGACAAACTGGTGAACCACGAACCGCTGCCGCTGGACATCACGCCGTTCCTGGCGGATCGGTTTGAGGTGGCGCCGATGGCCGCAGGACCAAGGGAAGTGGTGCTGACTTGAAGCAATTCTTTGTGCCGAACACAAATTTTGCAATCCTCCAGCCCCAAACTGTGGGAGCGGGCTTGCTCGCGAAAGCGGTCTATCTGAGACGATGATGTTGAGTCTGCCGCCGTCTTCGCGAGCAAGCCCGCTCCCACATAGATCTGGGTGTGACCCTCACCCGGTGGTCACTCAGGGCCCACGGTGGGAGCGGGCTTGCTCGCGAAAGCGGTCTATCTGAGACGATGATGTTGAGTCTGCCGCCGTCTTCGCGAGCAAGCTCGCTCCCACATAGATCTGGGTGTGACCCTCACCCGGTGGTCACTCAGGGCCCACGGTGGGAGCGGGCTTGCTCGCGAAAGCGGTCCATCTGAGACGATGATGTTGAGTCTGCCGCCGTCTTCGCGAGCAGGCTCGCTCCCACATAGATCTGGGTGTGACCCTCACCCGGTGGTCACTCAGGAACCCACTGTGGGAGCGCTCGTCCGTTATTCCATCGGCGTGCTGACAAACGCCTCCAACCCTTCGGCATAGGCAGTAAACGCGCTGATCGACGGAAATGCCTTGCCCTGCACCTGATCCGGCACCACCAGGTTGGTGAAGCTCCAGGCCACCGCCACGGTGATGCCCGCCTGATCGAGGGTGCCATCGGTGGCCAGGGGCTGTTTCACCAATTCCTGTTCGAGCATGTCATAGGCCGCCGCCAGTTGGCCTTCCACGCGTTCGACCCAGGGGGCGTGTTGGATTTCTGTCGGCCGAAGGTTGCGTTCGTAGTAGATCTGCACGGACTTCTCGCACGCTGCCAGGGCCAGGCCAATCACGCGCAGTGCGCGCAGCCGTTGCCCACTGTCGACCGGCATCAGGCTTTTGCCCGGCGCGGCCAAGGTCTCGAGGTAGTCGATGATCAACGTGGAATCCATCAGTACGCCGCCATCGTCGAGCACCAGAGTGGGGGCCTTGACCACCGGGTTGATGCTCTGGAATTGCTCGAAATGCCTGAACACCGAAACCGATTCGTGCTCCAGCGCGATCCCCAGGCACTTGGCGCTGATGGCGACACGTCGCACATAGGGTGAATCCAGCATGCCGATCAGTTTCATGGCTTTTCCTTTAGCGACTTTTTATAAGACAACTTATAAGGCAACCCCGGACGTCAATCCTCGAAGCCCACCTGTTCATGGATTTCATCGACCTTGAGCTCCAACCGATAAGCCACGGCGATAAAAAGAGCCTGGCACAAACACAGGGTCGCACTCAACGAGCGGAAGGCGAAGGAACTGCCTTCGTTCACCAACAGCACCGCATTGGCCCGTTTGGCCAAGGGCGACAGGTTGCTGTCGGTGATGATCAGTGTCTTGGCCTGATGATGCTGGGCAATGCGCAGGCAGTGCTGGGTTTCCTTACCGTAGGGCGTAAAGCTGATGGCGATCACCAAGTCGTTGGCCCGCACGCTGCGCATCTGCTCGCGATAACTGCCCCCCAGCCCGGAAACCAGGTGAATGCGCTTGTTGGTGTGTTGCAGGTTATAGACCAGGTAATCGGCCACTGCGAACGAGCGCCGCACCCCGACCACATAGATGTTGTCGGCGTTGACCACCAGGTCCACGGCTTTGTCGAAGGCCTGATCGTCCAGCTCCAGGCCCAGGCGTTCGATACCCGAGAGGGTGGCGTTGACGCATTCGCGCGCCAGGTCGCCGCCGCTGGCTTTCTGCGACTTGTTGGCGATCATGCTGCGGATGCGCTGCTGGTAGTTCTGCACCGGTGTGGTCTTGTGGGTATAGGCCTCGCGAAACAAGGCCTGCATTTCGCTGAACCCACTGAAGCCGAAACGCTGGGAGAACCGCACGATGGCCGACGGATGCACTTCGCATTCGCGCGCAATGTCGCTGATGCGATCGACCATGATCCGGTCGCTTTGCTGACTCATGTAGCTGGCGATGCGTTTGAGCTGGCGCGGCAGGCTTTCATACTCGTCGGTAATCAGTTGCAGCAGACGCTCGGCATTGATCGGTGGGCTTGAAAGGGCGGGTTCGGACGCACTCTCGGACGGCGCCGGCAGATCGGGGCGGGTCATAGAAAATCCTTCTGGCTTGTTCTTATAGGGCGGCCCGGGAAAAGAGCCGGCCCTCGACAATAGGTTGGCTGATCGCAGTCTACAGCGTAGGCGCGGGGAAAATCATGGGCAGACAACGTGGCAGTACCTGCTGAAACGATGCACTGCGTCTGGCACGCTCCAGTGATAGCGTATTGGAAAAAATATTCCACGTAAAAAATTTATAGAATAATTATTGATTGTTGGCCGTTGCTCGTTTTAGTCTGCATCCACCAAGAGCGTTGGCGCCGGTTTCGGTGGCCCGCGCGGGCTGATAAAAATAACAGGAGCCAGCATGGGCCAGACTCGTTTTGCCAGTGGGCGTCAATTGGATGTGATTTGCCTGGGACGCCTGGGTGTCGATCTTTACGCGCAGCAAATCGGAGCGCGTCTGGAAGATGTCGCAAGCTTCGCCAAATACCTGGGTGGCTCGTCGGCCAACATCGCCTTCGGCACCGCGCGGTTGGGGCTCAAGTCGGCGATGCTGAGCCGGGTAGGGGACGACCATATGGGCCGTTTCCTGGTGGAGTCCCTGGCCCGCGAAGGCTGCGAGGTCAGTGGTATCAAGGTCGACCCTGAACGTCTGACGGCCATGGTCCTGCTGGGTATCAAGGACCGGGAAACCTTTCCCCTGGTGTTCTACCGGGAAAACTGCGCCGATATGGCGCTGCGCGCCGAGGACATCCATGAAACGTTCATTGCCTCCAGCAAGGCGCTGCTGATCACCGGCACGCATTTCTCTACCGAAAGTGTCTACAAGGCCAGCACCCAGGCGCTGGATTACGCCGAGAAACACAACGTCAAGCGCGTGCTGGACATCGACTATCGCCCGGTCCTCTGGGGCCTGGCAGGCAAGGCCGATGGGGAAACCCGTTTCGTCGCCGACCAGAAAGTCAGCCAACACGTGCAACGCATCCTGCCGCGTTTCGACCTGATCGTCGGCACCGAAGAAGAATTCCTGATCGCCGGCGGCAGCGAAGATCTGCTGAGTGCGTTGCGTACCGTGCGCTCGCTGACGTCGGCGACCTTGGTGGTCAAGCTCGGCCCGCAAGGTTGCACGGTGATTCATGGTGCCATCCCGGCCCGGCTTGAAGACGGTGCGATTTATCCTGGTGTACGGGTCGAGGTCCTGAATGTATTGGGCGCAGGTGATGCATTCATGTCGGGCTTTCTCGCCGGTTGGCTGGAGGACGCCAGTGACGAGCGCTGCTGCCAGTTGGCCAATGCCTGCGGTGGCCTGGTGGTGTCGCGCCATGCCTGTGCCCCGGCGATGCCGACCCGGGCTGAACTCGACTACCTGTTCAACAGCCCGGTGGCGATTACCCGGCCGGATCGGGACGTGGTCTTGCAGCGTCTGCATCAGGTCAGCGTGCCGCGCAAACAGTGGAAGCAACTGTTCATCTTTGCCTTCGATCATCGCTGGCAACTGGTGGAGCTGGCCCACAAAGGCGGGCGTGAGCTGAGCGCCATCAGCGAACTCAAACAACTGTTCATCCAGGCCGTGGAACGGGTCGAAGCCGACCTGAAACGTCAGGGCGTCGAGGCCGATGTCGGTCTGCTGGCCGATCAACGTTTCGGTCAGGACTCGTTGAACGCTGCCACTGGACGTGACTGGTGGGTGGCGCGGCCAGTGGAGGTGCAGGGGTCACGGCCGCTGGCGTTCGAACACGGGCGCTCCATCGGCAGCAACCTGATCGCCTGGCCCCAGGAACAGATCATCAAGTGCCTGGTGCAATTTCACCCCGACGACGAACCGCTGCTGCGCCTGGAACAGGAGGCGCAACTCATGGCGCTGTATCAGGCGTCCCAGGTCAGCGGCCATGAACTGCTGTTGGAAGTCATTCCACCCAAGGATCATCCGTCGCCGCACCCGGACGTGCTGTATCGCGCCCTCAAACGCCTCTACAACCTGGGCATCTTCCCATCATGGTGGAAGATCGAAGCCCAGACGGCAGACGAATGGAAGCAACTTGATGAGCTGATTCAAGAGCGTGATCCCTATTGCCGAGGTGTGGTACTGCTGGGCCTCAACGCCCCGGCCGCCGTGCTGGCCGAGGGCTTCCGCCAGGCCAGCCAGAGCACAACCTGCCGTGGGTTTGCCGTCGGACGGACGATCTTCCAGGAACCGAGCCGCGCCTGGCTGGCCGGGGAAATCGACGATGAAACGTTGATCCGGCAGGTGCAGGGTAGGTTTGTGGAGTTGATCGAGGCGTGGCGGGCTGCGCGGGATAGATGAGTTAACGCCAATCCAATGTGGGAGCGGGCTTGCTCGCGAAAGCGGTGTGTCAGGCGACATCCTTGTTGAATATGCCGCCGCCTTCGCGAGCAAGCCCGCTCCCACAAGTGTTCAGCGTCGTTCTTACTGATTTGTGAAAAACAATAAAAGGTACAGCCATGCCCGCAATTCGAATTGGCATCAACCCGATTTCCTGGAGCAACGACGACCTGCCATCGCTGGGTGGCGAGACGCCGTTGAGTACGGCGCTGAGCGAAGGCAAGGCAATCGGTTACGAAGGTTTCGAGCTCAACGGCAAGTTTCCCAAGGATGCCAAGGGCGTTGGCGATGTGCTGCGGCCCTATGACCTGGCGCTGGTCTCCGGCTGGTATTCCAGTCGCCTGGCCCGGCGCTCGGCGGCCGAAGAGATCGATGCCATCGCCAGCCATGTCGAGTTGCTGGCGCAAAACGGCGCGACGGTGCTGGTGTACGGCGAGGTGGCCGATTCCATTCAAGGCCAGCGCATCCCACTGATCGAGCGGCCGCGCTTTCACACGGACGAAGCCTGGCAAGACTATGCCGAAAAACTCACCGAACTGGCCCGCTTCACCCTGTCCCGGGGTGTGCGCCTGGCGTATCACCATCATATGGGCGCCTATGTCGAATCGCCTTCGGACATCGACAAACTGATGGCCCTGACCGGCAGCGAGGTCGGCCTGCTGTTCGATTCTGGCCACTGCTACATGGGCGGCGGCGAACCGTTGCAGGTGTTGCGCAAGCACATCGAGCGCATTTGCCATGTGCATTTCAAGGACGTGCGCAAGCCCGTGGTGCAACTGGCGCGCAACAACCTCTGGAGTTTCCCCGACTGCATCATCAACGGCACCTTCACCGTGCCGGGAGATGGCGACATCGACTTCGCCGCGTTGCTGGATGTGCTGCTGGCCGCCGACTACCAAGGCTGGCTGGTGGTGGAAGCCGAGCAGGATCCCGCCGTGGCCCCGAGTTATGCCTACGCCAAGAAAGGCTACGACACCCTGCGCGCCTTGCTGCAAGAGAGGACTGCGTCATGAGCCTGTTGATCAAAAGCCAGCCCAACGGCCAGACCATGGTCCAGCTACCCGCCGGTGAACTGGAGTATGTCGGGTTTGCCGCCTACCGTTTGAGTCTTGGTGAAAAGCTGCCGGTGGCTGCCGCCGACAAGGAACTGTGCCTGGTCTTGCTTAGCGGGCGCATCAACCTCAAGGGTGAAGCACCGGGGCAGGGTGCCTTCGATTGGGACAACCTGGGTGATCGTCAATCGGTGTTCGAGGACAAATCGCCCTATGCTGCGTACCTGCCGCCGGGCAGCCAGGCCCAGGTGACCGCCCTCAGCGATGTGCAGATCGCCGTGTGTGCCGCGCCGGGTTCGGCCCAAAACCCATACGGCCCACGATTGATCCGCCCCGACAGCATGAAGCGCAGCGTGCGCGGCAAGGGCGCCAACACCCGCTATGTCTGCGACATCCTGCCCGACAGTGAGCCGGCCCACTCACTGTTGGTGGTGGAAGTGCGCACGCCGTCAGGACATTCGTCGAGCTACCCGCCCCACAAGCACGACACCGACGACCTGCCGCACCAGAGCTTTCTGGAGGAAACCTATTACCACCAGGTCAACCCGTCCCAGGGCTTCGTGTTCCAGCGGGTCTATACCGACGACCGCAGCATCGACCAGGCCATGGCCGTGGAAAACAGCGACCTGGTGGTGGTGCCCAAGGGGTACCACCCGGTCAGCGTGCCCTACGGGTACGAGTCGTATTACCTGAACGTCATGGCCGGCCCGAAGCGGGTCTGGCAGTTCCATAACGATCCGCAGCACAGTTGGCTGCTTGATCTCTGACTTCCATCCTTTGCACGGAGAACAAGAACAATGAGCGATGCCCCGGTAGTAGGCCATTACATCAGCGGTCGAGTGCAGGACAGCGACACGCTGCGGTTCAGCAACGTCTTCAACCCGGCCACCGGCGCGGTACAGGCCCGGGTGGCACTGGCCGAGCCGGATACCGTCGAGGCGGCGGTGGCGTCGGCGCTGGCGGCATTCCCGGGCTGGTCCGAGCAGTCGTCGTTGCGCCGGTCGCGGGTGATGTTCAAGTTCAAGGAACTGTTGGATCGGCATCATGACGAACTGGCGCAGATCATCAGCCGCGAGCACGGCAAGGTATTGTCAGATGCCCATGGCGAAGTCACCCGTGGCATCGAGATCGTCGAGTACGCCTGCGGCGCGCCGAACCTGCTCAAGACCGATTTCAGTGACAACATCGGCGGCGGCATCGACAACTGGAACCTGCGCCAGCCCTTGGGCGTGTGTGCCGGTGTCACCCCGTTCAACTTCCCGGTGATGGTGCCGCTGTGGATGATTCCCTTGGCGCTGGTGGCCGGTAACTGTTTCATCCTCAAACCTTCGGAGCGTGACCCGTCCGCCAGCCTGCTGATGGCCCGACTGTTGACGGAGGCCGGGTTGCCGGACGGTGTGTTCAACGTGGTGCAGGGCGACAAAGTGGCGGTGGATGCCCTGTTGCAGCACCCGCACATCGAGGCGATTTCTTTCGTCGGCTCCACGCCGATTGCCGAGTACATCCACCAGCAGGGCACGGCGAACGGCAAGCGCGTCCAGGCCCTGGGTGGGGCGAAAAACCACATGATCGTCATGCCCGACGCCGACCTCGACCAGGCAGCAGATGCGCTGATCGGCGCGGCCTACGGCTCGGCCGGTGAACGCTGCATGGCGATTTCCATCGCCGTGGCGGTGGGGGATGTGGGCGATGAACTGATCGCCAAACTGTTACCGCGCATTGACCAGTTGAAGATCGGCAACGGTCAGCAACCCGGCACCGACATGGGGCCGCTGGTGACCGCCGAGCACAAGGCCAAGGTGGAAGGCTTCATCGACGCCGGGGTCGCCGAAGGTGCTCGCCTGATCGTCGATGGCCGTGGTTTCAAGGTGCCGGGGGCCGAGCAGGGGTTCTTTGTTGGGGCGACGCTGTTCGACCGGGTCACCGCCGAGATGAGCATCTACCAGCAAGAGATCTTCGGTCCGGTCCTGGGCATCGTTCGCGTGGCGGATTTCGCCAGCGCCGTGGCCCTGATCAATGCCCATGAGTTCGGCAACGGCGTGTCCTGCTTCACCCGTGATGGCGGCATTGCCCGCTCGTTTGCTCGCAGCATCAAGGTCGGCATGGTGGGCATCAACGTGCCGATTCCGGTGCCCATGGCCTGGCATTCCTTTGGTGGCTGGAAGCGCTCGCTGTTTGGCGATCACCATGCCTACGGTGAAGAAGGTTTGCGTTTTTACAGCCGCTACAAAAGCGTGATGCAGCGCTGGCCCGACAGCATCGCCAAGGGCCCCGAGTTCAGCATGCCGACTGCCCAATAACCGTTTATGAATGTCGGAGGGATAACAACAATGAACAAGCCCCTGCGTTTTGCCTTGAACCGAATGGTTGCTCCGCACCTGTCTCTGCCCGAATTCATCGACCTGGCCCTGGCGCTGAAAACCGATGCCATCGAGATCCGCAACGATCTGAAGGGCGTCGAGATCGAAAACGGCATGCCGCCCGCACAGGTGCGAGAGTTATGTGAGGCGCGGGGTATCAAGGTGTTGTCGATCAACGCGCTGTATCCCTTCGACGTATGGAACGAGGAACGCCGTGCCCAGGCCGTGCGGTTGGCCGACTATGCCCGCGAATGCGCTGCCGAGGGGTTGGTGATGTGCCCGCTCAACGACCGCGCCGACCCGCGTAGCGAGGCCGAACGCGCCGCCGGGCTGCGTACGGCCCTCAGTGAGCTGGCGCCGATCCTGCGGGCTTTCGGCATCTACGGTTTCATCGAGCCGTTGGGGTTTGAAGAGTGTTCGCTGCGCCGCAAGCGCACCGCCGTGGAAGCGATCAAGGCCATTGGCGGGCTGGATGTGTTCCGTCTGGTGCATGACACCTTTCATCATCACCTGGCCGGTGAGCAGGAGTTTTTCCCCGAGCTGACCGGGCTGGTGCACATCTCCGGTGTCGAGGATGCCCAGGCACCCTTGACGACCATCCGCGACGGCCACCGCGTGCTGGTGGGCGAGGCCGATATCCTCGGCAATGCCGCGCAGATCGAGGCGTTGCGGGCCGGTGGGTACGAGGGCTACCTGTCCTTCGAACCGTTTGCCCAGAGCGTCCATGAGCTGGCCGACATCCGTCAGGCGTTGGGGGTGAGCATGAATCACCTGCGCAATCCCCAGGCCTGACACGATAGTGGGTCTGATGAAGATCCCAATGTGGGAGCGGGCTTGCTCGCGAAAGCGGCCGCACATCCAACATTGATGTTGCCTGACACACCGCTTTCGCGAGCAAGCCCGCTCCCACACTCGACCGAGTTGCGTTTGAAAAGGTGCAAGCATGACCACAACACGACTGACCATGGCTCAGGCCCTGGTGAAATTCCTCGATAACCAGTATGTCGAGGTCGATGGCGTCCAGAGCAAATTCGTCGCCGGGGTCTTTACCATTTTTGGCCACGGCAATGTGCTGGGGCTGGGCCAGGCGCTGGAGCAGGACAGCGGCGACCTGGTGGTCCATCAGGGACGCAACGAGCAGGGCATGGCCCACGCTGCCATCGGTTTCGCCAAGCAGCATCTGCGCCGCAAAATATACGCCTGTACGTCGTCGGTCGGCCCTGGCGCGGCGAACATGTTGACCGCCGCCGCGACTGCAACGGCCAATCGCATCCCGTTGCTGTTGTTGCCTGGCGATGTGTACGCCAGTCGCCAGCCGGACCCGGTGTTGCAGCAGATCGAGCAGTTCCATGACCTGAGCATCAGCACCAACGATGCGTTCAAGGCCGTGAGCAAATACTGGGATCGGATCAACCGCCCCGAACAACTGATGACTGCCGCCATCCAGGCCATGCGCGTGCTCACCGACCCGGCTGAAACCGGCGCGGTGACCCTGGCGCTGCCCCAGGACGTACAGGCCGAAGCCTACGATTACCCGGATTACTTTCTGCAAAAACGCGTGCATCGCATCGACCGGCGCCCGGCCACCGAAGCCATGCTCGACGATGCGTTGACGCTGCTCAAAGGCAAGCGCCAGCCGCTGATCATCTGCGGCGGCGGGGTCAAATACGCCGGAGCCAACGCGGCGCTGCTAGCTTTTGCCGAGCGTTTCGACATCCCCTTTGCCGAGACCCAGGCCGGCAAGAGCGCGGTGGTGTCCAGTCATCCACTGAACGTCGGAGGCGTTGGCGAAACCGGTTGCCTGGCGGCGAACCTGCTGGCCAAGAAAGCCGACCTGATCATTGGTATCGGCACCCGCTACAGCGATTTCACCACCGCGTCCAAATGGCTGTTCCAGCATCCGGATGTGCAGTTCCTCAACCTCAATATCAGCCCGTGCGATGCCTTGAAGCTCGATGGCGTGCAACTGCTGGCCGACGCTCGCTCGGGCCTGGAGGCCCTGTCCGCGGCGATGGGCGATTATCGCGCTGAATGGGGCGGGCAGATCGCCGACGCCAAGGTCCAGCTGGACGCCGAGGTCGACCGGATCTTCCAGGCCGATTATCAAGCCGAGGACTTCATCCCGGAAATCAACGACCGCATGGACCCGGCGGTGTTTCGCGAATTCATCGAACTCACCGGTTCCTGCCTGACCCAGAGCCGCGTGCTGGGCACCCTCAACCAAACCCTGGCCGATGAGGCGATCATCGTTGCCGCCGCCGGCAGCCTGCCAGGGGATTTGCAGCGCAGTTGGCGCAGCAAGGGGGTGAACACCTATCACGTCGAATACGGCTATTCGTGCATGGGCTATGAGGTAAACGCCGCGCTGGGCGTGAAGCTGGCCGAGCCCGACAAAGAGGTCTATGCCCTGGTGGGTGACGGCTCCTACATGATGCTGCATTCGGAGCTGGCGACCTCGATTCAGGAGCGTCGCAAGATCAATGTGGTGCTGCTGGACAACATGACGTTCGGTTGCATCAACAATTTGCAGATGGGCAACGGCATGGACAGCTTCGGCACCGAGTTCCGCTTCCGCAACCCGGACACCGGCAAGCTCGACGGCGGCTTCGTGCCGGTGGACTTCGCCATGAGCGCGGCGGCCTACGGCTGCAAGACCTACAAGGTCAAAACCCTCGATGAACTCCACGCGGCCCTGGCCGATGCGCGGCTGCAAACGGTCTCGACCCTCATCGACATCAAGGTATTGCCCAAGACCATGATCCACAGCTACCTGTCGTGGTGGCGGGTCGGCGTGGCGCAAGTCTCCACCAGCGCGCGCACCGATGCGGTCGCCAAAACCCTCAATGAACGACTGGCCGAAGCTCGCCAGTATTAACCGCCCCCAACCCTACGAAAGGAGTTATTCATGTCTTTGAAGCTGGGCGTCATCGGCACCGGGGCCATCGGCCAGGACCATATCCGGCGTTGCAGCCAGACCTTGCTCAACAGCCAGGTGGTGGCGGTGACCGACATCAACCTCGCTCAGGCGGCGAAGGTGCTGGCCGACTTGAAACTGACCGCCGAGGTGTATCCCGACGGGCATGCTTTGATCAGTGCGCCGGACGTTGAGGCGATCCTGGTCACGTCCTGGGGGCCGAGCCACGAAGAGTTCGTGCTGGCGGCGATCGCGGCCGGCAAACCGGTGTTCTGTGAAAAGCCTCTGGCGGTCACGGCCCAAGGCTGTCGCAAGATCGTCGAAGCCGAAGTCGCCCATGGCAAGCGGCTGGTTCAGGTCGGTTTCATGCGCCCTTACGATGAAGGCTATCGAGCGCTCAAGGCGGTGATCGACAGCGGTCAGATCGGCGAACCGCTGATGCTGCACTGCGCGCATCGCAATCCCAGCGTGGGGGAGAACTACAAGACCGACATGGCGATCACCGACACACTGATTCATGAGCTGGATGTGCTGCGCTGGCTGCTGGCCGATGACTACGTTTCGGTGCAGGTGGTATTCCCGCGCAAGACCAGCAAGGCGCTGGCGCACCTGCGCGATCCGCAGATCGTTCTGTTGGAAACCGCGAAGGGCACGCGCATCGATGTGGAGGTGTTCGTCAACTGCCAGTACGGCTACGACATCCAGTGTGAAGTGGTGGGGGAGACCGGCATCGCCAAACTCCCGGAACCGTCCCAGGTGCAACTGCGCAGTGGTGCCAAGCTGTCCAATGCAATCCTGATGGACTGGAAGGATCGCTTCATCGCCGCCTACGACGTTGAATTGCAGGCCTTCATCGACGGTGTACGCGCCGGGCAGGTGGGCGGGCCGTCGGCCTGGGACGGCTTTGCCGCGGCAGTGGCGGCGGATGCTTGTGTTGAAGCGCAGCAGAGTGGGCAGATCGTCAAAGTCGAACTGCCCGAACGCCCGCGTTTTTACGGCTAATCACAATCTCCCTGTGGGAGCGGGCTTGCTCGCGAAAGCGTAGTGTCAGTCAACATCAAGGTTGAAGTTACCGCCGTCTTCGCGAGCAAGCCCGCTCCCACAGTCGACTGCGTTGCTTCAAAGGTACTCGGTCAAATTGTGGGAGCTCAGCTCCCACAGGGATTGCATTCATTCAGTGATTAACAAGGAGCTTTCATGCGAATCGGACTAGTCGGCTACGGCAAGGGTGGACGGTTTTTCCACGCGCCGCTGATCAGCAGTCTGCCCGGGGCTACGTTTGTCGGTGTGGTGACGCGGTCTGCTGAGCGGCGCCAGCAACTGGCGAACGAGCACCCGCATGCGCAAGCCTTCGACACCCTCGAACAATTGGTGGCCGCAGGGGTCGATGCGGTGGTGGTGTCCACGCCGCTGGACGGGCGCCCGGCCGTGGTCATGCAGGCCATTGAACTGGGTGTTGCAGTAGTCAGCGACAAACCTTTCGCCCTGGATGCCGCCCAGGCCGAGGCGATGGTGTTGGTTGCCGAGCAGCGCAACGTGCCGCTGACTGTGTATCAGAACCGCCGCTGGGATTCGGACTACCTGACCTTGCGCAAACTGCTGGAGTCCGGTGCGCTGGGGCAGGTCATTCGTTTTGAGTCCAGCGTCGAGCGTTATTCGCCAACCTCGGTCGGCAAAGGCAGCGGTGGCGGGTTTCTGCGGGACCTGGGCAGCCATCTGGTGGACCAGGCGCTGCAATTGTTCGGGCCAGTGACCCGGGTGTACGCCGAGCTGGACTACCGGCAGCCAGGGCAGGTGTTCGACAACGGTTTCTTTATGTCCCTGACTCACGCCAACGGCGTGCTTTCACACCTGAGCGGCAGTTGCCTGCAAAACGCTCCGCGCCCGCGCTTTCGGGTCAGCGGCACCGGGGGCTGCTATACCGTCGAGGGCCTGGACGGCCAGGAGGCCCAGGCGCTGGCCGGGTTGAGCCCGGCGACCGAGGGTGAGCGCTGGGGGAGCGAAGAGCATCGGCGCTGGGGCTGGTTCGAGCAAGGTAGCGAGCGCGAGCGTGTGGCATCGGAGCGCGGTTGCTGGATGGCGTTCTACCAGAGTTTGCAAACCGCCTTGCAGAACGCCGGTCCGCTGCCGGTGCAAGCCCGTGATGCACTGGCGACCACGCGCATTCTGGACGCGGCCAGGCAGAGCGCCGAACAGGGTGAAGTGGTGAGGTTATCCACGCCTGTCGGTCATGGAATAAAAAACGAATAAAATTCTAAAATTAGTTGATATGGAAAATATTTTCCAATAAAGTCGATTCCAGGTTACCGACAACTCTGTTCGTCTTCTGCCAAGCCAGCCTTGAGCAAATGACGGACAAAACAACAACAAGAAACACAGCCAGGTACCGTCGATGAAAACCTTCAGCCGCTCTGCGTTTCACCTGCCACGCTCGTTGCGCTTGTGCGCAATCCTTCCCCTGTTCGAGTCCCTGTGCATTCAGCGCAACGGCACCGTGGTGTGTTGCATGCCCGGTGCGCCCATCGTGCGTTTGCCGCGTTCCTGATCCGCTACGCCTTATCCATAAAACCAACAACAAAGTGGAGAAAGACCGTTCATGAAGACCAAGACCCGTATCGCCTCGCTGGCCCTGTCGTTGATGCTCACCAGCGGCGCCGCCCTGGCCGACCTGAAGATCGGCGTCAGCATGTCCCAGTTCGATGACACTTGGCTGACGTACCTGCGTGAGTCGATGGACAGCAAAGCCAAGTCCCTGCCGGATGGCGTCACCTTGCAGTTCGAAGATGCACGCAGTGATGTGGTCAAGCAACTGAGCCAGGTGGAAAGCTTTATCAGCCAGAAGGTCGACGCGCTCATCGTCAACCCGGTGGATACCGCTGCGACCCAGCGCATCACCAAGGCCGCCGTGGCCGCCGGCATCCCCCTGGTGTACGTCAACCGCCGCCCGGACGAACCGAAGTTGCCGGAAGGTGTGGTCACCGTAGCCTCCGATGATCTGGAAGCCGGGCGGATGCAGATGCAATACCTTGCCGACAAGATGGGCGGCAAGGGCAATATCGTCATCTTGTTGGGTGACCTGGCCAACAACTCCACCACCTACCGCACCAAAGGCGTCAAGGACGTTTTGGCCAAGTACCCGAACATCAAGATCGAACAGGAACAGACTGGCACCTGGTTGAGGAACAAGGGCATGGACCTGGTGAACGACTGGCTGACCCAGGGTCGCGACTTCCAAGCCGTGGTGTCCAACAACGACGAGATGGCCATCGGCGCCGCCATGGCCCTCAAGCAAGCGGGCAAGGAGAACGGCAGCGTACTGATCGCCGGGGTCGATGGCACGCCGGACGGATTGAACGCCATCGAGAAAGGCCAGATGGCGGTCTCGGTGTTCCAGGACGCCAAGGGCCAGGCCGACGGTTCGATCGACACGGCGGTGAAAATGGTCAAGAAACAGCCGGTCGAGCAGGCCGTATGGGTGCCGTATCGTCTGATCACGCCGGAAAACGTCGATCAGTTCAAGTGACGTTTAACGTACTGCTACCACAACAATAAACAGGCGAGGTCGCCCTCTGACCTTGCCAAGGGAGTACCTGACCATGTTCGCTTCAGCGACTGCTTCGAGCGCCCCGGCGGCTACTGTCCGGCCGGACGTAATACCTGAAGAACCGTACTTGCTGGAAGTCGCCAATGTCAGCAAGGGGTTTCCCGGTGTGGTGGCCCTGTCGGATGTGCAATTGCGGGTGCGCCCCGGTTCCGTGCTGGCTTTGATGGGCGAGAACGGTGCGGGCAAATCCACTCTGATGAAAATCGTTGCCGGCATCTACCAGCCGGACGCCGGTGAGCTGCGCCTGCGGGGCAAACCGGTGAAGTTCGACACACCTCTGGCAGCCCTGCAGGCCGGTATCGCGATGATCCACCAGGAACTGAACCTGATGCCCCACATGAGCATCGCTGAAAACATCTGGATCGGCCGCGAGCAGCTCAACGGCCTGCATATGGTCGATCACGGGGAAATGCACCGGTGCACCGCCAAGTTGCTGGAGCGCCTGCGCATCAACCTTGATCCTGAAGAGCAGGTGGGCAACCTGAGCATTGCCGAGCGGCAGATGGTCGAGATCGCCAAGGCGGTGTCCTACGACTCGGACATTCTGATCATGGACGAGCCGACCTCGGCCATCACCGAGACGGAGGTCGCGCATCTGTTCTCGATCATTGCCGACCTCAAGTCTCAAGGTAAGGGCATCATCTACATCACCCATAAAATGAACGAAGTGTTTGCCATCGCCGATGAAGTGGCAGTGTTTCGCGACGGCGCCTACATCGGCCTGCAACGGGCCGACAGCATGGACGGCGACAGCCTGATATCAATGATGGTCGGGCGCGAACTGAGCCAGTTGTTCCCGGTGCGGGAACAACCCATCGGTGAGTTGGTGCTGTCGGTGCGCGACCTGAGCCTGGACGGCATCTTCAAGGGTGTGTCGTTCGACCTGCATGCCGGGGAAATTCTCGGCATCGCCGGGTTGATGGGCTCGGGCCGGACCAACGTGGCCGAGGCGATTTTCGGCGTGACCCCGAGCACGGGGGGGGAAATCCACCTGGACGGCCAACCGGTACGCATCAGCGACCCGCACATGGCCATCGAGAAGGGTTTCGCGCTGTTGACCGAGGATCGCAAACTCAGTGGCCTGTTCCCGTGCCTGTCGGTGCTGGAAAACATGGAAATGGCCGTGTTGCCCCATTACGTGGGCAACGGCTTCATCCAGCAGAAAGCCCTGCGCGCGTTGTGCGAAGACATGTGCAAGAAGTTGAGGGTCAAGACTCCGTCCCTGGAACAGTGCATCGACAACTTGTCCGGCGGCAACCAACAGAAGGCCCTGCTGGCCCGATGGCTGATGACCAACCCACGCATCCTGATCCTCGACGAGCCGACCCGTGGCATCGACGTTGGCGCCAAGGCCGAGATCTACCGGCTCATTTCCTACCTCGCCAGCGAAGGCATGGCGGTGATCATGATTTCTTCGGAACTGCCGGAAGTACTGGGCATGAGCGACCGCGTGATGGTGATGCATGAAGGGGACCTGATGGGCACGCTGGACCGTAGCGAGGCGACCCAGGAACGGGTCATGCAACTGGCCTCGGGTCTGTCCTGATAACAGAAGGCCTCAAGCTCACGCAGGGTTCCGTAGGAGCTGACTCGCGGAGCGAGGCTGCGATCTTTTGATCTTTCGCTTGAAACTCAGGTGCTGGGTGAAAGATCGCAGCCTCGTTGCACTCGACAGCTCCTACAGAACCCAGCGCGAGCTGTGCCCTCGCCACAGATAAAAAAGGTGAATGGTTATGAACGCGATACTGGAAAACAAACCCGCGGCCGCCCCGGCCAGGACACGGCGGCGGCTGCCGACGGAACTGAGTATCTTCCTGGTGCTGATCGGCATCGGCCTGGTGTTCGAAGTGTTTGGCTGGATCATGCGTGACCAGAGTTTCCTAATGAACTCCCAGCGCCTGGTGCTGATGATCCTGCAAGTGTCGATCATCGGTCTGCTGGCCATCGGTGTGACCCAGGTGATCATCACTACCGGTATCGACCTGTCCTCCGGCTCGGTGCTGGCGTTGTCGGCGATGATCGCCGCCAGCCTGGCCCAAACGTCGGATTTCACCCGGGCGGTGTTTCCCTCCCTGACTGACTTGCCCGTATGGATACCGGTGGTGGCGGGGTTGGGGGTAGGGTTGTTGGCCGGAGCGATCAACGGCAGCATCATCGCCATCACGGGTATCCCACCCTTTATTGCCACCCTCGGCATGATGGTCTCGGCCCGTGGCCTGGCGCGCTACTACACCGAAGGCCAACCGGTGAGCATGTTGTCCGATTCCTATACCGCCATCGGCCATGGCGCCATGCCGGTGATCATTTTCCTGGTGGTGGCGGTGATCTTCCACATCGCCTTGCGCTACACCAAGTACGGCAAGTACACCTACGCCATCGGCGGCAACATGCAGGCGGCCCGCACCTCGGGCATCAATGTCAAACGCCATCTGGTGATCGTCTATAGCATCGCCGGGCTGCTGGCGGGGCTGGCCGGGGTGGTGGCTTCGGCGCGGGCCGCCACGGGGCAGGCCGGCATGGGCATGTCCTATGAGCTGGACGCGATTGCGGCGGCCGTGATCGGCGGCACCAGCCTGGCCGGTGGGGTGGGGCGCATCACCGGAACGGTGATCGGCGCGCTGATCCTCGGGGTCATGGCCAGTGGTTTCACCTTTGTCGGCGTGGATGCCTACATCCAGGACATCATCAAGGGCTTGATCATTGTGGTGGCGGTGGTCATCGACCAATACCGCAACAAGCGCAAACTTAAACGCTGAAGGGCCTTTCGCTGCGACAAAGCGCCACGCCTGACCCGCGTGGCGTTGCCATTTGTCTTCTTGATACAGCTATTGAATCGAATTTCTTGTTATAAACGCACTCCGATGACTGCCAAAAGCCTGTCAGAGAACATTTAGAAGGGTTGTCGGACATTTTCCCTATGTTTTCAGTTGCTGAGGCTTCGACTCGGCCTTAGACTGCCGCCCCTCGTAAATTGAGTGCCGGGTGGCGCTTGGAATAGACGGCGCCTTCCCGATGAGCGTGGCAGCGCGCTGCGGGACGCTTCATAATTCGCCTTAATGCACGTTTTTTTATAGAGAAATCAATGACAAAGGAAAAGTTGCTGGCCATGCCGGCGGATGACTACATGAATGCCGAGCAGCTGGCTTTCTTCACCAAGCTGTTGCAGAACATGAAAGTGGAAACCCACGAGCGCATCGAACAGAACCGAATCGCCATTGAGAGCCTGGATACCCCGGCTGACCCGGCGGACGCTGCTTCCGTGGAAGAAGAGCGGACCTGGCTGGTCAACGCCATCGATCGCGACCAACGCATGCTGCCTCAGCTGGAGCAGGCCCTGGACCGTATCAACGACGACAGCTTCGGCTGGTGTGATGACAGCGGCGAGCCGATCGGCCTCAAGCGCCTGCTGATCAGCCCGACCACCAAGTACTGTATCGAGGCTCAGGAACGTCACGAACAGATCGACAAGCACCAGCGTCAGGCCTGATTCGCGTTTCAGAAAAGATCGCAGCTTCCTTCCGGACGCTGCGATCTTTTTGCTTTCGGCTGCGCCTGTTCGCCTACTTGCGTTGACCCTCGACAAAAACACGACTAATGGACCATGGATAATGGCTCCGTAGTGGCGTTTAATGCGGGTATAACAACGAGAAATGTGGGTGATTGATATGGCGACAGACGGTTCCCTGGCGAGGGCGGTGCCAGCTTCGGTGCCTGTGACCAGCAACACGGCGCGCTGGCTGACGCCGACTTTGCAGAGTCTTGCGCTGACTTTGCTGCTGTGCGGCATGACCCTGGGTGGTTTGTCGTTGTATCTGGGCCTGCCCCTGGCGATGCTCATTGTCTGGCTACCGCGCCTGCGCTCGCGTCTGGCCGCCGCGCCTCCTGAACTGGCCGCTGCGGACACATTGGCCGAGCTGACCCGTGATCTGTCCTACACCACCAGCCATAACGCGTTATCAGCAGCCGGCGTCGCCTATTCGGTCAAGCAACTGGCTGGCAAGGTTCAGTCGCAGCTCGATGCGGCGGCGCAAATCGTCGGCAATGCCGAATCGATGATCGCCACTGAGCAGGCCACCTCACAACTCAGCCAGCAGGCCCTGAGCGCTGCCAGTGAGGCCCATCGCAGTAGCGTTGCCGGGCGCAGCGAACTGGTGGAGTCCATCAGCCGGATGCACCAGCTCAGCCAGCGCGCGAACGACAGCCGCGAGTTGATCGAGGCGCTGAGCGTGCGCAGCGATGAAATCCAGCGGGTCAGCCTGGTGATTCAGTCGATCGCCAGCCAGACCAACCTTTTGGCACTCAACGCGGCCATCGAAGCCGCACGGGCCGGTGAGCATGGTCGTGGCTTCGCGGTGGTGGCGGACGAGGTCCGTGGGCTGGCCGGGCGTACGGCCGCGGCAACCGGCGAGGTCGGGGTGATGGTTGCGGACATCCAGCAGCGCACCGCCCAAGTGGTGGAGCAGATCCGCCAACTGGCCAGCGACCTGGACAGTGGCGTGCAGCAAGTCGAGCACACCGGTCAGCATTTGGAAAACATAGCCCGGCTGGCGGCCGGCGTCGAAACCCAGGTCAGCGCCATCGCCCAAGGCACCGACACCAACCGCGAACAACTCGACAGCCTGTTTCACGCCATCGAACAGATGCGCAGCGACCTGTCCATCAGCGATCAGCAGACCCAGCGCCTGGCTCAAGCGGCCGTGCAAATGGAAGGCCAGGCTGAAACCATCAGCGAACGCCTGGCCGAGGTCGGCCTGGACGATTATCACCAGCGGGTCTACGACCTGGCGCGCGAAGGGGCGAGCCAGATCGCGGCCCAGTTCGAGGCAGACATCGACCAGGGCCGTGTCAGCCTGGAGGACCTGTTCGACCGCAGCTACCAGCCGATCCCCAATACTCAGCCCGCCAAGTTCCAG
This sequence comes from Pseudomonas sp. NFACC39-1, assembly GCF_900110355.1. Classification (NCBI taxonomy): domain Bacteria; kingdom Pseudomonadati; phylum Pseudomonadota; class Gammaproteobacteria; order Pseudomonadales; family Pseudomonadaceae; genus Pseudomonas; species Pseudomonas sp. NFACC39-1. Next base: position 154,972 of record NZ_FODL01000006.1, on the reverse strand, counting down.
ACCCGTTTCGACCGCTACACCGATCAGGTCCTGCCGGCCATCCAGGAACCTTTGCTCGCCCGGCACGAGGGCCTGGTATTCGCCATTGCCTGTACCCAGGAAGGTTATGTACCGACCCACAACAACGTCTTCAGCCAACCCCTGACCGGCGATCCGCAGGTGGACACGGTAAACAATCGCACTAAACGCAAATTCTCCGATCGCACCGGGATTCGTTGCGGTAGCCACCAGCAGCCTGTGCTGTTGCAGACCTACACGCGCGATACGGGTGAGCTGATGCATGACCTTTCAGTGCCGATCATGCTCAAGGGGCGCCATTGGGGTGGCTTGCGGCTAGGCTATAAACCCGAGAAACCGCGCTAGGCTTGATACGGTAAAAAAACGGTGGCGGTGGCGCTTGATCACGCCGTAGGAGCTGTCGAGCGAAGCGAGGCTGCGATCTTTTGATCTTTTGATCTTTCACTTGGGACTCAATTGAGCTCGGAAAGATCGCAGCCTCGCTTCGCTCGACAGCTCCTACGGAAACGAGCGGGAGCAAGCATCCTCGCCACGGGGTTTGACGGGTTATTTACCGTCGTGCAAACGGACATTCAACTGATCCACCAGCACCGCCTCCTCGCCGTCGGCGAGCAGCCATTCCCGGAGCAGGTCTTTCTGTTGCTCCGACCAGAAGTCGGCCTCCACCAGTTTGATCTCCGGGTCCAGCGGATGCGCCATGATGAAGTCATCGATGGCTTTGCCATCCGATGGCAGGCCTAGTTGATCGAACAGGGTTCTGAGCTCGTGCGAGGGCTGTTCCATGGGGTTCTCCTTTGGGCGGGCGCCGTCATGGCGCCTCGATTGCTTCCCTTTATCTGAGGCAAACGCCGGTCAGGAGTTCGATTGGCTTCAGGCTTTCAACGCGCCTTCATCCACCGCCAGTTTCAGGGCTTTTGCCGCTGCCCGCGCGGCTTCGGCGGCGATCTCGGAGGTTTTGAACCAGCGATCCTTTTCCACCTGATGACATGTGATGGTGGTCAAGGGGGGCTTGGCGCGCATCACGATGACGGCCTGGAATTCGCCTTCGACCTCTCTGGCCTCGCCCCGGATGAAAAACTCGCCAATATCAAATTCCGTCACGTCGCGCCTTTCCTTCACAAGTCATTAGTATGAGTGCGCGATCGTCAATGGGGGACGGTCTTCGCTGGGCGGGCAGTATGGCAGCAGTTGCCTGTCGCGGCTGAGTTAAGTGATGGGCGTGTCGTATCTCAGGTCAAACGCTTCGTTCCAGACGCCTGGCCAGGTAACAGGCCTCGTTATGATCGGTACGGAAACCTCTTACACGGCCAGTCGAGGTTTCTTCAATATGGAAAAAGCACTTGCCGGCCAGAACCACCCGATAACGCGGTTGAAACAAAGAAACCGGCAGGTAATGCACTTCGTCAAACCCGTCAGGCTTGTCAGCGATGCAAGGGGTGAGGGGGTGGGTCAGGGTTGTGAAAGTGGCCATGTGAATTCCTTTTCTATGGTTTACCGACGAATTGCCGAGTGTTTTGAGTAGTCTCCACGCCTGCGGCTGCTCTAGAATCGGCAGCACCGTGTGGGGGCTGTGCCTATCTAAAGCAATTTTTTTTGGCCTCGATGTCAGAAAAATGCTTTTCTAAGTGAGAAATTTCCCTAAAGTTAGTAGTCCCACCTTTTCCGATGCTCAGAGTGGCGTTTTCCTTCAGCCTCTGACGACCCCGCGGGAAAGACGGCGAGAGCGGCAATCCTTTAGTCTTCTCTCGCCCCGGGGCAGGGCACGCCGTTCACTTCGAATTTTCAGTTACAGGTCCACTGCGACACACAGTCGGCACGGGTTCTCGTGGTCCGTCCTTTTCAGAGGGCGGGCCGTTTACAAAGATGGGGATGTTTCCTTGGCAGTAAGTAATCTCGACATGCATGCGTTATTCGTACTTGGTGATCTGCGGGCAAAACTGGTCAAGCAGTTCCAGTCGCGCTTCGTCTACATCACCGAGCAAACCGCCGAAGGTATTTATGTTGCCGAAATCGACACCGAATCGGCCTTGGTGGTCGATGACAAGCCCAGGCTTGAACTCAAAGTCGGTGATCATTTTCGTGCAGCGGTATTGCCCAGCCGTGAAGGTGGCAAGTTTGAACTCCGCTTTCGCGATATCAAGCTGACGGTCTATGGCCTTGGCGATTACGCCTTCGTGACCACCCCCGGTGGCCACGCGATCCTGTTCAAGGAAGGGCACAGCGTGCTGACGGTTTTCGCCGCCAACGAGCAGTTGCACGAGGGCCTGACCAAGACCCTAAAGGCGGTGACCGCCAAAGCCGCCAAGTGGCGCAAAGGTGAACTCGTCACCTTCAAGGCCAGCGAGTGATGTGTACCTCGTCAGCTCGACGGATGTGATAGGCGGGCTGACACAGCGTTCGGGTTTTGCGCTCTGCTAACAGTTTTCACCCGGTCTGCGTGGAACCTCGGCTACAGTCAGTTGACTGAATTAATCAGAGGCTTGCGTCCGGTTACGCAGGACCGTTGAGCTATTGCTGTGTCTGGTACGAGGTGCAACGCATGAAACGAGTTCGACAGTGGTTGGCTGCCTGGGCCACCTGTGCGGTGATGGTTTCGCCACTCCCGGCATCGGCCGCGCAGGCGCCGATCCATTTTGCCGACCTGAACTGGGAAAGCGGGAGCCTGATCACCGATATCCTGCGCGTCATCGTTGAGAAGGGCTATGGGCTGCAGACCGACACCTTGCCGGGCACCACCATTACCCTGGAAACGGCGCTGGCCAATAACGACATCCAGGTGATCGGGGAAGAGTGGGCCGGTCGCAGTCCCGTATGGGTCAAGGCCGAGGCTGAAGGCAAGGTGGTCGCCTTGGGCGATACGGTCAAGGGCGCAACCGAAGGCTGGTGGGTCCCGGAGTATGTGATCAAGGGCGACCCGGCCAAGGGCATCAAACCCCTGGCCCCGGATTTGCGCAGCGTCGAAGACCTGGCGCGCTACAAACATGTCTTCAAAGACCCGGAAAGCCCCAGCAAGGGTCGCTTCCTCAACAGCCCCATCGGCTGGACCTCCGAAGTGGTCAACAAGCAGAAACTCAAGGCTTATGGGCTGTCCGACAGCTATGTGAATTTCCGCAGTGGTTCGGGCGCGGCGCTGGATGCGGAGATCAGCTCGTCGATCCGCCGGGGCAAGCCGATCCTGTTTTACTACTGGTCGCCGACGCCGCTGCTGGGACGTTTCAAGCTGGTGCAGTTGCAAGAACCCCCGTTCGATGCCGAGGCCTGGAAAACCCTGACCGATGCCGACAACCCCAACCCCAAGCCAACCCGCTCCCTGGCCTCGAAGCTGTCGATTGGCGTCTCCGCGCCGTTTCAAAAGCAACACCCGGAGATTGCTGAGTTCTTCAGTAAAGTCGACCTGCCCATCGAGTCGTTGAACAAAGCCCTGGCCGACATGAGCGAAAAGCACACACCGCCGCGCGAAGCCGCCGAGGCGTTCCTCAAGGCCCATCCACAGGTCTGGCAGGCCTGGGTGCCCAAGGAGGTCGCCGACAAAGTCGCTGCCGGTCTGTAGCGTGCCAGATTGAACTCTTGATCTTGAGCAATGCGTCAATCGCCGAAAACCAGCAGTCTGCGCCCGTGCGGCGAAATGCCGAATTCGAGCTAGGATGATTGTTCAACCTTTCAAGGAGGCTGGCGAATGACGCTGTTAGTGGCTCGGTCGCTGGTCGCAATATTTGCGACCATCAGCTTGATTCATTTGTATTGGGCCCTGGGCGGGCGATGGGCGGCCCTGGCGGTCGTGCCTCAGGTTCCGGCGAGGCAAGGAGAAACGTTGCGCCCGGCGTTCAACCCATCGGGTTGGCTGACACTGCTGGTGGCCCTCGGGCTGCTGCTGATTGCAGTTCTGGTGTGCCTGCGGGTCGGCTTGCTGGCACCGCCCGTCACCCATCGAGCGTTGCAATGGCTGATCAGCGCGATCGCCTTGCTGATGTTCGCCCGCGCCATTGGCGAATCGAACCTGGTGGGTTTCTTCAAGGAGGTCAAGGGTTCGATGTTCGCCAAGCTCGACACATGGGTTTATTCACCGTTATGTGTCGTGCTTGGGGCCGGCCTGTTGACGGTGGCCTGGGCCTGAGCGTAATACGCTTGTCGTGGCGATCAGGTCCCGGATTGTTGAGCCGTCCAGTGTTTCATCTCTTCGGCGATAAAGTGATTCACCAGGTCGCTGTACATTTTCTCGATCGCATCCGGGCTAAGGCCTTCAGCCTCGGCCCACTGGCGCCGGGTCGCCAGCATGGCCTGAAAGCGCTCGGGAGCACGCACCGACGTGGCCGAGGTCTTGAATTTCGACGCCGCCAGCACGTATTGAAAACGCCTGCCCAACAGCTGGATAACGGTCTGGTCGAGGGCGTCGATTTCGCGGCGGATGTCTTCCATATTCGCGCAATCGCAGGGTTGTAGCTGATTGTGCACTTCCATGCAGTCACTCCTTGTTGAGACAGAATCGGCCCAAGCCGAGCCGATCTTCGATAGGACAGGAAACTCCCTGTGCAAGCAAGGTCCCGTCGCCATGGGGTTGAACTAAGCGTCTCCGGAGGATACTCACATCTTTGTGGCGAGGGGATTTATCCCCGCTCGACTGCGCAGCAGTCGCCAGCCGACCGGCGCGCTGCGGCGTTTCGCTAAATCCCCTCGCCACAACAGTTGTTCAGCCTTCGAGCCCGCGCTGTTCGATCACGCCAAACACATCCACCACGTCCTGCACCAGAATCCGGGCGACGTTGGTGAGGGTGTTTATATCACTCGTCGCCGAATCGCGCAGGCTGGAGCAGGCCACCAGCGTCAGATAATCGAGCGTGGCGTGCAGGCGTTCGCTGGCGCAGGCATGGAGCTCGGGCAATGGAGCGTGGGTGTCGATCAGCAGGACGGGGTGGGTGGTGGCGGTTTGGGTGAAAGGGGTGAAGCGGCTGGATGGTTGATTCGTTGTCATAAGGTTGCACTCATTTGATAGAAAGAATCGCCACCTTTTTTGCTGCGAATCAAATGGGTGGCAGTTGCGCGAGGGTTCGCAGACCGAGGAACCAATCCAAAACTCGGCAGACCCGAAAGTCTCCCGCGCGCAACCGCCATAAAATGAAAGCGGGCAAGTTTGCCTGAATTTCATTTGACGGTATCTAGATTTGTTCACTCGGGCTGCGAAACCCCATCACCGGCCAAAGCCAGCAACGAACCCAACTATAGAAGTCGATCCCGGCACCCACAACCAACCTGTAGGACGCACGCTCCCCCCTGTGGCGAGGGAGCTTGCTCCCGCTCGGTGGCGCAGCCGCCGTAAAACCTGGGCACGCGGTGTACCTGGCGAAACGAGGTGTCTGGTTTGGGGCCGCTTCGCAGCCCAGCGGGAGCAAGCTCCCTCGCCACGGGGGGTAAATTCCTACGAGGTTTTCAGACCGCTAGTGCCGATGTCACTCGGCGTTTTAGAGGGAATCCCATTCCTGTGACGAGGGGATTTATTCGTGTCGAGCGGCTGCTGGCTGCTGAGTCTGAGAAAACATCCACTCAACAAAAAACTGCGTTTCAGCCACCGCATCCCGAGAAACGCCGTAATAGTAGCGGGTCAACGGCAGGCGCAAGGACGGCAGTGGACAGACCAGGCGCCCGGTCAACAGGTCTTTGCCCAGCAGCGACGTCGGACACAAGGCCACGCCCAGGCCGTCGACGGCAGCTTGCAGCACCAAATGCATGTGATCGAACTGCAGGGTTGGCGGGGTGCCCCATCGTTTGATGCCCACGTGCTTTGCCCACGTCTGCCAGTCGCTGCTACGGGTTCTGCCTGACAACAGTTTGTGCCGGGCCAGGTCGTGGACGCTGTCCAGCGGCTCACATTGCAGCAGCGATGGAGCGGCGACCAGCAGCAGGTCATCCTCCAGCAATACCTGGGGTTGGATTGCTGGCGGCCAGCCGGAATATCCGCGGCGTATGACCACGTCAAACGTTTCTCCCGATGGATCCGGCGGCTGCGTGCGGGTGAGCACTTGAGGCTTGATGTCCGGATGGAGCGCCATGAACTCAGGCAACCGTGGTATCAGCCAGCGCACCGCGAAGGACGGGCGCACGTTGATGGTCACCTTGCGTTGGGCGGCACTTCGGGTCAGGGCGGTCGCGGCGTTGGCGATCTGTGTCAGTGCCTCGCTAACCTGTTCGTAAAAGACCTTGCCCTGCGGCGTGAGCACAGACTGCCGGGTTCGGCGCTCGAACAGCTGCGCGCCCAAGCGTTCTTCAAGCAGCTTGATGTGCCGGCTGACGGCACTGTGACTGACGTGCAGTTCTTCGGCTGCGCGACTGAAACTCTGGTGGCGAGCGGCAGCGGCGAAGGCACGGACGGCGTTCAACGGGGGGAGGTCGGCAATCATGCGTCTAATTTAGTCACATCAGCGGTGCAATTAAAGCGTTTGTCAGCGTCGCACTGCCACGCCAATCTGCAGGCCGGATCAATGCGCCTTTCAACGTGGAGTGATTAATGGCCAGTTACGGACTTTTTCTGGTTCTGGCAACCCTGACGGTGCTCAGCCCTGGCCCAGGCGTGGTGCTGACGATTTCCAATGCCTTGCGCCATGGCTGGAGCGGTTCGTTGCCGGGCATTGTCGGGATCGCCTCAGGCGCGTTTATCGTGGCGGGCATTTGCGCCAGTAGCCTGGGCTTGATCCTGGCCGCCTCGGCGACAGCTTTCACGGTGCTCAAATACATCGGCGCGCTGTACCTGTTGTACCTGGGAATCAAGATGTGGCGTACCCAGCGTTTTATTCCCGAACTCAAAGCCACGTCGCCGCGTCCTTGGCGGCGTTTTATCGAAGCGTTGTCAATCCAGCTGCTCAACCCCAAGGCAGGTTTCTTCTTCCTGGCTGTCTTTCCCCAGTTCATCAAGCCGGCGGCTGACTACTGCAGCCAGTTCTTCTTGCTGGTGTCGTCTTACAGTTTGCTCGTTGTAGTGGTGCATTCCGGGTATGCCCTGGTGGCCCAAGCCGCAAGAGGCTGGCTCTCCACGAACAAGGGCGCCAGGATTGTCGGCAAGCTGTCGGGCATCACGTTCCTGGGCTTTGGCGTGCTGATGGCTTCTGCCAGCAAGTGACGCATACAGATCAACGCCGCCCCGTGCGCGTACTCACATCCACCCACACCGCCAGCACCAGAATGCTGCCCTTGACGATCATCTGCCAATAACTGTCGACGTCGAGCATGGACATGCCGTTGTCCAGGCTGGTGATCACCAGCGCGCCGAGGAGGGCGCCGTAGACGGTGCCGGAGCCGCCGCGCATGGAGGTGCCGCCGATGAAGCAGGCGGCGATGGCGTCGAGTTCACCCATGCTGCCGGCCGAGGGTGAGCCTGCGGCCAGGCGCGCGGTGTTGACCACGCCGGCGAGGGCGCACATCACGCCCATGATGCCGAAGATCCACAGCTTCACCGCCTGCACGTTGATCCCCGACAGGCGCGTGGCTTCCATGTTGCTGCCCACCGAGTAGACCCGCCGGCCGAACACCGTCTGGCTGGTGACGTAGCTGAACACACCGAGCAGAATCAGCAGAAGCAACACCGGCACCGGGATGCCGTCGTAGCTGTTGAGGGTATAGACGAACCCGGCCAGTACCGCGCCGATCAGCACCACGCGCAATACATCACGCACCAGGGAGTGGGCCGCCAGACCATGCAGGGCGCGATTGCGCCGCTGTTTCCAGGTCAGGAACAGGGTCAAGGCAAACAGCAGTACGCCCAGGCCCGTGCCGACGGAGTGCGGCAGATAACCCTGACCGATGTAGACCAGCTCCGGTGATACCGGGGCGATGGTGGTGCCGTCGGTAATCCCCAGCAGAATGCCGCGAAAGGCGAGCATGCCGCCCAGGCCGACAATGAATGACGGGATGCGCAGATAAGCCGTCATGTAGCCGTTGCCCAGACCGATCATCAAACCACACAAGGCCACCAGGCTCAGGTTCGCCAGCAGCGGGATGTGATAGATCACGTCGAGAATCGCCGCCAGGCCTCCGAGCAATCCAAGCAGTGAACCCACCGACAGATCGATCTCGCCGCTGATGATCACCAGCACCATGCCGCAGGCCAGGATCCCGGTGATGGACATCTGCCGCAGCAGGTTGGAGAGGTTGCGCGGGGTCAAGAACCCGCCCTCGGTCTGCCAACTGAAAAACAGCCAGATCACCGCCACGGCGATCACCAGCGCGAGCATTTTGTAGCGGCTGAAGAGTTGCTTGACCTGATTCATCTACGCGGACTTCCGATCATTATTGTTATGGTCTTCGGGGTGGCTGAGGGCGGCGGCGAGCACCTGCTCCTGGGTGAGTTCGTGGTTGATGAAATCGCCGCGCAATTGGCCTTCGCCGATCACCAGCACGCGGTCGGACACCCCCAGCACTTCGGCCAGCTCCGAGGACACCATGATGATCGACACGCCTTCGGCGGCCAGCGCGCCCATCAGCTTGTAGATCTCGTACTTGGCTCCGACGTCCACGCCACGGGTCGGCTCATCGAGAATCAGCACGCGCGGTTGGGTCAGCAGCATCTTGGCCAGGACGGCTTTTTGCTGGTTGCCGCCGGAGAGGCTGGTGATCGGCAGGAACGGGCTCGCGGTCTTGAGGTGCATGCGCGAGATTTCCCGGTCGATGCTGCCCAACTCCGCTTCGGTGTCGATGCGGGTCATCTTCGAGTAGTTGTCCAGCACTGCCAGGGTGATGTTCTGGCCCACCCCCAGGTCGGGAATGATGCCTTGGCGCTTGCGGTCTTCAGGCACCATGCACAGGCCAGCGCGGATTGACTTGAGGGGCGTGCGCGTGTCGATCGGTTGGCCGTTGAGCCAGACCTCACCTTCATGGCGGCCGGGGTAGGCACCGAACAGCGCCGACACCAGTTCCGTGCGGCCTGCGCCGACCAGCCCGGCGATGCCGAGGATTTCCCCGCGCTTGAGCACGAACGAAATGTCGTCGACCCGTTTGCGCTTGGGGTTGTCGACGTCGTAGCAAGTGATATGGCGCGCCTCGAAAATCACCTCGCCGATGTCATGGGGTTCGGTGGGGTAGAGGTTGCTCATTTCTCGTCCGACCATCTGGGTGATGATCTGCGGGATGTCCATGTCGGTCATGGCGGTGGTGGCGATGTGTTTGCCGTCGCGGATCACCGAAATGGTGTCGCACACGGCGGCCACTTCATCGAGTTTGTGAGAGATGTAGACGCAGGCGACGCCCTTGGCCTTGAGGTCGCGGATGATGTCCAGCAGCACCTCGATTTCCGAACGGGTCAGGGCCGAGGAGGGCTCATCGAGGATCAGCAGGCGCGCCTGTTTGTTCAGCGCCTTGGCGATCTCCACCAGTTGTTGGTAACCCCCGCCGTATTGTGAAACCGGTAGCGAAACGTTCATGTCCGGCACTTTGAGTTCACGCATCAGGGCCTCGGCACGGTGGATCATTGCCGGGTAGTTCATGCGTCCGCCGGGCAGTGTCAGCTCGTGGCCCATGAAGATGTTTTCCGCCACCGACAGGTCGGGGACCAGGGTCAGTTCCTGATGAATGATGACGATCCCGACGGCTTCTGTTTCGCTGATGGACTGCGCCTTGAGTGGCTGGCCGTCCCAGACAATTTCACCGTCCCAGGTGCCGTACGGGTAGACCGCCGACAGGACTTTCATCAGCGTGGATTTACCGGCGCCGTTCTCACCGCACAGGCCGACGCATTCACCCGGCTTGACCTTGATGTCGATGCCATTGAGGGCTTTGACACCGCCAAAGGTTTTGACGATGCCGTTCATTTGCAGCAGGTAGTCGGACATGGCGAGGGCTCATGTAAAAAGGGCTCACACATCAGCAGGTCAGGATGGGGGCCAGCCTCACCCTAATGCCTGAGTCAGGCAAAGTTCCTGTGGGAGCGGGCTTGCTCGCGAAAGCGGTGCATCAGCCTGCACTGATGGTGACTGACCCACCGCATTCGCGAGCAAGCCCGCTCCTACAGAAATCACTGCCCGGCGATCTGCGCCTTGGTATAGAACCCGTCTTTCTCCAGCAGGTCGATGTTGTCCTTGGTCAACGGGGTCGGGGTGAGCAGGATGGTGTCGACTTTCTTGCTGCCATTGTCGTATTGCGAGGTGTAGGTGGGTTTCTCGTTGCGCGCCAGTTGCACCGAGAGCTTGGCCGCTTCGGTGGCGATCAGTTTCAGCGGCTTGTAGACGGTCATGGTCTGGGTGCCATCGATCACCCGCTTGACCGCCGCCAGGTCCGCGTCCTGGCCCGAGATCGGCACCTTGCCGGCCATTTTCTGCGCGGCCAGGGCCTGGATGGCGCCGCCTGCGGTGGCGTCGTTGGAGGCGACGATGCCATCGATTTTGTTGTCGTTACGGGTCAGGGCGTTCTCAACGATGCTCAAGGCTTCGGTGGGGTTCCATTCCTTGACCCACTGCTGCCCGACAATCTTGATATCGCCCTTGTCGATGGCCGGTTGCAGCACTTTCATCTGGCCTTCGCGCAGGACCTTGGCGTTGTTGTCCGTGGGCGCGCCGCCGAGCAAAAAGTAGTTGCCCTTGGGCGCCGCTTTCAACACGCCGCTGGCCTGCATCTCGCCGACTTTTTCGTTATCGAAGGAAATGTAGGCGTCGATGTCGGCATTGAGGATCAGTCGGTCATAGGACACCACCTTGATCCCGGCCTTCTTGGCTTCGGCCACGGCATTGGTCAACACGGTGGCATTGAACGGTACGATGACGATCACATCGACGCCACGGGAGATGAGATTTTCGATCTGGGAAATCTGTTTCTGCTCGTTGGCATCGGCCGACTGGACGAAGACTTTGGCGTCCATTTTTTCCGCCGCCGCGACGAAATAGTCACGGTCCCGCGACCAGCGTTCCAGGCGCAGATCATCGATGGAGAAACCGATTTTCGGGTGGGTAGCGTCGGCCATGACCGGAAGCGAGAGCAGGGCCAAGGCGCTGGCGAGCAGCGTGAGTTTCAGTTTTTTCATGGTGGTGCGTCCTTTTATTGTTGTTCGAAAGACACTGCCTGACGATGAACGTGGTGCGGGTAGAACTGTAGAGACTCCCGGGGTGCCGCGCGCAGAGATTTGTCGTGAGAATGTAACAACCTCTACGCAGCGAACGGGGCCTGGTGTCAGGGGTAGATGAACCGGTTGACCACGTTTTCGAGCATCTCCTGCCGACCACTCACAGCCTGCGGATTGAGCTCGTTGTCGAAGGCGTGTTCGGCCAGTGAAGCGAGGCTGAACTCACCTGCCAACACCGCCTGACCGAACGGTTGCTGCCAGCCGGCGTAGCGTTGGTCCTTGAACTGCTGGAGTTGGTCGTTCTGCACCATGGCCGCTGCACGTTCCAGGGCCAGGGCGAGGACGTCCATGGCCGCGACGTGGCCGTGGAACAGGTCGATCTCGTCCAGGCTCTGACGACGGACCTTGGAATCGAAGTTGAAGCCGCCATTGCTGAACCCACCGGCCTTGAGGATTTCATAGGTGGCCAGGGTCATCTCTTCGACGCTGTTGGGGAACTGGTCAGTGTCCCAGCCGTTCTGCGGATCGCCTCGGTTGGCGTCGATGCTGCCGAAGATCCCCAGGGAGACGGCGGTGGCGATCTCATGATGGAAACTGTGCCCGGCCAGGGTCGCGTGGTTGGCCTCGATGTTGACCTTGATCTCCTTCTCCAGGCCGAACTGTTGCAGGAAGCCGAACACGGTGGCGCTGTCGTAATCGTATTGGTGCTTGGTCGGTTCCTGCGGCTTGGGTTCGATCAGCAGATCGCCCTTGAAACCGATTTTGTGCTTGTGCTCGACCACCATGGCCATGAAGCGCCCCAGTTGTTCGCGCTCGCGTTTGAGATCGGTATTGAGCAGGGTCTCGTAACCTTCACGACCACCCCACAACACGTAGTTGGCGCCCTTGAGACGCTGGGTGGCGTTCATCGCGCTGAACACTTGGGCGGCGGCGCAGGCGAACACTTGCGGGTCCGGGTTGCTGGCCGCGCCTGCGGCAAAGCGCGGGTTGCTGAAGCAGTTGGCGGTGCCCCACAGCAGCTTGATCCCGGTTTGTTCCTGGTGACGCTCCAGGTGGTCGATCATTTGCGCGAAGTGGTTGCGGTATTCCTTCAGCGAGTGGCCTTCCGGGGCGACATCGGTGTCGTGAAAGCAGTAGTAGTCGATGCCCAGTTTGGAGAAGAATTCGAAGGCCGCTTCGGCCTTGCCGATGGCCAGTTCCATCGGGTCGCCGGCATGCTGCCACGGGCGCTGGAAGGTGCCGGCGCCGAACACATCGGATCCCGGCCAGACAAAGGTATGCCAGTAGCACACAGCCATACGCAGGTGCTCGCGCATGGGCTTGCCGAGCACGAGCTTGTCGGCGTCGTAGTGGTGAAAAGCAAGAGGCGAGTCGCTGGCGGGGCCTTCGTAGCGAACCTTGTCGATGGCGGGGAAGTACGACATGGGCGTTTTCCTTATTGTTCTTGGCGGTGTGTCCCGATACTAACGCCGGCGTCATGACCGCTGATTATGAAAATCACCAAGGTACAGTGCGATTTTGCGTATTGAGATCCGGCGCTGGCGGGCCTAGTCTGTGTCGGTCGGCTCAGGATCAAAAACAATGAAAACCGTCCCGCCCGTTCACCGCATCGCGTTGTTGTTCAACGGCAGCAAGATCTACGACCGCGGCATCATCAGCGGCATCGGCAATTACCTGAGCAGTACCCGGGCGTCCTGGGACCTGTTTCTGGAAGAGGATTTTCTCTGTCGGTTGAAAGGCATCGAACGCTGGCAGGGTGACGGGATCATTGCCGACTTCGATGACCCGCTGATCGGCGAGGCGCTGACCGGGATCGGCTTGCCGGTGGTGGCGGTGGGCGGCTCTTACCAGGATGAGCGCGCTTATCCGAAGGGCATTCCCTATGTCGCCACCGACAATGATGCATTGATGAAGTTGGCGTACGAACACCTGATCGAGGCCGGGTTGACGCGTTTTGCCTGCTTCAGCCTGCCGCAGGCACAAGCCAATCGCTGGGCCCAGGAACGGGAAAACGCCTTTCGCCGGTTGCTGCTGCGCGATGGTCTGCACGCCGAGGTCTATCGCGGCATGGGCACCAGCGCACCGCTCTGGGACAGCGCCGTCGAACAGCAGATCGCCTGGCTGCAAAGCCTGCCCAAACCCATTGGCATCATCGCGGTCAGCGATGCCCGCGCCCGGCAACTGCTGCAGGCCTGCCTGACCGCCGGAATCGCCGTGCCGGAGCAGGTAGCACTGATCGGCATCGACAACGACCCCCTGACCCGCACCCTGACACGGGTGCCGCTGAGTTCGGTGATCCAGGGCACCGAAACCATGGGCCGAACCGCCGCGCGCTTGCTCCATCAGATGCTGCACGGCATGCCGTCCACGGGCACGCAGGTGCTGATACCCCCGGATGCGATCAACGTCCAGGCCTCGAGTCTGCATCAGCCGTTGGGCAATCCCTACGTCATGCAGGCGCTGCTGTTCATCCGCCAATATGCCTGCCAGGGCATCAAGACCGCGCAGGTGGCGGCCTATGTGGGCGTGTCGCGTTCCTCCCTGGAGGCGCACTTTCGCAAGGCGCGCGGCTGCAGCGTGCACGACGAGATCCTGCGCTTCAAACTGGCGGCGGCCGCCCAGGGCTTGGAAAACACTGACTCGGCGATTGCCGACATCGCCCAGAACTGCGGCTTCAAATCGGCGCAGTACCTGCACACGGTGTTTCGTCGAGAGTTTGGCTGTACGCCCCGCGAATACCAGCAGGGGCGCGGCACAGGTCACTGAAACCGGCCTTCGCCGCGCACAACTATTGCTGGAAGCAATAGTGACCATTACCAAACACAAGTTCTGTTTTGTCGGCAATGCCTGGAAAATCCCTCCCATCGAACAGGCGGCCCACGCAGCTCCGTTGCCTGATGAAGCGAACCTTTTATTTTCAGGACCAGACCGATGCGCTTTTTATTTGCGTCTTCCATGGCGTTTGCCTCCTTGTTGCTCGCCGGTTGTGCCAGCGCGCCGAATGACCCGACCCTGACTTTGCAGACCAGCAAGACGCCGGCCCAGTACGCCGATTGTGTCGTGCCGAAATTGCAGGACCACGCGATGAGCCCGACCGTCTCCCAGACCCAGCGCAGCTACCGGATCGTGGTGCCGAGCAAAGTGTCGGCGGACAACGTGCTGGAAGCCTACAAGGCCGGGAGCGGCGGCAAGGTATTCATCTACGAGCGGCATCTATTGGCTTCCAGCTTCCTGCCTTCGAGTTTTGAACGCGCCGCACAGGACTGCATCTGAGGCCGGCCCGTACAGGTTTTTCACCGTGCTCCTTTGGTTGGCCGCAACCAACCATTTTTTTACCCCGCACCGCATTCGGTAGCGGGGTTTTTTTTGCCTGTGGGGAAGAGGGTGTCAGATTCACTGGAGTCCGCTGCCACAGAGTGATGGCTGGCCCGGCGTTGTAGTTTGACGAGGGGCCCTGCAACCGGCATATTTGCTCGCTGATGATAATTAGTGCTCGTTTATGAAGGTTGTAAGCCCATGACTTCCACCCACGAAGTGTTTCCTGATGAGCGCCAGCAACTGATCCGCGAGCGTCTGGCCCTGTATGGGCGGGTCATTGCGACTGATCTGGCCAGCGAGTTCAAGGTCTCCGAGCACTCGATACGGCGCGACCTCGGCGTATTGGCGGCGGCGGGGTTATGCAAGCGCGTCTATGGCGGCGCCATCCTGGTGCCCGCCGATGAAGGGCCGATAGCCGTTCGAGTACGGCAAAACGTCGAGCGAAAGGACAGCCTCGGTCTGGCGGCGGCCTCGTTGCTGAGGGCGGGACAGCATGTGCTCATCGATGCTGGCTCGACCAACCTGGCGATTGCCAGCGCCATCGATCCGGGCCTTAAGTTGACGCTGACCACCAATTCGCCGTTGATCGCCGTGCAACTGATGAAGCTGCCTTGCGCCGAGGTGATTCTGTTGGGCGGGCGCCTGAATACGGTGTCGGGCGGGGTGATCGGGCTGACGGCTGTGCAGCAACTGCGCCAGTTCAATTTTGACCTGTGCTTTCTCGGCGCTTGCGCCATCGACCCGGACAATGGCGTCACGGCGTTCGGCCTCGATGATGCCGAGTTCAAACGCGCGGCTGTCGCGGCGAGTGGTCAGGTGGTGGTGGCGGTGACCAATGAAAAACTCTCCAGCATTGCTCACTATCAGGTGGCGTCGTGTGAAGAGGTGGCAGCCCTGGTGGTGGAGCACGACGCGCCGGGCGAACGCCTGGAGCCGTTCTTCGGCAGGATTGCCACCGTCATGACCGCGTCCTGCGAACCGCAGCAGGCTTGAAGCGTTGCTGTAGCGTTCATGACATTCAAGCGCATGCGCGGCGAGCCATTGTCCGCCGCACGATTTACCGCTAGTTTGCTGGCCCATCAAAAGTACAAAAATAATCAGGAGTCATCGATGCAACCGATTCGTCTAGGTCTGGTGGGCTACGGCAAGATTGCCCAGGATCAACACGTTCCCGCTATCCTCGCCAACCCGGCGTTCCAGCTGGTGTCTGTCGCCACCCAAGGGCAGCCCTGCGCCGGGGTGGAGAATTTCCGCTCCCTGGGCGAGTTGCTTGAAAACGGCCCGCAGGTCGATGCGATTGCCTTTTGCACTCCGCCGCAAGGTCGATTCGCATTGGTGCAGCAGGCGCTGGCCGCCGGCAAACATGTCCTGGTGGAAAAGCCGCCATGTGCCACGCTCGGTGAAGCGATGGCGTTGGTGGATCAGGTCCGCGAACAAGGCGTAAGCGGCCTGTTCGCCTGGCATTCGCGTTACGCGCCGGGCATCGAGGCGGCCCGTGACTGGCTGGCCAGCCGCACCCTGCAAAGCGTCAAGATCGACTGGAAGGAAGACGTACGTAAGTGGCACCCCGGCCAGGCCTGGATCTGGCAGCCTGGAGGCCTGGGCGTCTTCGATCCCGGCATCAATGCGTTTTCAATCGTGACCCATCTGCTGCCGCTGCCGCTGTTCGTTGAGTCAGCAGAACTGCGCGTGCCGAGTAACTGCCAATCGCCGATCGCCGCCAGTATCAAGATGTCCGATGCGCAACACCTCGATGTGCGTGCGGAGTTCGATTTCGACCACGGTCACGACGAACTCTGGAGCATCGAGATTCGCTGCACCGAAGGCCTCCTGCGCCTGGACAACGGTGGGGCAGTGCTGAGTATCGACGGGGTGCGTCAGACGGTTTCCCAGGAGGGCGAGTACGCGGTGGTGTATCGGCATTTCCAGCAACTGATTGCTGACAAAGCCAGCGACCTGGACCTGCAACCGTTGCGGTTGGTGGCGGACAGCTTCTTTCTAGGCAGCCGGAACTTGGTTGAGCCGTTCTACGATTAACCCCACTGCGGTCCGAGTGGCAGCGCTGCGCCAGCAGCAAAAGCCCCCAACCTGCTTCGCCCGGGCCCGGGCCCGGGCGAAGGCGTTCGACGTCGCCCGGCAGGCCGCTGGATCAGCGAGGGTGGATCAGTATCTACAAGCGGCCGTCAGAGGGCTGGTGTCGAAACCCGGGACAAGATCATCTGTTCAATCAGCGAGGCCACTTCCTTCGCACCGAAACACCGGAACTTCACGCTGCCCGCATCGGTGTCCAGGCGTACGATTTTGGTGATAAACCCGCCCTCGATGCTGACATTGCGGATCAATGCCAGTGGAAGTTCGATATCCAGGGTGCCGTCCTGAACGAGACGGTTCATGACATTGGCGTTCAGGCGAACCATGGTTTGGCTGAGCACCAGTTTGCCGCCCACCCACAACCCTCCATAAGCTTCCTTGAAAGCCTCCAAGACATCGGACAGGGCGTCCACGTCACCGGCCTCGGCTGCGTAATATATATCGTCCACGTAACTGTGATTCAACTCCGCGTCGGCCACTAGAAAATTGACCAGCTTGGACTTCAAAATCAGTTCTGCCATCTGTGTGTCTCCATCATGAGTTTGCCTTCCATGTTTGTGCAGGTTTGGCGGGTTATCGAGGCATCACCCTATTTTTGCCGCTGATGTTATAGAGGCCGCAAAAGTGGTGGCACTATGCCAATAATCTTGAGCCCGGTACAAGGAATGTTACTCATGAACCGTATCCACAGTGTTGCGGCGGCTTTTCGCGAGTTGATGTAATCGTGGGAGCAGGAGCGCAACTACCTGGCTTCATCCATCAGCGCGCTGGCCAACGGCTTCGAGGGCGGGTTGAAGTTCGACCATTGACGTGAAAACAGCGGCCCCATGCTGGCACTAACCCGTGGTTACGTTGTCAGTACTTGGCGTCTATAGCGCCGACGATCGGCTCAGATAGCGACACGTCAGCAACATGACGCACTTTTTTTTGACGCCTTCGGGCAAATAAACTCGCGATGGATTGCGCCGGGACC
The DNA here is from genome assembly GCF_900110355.1 of Pseudomonas sp. NFACC39-1. Taxonomy (NCBI): domain Bacteria; kingdom Pseudomonadati; phylum Pseudomonadota; class Gammaproteobacteria; order Pseudomonadales; family Pseudomonadaceae; genus Pseudomonas; species Pseudomonas sp. NFACC39-1. The sequence continues at coordinate 137,537 of NZ_FODL01000006.1, read as the reverse complement.
GACTATTCCTTTGCGGGTTGATTCTCTATGCGCTTCCTACTCGATCCGCGTCATGACATTGATGCTGCCTTATTAAGTTATCGCCGGGTGTTCTGGTCGCTGGCACTGTTCAGTGGCGTGATCAATCTGTTGGTGCTGGTGCCATCGCTGTACATGATGCAGGTGTACGATCGGGTGCTGACCAGCCGCAACGAAACCACCTTGTTCATGCTGACCCTGATCGCTCTGGGCCTGTTTATGTTCAGTGCCCTGATCGAGTGGGTTCGCGGCGAGGTGATGATTCGCATGAGTGCGGGGCTGGACGAGGCCCTGGGCGAGCGTATTTTCGACGCCGCCTTCGCCCGCAGCCTGCGCGAGCACAACGCCAACCCGGCCCAGGTGCTCACTGATTTGGCGACGTTGCGCCAGTTGATCACCGGCCAGGGCCTGATTGCGTTGCTCGACGCGCCGTGGTTGCCGATCTTCCTGCTGGTAGCGTTTATCTTTCATCCCTGGTTCGGGGTGCTGACGCTGGTGCTCGCCCTGGTGCTGATCGGCCTGGCGTTATGGGGTGAGCTGGCGACTCGCGCTCGGCTGGGTGAAGCCAATCGCCTGGGGGTGCAGTCGTCTGTCTATGTCAACAGCACGCTACACAATGCCGAGGTCATTCAGGCGCTGGGCATGCTCGGCCCGTTACGCCAGCGCTGGAGCCTGCTGCAACAACGCATCATTGCCGCCCAGGCCCATGCCAGTGACCGTGGCGCCCGTATCACCTCTGCAACCCGTTTCGTGCGCATATCGGGACAGTCGTTGGCCCTGGGCCTGGGCGCGCTGCTGGTGCTCGAAGGGCAGATGTCGGCAGGCATGATGATCGCCATGTCGCTGCTGCTGGGGCGCGCCCTGGCGCCGGTGGAAATTGCCATCGGCTCCTGGAAACAGTTCAACGCCGGGCGCCAGAGCTACCAGCGTCTGAGCCAACTGCTTATTCAACACCCCCGCGAGCGCCTGCGCATGCCCTTGCCGCCGCCCACCGGCGCGGTGCGCCTGGAGCAACTGTATGTCGGCCCGCCCGGTGCCTCGCAACCGATTGTGCGCGGGATCCATTTCAGCCTGGCCAAGGGCGAAGTGCTTGCCGTGGTCGGCCCCAGCGCCAGTGGCAAGTCGACGCTGGCCAGGGCGCTGGTCGGGGTGTGGCCGGCCATGGCCGGCTCGGTGCGTCTGGATGACGCCGAAATCAGCCAGTGGTCCCATGATGCCCTGGGCCCGTACCTGGGTTACTTGCCCCAGGACATCGAGCTGTTCGATGGCAGCGTCGCCGACAACATCGCCCGCTTCGGCGAGCAGGATGCCGACAAAATCATTGCCGCCGCGCGTCACGCCGGCATTCACGAGATGATCCTCAGGTTCCCCAAAGGCTATGACACGCCATTGGGCCCCGGTGGGCTGGGTTTGTCTGGCGGGCAGAAGCAACGCCTGGGCCTGGCCCGCGCACTGTATGGGCGCCCGTCGCTGATCGTGCTCGACGAGCCCAACTCCAATCTTGACGAAGCGGGTGAGTTGGCGCTGGTACAAGCGATCAATGCGCTCAAGGCCGCCGGCAGTACCGTGGTGCTGATCACCCATCGACCCAATGTGCTGGCGGTGGTCGATCACATCCTGGTACTCAAGGACGGCGCCCAACAAGCCTTCGGCCCACGGGACCGAGTGCTCAAGGCATTGATGCCGGGGCCCAGGCCCGCGGCGGTGAGGGAGGCTGGCGAAGATGCGTGATCTGACCCCGGCTGCATCGGCGCACAGCGAGCAGCAGGTGAGTGTGCTCGACGCCAATACCCTGCCCAGTGCCAGTACCGATGCCAGCGGTGCTGCGCGTTATGGTGTGGGCTTCCTGGTCCTGACGCTGGGCGGCTTTTTGCTCTGGGCCTTCCTGGCACCCCTCGACCAGGGTGTCGTGGGCAGTGGCACCGTGGTGGTGGCGGGTGAGCGCAAGGCCGTGCAGTCGTTGGTCGGCGGGGTAGTGGACCAGCTGCTGGTCAGCGATGGCGATCGAGTCAGCCAGGGGCAGTTGCTGGTGCAGCTCAATACCGTACAGGCGCAGTCGCAACTGGACGTGACTCTGGGCAAGTTGCTCAACGACCGCAGCATCGAAGCGCGGTTGATCGCCGAGCGCCTGGGCAGCGCCGAGATTCAATGGCCGGCTGAACTGCTGGAGCGCGCCGAGGAGCCGCGGGTCAAGGCCGCCATGGCCTTGCAAAACCAGTTGTTTCTGACCCGCCGCGCAGAGCTGGGCAGCCGTTTGCAGATCATCGAACACGAGGTCGCGGCGTTGCAGCAGCAATTGCAGGGCTATGAAGGCGTCAAGCGTAACTACGACGCACAGATGCGCTTTCAGCAACAGGAGCTCGAAGGCCTGCGCGAGCTGGCCCGTGAGGGTTATGTTCCGCGCAACAAACTCTTCGAGGCCGAGCGCAACGCCGCCCAACTGGCCGGCCAGATTGCCTCCGGCGTGGGGGATGTCGGGCGGACCCGCCAAGCCATTAACGAAAGCAAGCTCAAGGCGTTGCAGGTGCAACAGGAATTTCGTCGCGATGCTGAAACCCAGCTCAGCGAGGTCTCCGCCGAGGCGGCCGGTTATGCCGATCAGATTCGCGCCCTGCAGTTTGAAGTCGACAACGGTGCCATCCGTGCGCCAGTGGCCGGGCAGGTCATGGACGTGAGCATTCACACCGTCGGCGGCGTGGCCCAGGCCGGGCAAACCCTGATGCAGGTGGTACCGCTGGATGCGCCCATGGCGATTACCGCGCGTTTCGAGCCGTTGATGGCCAACAAGTTGCGCCCGGGGTTGCCGGTGCATGTGCATTTCACCGCGCTGCAACGGGTGGATACGCCGACGGTCACCGGCACCGTGAGTACGGTCTCGGCCGACCAGTTGATCGATGAGCAGACGCACTTGCCGTACTTCTCCGCCAAGGTCGAGATTCCCGCCGACACGGTCGCCTCGTTGCAGGCCGCCGGGCTGTTGGTGCGACCGGGCATGCTGGCCGATGTCACGGTGGTCACGGGGGAGCGCACCTTTATGAATTACCTGATGAAACCTTTGCGCGAACGCTTGCTGGCAGCCTTCAAAGAGGAATGAGCATGACCGACCGTTGCCGTTACAGCGCTCGCGTGCTGCTGAGCCTGTGTTCCAGTTGGGCAGTGATCAATTTCGCCTCGGCCGCCGACGGTGGCCTGAGCCTGACCGCGGCGTACGACGCCTCCCGACTCAACGACCCGACCTTGCAGTCAGCCACCCATGCTTATGATGCTTCTCGCCAGGAAGAAGCGATTGGCCGTGGCGGCCTCTATCCGCAAGTGTCACTGACTTCGCGTTACGGGCGCGGCGGACGGACCGATGGTGGGGATGACAGCGGCTACGTCAACAGCAACGATTACCAGGCCAACAACGTCACCCTGGCGGCGCAGCAAGCGCTCTACGACAAGGCGCGGTGGGCGGCGTACCAGGAGGGCAAGGCGCGAGGACAACTGGGCAGCCAGCTGTTCGACGTTGCCAGCCAGACGCTGTTCGACCGGGTTGCCAAGGGCTACTTCGACGTCGCGCGGGCGGAAAACGAGATCAAGTTGATCGTCCAGCAGAAAGCTGCCATCAGCGGCTTGGTCACCCAGAGCAAAAAACTTTTCGAGGGTGGCCAGGGGGCGATCACCGATATTGACGAGGCCCAGGCGCGGCTTGACCTGGTCGAGGCCCAGGAGGCCGAAGCCCAGGCTCGTCGCGTGGCGGCACTGCGGGCGTTGTCCGGTCGCGCCAATGTGCCCATCGATGACATTTGGCCGATGCGCGAGGAGCTTGCCGCCGGCAGCCCGATCCCACCCGAGCAGGACCTGCCGTACTGGACGGCGATTGCCCGTGAGGCCAGCCCCGAGCTGGCGGCCCGGCTGGCGGCGGTGAAAGTGGCCGAGGCCCAGGCCGACAGCCAGCGCGCCGGGCATTACCCGACCTTGGCATTGACCACGCAGTTGACCCGCCGGGAAACCCGCCAGTATCAGGAACTCGACCCGCGCCAGGACACCTATTACGTGGGAGTGCAATTGGACATCCCGTTGTATCGCGGCGGAGCGGTGCGCGCATCGGTGGCCAAGGCCCAGGCGCAACTGGCCGGCGCGCAGTCGGACTATGACGTACAGCGTCAGCAGTTGGCCGAGACGATCGAAACCGATTACCTGGGCGTGGTGGCCGGCTTCGCCAAAAGCAAGGCGATGCAACGCGCGGTGGAGTCCAATCAGCGGGCACTGGCCTCCACGGAAAAAGGCTTCCAGGGCGGTGTGCGCTCCACGGTGGACATCCTGGATGCGCAGCAACGGTTATTCCAGGCCCGTCGGGACCTGCTCAACACCAAGCTGGACATGCTGCAAAGTTATGTGAGCCTGCACACCCACACCGGCCAGATGAACCGGGCTGTTCTGGAGCAGGTGCAAAGCCTGTTTTGAGGCGCGTAGGGGCTCCAGCACTCAACATTGCAACGCCCTCCTGCGGACCAGGGAGCAAGCGCCCTGGCCACAAAAAAGCGGTTATCTGGGCAGCGGCGAGTGGCTGGCCGGAACCGGCGGTCTCTGGGGCTTGACCGAGGTGCCAAACGTATTGCCCATGCGCACGCTGGTGGCCGCCGGGGTCGCCAGGCCGATGCTGTTCGGCGTGCGTTTGTTAACGGGCACATTCAACGCCTCCTGCGTGCGTTGCGCGGCGGCCGCGGCGTGCGGATCGTTGCCCATTTGCCGGCTCAGGCAGTTGTAGTCCGCAGTCCTGTAGCCCCCCACGGTCACCTCGATACACGCCGGTACCTCTTCGCCATGGACCCAAGGCTGGGCCATGAGCAGTCCGAGGCCCACCATCATTTTCATCCACTGTTTCATTGCCGACCTCCTGGCCCGCCCAGGGGGCGGTTCGCTGTCAGAACACGAGTTTAGTGGGGTTCGAGGGATTTGTATCAGTTGTCATACGACATTCATAAACAGCCCTCAGGATGACGGTTTTCAACGGATACGTCAGTCGTGCAGCAAGGCAGAGCCGGGGGCGGACGCAGGCGTGGATTGGCCAGGTCGCCCTTGGGGGGACTGATGGCGTTGTTGTGGTTGCTGGCCGCGCCGATCCAGGCGAACGGCCTGGTGGACCTGGACATCGCCCCGCAGGAACTGACCACCGCGCTGGAGCAATTCAGCCGGGCGACGGGTATGGCGGTGCTGGTGGATCAGCAGCTATCCAGCCAGCGTCATACGCTGGGCGTCCAGGGGCTGTTCACAGCCGCTCAAGGGCTCAATGTGTTGCTTCGCGGCACCGGGCTTGCGGCGCATTACGCCCGAACGGATGCGTTCACGTTGCAGCCGGTGCGGGTCCGCGAGGTGCCGCTGCCTTCTGGCGCGGCACCGGGCTTGAGCGACAGCAACTATGCGGCGGCGATCCAAACGGTCATTCAGCGCAATTTGTGCCGTTCACCACTCACCCGCCCGGGAAGTTTTCGGGCGGTGCTGCAAGTGTGGATCGGCCGGGACGGCGTGGTTCAGCATAGCCGCCTGGTCAGTTCCACGGGCGATCCGATGCGTGACAAGGCCTTGGTCAACAGTTTGCAAAACCTCAGGATCGACCGCCCGGCGCCCAGTTCATTGCGCCAACCGGTGACCCTGCTTTTATTACCCGACTCATCAGGAACAAGCATGGAGTGCACAGCAGGGGAAGGGGTTTTGGGGCGATGAAACACTCTGGTCGCAGCCCGTTGGTCAAGTTGTTCCTCACCTCTTATGAGGATTTCAAGGTGCGCCTGCGCAAGCGCCTGGGCTCCGAGGAACTGGCTAACGATGTGCTGCATGAAACCTACCTGCGGGTCGATCGCATGGTCGAGACGCCGGACATCGCCCAGCCCAGTGCCTATCTCTATCGCATGGCGCTGAACATTGCCGCCGACCGTCGACAGGCCGATGCTCGCCTGCTCACCGGCAGTGAAATCGAGGACTTGCTGCAGGTCTCGGATGAAGCGCTGGATCCGGCCCGGGTGGTGGGGGGACAGAAGGAGTTGCAGACCTTGCTCAAGGCCCTGTATGAACTGCCGGCGCGGCGCCGCAGGATTTTCATTGCCGCGCGTCTGGAGGAGGCGCCGCACCTGGAAATATCCCAACGTTTCGGCATCTCCACGCGCATGGTAGAGAAGGAAATCAAGGCCGCGCTGGGGCATTGCGCCCTTCGCCTGGAAAGAAAAGTGATTCAGCGGTTCGGTCCCGGCGCGGGAAAACAGTCTTGAGAGTAGAGACCAGACCAATTCGTGAGTGTGTGTGCGCTTGAACATCTTCAGCATTGTTTCCCCTGATGCCACGCCTCAGGCTCGACTGGCCAGCGAGGCCCAAGACTGGTTGGTCCTGCTGACCTCGGGTCGCGCCACCGTGGCCGATGCCCGAGCCCTGCGCCAATGGTGCGGGCAAAGTCCCGAACACGCTCGGGCGTTCGAGCAAGCCAAGGCGTTGTGGCACGGGCTGCAACCGGCCGCCGAGGCGTTGCAGACGCCACGACATTTCGGACGACGGGCATTGCTCGGCGGCGCGATCGCGGCGTCGGCAGGTTTTCTGTTGATCCGGGCCACGGTGCCCGGTGGGGTTTCCGGGCTCGGTGCCGACTACGTCACTGAGGTTGGCGAACAGCGCCGGGTGGAACTGGCCAAGGGTGTCAGTCTTGAGCTTAATACCCAAACCCGCCTCAGCCGCCGTCAGTTGGCCGATGGCGGGCAAGGATTGGTGTTGCTCGGTGGCGAAGTTGAAGTGCTGGGAAGCAGTGCTTCGACGGTCAGTGTCCAGGCCGGTGCTGGCTGGATCAGCGCCGCTCGGGCTCGGTTCAATATCCGCTACATCGACCAGAGTGTCTGCGCGACCTGCCTGGAAGGTGTGGTGCAGGTCCAGGTGCGCGGCCAGAGTTTTCACCTGGAGTCGGGCATGCAACTGACCTACGACAGCGGACGGATGGGCACTCCAAAGAAAGCAGATGTGTCGGCGGCCACTGCCTGGCGCGAGCAGGTGCTGGTGTTCAACGACGCGACCCTGGCCAGCGTCATCGACGAAATCAACCGCTATCGTCCTGGCATGTTGCTGTTACTCAATCGCGAATTGGGCCAGCGCAAGGTCCAGGCGCGGTTCCGGCTTGATCAACTGGCTGGCGTGGCGCTGTTGATCCGCGATGCATATGGCGCCAAATGCACCGAGTTGCCGGGCGGGGTGGTGGTGCTGAGCTGAGTTCAGCGCTATCCGGATGAGCCTCATTGCGAGCAGGCTCGCCCCGCACTGGATTTACCCTCACTCCAGCGGCCCCAACACCTGCCGATACTTTTCCACCCCTTGTGGCGTCTGCCGTGTCAGGCTGATTTCGATGCCCAGCGGGTTTTCCTGGCGATTGCCGCTGAGCTTGCGCCAGCCTTTTTCTCTGTCCCAGTAACGCAGTCCTGCATCGCTGACTTCGCTGAGCACCGCTACGCCCGCGCCGGGTGCCGGCAATGGGTAGCGGCTGCGGGCCTGGCCTTGGGCTCGGTAAAGCGTGTCTCCCTCGAGCCACCAGCGCACCCTTTGCAGCGTGCCTGCTTGAGCGGCGGCCACCCGGATCACATCCAGGCGAAAACCCCGACCTTCGGTGCTGCGCACGGTGAGGGCGGGTGGCGCGGTTGAGGGCTGGTCATCGACTCCGGGTTTTAACGGTTCGCTCAACTCAATGCTGGCGCGTAATGCCACGTCGCGCTCCAATTGGTTCAACACTCGCAGCAAGGCTTCGGTCTGCTCGGTGCTGGCCTGCAAATGACTGTCGGCCCGGGTGACGCTGTCCAGTCCGCGCCAGGCAATCAGGCTGACCACCGCCATCAGCAGAATCGCCACCATGACTTCAAGCAGGGTGAAGCCCGTCTCTCGGCCGTTCATTGAATCTGCACCCGGCCAGCGGCGCTGCGTTGGACGTTTATGTTGTTCTGGCCGTCCGACAAACGAATGTTCAGCGGGGCGCCGATCCACTCGGCGCTCAACACCACTCGCTGCCTGGGTTCCACACGAACGTCCATGGACGGGCTCTGCCACCGCCGCGGGTGCAGTTGCGGATCATCCTTGAAGCGATCCAGCCCTGGCCCTTGATCCTGCCGACGACTGAAACCGAACCCCTTGGCATCCCAGCGCCAGCTAATCGGCCGGCCATCGGCGCGGGCTTCGGTTTGGGCGAGCTGTAGCAGTTGCGCCAGCCGCTCGGCGTCCTGGCGCAACAACTTCAGAGGATCGGGTTTGATGCTCAGGCCCACTGCGGCACTGGCGATGCCGATGATCACCAGTACCACCATCAATTCGATCAGGGTGAAACCGCGTTGCTTGCCAAGGTCCATGCGCGCTCCTTTGCGTCGGTATTCATCCTGCACGGTGAAGATGATAAGGATGTGAAATAAAACGGAGAGAATCGAGGCGTACGCTGGAGTCTGGATAAAAAAGGAGAACCGGACCATGGCGTTCATCGAGCGTGTTTCCCCAGCGCAACTCCTCCAGGCACTCGGCCTGTTGGCGGCATTGGCCGGGGTGGCGACCTGGTCTTCGCTGCTGCTGACATCGGCCGAATCCCGCACGCCGGGTGCTGCCCCGCAACGGTTGGCCGAGCGTTCCGATAATCCTGCGCTGCAATGGTTCTCCAGCCAGCCGGCGCCAGTGGATATCAAGGTCAGCGGTGTGCTGGCCGGCGCTCGCGGGGCTGTGGCGATCCTCAGTCTCAACGACGGCCCACCCCGTAGTTTCCTGGCTGGGGAGCGGGTGGCTCATGGGGTGCGGCTGGTATCGATCGAGGCGCAAGCGGTGGTGATTGAGCGGGGCAATCAGCAAACCCGGCTGGCCTTGGCCCGATTGCCGGATTCGGTGGTGTTGCCCTCACTCACCCGTCCTTGAGGTCACGACGAACCCTCGCCACAATGGACCGTGTCTAGCGACTATTTTCCCCGACTGACCAGCGTCTCCAGCCGTGCCAGCGGCGGTGCCTCTCGGCTGCGATCCGACACGGTCAGTTCGACCCGCAACATCCTGCCGCTCTCTGCCGGGCGCAGGTTCTGTTCGCAACGCAGCAGCAACCGTCCCTGATCGCATTCGATGACTTTTGAACCCTGCACAAAACGCCCCTCCAAGCGCAGTTGCGCCAGTTGGCTGCGGGCCGCCAGCAGTGCGATGGACTTGTCTCGCAATAGCCCATTGCTTTGGGTCATCACCGCAGCCACGCGCACCGCCGCCGACATGGCCACAGCGATGATCGCCAGGGCGACCAGTACTTCGATCAGGGTGAAGCCGGCTTGTGGGGCGGGGCGTGGCATCGCGCGAGCTCTATGGGCAGAGGCAGCCCCCGAGCTTAACCACCATTGTTGACCGATTGACGACGTAAGCTCCTGAGCATTTTCAATATCACTGACATGTTTTCTTGCAACACTGCGCCACGAATTGAATCCAGCGAAGGACCGTCGAGATGCAGATCGCCCGTTACAACGCCCGTCTCCAAGGCCCTCGTGGGCAGCAGGGTTTCACCCTGATCGAAATCATGGTTGTGGTGGTCATTCTCGGCATTCTGGCGGCGATGGTGGTGCCCAAGGTACTCGACCGGCCGGACCAGGCTCGGGCGACGGCGGCGAAACAGGACATTGGCGGTTTGATGCAGGCGTTGAAACTCTATCGCCTGGACCACGGCAGTTACCCGAGCATGAACCAGGGGCTCAAGGTGCTGGTGGAACGGCCCGCTGACGCAAAAAACAGCACATGGCGTTCCTACCTGGAACGCCTGCCCAACGATCCATGGGGGCGTCCCTACAACTACCTCAACCCCGGCGCCAATGGTGAAGTCGATATCTTTTCCCTGGGGGCCGACGGCCAGCCTGACGGCGAGGGTGTAAATGCCGACATCGGCTCCTGGCAGTTATAAGGGCCGTGATGCGAACGGATTCGCCCTTCGCGGCGAAGCAGCGGGGTATGGCGGTCATCAGTGCCTTGCTGATCGCCGCCGTGGTGGCGGTCATCGCCGGGGGCATGCTCACCCGCCAAACCCTGTTTACCCGCAGCCTGGAAGCCGAGCAGTTGCGTATCCAGGGTACGGCGCAGTTGCAGGGCGGCCTGCAATTGAGTCGCCAGTTGTTGTGGGATGCGCGTCAGCGCGATCCGCTCACACGCTTCGGTCAGGCTTGGGCCAATCCCTTCGTGATGGCCGGTTCCAGCCGAGTTGACATCCCCTTCGAAGGGCGCCTGGAAGATGAGCAAGGCAAATTCAACCTGCGCAATCTGGTCGCCAATGAACGCGTAGACCAGGAACAGGTACGCGCCTTCGAACGGCTGTGCGAGCAACTTGGCATCGCCGCGACGGTACGTGCGCGCATCGTCGCGCGGGTGATTGCCGCGTACCCACGTCTGTTGAACCCTGCGTCGGCGGACAAGGCTGCGGTGAGCACTACCTTCGACAGCGGCCGCAGCACCTCGCCGGATGCTTCCGGCACGCCGTTGGCGCCGACACGCCCCATGCTGCGCACGTTGCAGGATTTGCGCAGTATCAAGGGGGTCACCCCGCAGCTGCTGGATACACTGGCGCCTTATGTGACGATTCTGCCGGCCAATACCTGGCTCAACGGCAACACCGCCAGCGCCCCGGTGCTGGCTGCTTACGTGCCGGGGTTGTCGTTGCAACGGGCCCAGGCATTGATCGCTGAGCGAGACGGCGGCCACTGGTTTATCAACCGTGGCGATTTCGTCAATCGCCTGCGCATGCCTGAGCTGGAAATGACCTCCGTCAAGGTCGGCATCACCAGCGACTGGTTCCGTCTGCGGGGTCAGGCGCGCAGTGGGCAGCGGCGGGTCGTGCTGGATGCTTTGCTGCAACGCAGCCAGGACCGGATGCCTCAGGTGATCTGGTCACGGGTGGGCGTATGACTCGCTTGCGCATAGCGTTGACACCACTGGGCAGCTTGAGCCTCGACAGTCCGGTGGCGTTCGCCTGGCTCGATCGCCAGGGCCAGGTCCGCGACCAGGGGCACAGCAACCTCCGGGCCCTCGGCCAGGGTGCGAAGAAGCAACGGGTTGAATGTTTCCTCCATCCGCGCGACAGCGTGCTCACCAGTCTGGAACTGCCGCAGTTGCCGGCGGCGAAAATCACCGCCGCGGTGAACTGCGCCGCCCAGGCGCTGATGCTCGGTGCCAGCGAGCGCATGCAGGTGGCTCACAGCGCGCGCGGTGCCGACGGGCAGGTGCACATTGCCTGGCTCGACCGAGAGTCACTCGATGCCCTGGGCCGGGTGCTGCGCCAGGCCGGCCTGCACCTGCACGGGCTGTACCCGGCAGCCTACGCCCTGCCGGTGTTGTCCGGGCCGGTGGCCTGCGTCGACGACGGCCACCTGCTGGTGCGTTACAGCGTGCAACACGCGGTGGTGCAGCCGTTGCTGGACGACGCGTTGGATGAATGGTTATTGGAGGCAGGGCCCGGGCTGCAGTGGGTGGGCGAATCGCCGTCGCAGGTCTCGATCAACACCTTGCCCGCCCCCCAGCGCTGGACCGGTGCCGCGCCGGGCTGGGGCTTGCATGCCGGCCTGACGCATGGCACGGCCGAGCGTGGCGGTTGGGGCAGGGCGGCGACGCTTTGCGCGGTAGCGCTGGCGGTGTGGGTGGTCGGCCTGAATCTCTACGCCACCCGTGAGGCCACTCAGGGCCAACGACTCAAGGCGCACATGAGCCAGCGGGTAAAGCAGGCGTTTCCCGAACTGCCGGTGATTCTCAACCCCTTGCAACAGGCGCGACAGCAAATCGCTGCACGCCAAAGCGGCACTGCGGCTGATCCGGCGCAACGCTTCGCCAGCTTGGTGCAACAGGCGGGCAGCGCCATGCCGTTCATGAGCGGCAACGTGCAGGAACTGGTGTTTGAAAACGGTGAGTTACGCCTGACGCTCGTGGCCGAGGCACAAAAAACATCCGCCGCAGACGACTGGAAAATCCCCCTGACCCAGGCCGGCATCGACGTTGCGGCCAATGACCAGGGCTGGACCTTGCGTGCTGCTTTGCCCGGACAGGGCGCGCAGGACACCCCCCAACACCCCCCGGAAGCCGCCGATGAATAAGCTCCCGGCACGACTATGGGCGCGCTGGCAAACCCTGCGCGCGCGTGGCCGGGCGTCCTGGCAGGGCCTGGCGGTGCGCGAGCAGCGCGCCGTGTCCCTGGCGGCGCTGGCACTCGGCGGGCTGCTGGTCTGGTTGCTGTTGATCCAGCCACCGCTCCAAACCCTGGCGTATTGGCAGGTCGAAACGCCGAAGTTGCGCGCGCAGACCCAGGCCCTCGAAGTGTTGTTGCGGGACGTCGGCGGCCCTGCGCCAGGCCAGCCTCTGGAAGTGGCCCTGCGCCAGGCCCTGGATGCCGGCGGCTTGAGCGAGCACTACCAGTTGCAGGCCGTGGAGTCGGCCTGGCAACTCACCTTCAACGACGCGCCGGCCGATGAGGTGATGGGCTGGCTGTTGAGCAGTCCCCGGCAATTTTCCCTGCAAGTGCTTGAGGCCCGTTTGCGGCGCACGGCCCCGGCCAACGCCGACAACATCGAAAACACCGAAGACACCGCCGGCACCCTGTCCGGAACCGTTCGCATGGATCAGGCGCAAAGCGCTAAGGAAGCTTCATGAAGGGGTCCCGATACCCGCGTCATTGGCGCAAGAGCGTGCCGTTCCTGTTGCTGGCATTGAGCGCCTGCAACAGCACACCGCCGGCGTCGCAGCCACCGTTGCTGGTAGACAGTGAACTGGGCATTCCGCTGGGCAGTACTCAGCGCAGCGGTGATGCGCTGCTGGACCGTCAGCAGGCTCAGACCTTGCGTGAACAGAAACCGCCGGTGCGGCACCCGGTCGATCTCACCGCCCGTGCCCGCGAGCCCCGCAGCAGTACGCCGGCACGCAGCCCACTGGGTGACCAACCGGTGACCCTGAACTTCGTCGAGGCCGACATTCAGGCGGTGGTGCGGGCCTTGTCCCGTTCCACCGGCCAACAGTTTCTGGTGGACCCTCGGGTCAAGGGCAACCTGACGCTGGTGTCCGAAGGTCAGGTGCCGGCGCACCAGGCCTATGACATGCTGCTGGCCGCGCTGCGCATGCAAGGCTTTAGCGTGGTGGACGTCGGCGGCGTGGCCCAGGTGGTGCCCGAGGCCGACGCCAAGCTGTTGGGTGGGCCGATCTACAGCGCCGACAGACCGGCCGGCAACGGCATGTTGACCCGCACCTTTCGCCTGCAATACGAAAACGCGGTGAACCTGATCCCGGTGTTGCGCCCGATCGTGTCGCCCAACAACCCGATCAATGCCTACCCCGGCAACAACACCATCGTCATCACCGATTACGCCGAGAACCTGTCGCGGGTGGCGCAGCTCATCGAAGGCATCGATACCCCCAGCGCCATCGACACCGACGTGGTGCCGATACACAACGGCATCGCCGTGGACATCGCGCAGATGGTTTCCGAGTTGCTGGAAACCCAGGGCGGCGACCAGACCCAGAAGATCAACGTGATCGGCGACCCGCGCTCCAACGCTATCATCATTCGGGCCGGCAGCCCCGAGCGCACGGAGCTGGCGCGTAACCTGATCTACAAGCTCGACAACGCCCAGAACAATCCGAGCAACCTGCACGTGGTGTACCTGCGCAATGCCCAGGCCGGCAAACTGGCCCAATCCCTGCGCGGCTTGCTCACTGGGGAAAGCGAAGGCGAGGGCAGTGATAACTCGCGCTCGGTGCTCAGCAGCATGGGCGCCAGCACCAACGGCCAGAGCGGGCAGGGCAGCAGCGACGCCACCACCAGCGCCAGTGCGTCGACCACCAGCAACGGTTACGCCCAGGGCAGTGGCGGACAAAGCTCGGCTTCGCCGCAGGACGATCAGAGCACCGCCTTCAGTGCCGGCGGTGTGACCATCCAGGCCGACGCCACCACCAATACCCTGCTGATTTCCGCGCCGGACCCGCTGTACCGCAACCTGCGGGAGGTCATCGACCTGCTCGACCAGCGTCGCGCCCAGGTGGTGATCGAGAGCTTGATCGTTGAAGTCGGCGAGGACGACGCCAGTGAGTTCGGCGTGCAATGGCAGACCGGCAACCTGGGCGGCAGCGGCGTGATCGGCGGGGTCAACCTCGGTGGCACCGGGCTCAACCTCAACGGCAAGACCAGCATCGACGTGTTGCCCCAAGGCTTGAACCTGGGCCTGGTCAACGGCACTGTGGACATTCCCGGCATCGGCAAGATCCTCGACCTGAAAGTCTTGGCCCGGGCGTTGAAGAGCAAGGGTGGCACCAACGTGTTGTCGACCCCGAACCTGCTGACCCTGGACAACGAAGCGGCGAGCATTTTTGTCGGCCAGACCATTCCCTTCGTCAGCGGCAGTTACGTCACCGGTGGGGGCGGCACCAGCAACAACCCGTTCCAGACCGTGACCCGCGAGGAGGTGGGCCTGAAGCTCAACGTCCGGCCGCAGATTTCCGAAGGCGGGACGGTCAAGCTCGATATCTATCAAGAGGTCAGCAGCGTCGACAACCGCGCTTCGAGCGCCACCGGGATCGTCACCAACAAGCGCGCGATCGACACCAGCATTCTGCTGGACGACGGGCAGATCATGGTCCTTGGCGGGTTGTTGCAGGACGGCTACAGCCAGAGCAACGATGCTGTGCCGTGGCTGTCGACCATTCCCGGCATCGGCGCGCTGTTTCGCAACGAGCGGCGGCAGATCACCAAGACCAATCTGATGGTGTTCCTGCGCCCCTACATCATCCGCGACACGGCGGCGGGGCGCGGCATCACCCTCAACCGCTACGACTTCATGCGCCGCGCCCAGGGCCTGCTGCAACCGGAACGCAGCTGGGCGCTGCCGGACATGCAAGCCCCGCAACTGCCGGCCTCGGCCAAGGCCATTCCGCAGGCCACGCCCGCCGGGCTGCAAACGCCCAGGGCGGTGATCAAGGCGGTGCCGGCAACGGAGCCGGTTGGACAATGAGTACCGTGGCGAGGGAGCTTGCTCCCGCTGGGTTATGTAGGAGCTGGCGAAGCCTGCGATCTTTTGATCTTGATCTTTCGCTTTTGACTCAATTGTCTGGGACAAGATCGCAGCCTCGTTGCACTCGACAGCTCCTACACAGCGTCGACGCTCCAGCCACGGTGTGTCCGTCAGTCGAGGAGGAGTGGTGCCCATGAACACCCTCCCATACGCCTGGGCCAAGGCCCAACGCCTGGTACTGCGCGAGTCTGATGAAGGCGCGGTGTTGATGGTCTGTCCCTCCACGCCGGGCTGGTCCATCAGCGAAGTGCGCCGCCAATTTGGCGAGGTGCGGCTGGAGCGGGTGCGTGACGAGGAACTCGACGGTTTGCTCAACAGTGCCTACGCCGACACCGGCAGCGCCGCCGCCGTGGTGGGCGCGGCAGAGAGCGAGGTGGACCTCGACCGCCTGATGCAGGACATGCCCGAGATCACCGACCTGCTGGACACGCAGGACGGCGCGCCGGTGATCCGCATGATCAACGCCTTGCTGACTCAGGCGGCACGGGACGAGGCCAGCGACATCCACATCGAGCCCTACGAAAGCCATTCGGTGGTGCGCTACCGGGTCGACGGTACCTTGCGCGACGTGGTCTCGCCGCGCAAGGCGTTGCACGGCGCACTGGTGTCGCGGATCAAGATCATGGCCCAGCTCGACATCGCCGAAAAGCGCCTGCCCCAGGACGGCCGCATTGCCCTGCGCGTGGCCGGGCGCCCGATTGACATCCGGGTTTCGACGGTGCCCACCGGCCATGGTGAACGGGTGGTGATGCGCCTGCTGGATAAACAGGCCGGGCGCCTGCAACTGGAAACCCTGGGCATGGACCCGGACGTGCTGGGCAAACTCGATCACCTGATCCGCCAGCCCCACGGCATCGTGCTGGTCACCGGCCCCACCGGCAGCGGCAAGACCACCAGCCTGTATGCCGCCCTGGCCCGGCTGGACGCCAGCGTCCACAACATCCTCACGGTGGAGGACCCGGTGGAATACGACCTGCCGGGCATCAGCCAGATCCAGGTCAACGCCAAGATCGACATGACCTTCGCCCTGGCCCTGCGGGCGATTTTGCGTCAGGACCCGGACATCATCATGATCGGCGAAATCCGCGACCTGGAAACCGCACAAATCGCCGTGCAGGCGTCCCTCACCGGTCACCTGGTGCTGGCGACCCTGCACACCAACGACGCTGTGTCGGCCATCAACCGCCTGATCGACATGGGCGTCGAGCCGTTCCTGCTGGCCTCGTCGATGCTCGGCGTACTCGCTCAGCGACTGGTACGCAGGCTCTGCCCGCAATGCAAACAAGCTGATCCGGCAACCCCCGGCACCTGGCGCCCGGTGGGCTGCCCGAGCTGTAACCAGAGCGGTTACAGCGGTCGCACCGGCATCCATGAATTGTTCTGCATCGACGATGATATCCGCACGCTCATTCACCAGGGGGCAGGGGAGCAGGCACTGCGCGCTGCCGCCCGCCAGGCCGGCATGTTCAGCATGCGCGAGGACGGTGAGCGCTGGGTGCGCAGTGGCGCCACCGCCCCTGAAGAAATCCTGCGCGTGACACGGGACGCCTGATGAATCGCTACCGTTTTGAAGCCGCCGACGCCACCGGCAAGATCGAGGTCGGGCACCTGGAAGCCGACAGCCAGAGTGGCGCCTTCAACCTGCTGCGCAGTCGAGGGCTGACGGCGTTACAGGTGCAGCTCGAGCGCAACACCGCGCAAGCCCATGGCGGCGGCCTGTTCAGCGCCAAACTCTCGGACAACGACCTGGCTTGGGCCACTCGGCAACTGGCGAGTCTGTTGGGAGCGAGCCTGCCATTGGAGGCCGCGTTGAGCGCCACGGTGGAACAGGCGGAAAAAAAACACATCGCCCAGACCCTCAGCGCAGTGCGCGCCGATGTGCGCAGCGGCATGCGCCTGGCCGAAGCCCTGGCGGCGCGACCCCGGGACTTTCCGGACATCTATCGGGCACTGATCGCAGCCGGTGAAGAGTCCGGCGACCTGGCGCAGGTGATGGAGCGGCTGGCGGACTACATCGAGGAGCGCAACAACCTGCGGGGCAAGATCCTCACGGCGTTCATCTATCCGGGTGTAGTGGGGCTGGTGTCGATCGCCATCGTGATTTTCCTGCTCAGCTACGTGGTGCCCCAAGTGGTCAGCGCGTTCTCCCAGGCCCGTCAGGACCTGCCTGGGTTGACCGTGGCGATGCTGACCGCCAGCGATTTCATCCGCGCCTGGGGCTGGTTGTGTTTTGGCATTCTGGCCGGTGGGTTCTGGGGTTGGCGGCTGTATTTGCGCAACCCGCAAGCGCGGTTGAACTGGCACAGTCGCATCTTGCGTCTACCGCTGATCGGGCGTTTCGTGCTGGGCCTCAACACCGCGCGTTTTGCCTCGACCCTGGCGATTCTCGGCGGCGCCGGGGTGCCTTTGCTGCGAGCCTTGGAGGCGGCGCGTCAGACCCTGTCTAACGATCGCCTGAGCCTGAGCGTCAGCGATGCCACGGCCAAGGTCCGCGAAGGGGTCAACCTGGCAGCAGCGTTGCGGGTGGAGAAAGTCTTCCCGCCGGTGCTGATCCACCTGATCGCCAGCGGCGAAAAAACCGGCTGCCTGCCGCCAATGCTCGAACGCGCCGCACAAACCCTGTCCCGCGACATCGAACGCCGGGCCATGGGCATGACTGCGCTGCTGGAACCGCTGATGATCGTGGTCATGGGCGGCGTGGTGCTGGTGATCGTCATGGCGGTGCTGCTGCCGATTATCGAGATCAATCAGTTGGTTCAATGAACCGCTGGTGAATACCCTTTGTGGCTAGCACGACCCCTGTGGCGAGGGAGCAAGCTCCCTCGCCACAAGAGCAGGCAGTTATTTTTGCAGTGCCGCAACACCTCCCGACCCTCGCCAACACCAAACTCGGGTTCCTCGTTCTGTCATCTTCCATCGTCAGACAACCACCCGCCGCCATCTCCACGCCCACCCTGAGCAGCACCGTCACAAAACCCGTCTGAAACCCCAATCCAGAGCCCTCGAACACCCGAGGAAAAACCCCAAAAAACAGCCTCCAGCTCCCGAGGTTTTTTCCTTTATCTGTCACCGGAAACTGCGAGTTTCTAACCCATGGCCTCACCCCATCGCCATCGGCACAGGACCGAGCGCCATGACGGCAAGCACGCGTCACCCAACCTACGTACGAACACGATGAAAGGAGATTCTTCATGTTTAAGCGCAACGTTCTCGCGGTATCCCTGACCTTCGCCGGCCTCTGCGCCGCTCAGGCCGCTATGGCTGATGTCAACGGTGGTGGCGCGACCTTGCCTCAGCCGCTGTACCAGACGTCCGGCGTCCTGACTGCCGGTTTCGCCCCTTACATCGGCGTGGGCAGCGGTGCCGGCAAGCTGGCCTTCCTGAACAACGATTACACCCGTTTCGTGTCTGGTGACACCAGCAAGAACGTGCACTGGGCCGGTAGCGATTCGAAACTCACCCAGGCTGAGTTGGATGCCTACGTCGCCAACCACGGCACCGCCTGGGGTCCATTGATCCAGGCGCCTTCGGTCGCCACTTCGGTTGCCATTCCGTTCAACAAGACTGGCACCGCCAACGTTGACCTGAGCGTCAACCAGTTGTGCGGCGTGTTCTCCGGCCGTCTGACCGACTGGAGCCAGATCACTGGTTCGGGTCGTACTGGCGCGATCACCGTGGTTTACCGCAGCGACCTCAGTGGCACCACAGAACTGTTCACTCGCTTCTTGAACGCCAAGTGCGCTGAAACCGGCACCTTTGCCATCACCACCAACTTCGCTAACAGCTACAGCGGTGGCGTGCCAGCCGGCGCCGTTTTCGCCTCCGGCAGTGCGAACGTCATGACTGCGCTCAATGCAGCCCAGGGCCGTATCACCTACATGAGCCCGGATTACGCGGCAACTACTCTGGAAGGTCTGGGCGACGCTACCAAAGTCGCTCGTGTTGCCGGTCAGTCCCCAGCGCCAGCCAATGTCTCTGCAGCTATCGGCGCCGTTCCGGTTCCTACTGCTGCCAACCGTTCAAATCCGAACGCTTGGGTGCCGGTGTTCACTTCTCAAGAAGTCATCGATGAAAACCCGGACGACCCTAGCTTGCGTCTCTACCCAACCACCGGCTACCCGATCCTGGGCTTCACCAACGTGATCTTCAGCCAGTGCTACGCCGATGCGACCCAGACCACTCAGGTTCGCAACTTCTTCAGCCGCCACTACGGTTCGTTGGTCAACAACGATTCGGCCATCACCTCCAACCGTTTCGTGCCACTGCCTTCGGCCTGGAAAACCGCCATTCGTGAGTCCTTCGTCACGGCATCCAGCGGTCTGAGCATCGGCAACACCAACGTCTGCAACAGCGTCGGTCGTCCGTTGTAAGCCCACGCTTGAGCGATCCGCAACACCCGATCAGCAACGGCGCAAGCCGTTGCTGATTTTTGCGTAATACCGGCGCCAACACAGCCACATGAAATTTTCATGACAACCGTTCGGTCCCGAGCGGTTGTAACCGCCTATCCCCTATAACCAACGCTGGCAGCTTGACAGCACGGCGTTGTGACCCCTTAGAGCGAACCCGAAAGGATGAGTAGGATGCTGCGCTGCAAACCCCAGACGAACCTGAATGCCCCCCGTCGCGATGGCGAGTTGTCGATGTTGCGGCTCAAGCCGCTGGCCCAGGCCATTGCGCTGCTGATGGTGGCCGGCAATGCCCACGCGGCGACGGCGTTCAGTTCGGCCTGGTTTGCCGCCAAGGGTGCTTCCCAGGCCGGTGGCGCGGGGCGGCCCGCGACGGCGCAGCCAGGCATGCCGCCACCCCTGGCGCAACAGCAACGGGCCAATGCGCAGTTGCAGCGTTCGCTGACCAACCTCAACAACACCGTGGCCGCCATCGCGGCCCAGCAGGCGGCCCAGGCCGCGGGGCGGCAAGCCGCGTTCGGGCAAGTACAGACCGTGCCCGATGGGCTGGGCGAGGGCGGGCTCAAGGTCGATAACAGCCTGACCCAGGGCTGGCTCAACGCCAAGGGACCGCAGCAGACCCAGGCCGGTGGCAAGACCACGGTGAAGATCGAGCAGACCGCCGACAAGGCGATTCTCAACTGGGAAACCTTCAACGTCGGGCGCAACACCACGGTGGATTTCCAGCAGCAGTCGGACTGGGCCGTGCTCAACCGGGTCAACGACCCTCAAGCGCGGCCGAGCCAGATCCAGGGCCAGATCAAGGGCAAAGGCACGGTGATGCTGGTCAACCGCAACGGCATCATTTTCAGCGGCAGCAGCCAGGTCAACGTGCGCAACCTGGCGGCGGTGGCGGCCAACGTCAGCGACGAGCAATTCAGCCAGCGCGGCTTGTACGTCGATGCCACCGGCACCCAGCCGACCTTCACTGACGCCGCCGGCAAGATCGAAGTGCAGCGCGGTGCGCGGATCGAAACCCATCGCGCCGCCACCTCCACCGCCGGGGGCGGCTATGCCTTGCTGCTGGGCTCGGAAGTGGAGAACGCCGGTTCCATCATCACCGCCAAGGGCCAGACCACCCTGGCAGCGGGGGACAGTTTTTATATTCGCCGGGGTCAGGGCACCAGCGGCAACCCGCGTTCCACCACCCGTGGCAACGAGGTCGCGACGTCCCTCAAGCCGGGCAGCAGCGCCGGCACGGTGATCAACAGCGGCCTGATCCAGGCCAGCACCGGCGACATCACCCTTACCGGGCACAATGTGCAGCAGAACGGCGTGGCCGTGGCCAGCAGTTCGGTGGACACCCGCGGCACCGTGCACCTGCTCAACGCTTTCAGCGACAGCACCGGCAGCGTCACCCTGGGGCAGGGCAGTGCCACGGCGGTGCTGCTTGACGCCGCGGGCGGCAGCGCCCTGGACAGCCAGCGCGATGCCGGACCCGCCGGCCTGGACGGTACGCCGAACAACCTGATCACCGGTCGGTTCAACAACCTCAGCAGCGTGGTCGACCGCACCGACCAGTCCCGGGTCGAGATTGTCAGTGGCGGCAGCGTTGACTTCCAGAATGGCTCCATCACCCTGGCCACCGGCGGCCAGGTCGCAGTCAGTGCCGCCGGTCGCAGCCTGGTGCGCGATGGCGCGGTGATCGACGTGTCCGGCGCCATCGGCGTCAAGGTGGCGATGGAATCCAATTCCATCAAGGTCAACGTGCAGGGCAACGAACAGCGTGACGCACCGGTCAACCGCGAGGGCGGCAAGCTGACCAACAACGATGTCTGGGTGGATGTGCGTGATTTGATCTACGTGCCGGCGGGCACCAACGGTTATGCCACCGACCGTTGGTACACGGCGGGTGGGCTGCTGGAAGTCGGCGGCTACCTGGGCACAAGGGGCCACAGCATGGGTGAATGGGCCGCCCAAGGTGGCACGCTGACGTTCACCGGCAACGACGTGGTGACCCAGCAGGCTGCGCAGTTAAACCTGTCCGGTGGCACCCTGGATGTGCAGAGCGGCTACCTGCGCCAGTCCTGGCTCAAGGGCCCCAATGGGCGCTTGTATGAACTGTCCAAGGCGCCGGGGGACATCCTCTACAGCGGCATCTACAAGGGTTACGAAGACCACAGCCAACGTTGGGGCCAGACCGATTACTACTACAACCCACTGATCGCCCCCCGCGAGCGCTTTGAGGCCGGCTACACCGTCGGCCGCGATGCCGGCAAGCTGGTGGTGTCGACCCGCAACGCGGTGCTGGAAGGCCAGATCGTCGGCGAGGTCTACCAGGGCGAACGCCAGACCCAGGCGCCGAACCTCAACCTCGACGGTTACCAGCAATCGCAAAACGCCGTGGCCCGGCGGGCTCAGTTGCTGGTGGGCAGTTACACGCCGATCTACGACAAGGCCAGCGGTGTGATCAACAGTGGCCTGAACCCTACCTTCGATCAGGTCACCGTCGGCGAGGTCAACGACAAGATTGCGGCGGGCCTTGACCTGACCTCGGTGGTCGGCACTGATCGGCAAGGCAAGTTGGTGCTGGACAATGAGCTGCTCAATGGCTTCCAACTCGGCGCGGTCAAGGTGGCAGCGGCGCAAGGCATCAAAGTCGATGGCGCGCTCAACGTGGCCGATGGCGGCGACATCACGCTTTACGCACCGCAGGTCGAGGTGAATGCCGACCTGACGGTGCGCAGCGGTCGCATTGCGCTGGGTAATGTCCTCAGGCAGGTCGATACCCTCAGGAATTATGCAGTAGGTGACGTCACGCTTGTCCCTGCAACAGGTACTCGAGCAGCGGTCACGTTGGGCGAAGGCGTGACGTTGAACACCGCTGGGCGGTGGAGCAATTTGCTGCTCGACGGCAATGACCGTGAAGGTCTGCCGTTCATCAATGGCGGTACGGTGTCTGTGCGCAGCAGTGGCGATATCGATGTGCGCCAGGGCAGCCTGGTCGACGTCAGCTCCGGTGCTGCGGTCATGGCCGATGGCAAGACCCGCGGTGGCAAGGGCGGTGACCTGACCCTGACCGCCAGTACCGGCACATCCTCCGGTAACGGCGCCTTGAACCTGGAAGGTGAACTGCGCGGCACCGGGGTGAGCGGTGGCGGGACCTTGAAGCTGGCGGCCAACAAAGTGCTGATCGGCAACAGCAACGCGCCCCTCGAGCCCGGCACCCTGCAACTGGGCGGCGATTTTTTCGACAAGGGCTTCTCGGCCTATGACATCACTGGCAACGAAGGCCTGACGGTCGCGGAGGGGACGCGGGTCGATGTGACGATGCCGGTGTACCGTTTCGGCGAGCAGGCGTTGAGTACGGGCAGTGGCGCAGAGCCAGCGGACGCTTTGCAGCGCTGGACGCCGCAGCTGTACCAGGAAGATGCCATCAAAGGTGTCATGACCCAGCGTCGTGGTGCGAGTTTGAGCCTCAATGCCGGTACCGCGAACTCTAGCGCCGCCGACATGGCGAGCACGGTACTGAGCCTGGGTAAGGGCAGCGTGATCAGCGTCGACCCTGGCCAGGGCATCGATGTCCGCAGCATCGGCCAACTGACTGCCAACGGTACCCTCAACGCCTGGGGCGGGCGGGTCAGTCTCACCGAGTTGAGCGTCAACGATACGGTCCGCGATCAAGTCAATGCCCAGGGCCACGGTCGTTCCATCTGGCTGGGTGAGCAAGCACTGATCGATGTATCGAGCCGGGCCATAACAGCTCGGGATATGCGTGGTCGGACCTACGGCCTGGTACGCGACGGCGGGCAGATTGTCATCGGTGGTCAGATCGATGCCGTGAAAGGATCGGCTTCAGCCTCCGAATTGTTTGTGGTGGTGCGCGACGGTGCGCGTCTGCAAGCGGATGGCAGCCAGGCGGTGCTGGATATTCCAGGCCAGGGACGCGCGTCGGTGGCGAGTAACGGCGGCAGCATTTCCCTGGCGTCGGCCAATGGTTTGTACCTGGACGGCGTGTTCAGCGCTCGTTCGGGCGGTACAGGGGCGGCAGGCGGCAGTTTGTCGGTGGCCCTGGAAACGCCGTATTACCGTAGCAATGCGGTCAATAACCGGGTCTTGCAGGTCCGAGAGCTGGTGTTGGGGCAAAACGCCCAGGCGACTCTGCTGGGCGATACGGCCGAGACCTTGGCGGACTCACTGGTCTACGGTCACGGCCGTTTGGGCGTGGATCAGGTTCAGTCGGGCGGCTTCGACAGCCTTGCCTTGTTGAGCAATGGCCTGTTGAGCGTCGATGGCGACGTGTCACTGTCTCTCGGCCAAAGCCTGAGTCTGTATGCCCGTAGCTTTGGGCCGAGCGCAAACGCGCCAGCCAATACCCGGGCCCAACTCAATGCCTCCCATGTGCTGCTGTCTGGGCCGGCGGCCGGTCGACCAAATCCGGACGGGTATACCCGGCCAGTGGTCGAGGGCGGCGGTGTATCGCTGTTGGCAAACAAGGCAGTGTTTTCCGTTAACGCAGACCTGCTGGATGTACAGGGCAGTGTGATATTTAGCAGCAAAGGCACGCTGAGACAGGCCGACGGCAGTACCGTCGCGCTGGAGCGCGCGGGTTTCGACCGGGTCCGGCTAAGCAGTCGGGGGGATTTACGATTCCTGGCCGGGTTCTCTGGCGACTATATGCCTGCAGGCATCACTACCCAGTTGTTGACCCCTTCGGACATGATCCTGCAAGCGGCGCAGTTGTATCCGGCGACGGGGGTTGGCGCCCGGGTATTGGCGGGGTATGGCTGGGGATCTGAATCCGGTAGCGGCGACAAGCTCTATGACCCGGCGCGTAGCCTAGTCATTGGGCGTACTACCCAGGTCGCATCCCAAGTGCCATATTCGGTATTCGGCCGTTTGCAATTGGGCAGTGCGAAAATCGAACAAGGTGGTGTCGTCCGTGCACCTTTGGGGTTACTTGAGATCGGCACAAACAGTGCAGAGGGCGTATCTGCCCGGGTGGATTTGTTGCCAGGCAGTTTGACATCGGTCAGTGGCTTGGGCCTGATCCTGCCGTATGGCGGCACCATCGATGGGCAAAGTTATACGTATGCTGGCAAGAAAATCGTGTTACTGGGACAAGGCGCGGTGCCTTCCAATAATGGTGACCTCAACATCGGCGTGATTCTCGGCGGCAAGTCTGTGGAGGGCCAAGACGGCTCGGTGCTCGATCTCTCGGGTGGCGGCGAATTGCTCGGCGCAGGTTTCATCTCCGGCCGCGGCGGTTCCACCGATGCGCGTTTCAACCCGCTGGTACAAATCGGCGCCAATGGCGGTTTCACCTTGCCGGGCCTGTCCAGCAACCCGGTCTACGCCATCGTGCCGGGCAATCAGAGCCAATACGCGCCGGTCGCCGCCGAAGGTGGCGCGGTCGATCCGAGGGTAGGTCAGCAGATCACCATCGGTGCCGGTGTGCCCGGGCTGGTTGCCGGCACCTACACCCTGATGCCATCCACCTATGCCTTACTGCCGGGGGCGTTCCGAGTCGAGGTCAATGGCTTGGCGGGGCAAGGTGTCACAACGGGCGCGCACCAGATGCGCAATGGTTCCTGGACCACTGCCGGCGTGCTGTCGGTGGCCAATACCGGGCAGCGCAACAGTTTGTCCAGCCAAGTCATCCTGACCTCGGGCGATGTGCTGCGTCGCTACTCGCAATACAACGAAACCAGCTACGCCCAGTTCGCCATGGCCGACGCCGCGCGTTTGGGCGTTCCCAGGGCTTTGTTGCCGGTAGATGCCAAGACGTTGAAGTTGAATCTGGGCAAGGGCGCCGCAGATCAGGCCTTCTCCTTCAAGGGGATCGGCAAGTTCGCGCCTCAGACCGGAGGATACGGCGGCACCGTCGCGGTGGTTGCCAGCAATGGCACCGCGCTCGAAGTGGTCGCCGAAGGACGGGGGGCTACGGCTGGCTTCGAAGGTGTGACCCTCAATGCCGAAAGCCTCAATGCATTGAATGCTTCACGCCAAGTGATCGGCGGCCAGTTTTCGGTGCTCTATGGCCAGGGCGGTAACTACATCACGCCGCAACGCGTGTCCCGCAGTGTCGCGCTGCGTGAAGGTGCGACCCTGTCGGCGCCTGAGGTCTTCCTCCTGGCCGACGGCGGCGAGCTCTTGGTGGAACAAGGCGCCGCCGTCAACACCATTGGACGGGGCAAGGCCGCTTACGATGCCCGTGATGGTTTTATCTATAACCTCAATGTGCAAAATCAAAACTACAGCTTGCTGGCTGCCTCCAATGGCTTGCTCAATGTATTGGCCCCTGCGTCAGGCACCAGCGGCACGGTCAACATCGGCGGATGCAGCCTGACGCCGTGCAGCGGCGTGACCCGGATTCACTCCGAAGGCAGCATCGTTGCTGCGTCCGGCAGCAGCCTGGAGTTGGGCGACCAGGTGCGTTACGGCACCCGTCACCTGACCCTGGCCCTGAGCAACATCAACGTCGGTACCGCCCAGGCCCTGAGCAACGCGGCGACGGGCAAGGTCCTGCCAGCCGGTCTGACCTTGAGCCAGACCGTGCTCGATCGCCTGCTGCGCGGCGATACCGAATACGGCGCGCCGGCCCTGGAAACCCTCGAACTGTCGGCCAGCCAGGCATTGAACTTCTATGGCACCGTCAGCCTCGACACCTATGACTCAGCCACAGGCAAATCACGCCTGAGCAATCTGATGCTCAGTACCCCGGGCATCTATGGCGCCGGCACCGCCAACGACGTGGCAAGCATCCGCACCGCCAACCTGATCTGGAACGGCGCCGTTGGCGCGCCGGGTTCGGTGATTGCCGGCGGGGCCGGCACCGGCGCCGGTCGCCTGGACATCCAGGCCCAGCGCATCGAATTCGGCTATGGCGATTTCGCCCAACCGAGCTCGATCACTACCCTGGACCGTCTTGCACTGGGATTTGCCAACGTCAACCTTAGTGCCAGCGAACGCCTGACCGCCAACCACAAAGGCAGCCTGGCGGTGTATCAAAGCCAGGGCGCCTATGACGCGAAAACGGGCTATGCCTACAGCGGCGGCAACCTGAATATCCTCACCCCGTTGCTGACCGGCGAAGCCGGTTCGGTCAACCGCATCACCGCGGGCGGTGCGGTCAATGTAACGGGCGCGACCGCTAAACCCGGCACTGTCTCCGGGCTTGGGGGCGAGTTGTCCATCAAAGGCGCGAGCCTAAACCTTGCCAGCGCGGTGGTGCTGCCCAGCGGCAAGCTGACCCTGAGCGCGACGGATGACCTGACCCTGGCCGATGAGGCGCTGATCGACGTGGCGGGGCGCACAGTGACCTTCAACGATGTCACGCGCTACAGCTCTGGTGGCGAGGTGATCCTGCAAAGCCAGAACGGCAACATCCGTCAGGCGGGTGGCTCCAGCATCGACCTTTCGGCCCGCCACAACCAGGCTGGTCGGCTCAGCGCCGTGGCCTTGGGCAGTACGGCGGGTGTAGTCGATCTGCAAGGACGGATCCTCGGCAGCAGTACCGGCGAATATGACGCCGGGGGTACCGCCATGCCGTACCTGGCTGGCGGCGTGGAGATCCAGGCCCAGCGCCTGGGCGGCAACGGTAACCTCAGCGAGCAGTTCGCGGCCCTGAACCAACGGTTGAACGACGGGCAGGTGTTCGGTGCCCGTGGCTTCCAGCTCAAGCAGGGCGACCTGGTGATCGGCAACGAACTCAAGGCCTCGACCATCAGCGTGTCGGTCGACAACGGAAACCTGTTGGTCAATGGCAAGGTAGACGCCAGCGGCGAACGGGTCGGTAGCATCCGGCTCGCCGCCGGGCGCTCTCTGACTCTGGGCAGCAATGCGATGCTCGATGCCCACGGCAACCGTCTGCGGGTGGACAGCTACGGCAAGATCATCGATTCGCCGAACCGGGCCATTGTCGATCTGACCTCCCGCGCTGGTGTGCTGACGCTAGCCGACGGTGCCCGCATCGATTTGCGCCATGGCACTGCGGCGCCCGCCGGACAGCACGACGGCCGTGCCCGTGGCACGCTGGAACTCAATGCACGCCGCGCCGGCTCGACCCCGACCCAGGGCGACATTGCCATCGATGCACGCGGTGGCCTGGATATCCAGGGCGCCCGGTCCATCGCGGTCAACGGTATGTGGCAGTACAACGATGCAGAGTTTGGCAGCGATCCGGCGGCCAGCGGTCGTCCTTATCAGGTCATCGACCAGGACTACCTGGATGGCAAGCATCAGGACAGCCTCGCCTTCATCAACGCGGCGCTGACCAACAGCGATTTAATGCGGCGCAAGCTCGCCGGCCTCAATAATGCTCGTTATGTCGATGCTTTCCACCTGCGCCCCAGCGTGGAAATCGTCAGTGCCACGGCCGACGGTGACCTGGTGGTGCAGGGTGACCTGGACCTGTCCGGTTATCGTTACGCCAGTGTGAATCCGCATACTCGTCAAACCGCCGTGTACGGCTCCGGCGAGCCCGGTGCGCTGATTCTGCGCGCCGGTGGTGACCTGAGCATCTATGGCAGTATCAACGACGGTTTCGCGCCGCCGCCGCCCACGCAGGATGATAAAGGCTGGGTGCTGCTGCCGGGGATCGACTTCACCGGTGGTGACATCGTCGTCCCCGGTGCCGGGGTGACCCTGGCCGACGGCACGGCGTTCCCGGCGGGAACCACCTTGAACTACGACTTGCCGATCAAGGACGTGACCCTGGCGGCCGGCACCCGGTTGCCGGTGGCGGCGATCCTGGAACAACCCTTGGAACTGCCGGCCGGCACGGTATTGGCGGCTGCGGTGCACGATGCCTCCGGCAACCTGCTGTTTGCCGCGGGCACTTTGCTGAGCCGGGCCCAGACCCTCGAAGCCGGCTCGCAGTTGGGCGCCGGCAGCGTGTTGAGCGGTGCCGCCGCACTGCGCGGTTTCACCTGGCCCAAGGGCGTGGCGCTGCCCAACGTGGCTAACGCGGGCAATGCGCAGACCAATATCCTCAAGCTCGAAGGCAGCCTGGTCTTGAACCGTGGTTCGCTGATCCCGTCCGGCACCGATGTGAAGTTGCCGGATGGTGTCGAGTCGGTGCAGTTGCGTCCGGAGATCGCGGGCAGCGATGGCCGCATGTGGGCTATCGCCCCGATGCTCGCCGAGGGCTCGCAGTCCTGGTCGCTGAGGCTGGTGGCCGGGGCCGATACGACGGCGGCGGACAGCCGGATTGTTCAGCCTGAACCGGTACGTGGCGACTTGCGTCTTGCCGATAGCCACTATGGTATGTTCGGCAAACCCGTGCCGGCCAAGGGCACCTATGGGTGGACTCAACTAGGGGTCGATGAGCTGGCGGGCGCGGGATTCACGGTGGAGCTTGGCCAAACCGTTGACCTGGACATCGTGAGCAATTTTGGCTACGACTCGGTTGACGCCTTCTGTGCGGATTTCGCCGGTATTTGCGCGCTTCAAGCCTCTTACAGATGGACCCAGGCAGCGGAGGAGGAATTGGCAGGTTCCGGCTTTGAGGTCAAGGCCGGCGAGCTGATCAGCCAGGCCGCTGCGCAGTTTTTCCAGTTTGATTCGGTTCAGTCACTCTGCGACGCGACGCCGAGTGTCTGTGCCCCCGCAGACGTGGAGTATGAAGCGGTTGCCGGCAGTGTCCGTCCGAGCGTCATCCGCACCGGTACCGGGGACCTGGAACTGCTCAGTGGCGGCAACCTGCGCATGGATTCGTTGTTCGGCATCTACACCGCCGGCACCTCATCAGCACCAACGTTCCCAGGCGATCCCTACAACCAGCCCAAGGCCTTGGGCGCCAACGACAAGGTGCTCAACAACGAGGATGGCAGCAATGAGAAACTGGTCGACGGCGGCACCGAAAATCTTTATCGCGCCTGGTACCCGGACGCGGGCGGTAACCTGTTGCTCAAGGTCGGCGGCGACCTCCGCGGTAACCTGACCGCGCCTGCTGCAACCCCTGTCGGACGACCGAATCCCACCGACAACGGCCAGGATTCGGCCAATGTGGGCAATTGGCTCTGGCGCCAGGGCAATGGTGATTCAGCGAACAGCCAGCCGACCGCCTGGTGGATCAACTTCGGTAGTTATACCGCGTCGACGGTGCCGGGGCGCGCTGATCAAATGGCCGCTTTCACCGGGTTCGGGACTTTGGGCGGCGGTGATCTGGATGTACAGGTGAAGGGCGACGCGGGGGTGTTGAACCGGTTTGCCGGTAGTGACTTCAATTCAAACATCAACCCTCGAAGCCAGGGGCTGCTGCTGGCGGTGGGCAGCACCGGGCGTGTGGGCGCCGATGGCCGCCTGCAACTGACCGGCGGTGGTGATCTCGATCTGCGTTTGGGGGGGACGTTGAATCCCGAGAGCTTGTTCAGGAGTGGGCATCTCAATGGCGCTGTCATCAACCTGCGGGGCCACGCGAAGATCGACAGCGGTGCCATCGGTCGAATCGATCTGCGCTATGGCAATGCTGTCTCAACACAGTCCCCTGGAGAAACGCGGGCCTACGACTCCTTCAAATCCACACGAGGGTTTGCTACCGGTGGACTGACCCTCATGCCGGGTGACGCTACCTTCGACCTGACGACTTCGGGCGACCTTGTCGTGATGGACGTCGCCGACCCGGGCCGGGCACCGATGATGAGCGCCTCACGCTTCAAGGACGGTGACAGTAACGAATCAGGCCTGAGCTGGTTCACGCTGTGGACAGCCAATACTGCGGTCGACTTGTGGACGTCGGGAGGCAACCTGACACCTTTCACATCCAGCACCGCAACGGACCTGGCGGTGGTCTATCCGTCCATCCTGAGGGCTGTGGCAGCCAGTGGCAGCCTTTATTATGGGAAGTCCTCGGGACTGTATGAAACAGGCTACAACGGCAACAATCGTCCAGCCCTGCTGCTCGCTCCCGGTATCAACAGTGAGTTGCAATTCATGGCCGGCGATTCCATCTACGGTGGCGATATGTCGGTCAGTCGTTCCGGTGCATCGTCTGCGGCCCTGGCGACACCGTTTCGGCCAGCCTTTGTCGGTATGGATGGTTTCGTCATAAAGACCAGCAATCTCTCAGCCGATGGCAACCCCGCTCGCCCTAGTATGAACATATTGCCGCTGTTTGCCTTTGACACCAGCAGCGCTTCCGGGGAGTGGGCCCTCAATGACGATCCTGCTCGCTTCTATGCGCTTGAAGGCGACTTGCTGGCAGTCACCACTGGACGGTCGATGGCATCAGTCTCCATCGGCAGATGGCCGGGGCGAATTGCCTACGAAGGCGCCGGAGCTGTACGGATGATGGCTGGGCGAGACATTGTCAGCAGCGGCATACCGCTGGGCGGATCTCTGAATGAGGACACCGGTATGGGGGGCGCGGGAAATTACACCAGCACCGGCAACCTCTTCGTCCACAACAACCCCACCGACATCTCCATCGTCTCGGCCGGGCGCGACATCCTCTACAGCAACTTCAATGTCGCCGGCCCCGGCCTGCTGGAGATCACCGCCGGGCGTAATCTGCTGATGGATGACAAGGTCAGCATCAACAGTATCGGCGCCGTGGTGCCGGGGGATGCGCGCCCCGGCGCGAGCCTGGTGCTGCAAGCCGGCGCTGGCCTCAACGGCGCGGACTACCAGCGCTTCGTCAAGGCGTACCTGGACCCGGCCAACCAGGCCCTGACCGGTGTGCCCCTGGCGAACCAGGACGGTAAAGTCGCCAAGACCTACGAGGCGGAACTGGTGGATTGGCTCAAGGAACGCTTCGGCTTCAGCGGCGACACCGAGCAGGCCCGCAACTACTTCGCGGCGCTGCCGGCCGAGCAGCAGCGGGTGTTTGCCCGCGACGTGTACTTCGCCGAGCTCAAGGCCGGTGGCCGTGAGTACAACGAAGCCGGTGGCGTGCGCCAGGGCAGTTACTTGCGGGGCCGGGAGGCGATTGCGCTGTTGTTCCCAGACAAGGACGTGGCGGGCAATGCGATCACCTACAAGGGCGATATCACGATGTTCGGCGGCGCGGGTGTGCACACCGATTTCGGCGGTGGCATCCAGATGCTCACGCCGGGCGGCGGGCAGACCTTCGGCATCGAAGGCAACGCACCGCCGTCCACCGCCGGGGTCATCACCCAGGGCGAGGGCGATATCCAGTTGTATGCGCAGAACAGCATCCTGCTGGGGCAGAGCCGGATCATGACCACCTTTGGCGGTTCGATTCTCGGCTGGTCGGCCCAGGGCGATATCAACGCCGGTCGCGGTTCGAAGACCACCGTGGTCTACACGCCGCCCAAGCGCTTGTACGACACCTGGGGTAACGTGACATTGTCGCCGTCGGTGCCGAGCACCGGCGCCGGTATCGCCACGCTCAACCCGATTGCCGAAGTGGCGCCGGGCGACATCGACCTGATCGCGCCCTTGGGCACCATCGATGCGGGCGAGGCGGGGATCCGGGTGTCGGGCAACGTCAACATCGCGGCATTGACCGTGGTGAACGCGGCCAACATCCAGACCCAGGGCAAATCCTCCGGTGTGCCACTGGCGGCCACGGTTAACACCGGGGCCATCACCTCGGCCAGTTCGGCGGCGTCCTCGGCGACACAAGCGGCGGAAGACGTGGCGCGCCAGCAGCAGAACGCGGCGCGACAAAACCAGGCGTCGGTGTTCACCGTGCAGGTGGTGAGCTTCGGCTCCGAGCAACTGGCCCCGTCCCGCGACGGTGCCAGCCGCGACGCGCCACGGGCCTACGACCCGGCCAGCCCGGTGCAAGTGCTGGGCGCCGGCCCCCTGGACGAACAGACCCGGCAGCGCTTGACCGAGGAAGAGCGGGGGCGGTTGAGCTTGTAGCGATCGGCTGGCACCGAGTCGCCGCCATCGCGAGCAGGCTCGCTCCCACCGGGTTGCTGGACACCCAGTACCCCGTGGCGAGGGAGCAAGCTCGCGCTGGGCTCTGTAGGAGCTGGCGAAGCCTGCGATCTTTTGATCTTTCACTTGGGACTCAAGTGTCTGGGGAAAGATCGCAGCCTCGTTGCACTCGACAGCTCCTACAGCCCCAGCGCGAGCTTGCTCCCTCGCCACGGGACCTGCGCTCAAGTTCCCATCGACGTCCATCCAAATGAAGCTTTCATGACAAAAGTTCGGTAGCACATCGCCATTCCCGTCAAGCCTGTGTGACGTGTTCGAGGGGACCTGCAAGGTCGTTTGGAGCCGGGGCAAGCAGCCGGGAGTGAGGCGATGGGAACTATGGAACGTTATTCGAAAGTGGGCATGCAGGAGCTTGACCAGCGGTTGTCGAAGATCGTCGAGGCGGCGCGCAAGCAGCCGGTCTCGGTGTATCGCTACGGCGCACCGTGGGTCTGGATCGTTTCCCAGGATGACTGGCAGGGCGCACTCAAGGAAGTGTCCAGCTACATCCCGCAGGGCCATTCACTGGTGTTGCTGCGTCCGCAAATCGACGACCTGCTGGACGACCATCGCGACGTGCTGCAAGGCCTCACCGCAAGCGCCGAGATGCTGATCGCACCGCAGACCGTCATGCACATCCTTTTACTGCAACTGCTCTATTCGGTGCCCAGCGAGCAGCAACTCTACGAACAACTCAATTACAACCTGCTGTTCCGTTGGTTCGTCGGCCTGGACCTGAACCAGAAGGTCTGGCGCTTCGACGTTTTGAGCAAAGACCTCGCCACGCTGCTGGGCGATGCGCGGGCTGTGAGGCTCATCCAGAAAATAATCGGTGAAGTGTTCTGCGGTGCCTTGCTGCAAATGCCGGAGTTCTCCTTGAATTTCGCGCTGCTGCACACCTGGCTGGCGCGGCACGCCACGACATCGACTGCAAGCAATTGAGCGGTACTTTGAATTCAGGGGGTGGTGTGGAGCATTTCTTCAAATCGCGGCCAGCGCTGTGGGGCTGGTTGTTGTTGACGGTCGGGGGGCCGTCGGCGTTCGCCGCCCAAGCGCAGCAGGAGGTCGAATCGGCCCCGGCCCGCCTGGTGGACGTGAACGAGTATTTCGTGCGTGGCAACACCGTGCTCGATGCCCGGGCCATCGAGGAGGCGGTCTACCCGTTCCTCGGCCCGCAAAAGGCCTTGAGCGATATCGAGGGGGCCCGGGAGGCGCTGCAGAAGGCCTATCAGGCGCGCGGTTATCAATCAGTGTTCGTCGAGTTGCCGGAGCAGAAAGTCGAAGACGGCATCGTCTACCTGCAGGTCAGCGAGACCAAGGTCGGCCGAGTCCGCGTGGTGGGTGCCAAGCATTATTCGCCCGTGGAAATTCGCGACGACGTGCCAGCGCTCAAGGAAGGCGAGGTGCCCGATTTCGCCCAGGTCCAGGCTGAGTTGGCGCAGTTGAACAAGACCCCGGGGCGCCAGGTAATGCCGCTGGTACGCGAGGGCCAGCGGCCCGGCACCATGGATGTGGACTTGCAGGTCGAGGATCAGAACCCGTGGCAAGCCAGCCTGGGGCTCAATAACGATTACAGCGCCGACACCGAGAAGCTGCGCAGCGTTGCCAGCCTGGGCTACAACAACCTTTGGCAATTGGGTCACAGCCTCTCGCTGACCTTCTTCACCGCACCCCAGGACACCGAAAACGCCAAGGTCTGGTCGGGCTCCTATACCGCGCCGCTGGACGAGCACTGGAGTGTGCAGTTCTCCGGCTACCAGTCCGACAGCAACGTGGCGACCATCGGCGGCAGCAACGTCTTGGGCAGGGGCCATTCGTACGGTGTCTCGGCGATCTACACCTTGGCGTCCAGTGCCGCCTGGGCCAATACGTTTTCCATTGGCGTGGATTTCAAAGACTTTGAGGAAGAGCTGAATCTGGACGGCGCCAGCGACAAAGTGCCGCTCAAGTACGCGCCGTTCACCTTCGCCTACAACGGCTTTCGCTACAGCGAAAACAGCCAGTTGGGCCTAGGCCTGAGCCTGGTGGCGGGCACCCGCAGCCTGTTGGGCTATGGCAGTTCCGACGAAGACTTCGACTACAAGCGCTACCGCGCCAGCCCCAGTTTTGCCGTGCTCAAGGGGGACGGCAATTACACCTTCACCTTTGGCAACGACTGGCAGACCGCGTCCAAAGCCGCGTTCCAGTTGGCGTCCGGGCCGCTGGTTTCCAACGAACAATTCTCTGCCGGTGGCGCTACATCGGTTCGCGGTTATCTGGCCGCCGAGCGTACCGGGGATGACGGCTACCTGCTGTCCCAGGAGTTGCGTACACCGTCCATTGCCAAGTTCCTCGGCAGCTATGTCCAGGAGTGGCGCTTCTACGCCTTCGCCGAAGGCGCGCAGTTGTACCTGCGCGACGAACTGCCCGATCAGGACGCGGACTACAGCCTGGCCAGTGTCGGCCTCGGCACGCGCGCGAGCCTGAGCAAATGGCTGTCCGGCAGCCTCGATTGGGGCTACCCGCTGCTCGAAGGGCCGAACACCTCGAAACAGGAATCGCGCCTGCATTTCAACCTGCAAGCGACGTTTTGAACCTAGGAGTCATGTCCATGCAACGCTTATTGTTATCTCTGTTTATCTGCCTGGGGCTGGTGCTTCCAGCCACGGCCAACGCCTGGTGGCAGGACGACTGGCACTATCGCAAACAGATTTCCGTGGACACCACGCCCCAAGGCGCGGCGATCAGCCAGGCCCTGGGCCGCACCGCATTGCTGGTACGCCTGCACACCGGCAATTTCACCTTCGACGGGGTCAAGGAGGATGGCTCGGACCTGCGTTTTGTCAGTGCCGATGACAAGACCGTGCTCAATCACCAGATCGAAAGCTTCGACCCGTTGATGGGGATGGCCTTGATCTGGATCGATGTACCGAGCGTGGAGGGTGGCCAGCGTCAGGATCTGTGGATGTACTACGGCAACCAGAAGGCGCCGGCCACCGGCAGCGGTCAATTGACCTTCGACCCGGATTACACCGCCCTTTACCACTTCGACGGCGCCGCCGGTGTACCGCCCCGGGACGCCACGGCGTATGGCAACAATGCCCAGGGCGCTGCTGGCACCCGCATCGATGGCGTGATCGGTCATGCCTTGCAATTCAACGGCCAGCCGCTGCTGTTGCCGGCCAGCCCCTCATTGCAGCACAGCGCCGGCGCGGCGTTTACCTTCAGCGCCTGGCTGCGCCAGGATCAGGCCAGCGGTGAACAGGTGATCCTGGCCCGCCGTGAGGCCGCCGCCAGCCTGTTGGTGGGAGTGAATCAAGGTGTGCCATTCCTGGACATTGACGGTCAGCGTGCCGTCTCGACTCAACCGTTGAACCCCGGCCAATGGCAACACCTGGCGTTGACCGCCTCGGGCGACCGGGTTGTGCTGTACGTCAACGGTCGTGAAACCGCGAGCCTGACGGTGGCGATGCCGGCGTTCAATTCGCCGATCGCCCTGGGGGCCGATCTTTCTACGGGGCTTGCCACCGACCCTTCAACTGATCTTTCCACCGGGACTTTCGTGCCGTTCAGCGGGGCCATGGACGAGGTGCGTCTGTCCAAGGTCGCCCGTCCGGCGCCGCTGCTGTTGGCGGATGCCAATGCCCAGGGCGCCGAATCAAAACTGGTGGCCTATGGTGTCGATGAAGAGCAGTCCGGCTTCGGTTTCGGCAGCCTGGGTTTCCTGCTCAACGCCGTGCCGCTGGACGCCTGGGTGATCATCGCGGTGCTGGTGCTGATGATGTTCCAGTCGTGGGTCATCATGATCCGCAAGAACCGTATGGTCAGCCGCCTCAGTGCCGCCAACGAAGCCTTCCGTGAGCAGTTCGCCGGGATCGGCACGCGCCTGGAAATGTTCGCCGACGACCAGGACCTCGCCCAGCGCCTGCAACATTCGTCCCTGTGGCGGTTGTACCTGGTGGCGGTCAAGGAGATCCGCACCCGTCGCGAGCAGGGCGCTGATACCTCGTCGGTGTCGGCCGCCACCATCGAAGCGATCCGGTGCTCCATGGATGGTGTGCGCACCCGGGAAAACCAGCAACTGAGCTCGAAACTCTCGACCCTGTCCAACGCCATCGCCGGCGGGCCGTACATCGGCCTGCTCGGCACGGTGCTGGGGATCATGGTGGTGTTCCTCGGCACGGCCATGGCCGGTGACGTGAACATCAACGCCATTGCCCCGGGCATGGCCGCGGCCTTGCTCGCCACCGCCATGGGCTTGTTCGTCGCGATCCCTGCGCTGTTTGGCTACAACCGGCTGATCACCCGCAACAAGGAAGTCAGCGCCGACATGCGGGTGTTCGTCGACGAGTTCATCACGCGCCTGGCGGAGATGCACGGCGAGGGTCAGTCCGGTGAAGCGGCGCATCGCCGTGACCATCACGTTCAATCGCCCGTACCGGCCTGAGGAGCGCAGTCATGGCTAGCGTAAACGCTTCACACGATGACGACGATGACGCCGCGGTGGACAGCATCAACGTCACGCCGTTGGTGGACGTGCTCATGGTGGTGTTGGTGATGTTCATCCTCACCGCTACGGCACAGGTGTCGGGTATCCAGATCAACCTGCCCAAGGCCAGCGCCTCGGTGTCGTTGTCCGAAGCCAAGACCAAGGCCATTTCGGTGAACGATGGCGGGCAGGTGTTCCTTGATGCCTATCCGGTGACCCTGGGCGAGCTGGAGGAGCGCCTGCGTATCGAAAAGGCCCAGAACCCGGACTTTCCGGTGATCGTGCGCGGTGACGCCACGGTGCAGTACCAGAAGGTCATCGAAGTGCTGGATCTGTTGCGGCGCCTGGAATTGTCACAGGTCGGTCTTGTGACCGGCAAACCGAGCCAGGGCTGACCATGACCGCCAAACTTCCCATCAACCCGCCCCCGGTGAAGAACGCGCCGTTGCGCCTGCTCAAGTGGGCTGGTGCCCTGGTGCTGGGCGCAGTGGCGGCCTGGCTGCTCTGGCAATGGGCCAACGACATGAGTGGCGTGCGCCGTGAAGCGCCGAAGGTGCCAACCATTATTCCGCTGCCACCGCCGCCACCGCCGCCGCCGGAAAAACCCAAGGAGCCGGAGCCCCAGGTCGAGGAGAAAGTGCTCGAGCCAGAACCGACCCCGGAGCCCGAGGAGATCAAGCCCGAAGAAGAGGCGCCGCCGTCACCGGTGGATGACCTGGAGAACCCCATGCAAATGGACGGTGATGCCCAGGCCGGCAACGACGCATTCAACATCGGTGCGGGCAAGGGCGGTGGCATGGCCGGGGCGGGAGGCGGACGCCTGGGTAACGGCACCTACAGCCAGTTCCTGGCGTTCACCTTCCAGCGCCTGCTACGGGAAAACCCCGAGCTGCGCAGCCTGGCCTTCTCACTGCAGGCCGACGTCTGGCTGAGCGCCGTGGGTGAAATCACCCGGGTCGAGCTGGTCAAGTCCAGCGGCAACCGGCAGGTGGATGAACAGGTCATCACCGCCTTGCGCACCGCCCCCCCTCTGAGTGAGCGGCCACCGGCGTCCCTGACTTTGCCCGTGCGCCTGTCCTTGCAGGGACGGCGTCCGGGTTAACCGAATATTTGAAAGTTTGCCAACAGGAGTTGTGTGCAGATGATTTCCAATGTGAATCGATTGTCTTGGGCAATCGGCCTGGTTGTATTGAGCCTGGCCGGGCACGCGGCCGCCGCCCCGGCGCCGTCGGAAAACGCCACGATCAATCTGATCCGCCTGCTGGTACAGCAGGGCGTGTTGAAGCAGGACCAGGCCGAGGGCTTGATCGCCCAGGCCGAACGGGAAGCCGTGCAGGCCCGTCAGGCTGCCACGGCGGTCGTCGCAACACCGGCCGGCGCACCGGGGGATGTGCGGGTGCAATACGTGCCAAACATCGTCCGCGAGCAGATCCGCGATCAGGTCAAGGCTGAAGTCATGGCCACCGCCAAGCAGGAAAACTGGGCTCAACCCAACACCTTTCCGGATTGGGTCTCGCGGATCAGTTTTGATGGCGACATTCGTCTGCGCGATGAGTCGCGCTACTACTCGGGTACCAACAGCAACGAAATCGTCGACTTCGCCCGGCTCAATGACCGAGGACCGTACGACGTCAACCCCAACAGCAGCTCCAGTCTGCCGCCGTTGCTCAATACTCGCGAAGATCGGGAAAACCTGTTCCGCCTGCGCGCACGCCTGGGCATGAAAGCGCTGATTGCCCCGCAGTGGACCGCCGGCATTCGCATCGGCACCGGCTCGGACAACAACCCGGTGTCCACCACCCAGACCCTGGGTGGCGGTTTCGGCAAGAAGG
Organism: Pseudomonas sp. NFACC39-1; assembly: GCF_900110355.1. NCBI lineage: Bacteria > Pseudomonadati > Pseudomonadota > Gammaproteobacteria > Pseudomonadales > Pseudomonadaceae > Pseudomonas > Pseudomonas sp. NFACC39-1. The sequence continues at coordinate 98,899 of NZ_FODL01000006.1, read as the reverse complement.
ACATCTGGCTTGACCAGGGTTACTTGACCTGGAAACCCTCGGACGAATTGACCCTGACCGGTGGGCGAATCGCCAATCCGTTTTACTCCACCGACCTGTTGTATTCCGGTGACCTGAATTTTGATGGCGTGGCGGCGATTTTCAACCGCAAGCTCAATCAGGACTGGGGCCTGTTCGGCACCGTTGGTGCGTTCCCGGTGGAGTACACCAACGACACCAGCACCAGCAACGGTTCCGACAAAGAGGAGAGCGACAACAAGTGGTTGTACGGGGCGCAGTTGGGGGCCAATTGGGCGATCAACGACAGCAACCGCGTCAAGGGCGCGTTGGCCTATTACCGCTTCGACGATATCGAAGGCCAGCGCTCCTCGCCGTGCGAGCCGTGGGCCGGTGATCCGGGTTGCGACAGCGATGGTTCGCGCGTGGCGTTCATGCAGAAGGGCAACACGGTGTTCCTGCTGCGGGACATCACGCCCAATCCTCTCAACCCGTCCACCACGCCACAGCCGCAGTATGTCGGCCTGGCCTCGGAGTTCAACCTGCTGGATTTGAATCTGCAGTGGGACACCGATTTGCCGCAAGACCTGAAACTGCGCAGCCAGGCCAACTACGTGCATAACCTGGGCTACGACGAAGGCGAGATGCGCAAGCGCTCCGAAGGCCAGTTCGCCAACAACCTGGACGAAAACGGCGAGGTAGAAAGCGGCGCCAACGCCTGGATGCTCCAGTTCACCTTGGGTAACTCACTGGAACTCAAGCGCCAGGGCGATTGGAACCTGTTCGCCGGCTACAAGTACATCCAGCCGGATGCCTTGCCGGACGGTTTCAACGATTCGTCGTTTCACCTGGGTGGCACCAATGCCAAAGGTTACTTCCTGGGCGGCAACTATGGTCTGGCGAACAACGTCTTCGCCACCGGTCGCTGGCTGAGTTCCGAAGCGGTGTACGGCGCGCCGTATGACATCGATGTCTTGCAGCTTGAAATCAACACGCGCTTCTAAGCGCAGGGAGGCCTCATGAAAAGGCGAGCCATGAACCAGTGTCCGGTCGCGTTGCTGGTGCTGGGTCTGCTGTTAGGCGGCACGGCCCACGGCGAAGGAATGGAAGAACGCCTGCGGGCGCAATTGCGCAGCACCACCGCGCAGTTGCAAACCTTGCAGAGTGAACAGGCCCAGGCCAGCGCCGCCCGGCAGGCGGCGCAAGACCAGGCCAGGCAAGCCCAGGAGCAGATCAAGCAATTGACCGCCCAGTTGAGCAAGGCCCAGGCCCTGAACGAGCAACTGGCCGGGCACGAGCAGAACCTGCGAAGCCAGGCCCAGGCCCAGGTGGCAGCCAGCAACGAGCAGATCGGCAAGTTCAAGAAAGCCTATGACGAGTTGCTGGTCCTGGCCCGCGGCAAGGAAGCCGAACGTGCTCGTCTGGAAGCTCAACTGAGTGAGCGTGACACACAAGTGCAGCAATGTTCGGTCAAGAATCAGCAAATGTACGAAGTCGCCAAGACGCTGCTCCACGCCTACGAAACCATTGACGTCACCGACGTCATGAAAATCCGCCAGCCCTTCGCCGCCAAGACCCGGGTGCGTTTCGAAGAGCTGGCCCAGGGCTTTGGCGATGACCTCTACAAGAACCGTTTCGATGCGCCCCAGGCCTCGATCACCCATTGATAGCGCAAGGAAGAGTCGACCATGACTTCATTGATTGAACACGTCAGCCCAACGTCCCTGACCGAGCTGTTGCAAGCCGCCGGCTACCGGGTCAACGAAACGGAACAGAACGGCATCGTGCAACTGCTGAGCGCCAGCCAGGGCATCGGTTATGCGGTGCGCTTTGGCAACCTGTCGGCCGCGCCTGATCAGTATCTGGACTTCACCTTCAGTTGCGCCTTGCGGGTACAGGGGGAGTTGCCGGCCGGTCTGGCCGAGCTATGGAACGCTTCGCGGCGTTTTGCAAGGTTGTCGGTGCAGGGTGAGTTCCTGGTGATGGAAATGGATGTCGTGGTTGCGGCGGGTGTCAGTGCAGATCACTTGCGCAGCAACCTGGAATTGTGGGATCGCCTGTTGCAGGAGTTCATTGTTTATCTGCGCGAGTACAGCCAGAACGCAGCCCGGATGCAGCCCCAGGTTGAACCCGCCGAGCCGCCGTTGGAGGAGGCCACCGCATCGTGAAAAAACCGTCCTTTGTTATCAGCGCCGCCGCGTTGGGCCTGGTCGCCGTGGCTGTTGTGCTCGGCCTGAGGCCGGGCAGCGATCCGGTCGCCGCCGTGCAGACCGTCAGCGTAACCTCGGCCGATTCGCCGAGTCTGGCCCGCTTGGGCAACCAGCAAGTCAGCCCGCAAGAGCTCAAAGTGTTGCTGTCTGCTCTGGCGCCGGAAGCTCGTCAGCAAATGCTCGGCAACCGGGCGGTCTTGGAGGGTTGGATCCGTACGCGGCTGGCGGAAAAAGCCGTGCTGGAACAGGCCGATGCCCAGGGCTGGCGTCAGCGCCCGGAGGTGGAACGCCAGACCCGGGCGGCGGCCGAGCAGATTGTGTTTCGTGATTACTTGCAGTCTGTCAGTCAGGTGCCGGCCGAGTATCCCAGTGAGGAGGAATTGCAGCAGGCTTACGAGGCCGGGAAAGCCAACTGGGCAGTGCCGGCGCTGTACCGGGTCAGCCAGATATTCCTGGCGGCAACCGAGCCGTCGACGGTGGAAACGGTGCGCCGGCAAGCGCTGGAGTTGAGCAAAAAGGCCCAGGCCTCGCCCGCCGAGTTCGGCGCCCTGGCCAGCCGTTTTTCCCAGGATCGCACCAGCGCCGAACGCGGCGGTGACAGCGGCTTCCAGCCGTTACAGCAACTGGTTCCGCCCGTGCGTGAGGGGGTGGCACGCTTGAAGGTCGGCTCGGTGTCGGACCCGATACAGAGCCCGGCGGGGTTCCATGTGATCAAACTCACCGAGCAACAACCGGCCCGGGAAGCGACCCTGGATGAAGTACGCGAGCGCCTGACCCAGGCCCTGCGCGCCCAGCGCCAGGAACAGGTTGCCAAGGCCTATCTGGATGGCATGCTCGACACCGCGACCCTGAGCATTGATGGCGCGCAGTTGAGCAAGGTGCTGGAGGAGGCGCGTTAGCCAAGCCCACACCCAGCTTTTGTGGCGAGGGAGCTTGCTCCCGTTGGGCTCTGTAGGAGCTGGCGAAGGCTCGGGCCGCGTTCGGACGGTCTTTTGACTTTCGCATGAGATTCAAGTGTCTGGGGAAAGATCGCAGCCTCGTTGCACTCGACAGCTCCTACACAGCTCCTACACAGCCACACGTATTCGTACAACCGACAGGGAGTCACCCATGACCTTCACCGAGCCCGCAGGACGCCAGGCTGTCACCGCATACCGCACACCGTTACGTGCCCCCGACCCGTGGCTGGCCATGGCCGGCGATATCGAGCCTCAGGTGGCGCAGTGTTTTCTGGTCAGTGCCCGTTGCGGCTGTTTCATGCAGGCGGCTCGCAGCCTGAACGTCAAAGCGACCTGGCTGCGCAAGCAGTTGGCGCAGTTGGAGGCGACGCTGCAACGCTCATTGTTCAGTTTCCAGGGCAGCGCCTTGACCCTCAGTCGCGAGGGTCGGCAGCTACAGGCGCGATTGATTGCACAGATCCACGCAGGCGCAGTGCCGCGCAATGATCAACCACGGGTCCGCCTGGCCGTGGCCGAGTCGATTCTGCACGACATCCTGGGCCGTGACCTGATCTCTTTGCTGCGGCGCAACGCCAGTGTGCGGTTGCAGATCATCACTCTGGACAGTGAGCTGGCGCTGCAAGCCATCAGTGCCGACCTGGTGCTGTGGTTGAGTGACTCGCACACGTTGGGGCCGGGGCCGAGTTTTCCCACGCAATCACCAGAACGACTGGCAAAGCTGGACTATGTGCCACACATCGCCAAACGCTACTCACGCCCGGCTACCCGCCCCGAGTGTCTGGACGACCTGAGTGACTACATGCTTGTGCAATGGCAGCCAGACTGTCAGGTGGACAGCTTTGCGCCGTGGAACACCCTGATGGAGCAACACCGCGTGGGCGTGGTGCAGGTGCAATCCTACGCATTGATGCTGGAAATGATTCGTTGCAGCGCCTGCATCGGTCTGTTGCCTCAGTACATGAGTTGCTTGGACCGTGGCCTCATCGCGTTGCCGAGGGTATTCGAGCACCCGATGCAGCGTCAGTTATGGATGGCCGTGGGCAGTCACGCCCTGGACATGCCGCAAGTGCAGATGCTTGTCGAATTGATTCGGCACACGCTGGATGAGCGCAAAGAGTGGTTTCACGTCATCCAGAACGATGCCCTATAACCACCGGGGTGTTGTAAAGAATGAGGCCATTTCCGAGCGGGCCAGGGCCGAGCCGAAGTAGGGGCCTTGTACGTGGTCGCAGGCCACGCTGCGCAATTGGCGGAATTGCCGGGCGTTTTCGATGCCTTCGGCGGTGACCATGAGCCCCACGCTGCGGCTGAGCCGGATCATCGCCAGGACGCCTTCCTGATCATGCTCCAGGCCCAACTGAGCGAGAATGTTGCGATCGAAGCGAATGCCATCGAACGGTTGGTTCAGTACCTCGCGAAGGGAGGCAATGCTGGTGCCGAACTTGTCGATGTTGATGCGCACGCCCAGGTCCTTGAGCGCATGAAGGGTACTGGCGACTGCTTTGTGGTCGATCAGAAGCACCCCTTCGGCCACTTCCAGGGTCAGGCGCTGAGGGGCCAGGCCGCTCGTTTCGAGGGCCGTTCGCACCTGATTGAGTAAGAAGCTGCTGCTGAACCATTTGGGCGAAACCGCCACGGAAACGCTGACAGCGGTCGGCCAGTTCACCGCTTCTTCACAAACGTTGATCAACATCCAGGTTCCCAGCTCTTCCAGTTGGCCAGACGCTTCGGCGATCGGGATGAAGTCCGCGCCACCCAGTTCACCTTTCTCGGGATGGTGCCAGAAAGTCTGGGCCTCGAAGCCGTGCAGTTGTTCGGCGCACACATCGAAGCGAGGCAAGTAGCGCAGCTCCAGTTGTTCGCCTTGCATAGCGTCGCGCAGTTGCTGCTCATAGCGCCGGCGGTCGCGGGCCAGGTTGCCCATGGCTTCCTCATAGACCCGCCAGGTGTTGCGCCCCGCTGCCTTGGCCGCATACAACGCGATGTCCGCGTGGCGCAACAATTCGGTGGCGCGCTCGTCACCGGGTTGCGACCAGGCCACACCGATGCTCACGCCCAGGTACAAGGTATTGCCGTCCAGGTGCATGGGGCGCTGCATGCAATCGATCAGGCGCTCACAGAGTTGTTCAAGGTCTTGGGGACTGCCGGGATCGGGCATGACGATGACAAACTCATCACCACCCAGACGGGCCACCAGGTCGGAGCTGCGCACGTTCTGCTGAAGGATATGGGCCACTTCCCGCAGCACTTTGTCGCCTACGGCATGCCCCAGAGAATCGTTGACCGGCTTGAACCGGTCCATGTCCAGGTTCAGCACCGCCAGCGGTGCCCCATCGGCCGGGTCCAGGTGTTCGCTGAGGCAATCGAACAGCCGGTTTCGATTGGCCAGCCCGGTCAGCGGGTCGTGCAGCGAGAGGTGCTTGATCTGGGCCAGCGCCCGCAGCTCCTCGGTAATGTCGGTGGCGGTGCCCCGAAAGCCCAAGGTCCCGGCTTCGATGGCTCGGACCGAAAGTTTGCAAGTGCGGATACGCTGATTGCGCGCGGTGTACTCACATAACAACGGGGCCGACGAATCGCTGTTGGCCCCGCCGAGCAGCCATTGGGCTATCGAAATCGAGCCACCGTGGGGATGGAGCAGCCGGTGCAGGGGCTTGCCCAGCCATTGTGTGGGGTTGAAGCCGGTCACTTGTTCAAAACGTTCCGACAGGTAGGTCAGTGTCCCGATCGAATCCACTTCCCATAACCAGTCGGAGGACACTTCGGCAATGTCCCGAAAGCGTTCTTCGCTACGTTCCAGTGCCTTGCGGTGGGCCAGCAGGCTGGCGTACTGACCTTCCTGGGCGCGAAGCATGACCAGGGCATGGCGCAGCACCGCCAGCGCGAGGATGGCCAACACCAGCAGGGCCAGGACCAGCAAGGGCAGCAGTACCTTGCGCAGATCGTTGCCGGGAGTCTCCGGACGCCACGCCAAAGCCTCGTCGATCTGGCTGTCAAGGGATATCCGGGCCATGCCGATCTGCTCCGGCGCCTGGGTGATGTGGGCATCCGGCAGGGCAAAGTCCCGCGCCAGGTTTTGCAAAGCGGCAGTATCAAGGACTTTCACGAACAGCAGCAAACTGGGCGGGCCCGGGATTTCGGGCACGCTGTCGTCGGTGCCGACGGTGATGGCCGAGGCGGCGACAAACGCGGGCGCGCCGTCGTGATGCAGCAGCTCGACGATGACTTCATCGCGGTTCGGCGGGGCGCTGGCTTTCTTCGCCAGCCCTTGCAGGTCACCGGCCAGCCACGTGCCGGCATCAACCTCACTCATCTCACCATTGATGACCGAATAGACGGTTTTGCCTGTCGGGGAAATGACAAACACCGCCTGGTAGCCGTAGAGCCCGAAAACGCTGCTGCCGACATTTTCCTGGGCATAGGCCCAGTCTTTGTCCATTTCGACATGCAGATGTCGGTAGGCGTCGCTCCACTTGGAGTAATCGCTCAGGTCCCGTTCGATGCCGCTGCTTATGGAATCAATGGCCCGCTGGGCAAAAAACAGGCTCTGTTCACGGGCGCGCTCATCCTGAGCCCTGGTAATGTTGAGCAGCACGGCGATCGCCAGTGCTGACATGACAAAAAGCAGAAACATGATGGCTGGGAAGGTGCGACGCGTGAAACTGCGGCTTGGCAGGCCTGGGAGAGAAACGGTTGTGTCGTTGCCAGCATCTTCAGTCATAAACAAGCCATCAGCTAAACGCGAAATATCCCGCACGTCTCTGTATCGGCTGTCGGCTCAATTAACTTAACCATTGCGACAGGTGACATGGCGCAGAGGCTCATGGCTCTTGGCCTTCAGGCAAACCGGCCGTCGTAGAGGCCTGCCTGAGTCCTTGTCCTGGCGGTGGGCTTGTATCGGAGTGTGTAGCTGGGCGGCCTGGATACATTCGCTTATGTTCACCTTGGCTTGCGACACAGCCCGGATACACATCGACGGTTAACTACGCCTGCCAGCCGACACCGGTTCCCGGTGTTGGTGACTGGCGTATTTGATCTTTCGAGGAACACCCCCATGCTCAACTTCTCCAGCCACTCCTCTCTTGCACTGGGTCTGGCCCTGGTCGGCGGCCTTGGCCTTTCCACTGCGGCTTCGGCGCTGACCATGAACGACCTGGCCCAGGGCTACACCCTGGCGGCGGCCGATACCGTGAAGAAACCCGCTGAGGGCAAGTGCGGCGAAGATAAATTTGCCAAGACCGATACCAACCACGACGGCAAGGTTTCACGCGAGGAGTTCATCGTAGCGGCGCCGGAGCGCGCGGCTGAGTACGACAAGATCGACGCCAACCATGACGGCGGCATCTCGCTGCCTGAGGCCGAGAAGTACCTGGCGGGCCAGGCCAAGAGCGCCGAAGGCAAATGCGGCGAGGGCAAGTGCGGGGCGGCTATCGAGTCCTGATGCTAAATGGTGGGGAGCCGGGTAGCGATGTGATCGGGTACGGCCCCGCCAAGGCTCCCCATCTCTTATTCCAAGGAGATGTGCCATGCCTCACCCTTCTGGCCGCACAGGGCCCACCATCCAGGCTTCAGCCTCGCCCGCCAAACCATCAGTAGGCCTGGGCCTGCGCCGCGCGTTGCTCGATGAACTGCGCGCGGCGCCCGCCGGGGATTTCGACTTTCTCGAAGTGGCCCCGGAAAACTGGATCAATATAGGCGGCGCCCATGGCGCCGCTTTGCATTGGCTGGCTGAACGCTATCCGATGTCGTGCCATGGCCTGTCGTTGTCCCTGGGCGGGCCGGCGCCGCTGGACTTGGCGTTTCTGAGGCAGGTGCGCGATTTTCTGGATCGCTTCAACGTGCCGATGTACAGCGAACACCTGAGTTACTGCGGCGATGACGGGCATTTGTATGACTTGCTGCCGTTACCCTTTACCGAGGAAGCGGTGCATCACGTCGCGGCACGGATCCGGCAGGCCCAGGACGTATTGGGGAGGCGCCTGGCCGTGGAGAACGTTTCCTATTACGCCGCACCGCAACAAGACATGACGGAGCTGGAATTCACCCGCGCGGTATTGCACGAAGCCGATTGCGACCTGCTGCTGGACGTCAACAACGTCTACGTCAACTCGGTCAATCACGGCTTCGATCCCCAGGCATTCCTGGCCGGCCTTGAACCTGGGCGGGTGGTGGGCATGCACGTGGCCGGGCACTACGACGAGTCCGACACCTTGAAAATCGACAGTCATGGCGCGCCGGTCAAACCGCTGGTCTGGGCGTTACTGGCCCAGGCCTACGCGCGTTTCGGTGTCCAGCCGACCTTGCTCGAACGGGACTTCAATTTCCCGCCTTACGCCGTGCTGGCCGCCGAACTGCAGACCCTCCGCCAATTGCAGCATCAGGCCGAGCCAGGGCGGGCGGTGGCCCATGGCTGAAATCGTGCAGACACTGCATCAACAGCAGCAGGCGTTGACCCGCTACCTACGCGATCCTGATCACTGCCCGATTCCGCCGGGCATGGACGCGGCTCGGGCGCAGGTGTATCGCGACCTGATTTTCGAGAACATGCGCGGGTTGCTCAGCGGTACATTCCCGGTGTTGGTGAGTGTGCTGGGGCAGGAGGCGTGGCGGACCTGCGTACGCCGTTTCTTGCGTGAGCATCGTTGCGTCAGTCCCCGGTTCGCAGACATTGCCGCAGAGTTCGTGGGGTATCTCGCGGCCCGGCAGGCGCCTGACGAACCAGCGTTCATGGCCGAGCTGGCTCACTACGAGTGGGTTGAAATGGCGCTGCTGCAAGCGCAAGCCGAGTCGCTGCCGGCCAGTGATGAGACGGCATTGCTCGATCAACCTTTGCGTCTCTCTCCGTTGGCCTGGCCGCTGGCGTACCTCTGGCCAGTACATCGCTTGGCGCCGGGCTACCAGCCCCCAACGCCACCGCCGCAACCGACGCTGCTGCTGGTGCGGCGAACGCCTGGGTTTGCGGTGCGCTTTTCCGAGCTCAGTCCGTTGGCCTGGCGGCTGTTGCAGCGTATCGAGCAGTTTCCCGGGTTGCCTGGGCGCGATCAGTTGTTGGCGCTGGCGCGGGAGGCGGGGGTGGATTCAAACGAATTCATGGACAGCGCGGTGATGTTGTTGCGCCAGATGCACAGGGAAGGGGTGGTCGGGGCGCAAGCGCAATCCGGTGGTTAAACGCAGAGCTTCCCTGTGGGAGCGGGCTTGCTCGCGAAGGCGGTATATCAGTCAAAACTAAGTTGACTGACACAACGCCTTCGCGAGCAAGCCCGCTCCCACAGGGGGTTGTGTCAGGTCTTGCCAGGGCGGTGTAACCCGGTCTTGAGCAGCGCATCGACACTCAACTTCCCGGCTCCCTGCAACACCAACGGCAACAACGCCACCAGATAGATCAACGGCAGTTTGAAGTTGCCGTGGCCTTTATTGGTGATGGCGTACCCCTGGGCCAGTTCACTCAAGGTTGACCAATCCGCCGGCCAGTGCACGGCGGCGGTGGCGACGACCGTGACAACCATCAACACCAGAGCCGAGAAACGGGTGCCCAAGCCGATGAGCAAGGCGATGGCGCAGAGCAGTTCGGCCCACATCGACAGTTCCCAGTTCCAACTGGCCGGCAAATGGTTGAAGGGAAAGGGGAACGCGGCCTGGATGTCGGCAAACCAGTTTTCGCCCTGCCATTTCTCCCAACCGGATTCGAAAAACTCCCAGGCCAGGAACAGGCGCAGGCCCAATGGCGCAAGCCATGCTGCGGCACGATCCAGACTTATGCGCAGTCCTTTCAAAGCTTCTGAGTACATGATCGGGCTCCCGCAACTAGGCAGCATGCTGCAGTGGCTGGCGTCGTTTGTTGGCCTGGGCAAGCTTGCCCACCAGCCGGATGGCGATGGCGGCGCAGGTCAGGCCGAAGGGCAGCACGTACCAGGCACTCATGGGAATGCGCTTGAAGTTGGAGTAGGCAAAGATCGCCACCAGCACCCACATGCCGCTGACGTGCAGGCGTTTCCAGGCTTTGGCGCCTATCAGGCGCGTGGTGCTTTTGAAGGAGGTCAGGGCCAGCAGCAGGATGAACACGTAGCCGACGGAGCCGGGGATATTGCCAACGGTGGTACGACCCGGCCAGAACTCGGGGTTGAGCTGCCCATAGCTGTAGATCAGCACGGCGTGCACCAGATGGGAAAACGCGAAGGCCAAGCCGATGAAACGTCGCTCGCGGACCAGGGACCGGCTCAGGGGCGACGGCACTAGCACGGCGAACGCCGAGGCGGTAAAGGCCAGCAGAAACAAGGCGAAGGATGAGCGGGCGGTGGCGCGGATGGCGCTGCGCACGCCCTCGGTCAGATCCGGGTGGAGCACCAGGGTCAGTGCGGTCATCAACAGCACCAGGGCGGCGAGCAGGCTGAACAGCGACCAGCCCTGGAAACGAAACGTGGAAACAGGCATGAGAAGGCTCCTTGGGTGTAGGGCCCGGTCGCGGATAGCGACCGGGAACACGAGGGAGTTTTTCAAACGGGTGTAGGTGGGGTGTGTCTGGAATGCGGGCGTTTGCAAGCCTGTGTAGCGCTGGCTATGGCGGACACATTGGCATACAAAGTGTGGCGCTTAACCCTGTGGGAGCGGGCTTGCTCGCGATAGCGGATGGTCAGGCGACATCATTGTTGAATGTGCCGACGCCTTCGCGAGCAAGCCCGCTCCCACAGTTTGGCTCCACGTTAACTATCGACCCTCAGCCGCAACTCGGCACACAACCCGCCGCCGTCTCGGTTGCTCAAGGTCAGCGAACCGCCCATGGCGATTGCCAGTTGCTGGGCGATCGCCAGCCCTAACCCAGTACCACCGGTTTCCCGGTTGCGCGAGCTTTCCACCCGGTAGAACGGTTTGAGCACCTCGGCCAGTTCCTGTTCATTGATGCCGGGGCCACGGTCCAGCACTTGAATCGCCAGTTGTCCGGTGGCCGTGGGCTGCACCTGGATCTGCGCCGCGCCGCCGAACTTCAAGGCGTTGTCCACCAGGTTCACCAGTACCCGGCGCAGGGCATGGGGCCGGGTGTCGAGGACCGCGGCGGTTTTCCCCGATAGCTGCACGTCCTGGCCGATGTCCTGGTAGTCGAACGCCAGGCTGTCGAGAAACGCATCCAGGTTGATGCGACAGCTGGCTTCAGTGGCGCCATGGATGCTGCGGGCATAGGCCACGCCTTCGCGCACCAGGTGTTCCATTTCACTCAAGTCGCTCCACAGCTTGTCCTTTTCGATGCCGTCGTCCATGAACTCGGCGCGCAGCTTCATGCGCGTGATGGGGGTTTGCAAGTCATGGGAAATCGCCGCCAGCAACTGCATGCGCTCCTTGAGGTAGGCGGCGATACGGTCCTGCATGGCATTGAATGCCTTGGCGGCATGCACCACTTCGGTCGGGCCTTTTTCGTCCAGGCGCACGCTGTGGGCATTCGGGTCCAGGGTTTCCACCGCCTGGGCCAGCCGGGTCAGAGGACTGACCGCGATGCGCACGGCCAGCCAGGTGCAACCGATCAACAGCGCCAGTTGCCCCAGCAACACCACCGGGAGCCAGGGGGAGAGGGGCATCATCGCCGGGCGCACGTCGATGGTCAGCGGGCTGCCGTCGGCCAGGCGCAGGTGCGCCTGGTAGTGCTGCTTCGGTCCGGGAATGTCGGTGAACGTCAGGGCATAGGCCTGGCCGAGGGCCTCCTGGATTGAAGTCACCGACACCGGGGCGTTGTCAGGAAGCATTCGCTGGCCTGGCTGACCTTCATCGAGCAGGTAGCCATAGTTGCGTCGGGCGAGTTTTGGCAGCCAGGCCTGGCGTTCGGCAGCCGGCAGGCGGTCGAGAATGGCGACCGAGGTCGAGACGTCGGTTTCCAGGTTGCCGAGCATGGTGGTCTTGGCACTCTGGTAGCGCTCGTAGTACTGGGCGCCGAACGACAGGCCCTGGGCCAGGATCAGGCCGATCAGGAAGATCAGGGACAGGCGCGAGGCGAGGGTGCGCGGCCAGCGTAGCGGCAGGGTCATACCGACGCCTCAAGGATCTCCACCGGCAACGAGAACACATAGCCTTCGCTGCGCACGGTCTTGATGTAGGCCGGCTCCCGGGCATCATCCAGCAGCCGTTGACGCAGACGGCTGACCAGCAAGTCGATGGAGCGGTCAAACAGATCGGCGTCCCGCCCCTGGGTCAGGTTCAGCAACTGATCGCGATTGAGCACCCGCTGCGGGTGGTCGAGGAACACCCGCAACAGGCGATATTCGGCGCCGCTCAAGGCGACCATGGTGCCGTCGGTGTCGAGCAGGTGCCGGGCAGTGGTGTCCAGGCGCCAGCGGCCGAACGCCAGCAAGCGACCGCTTTCGGTGACCACCAGATTGGGCGGCAACATGCGGGTACGCCGTAGCACAGCGTTGATCCGCGCCAGCAACTCCCGGGCGGCGAAGGGTTTGACCAGGTAATCGTCGGCGCCCATTTCCAGGCCGATGATGCGGTCGGTTTCATCGTTGCGGGCGGTGAGCATCAGCACCGGTGTGGCCTTGTGTTTGCCGGCGCGCAGTTCTCGGCACAGCACCAGGCCGTCATCGCCCGGCATCATGATGTCCAGCACGATCAGGTCCACCGGGGTGGTTTCCAGAAAGGCACGCATCTGCCGGCCATCGGCAACCACGGTGGTACGCAGGCCGTTCTTTTTCAGGTAGTTGCCTACCAACTCTCTGATTTCGCGATCGTCATCCACGATCAACACATGATCGACATGATCCATGGTGTTCAGCCCCTTGGCGTTTCGTTGTGATCAGTCTACAGGCGCCGGCCGGCCCGGCTCGCGGCGGTTTGTATTGCAGTGTATCTGGCGCGCGGCGGATACACAGGGATTCAAAAAGCCGCGTTGCCCGATACAGACGCGATACCTCACGGGCATTCAATGGCATCCATCGAGGCGACAGAACACGCCCCGGCCGAAAACACACCCATTGAATGCATCGAGGACACCGCCATGAACACCAAAGCCGTCTACGCCGCCTGCCTTTTCGCCGCGCTGAACATCTGCACCTTGTCGGCCCGGGCCGAGAGTCACGTCCAGGCTCAGACCTACGCCTATGGCACCCACCTGGATATCCAGAAGGTCCTGTCCTTCAGCGAAGACCCGAACCCGGCCTGCGGCGTGGTGAATGCCCGCATGACCTACCTGGACTCAGCGGGCCACAAGCAGGCGCTGGACTATCGCAAGCTGGCTGACAACTGCAGCAACCAGAACTGACTCGCCTTGGAAGCCAACCTGTGACAGTAAATCTGTGGGAGCAAAGCTTGCTCGCGATAAACGATGACGCGGTATTGCCAGGAATCGAGGCGCCTGCATCGCGAGCAAGCTTTGCTCCCACAGAGGCGCCGCCCGATTGGGTGTGTTCAGTCTATCTACCTGCCGTTGAGGTGTTGCCATGCTTTTGATCGCTTTCCTGGGCGGGATCCTGACGATCCTCAGTCCCTGCATTCTTCCGGTGGTACCGTTTCTGTTTGCCCGGGCCAATCGCTCGCGGGGCTCGGTACTGCTGACGCTGGCCGGCATGGTGCTGACGTTTGCCCTGGTTTCGAGCCTGGCGGTGGTCAGCAGTGAGTGGGTGGTGCGGGCCAGCAGCGTTGGCCGGCAAGTTGCGCTGTGGGTGATGGTGCTGTTCGCCTTGTCGCTGATGTTCAGCCGCGTCGGTATATGGCTGGCGCGACCGCTGGTGAGCCTGGGCAACCGTATTGATGCCGGCGCCGGACGGATGGCCGGGCCTGTGGCTTCGGTGCTGATCGGGGTCGCCACCGGGCTGCTCTGGGCGCCGTGCGCCGGGCCGATACTCGGGGTGATTCTGACCGGGGCCATGCTGCAAGGCGCGAGCGCTGAAACCAGCCTGTTGTTGCTCGCTTACGGGCTGGGCAGTGCCTTGTCGCTGGGTCTGCTGATCCTGGCCGGGCGCGGATTGGCCGACCGCCTCAAGCTGTCATTGCCGATCACCACCTGGCTGCGTCGGGGCACCGGTGTCGTGGTATTGCTGGCGGCCGTGGCGATTGGCACGGGTGCCGATGACCGCCTGTTGGCCAGTACCTCCTCCGAAGGGGCGGCGACCCTGGAGCAGGGATTACTGAAAAATGTGCCCAAGGCCATCGATTACCTGGTCGAAAAGGCGAGCGCGGGCCCCCTGGAATCGCTTCAGCCTCAGGGTGAAATGCCATCCCTGGAGGGCGCCGTGCAATGGTTGAACTCGCCACCCTTGAGCAGCGAGTCGCTGCGGGGCAAGGTGGTGCTGGTGGATTTCTGGACCTATGACTGCATCAACTGCCAGCGCACGCTGCCTTATGTGAACGATTGGGCACGCAAGTATGAGAAGGATGGGCTGGTGGTGATCGGCGTGCACACCCCTGAGTATGGGTACGAGAAAATCATCGACAACGTACGCAAGCAGGTTCGCCAGCTGGGGATCGGCTATCCGGTGGCCATCGATAACCAATATGCAATCTGGCGCGCCTTCAACAACCAGTACTGGCCGGCCCACTACTTCATCGACGCCAAGGGACAGGTGCGCTACAGCCACTTTGGCGAAGGGCGGTATGCCGAACAGGAACGGGTGATTGAGCAGTTGTTGGAGGAGGCCAGAGCCAACTCCGGTGAGATGCACTGACCGAAGAGAACTCTCCAAGCACTTGGTCTTTGTGGCGAGGGGATTTATCCCCGCTGGGCTGCGCAGCAGCCCCTCTGGCTCTATCTGACACACCGAGCTGTGAGGTTTTAGGGCCGCTTCGCGACCCAGCGGGGATAAATCCCCTCGCCACAAGGATGGCGTAGCCGTGCTGGCCCCTTGCTCTTTACAAGGTTGTCAAACTTCTTTTATTTCAGAAAGTTGGGCGACAAACCTATGCGGATTTCTATGTGGGTCGTGGTGACGTTTCTTTTGGTCGCCGTTTCGCTTGAGGCTCAGGCAAAGGCGCTGACGAAAAACCAGCAGTCGGTATGCCGCTGGGGTTCGGACATTGCCGCCGGCGCCCAGGCGTCGAAGCTTTCCGGGATCACCTTGTATGGCGCGCGCAAAAGGTTGCAGGTGCGCAAGTTTCCCCGGCCATGGATGCGCATGACCGCCCTGGGCATCACCGAACAGACCTATAACAGCGCTTCACGGCTCAAGCCCGCGGCCATCAAGCAGACCTACTACGAACAGTGCGTGCGGCATGCTCTGGCGCGAAGATAAGCGTTGTTTCACGCCGGGCTTCTGCCGGGCATTTCGATGCCATGCAGGTGAACCCTTCGATACAGGGTCGCTCGGGAAATGCCCAGCGACCGTGCCGCCGCGGTGGGCTTCCAGCGATGACGCACCAGTGCATCGAGCAGTACCTGACGCTCCGGGCTGGCGCTGGGTTGCGGGGCTTGCGCAGGCGCGTCTGCGCTGTGCAATGACTCGGGCAGATGACTGAGCTGGATCACACTCGCTTCGCTCACCGCGCAGGCGTAGCGCAGCACATGGCGCAACTGGCGGATATTGCCTGGCCAGTGATAGCCGAGCAGGCATTCCAGGGCCGCGCCGCTCAGTTGCACCATCGCCCCGCACAGCGCCGATTCCTCCTCAAGGAGGCGGTTGATCAACGCCAGGCGATCACTGCGCTCACGCAGCGGCGGCAGTTGGAAGCGGGCGCCACCCAGACGAAAGTACAGATCTTCGCGAAACCCGCCGGCGGCGACCAATGCCTCCAGGTCGCGGTGGGTGGCGCAGATCACCTGAATATCCACGGCCCTGCGCCGTGATGCACCCAGCGGCGCCACTTCACCTTCGGCCAATACCCGCAACAGGCGCGTTTGCAAAGCCAGGGGCATGTCCCCGATTTCATCCAGAAACAGCGTGCCGCCATCGGCCTGTTGCAGCAGGCCCTGCATACCTTTGGCCGAGGCCCCGGTAAAGGCCCCGGCCACATAGCCGAACAACTCGCTTTCGATCAGGCTTTCAGGGATCGCCGCGCAGTTCAATGCCACGAACGGCCGGTCATGGCGTTGGCTGGCCTGATGCAGCTGGCGGGCAAATACCTCCTTGCCGGAGCCGGTTTCGCCCTGGATCAGTACCGGCAAGTTGCGATCCTTGACCCGCACCGCCAGGCGCAGGCTGTCGGCCAATCGAGGGTCCAGTTCCACCGGGGTCATTGCCACCCGCGGGCGCGGATTGGCCCGCTGTCGCGGCGCGCTCAAGCGACCATGCAAAAGCGCTTCGATGCCGGGGCTGGAAAAAGGATAAAGATGTTCGTCGCGGGCACGGTGCAGCTGTTGCTGGTCGAAAACCTGGCTGATGTGTCGCGGCAGTTGGCCGAAGTGTTGTGACAGGTGCTGGCGGGCGGCAGGGTTCAAGGCTTGCAGGCAACCGTCGTCGTCCCAGGCGAACAGCAAGTCCGGCTGGCTGTCGACGTAGCCGGCGTTGCGATGGGCCCGCAGCACCCAGTAGCCCTGGGCGCTGCTCATGAAAAAAGCCTGTTCGATTTCCCGAGCGCTCTGGACCACCATCTGCCGGATCAGATGTTGTGAGCGTCGATCATCCGGTGAACGCACCGCCGAGACGTCCAGAACTCCGAGCAACTGTCCTTGCGGGTCGAAAACCGGCGCGGCGGAGCAGGTCAGGCCGATGAACGCGGCCCGGAAATGATCGCGCTTGTGCACCGTCACCGGGGTTTTGGCCGT
This sequence comes from Pseudomonas sp. NFACC39-1, assembly GCF_900110355.1. Lineage (NCBI taxonomy): Bacteria > Pseudomonadati > Pseudomonadota > Gammaproteobacteria > Pseudomonadales > Pseudomonadaceae > Pseudomonas > Pseudomonas sp. NFACC39-1. The sequence goes on along the minus strand of NZ_FODL01000006.1, from coordinate 82,058 downwards.
GAGCACCGCGGCCACGCCGCAGGTGCCTTCTTCCCCCTCCGACCAGCAGGTGCCCAGGTACAGCCCGGCCTTGCGGCAGTCATTGCGAAGGGTGTTTTCTACCCGGTAATCGATGGTCTGGCCCTGGGCATCGGTCAGCAGCACACAGTAGTCGGCGTCACGCACCCGACCATGCAGGCGTGCCACTTCTTCACTGGCGATATTGAGGAACAGCTCGGAGCGCTCGCGGCATTGCTTGAGCACGTCCTCGGAAAGGATGCGCGGGCCCTGCAGCGAGCCGGGGTCCAGGTGATGTTGCTCCATGGAGCGACGCCAGGAGTCGAGGATCAGGTCCGGGACCGGCAGTTGTGGCAATCGGTCCGCGTTTTTTACCACGCGGCTGACGCAATCCACATGCGCCCGGGAGTGTGCGGAAAGCATAGGGCCTCCGTTTCAGCTTCTTATCGTTGTGCGCTCATTAAGCGCCGATCGTCGATCGCAGACAAGCACGGTGAAACGCACCAGCCGGGGTGAGACGCCACGTCTCAGTGTCTCGACAGAACCTCGTGCAGGCTGACATGTCGCGTCTCACAGCGCCTGGGTGACTTCCATCCTGGCACGCGTCCGGAAGGCTCTGTTCCGGGCGTTTCGGCGCTTTTATAGGCAACTGGCACCGCCCTTGCTCTAGCGTCTGCAACCGGCCCGGTCGGCCTTCCAATAAAAAAACGAGGTGTTCTATGTCTTTGCACCGAGGGTGTTGCTGCCCAGGTCATTTATCTGAGCCACTGGCGGTGGCGCCATGAGCCGCCGTCCACTGACCGTGGGCATCATTGCCAACCCGGCGTCGGGGCGCGATGTGCGCCGCCTGACCGCCAACGCCGGGTTGTTTTCCAGCACCGACAAAGTCTCGGTGATCCAGCGGCTGCTGGCCGCCTTCGGTGCCACTGGTATCGAGCACGTCTTGATGCCGACCGACATGACCGGCATCGCCGCCGCCGTTCTGAAAAACAGCCACAGCCGCCAGGCGCGCAGCAGCCATTGGCCGGCCCTGGAGTTTCTTGACCTGACCTTGCGCCAGACCGTCGAAGACACGCGTTGCGCCGCGCGGCTGATGGCTGAACGCGAGGTGGCGCTGATTGCCGTGCTCGGCGGCGACGGTACCCACAAAGCTGTGGCGGCTGAGGTTGGCGACATCCCGCTGCTGACCCTGTCCACCGGCACCAACAACGCCTTCCCCGAACTGCGCGAAGCCACCAGCGCCGGGTTGGCCGGCGGGTTGTACGCCAGCGGCCGGATACCGGCGCAGATCGGCCTGCGCCGCAACAAACGCTTGTTGGTGTGCGATCCCGAACGCGGCTTGCGGGAAGTCGCCTTGGTGGATGTTGCTGTGTCGCCGCTGCGTTTTGTCGGTGCGCGGGCTATCAGCCGGGCGGCGGACCTGGCCGAGGTCTTTGTGACCTTTGCCGAACCGCAATCCATCGGCCTGTCAGCCCTGTGCGGCTTGTGGTTTCCAGTGTCCCGCCAGGCACCGGGCGGCGCCTGGATGCGCCTTGACCCGCAATCGCCCGAGGCGTTGCTGGTGCCGCTGGCCCCCGGCTTGCTGCAAGGCTGTGGCGTGCTTGCCGCTGGTCCCTTGGCCCCTGGCGTCCCCCAGGGCTTGTCGCTGTCCTGCGGCACCCTGGCCCTGGACGGCGAACGGGAAATCGAATTCAACGCCCAGGACCGACCCACGGTCACCCTCGATGCCGCAGGCCCACTGAGCATCGATGTCAACGCGGTGCTGGCCTACGCCGCGCAACAGCGTCTCTTGGCCATTGGTCGCGAACACCCGCAACACCCCCTGAACCTTCAAGGCACCCCTGGAGAATAAAAATGTCGACACCGCTCACCCCCGATCAACTGCTGCACGCCTACCAGGTGATGCGCACCATCCGCGCTTTCGAAGAGCGCCTGCACGTGGAATTCGCCACCGGCGAGATCCCCGGCTTCGTCCACCTGTATGCCGGCGAAGAGGCGTCGGCCGCCGGCGTCATGGCCCATTTGGGCGATGACGATTGCATCGCCTCCAACCACCGTGGCCACGGCCATTGCATCGCCAAGGGCGTGGACGTGTACGGAATGATGGCCGAGATCTACGGCAAGAAGACCGGCGTCTGCCAAGGCAAGGGCGGTTCCATGCACATCGCCGATTTCGAGAAAGGCATGCTCGGCGCCAATGGCATTGTCGGTGCCGGCGCGCCCCTGGTGGTGGGGGCCGCGCTGGCCGCACGGCTCAAGGGCACCGACAGCGTCGCCGTGGTGTTCTTTGGTGACGGCGGTTCCAACGAAGGCGCGGTGTTCGAAGCCATGAACATGGCTTCGGTGTGGAACCTGCCGTGCCTGTTCATCGCTGAAAACAATGGCTACGCCGAAGCCACCGCGTCCAGTTGGTCGGTGGCCTGCGATCACATCGCTGACCGCGCCGCCGGCTTCGGCATGCCGGGAGTGACGGTGGATGGCTTTGACTTCTTCGCCGTCCATGAAGCGGCCGGGGCCGCCGTCGAGCGCGCCCGGGCCGGGGAAGGGCCGTCACTGATCGAGGTGAAGCTGACCCGCTATTACGGCCACTTCGAAGGTGACGCACAGACCTACCGGGCTCCCGATGAGGTCAAGCATTTCCGTGAAAATCAGGACTGCCTGATGCAGTTTCGCGAACGCACCACCCGGTCCGGGCTGCTGGCGGCCGAGCAGTTGGACCAGATCGACAAGGAAGTGGAACAGCTGATCGAAAACGCGGTGTACAAGGCCAAGTCCGATCCCAAGCCCACGGCGGCGGACCTGCTGACCGACGTCTACGTCTCCTATCCCTGAACGCCTTCATCAAGCGCTCCTGATAAAACAAGAATAGAGAATCCCATCATGGCGAGAAAAATCAGCTATCAGCAGGCAATCAACGAAGCCCTGGCCCAGGAAATGCGCCGCGACGCCAGCGTCTTCATCATGGGCGAGGACGTCGCCGGTGGCGCCGGTGCGCCCGGTGAAAACGACGCCTGGGGCGGTGTGCTCGGCGTCACCAAGGGGCTTTACGACCAGTTCCCCGGGCGTGTGCTGGATACGCCGCTGTCGGAAATCGGTTACGTCGGTGCGGCGGTCGGGGCGGCGACCTGCGGCGTGCGCCCGGTGTGCGAACTGATGTTCGTCGACTTTGCCGGGTGCTGCCTGGACCAGATCCTCAACCAGGCGGCGAAGTTTCGCTACATGTTCGGCGGCAAGGCCTCCACGCCGCTGGTGATCCGTACCATGGTCGGTGCCGGTCTGCGCGCCGCCGCCCAGCATTCGCAGATGCTCACCTCCCTGTGGACGCACATCCCGGGGCTGAAAGTGGTGTGCCCGTCGTCGCCCTACGACGCCAAGGGCCTGCTGATCCAGGCCATTCGCGACAACGACCCGGTGATCTTCTGCGAGCACAAGTTGCTCTACAGCATGCAGGGCGAGGTGCCGGATGAGCTCTATACCATTCCTTTCGGCGAGGCCAACTTCCTGCGCGACGGCAAGGACGTGACCCTGGTCTCGTACGGGCGCATGGTCAACACCGCGATGGACGCCGCGCGCAGCCTGGCCGGGCGCGGCATCGACTGCGAGGTCATCGACCTGCGCACCACCAGCCCGATGGACGAGGACAGCATCCTCGAAAGCGTGGAGAAGACCGGGCGCCTGGTGGTCATCGACGAGGCCAACCCGCGCTGTTCCATGGCCACGGACATCTCGGCGCTGGTCGCGCAAAAAGCCTTCGGCGCGCTCAAGGCACCGATCGAAATGGTCACCGCGCCCCATACCCCGGTGCCGTTCTCCGATGCCCTGGAAGACCTGTACATCCCTGACGCGGCGAAGATCGAACAAGCCGTGCTCAACGTGATCGAGTGGAGCAAGTGCTGATGAGCCAGATTCATACCCTGACCATGCCCAAGTGGGGCCTGTCGATGACCGAGGGCCGGGTCGATGCCTGGCTCAAGGAGCAGGGCCAGGCCATCACCAAGGGTGATGAAGTGCTGGACGTGGAAACCGACAAGATCTCCAGCAGTGTCGAAGCACCCTTTTCCGGGATATTGCGCCGACAGGTCGCCCGGCAGGATGAAACCCTGGCGGTCGGCGCCTTGCTCGGCATTGTCGTCGACGGCGAAGCCAGCGATGCCGAGATCGATGCGGTCATCGAGCAGTTCCAATCGACCTTTGTGCCCGGCGACGCTGCCGACGAAGACAGTGGCCCGAAACCTCAGAAAATCGAACTGGACGGCCGGGTGATCCGCTTTTTCGAGCGTGGCGAGGGCGGCACGCCGCTGCTGCTGGTGCATGGTTTTGGCGGCGACCTGAACAACTGGCTGTTCAACCACGAGGCGTTGGCGGCCGGGCGTCGGGTCATCGCGCTGGACCTGCCGGGCCACGGCGAATCCGCCAAGACACTGCAACGCGGAGACCTGGACGAACTGAGCGCGGTGGTGCTGGCCTTGCTCGATCACCTGGACATCAACGCTGTGCATCTGGTGGGGCATTCCATGGGTGGGGCGGTGTCGCTGAACGCCGCGCGCCTGATGCCCCAGCGAGTACGGTCGCTGACCTTGATCGGCAGTGCCGGGCTGGGCGCGCAGATCAATGGCAGCTACCTCAAAGGCTTTGTCGAAGCGGCCAACCGCAACGCCCTCAAGCCGCAACTGGTGCAACTGTTCTCCGATGCCGAGCTGGTCAACCGGCAGATGCTCGATGACATGCTCAAGTACAAGCGCCTGGAGGGCGTAGACGCAGCGCTGCTGCAACTGTCAACGACGCTGTTCGCCGACGGTCGCCAGCAAATGGACTTGCGCGAAGTGGTGCAGGCCGGCGAGGTGCCGACCCTGGTGATCTGGGGCAGCGACGACGCAATCATCCCGGTGGCCCACAGCGACGGGCTGCATGCCCAGGTGGAGGTACTGCCCGGCCAGGGGCACATGGTGCAAATGGAAGCGGCCGAGCAGGTCAACCGGCTGATCCTCGGGTTCATTGAGCAGCATTGATCGGGCGGGCGGCGAGGTGATTCGTCGCCCCTACAAAATTCTGGAGGCAACCCTATGAACGTTTCAATCAAGCCTACCCGCAGCATGCGCGCCGCTGTCTGGCATGGCCGCAACGACATCCGCGTCGAAGACGTGCCGCTGCCCATTTCGCCGCCGGCCGGTTGGGTGCAGATTCGCGTGCAATGGTGCGGCATCTGTGGCTCTGACCTGCATGAATATGTGGCCGGTCCGGTGTTTATTCCGGTGGACGCACCGCATCCGCTGACCGGCATCAAGGGCCAGTGCATCCTCGGCCATGAATTCTGCGGTGAAATCGTCGAGCTTGGGGCCGGTGTCGAGGGTTTCAGCGTCGGTGAGCCGGTGGCGGCCGATGCTTGCCAGCATTGCGGCACCTGCTATTACTGCACCCACGGGCTCTACAACATCTGCGAAAACCTGGCGTTCACCGGGCTGATGAACAACGGTGCGTTTGCCGAACTGGTCAACGTACCGGCCAACCTGCTTTACAAATTGCCAGCTGATTTTCCCGCCGAAGCCGGCGCGCTGATCGAGCCGTTGGCAGTGGGTATGCATGCGGTGAAAAAGGCCGGCAACCTGTTGGGCCAGAACGTGGTGGTGGTCGGCGCCGGTACCATCGGCCTGTGCACCATCATGTGCGCTAAGGCCGCCGGCGCGGCGCAGGTGATTGCCCTGGAGATGTCCGGTGCGCGCAAGGCCAAGGCCCTGGAAGTGGGCGCCAGCCATGTCATCGATCCGAACGAGTGCGACGCCCTGGCCGAGGTGCGACGCTTGACCGCTGGCCTCGGCGCCGATGTCAGCTTCGAGTGCATTGGCAACAAACACACCGCCAAACTCGCCATCGACCTGATCCGCAAGGCCGGCAAATGTGTGCTGGTGGGGATTTTCGAGGAGCCCAGCCAATTCAACTTCTTCGAGCTGGTGTCCACCGAAAAGCAGGTGCTCGGTGCGCTCGCCTATAACGGTGAGTTCGCAGACGTGATCGCCTTCATCGCCGATGGGCGCCTGGACATCTCGCCGCTGGTGACCGGGCGCATCCAGCTGGAGCAGATTGTTGGCCAGGGGTTCGAGGAACTGGTCAACAACAAGGAGCACAACGTGAAGATTATCGTGTCACCTGCAAGGATCTGAGCGCGCCCGAGGTGGGCGATTGGCGATGGCCGGCAAGCGGCCATCGCATTTTTTATCTCAGGTGTAAGCCAGCAAGCGCCCACACAACACCACCGTGAACCATATCGCCACAGACAGCACCGCCTGCGCTTTTGCCAGTCCTGGTGCCGCGCTGGCGGTGTTCCATTGGCTGACCGTGCGATAAATACCGAGGTGAAACACCAAGGCGTTGAGGCCCGCTGCGGCAATCAGGCTCAGCTTGAGGATAAACACGCCGTTGCCGGCGAAGTCATGGGGATGGGCGCTGAACATCAGCAAGCCGGCGGGCACGATCAATAGCAGGGCCGCAAGGGCCCAGGGCAGTAGATGGCGGGCCAGTGCCGTCACGGCAATGTCCTTGGACACCCCCAACACCCGCAAATCGAACATCACCACCGCGCCCACCAACAGCGAAAACCCGATGATGTGTACCACCTCAACCGACGGGTAGAGCCACAGTTCGCCGCGCATGGCCTGCGCCAGGGCTGAACCCTCCAGCCGGTCCAACCAGCCTTGCGGGTCGTTGCCTGCCTCGAGGGCCTGCATCAGCGCAACTCGACGGTCTTGTTGTCGACGGTGATGCGTTCTGCGCGCAACTCATCGGGTTTGTTGCGGTTGGGATAGCCGGCCACACCCACCTGGTTGCCAGGCTTGAGCATGTCCTTGCTCAGGCCTCGGTTCTCCATGCGTGATGGCGGGGCAAGGACCACGGTCCAGGTTTTGTCCGGCGTTTTCAGGCGCACGAAGCCATGGGGGTGCGAATAGCCGGATTCTTCTATCGTTCCGTTGAGTTGCAGGGGATTGTCAGTGTTGTACTCGCTCCAGCCGTGATGGGCCAGGGCGGTCGTTGCCACCAGCATCAACGAGAAGCCGATGCAACCGAGTATGTGTTTCATGGCAGGTCTCCTGTTGGATCATCGGTTCAGCCCGGCCGGTAGTTGCGCCAGACGCGGTCTTCGCCGAGCTGCAGTGCCTGCTCCTCTGCTGCGCGAAACCTGCGGTCGCAGTCGAGGAAGAATTCATCGAGTTGCGGCGGTTTGACGTGGGTGGCACTGAGCATGGTGTGGACCTGTCCGCGATGATGGATCTGATGTTCGAACAGGTGCAACAGCAGCCGGTCGATTCGTTCGCGCACCACCCCGTCGGCACGCACCAGGTCGACGGAGCGGGCGAGGTCGTTTTCCCGCAGGGCTTCGCAAAATGCCACCAGCCGCTGGTCGGTTTGAGTTTGGTTGTGCCTCAGTGCCGCAAAGGCCAGCGTCTGGGAGAAGTCCTTTATCTGGCCGTCACGGTCGCCTTCCAGAGCAGTGAGGTAATAGCGGTCCACCTCCAGGATGTGGCAAAGCGTGGCCTGGATGGACGGGAAGAACCCCGTGCGCGGCGCCTCGTATTCGGCCTCGCTCAACTGCGCGCAGGCGCCGAGCAGCCTGTGGTTGGCCCATTGGTTGTTCAGGGCCTGGGCCAGGAAATAGTTCATGGGGCACCTTGTGGGAGTGAGCTTGCTCGCGATGATAGCGGCACATCCAGCATAGTCGATTCAGACAAACCGCTATCGCGAGCAGGCTCGCTCCCACAGGGATTTGTGGTGAATGTGGGAGCGAGCCTGCTCGCGATGGCGGCGGCGCTATCACCGCCGGTCAGCGCCATGTCCTACAGTCAAAGCCCTACATCCGGCAACACCGGCCGATTGGCCAGGGCCTTGGCCATGATCTGCTCGACATACACGCGATCCTCCTCCGGCAGCGCCAGGCGCGGTGGGCGGGTGAGGGCGCTGCCGCGACCTGCGATGGCTTCGCACAGTTTGATGCACTGCACCAGGTCGGCGCGGGCGTCCAGGTGCAGGATCGGCATCAGCCATTCGTAGATCGGCATCGCTTCGGCATAACGTCCGGCGCGAGCCAGGCGGAAAATGGTTTCGCCTTCTTGGGGGAACACGTTGGACATCCCCGAGACCCAACCTTCGGCACCCACCGCCAGGCTTTCCAGCACCACGTCGTCCAGGCCTGCAAACAACACAAAGCGGTCGCCGACCTCATTGCGCACGTCGATGAAACGCCGGGTGTCGCCGGACGAATCCTTGAAACACACCACGTTGTCGCAATCGGCCAGGGAAATCAGGATGTCCGGGGTCACGTCATTCTTGTAGATCGGCGGGTTGTTGTAGACCATCAACGGCACGTCGGCATGCCGGGCCACGTAGCGGAAATGCTCGGCGGTCTCGAACGGCTTGGAGCCATAGACCAGCGCCGGCATCAGCATCACCCCGTCGACACCGACTTTACGCACCGCGTTGGCGACCTTGGCCGCCTGCACGCTGGTGAACTCGGCCACGCCGCAGATCACCGGCACCCGACCCCGGGAAGCGTCCACCGCCACTTCGGTCACGGCGATTTTTTCCTCGGCACTCAGGGAGGTGTTTTCCCCCACCGAACCGCAGACCACCAGGCCTGACACGCCGTCGCGGATGACGTTGGAAATCACTTGATGGGTTTTTTCCAGGTTGATGGAAAAGTCATCGTTGAACTGCGTGGTGACGGCGGGGAATACGCCGCTCCAGTTGATGCGTTTGCTCATGGGGTGTCTCCGGTGGTTAAGGGTATTTCTCATATACGTAGGTAAAGTTGAGTCGAATACAGAGCTTTTGTGGCGAGGGAGCTTGCTCCCGCTGGGCTGCGAAGCAGCCCCAATAACTACCTGGCAACTCGGGGTGTCAGGCAAATCCAGAGGGCCGCTTCGCGACCCAGCGGGAGCAAGCTCCCTCGCCACAGGGATGTGCAAAGTTCGAAAGTCATGCGCCAGGCCAGGTGTCTGAAAGCCGATACCCTTGCGGCCACGGGTCTTCTGGATCCAGCAACAGTTGATGCGTGCCGGTGATCCACGCGCGCCCGGCGATACACGGATAAATCGCCGGGCGCCCGGCCACTTCGGTCAGTGAATCGATACGGCAGTGGAACTCGGAGCCGATGATCGAGCGGCCGATGAAGCGCTCTCCCACTTGCATCAACCCCTTGGCATGCAACACCGCCATGCGCGCCGAGCAACCGGTGCCGGTGGGGGAGCGATCGATCTTGCCGGGCTGGATCACCACGGCGTTGGCACCGCTGGCAATGCCGTTCTCCAGGACGATGGGCGCGGCGATCTGGCAAAACGAGATATGCGACCAGTCAGGGTTCAACGGATGGACAAAGCCCAGTTGTTCGTTGGCGGCTCGGGTGATTTTCAGTCCCACGGTCACCAACTCGGCCGCTTCATCGGGGCGGATGGCAAAACCCAGGCGCTGGGCGTCGACGATGACGAAACTGTCGCCGCCGTAGGCGGTGTCCACTTGCAGCGACCCCATCCCCTCGACTTCGATCCAGGCATCGAGGCGGTCGGCGAAGGAGGGCACGTTCCTGATTTCCACCCGCTGGACTTTGCCGTCACGACAGTCGGCCACCGCTTCGATCAGCCCGCCGGGAGCTTCGAGGACCAAGCGCGTCTGGGGTTCGGTCATGGGCAGGATGCCGCTGTCCAGCAATACGGTGGCGACGCACAACGAGTTGGAACCGGACATCGGCGGTGTGTCGGCCGGTTCCATGATGATCCAGGCCATCTGCGCCCGTGGGTCTTTGGCGGGCACCAGCAGGTTGACGTGACGGAACACGCCACCACGGGGCTCGTTAAGCACGAAGTTACGCAGGGTCTGGTCCTGGGCGATCCAGCGTGACTGTTCCCATACGGTGGCGCCGGGCGGTGGTGCGACGCCGCCGACGATCACATCGCCGACTTCGCCTTCGGCGTGGCAGCTGACGACATGGATGATTTTCGATGAGCGCATGAGTCAAATCCTTGTGTTGTCCTGTAGGGCATCATCGCGGGCAAGCCTTGTTCCCACAGTGTTCTGTGGCGTCCACAAATCAATGTGGGAGCGAGCCTGCTCGCGATGGGGCCATTAGCTATTTCACCGACTTGAGAAACGCCGCCGTCTCCGGCTGCACAGGGTTGCCAATCACCTGATCCGGCGGCCCGATCTCATGGACCCGCCCGTCGCAGAAAAACGCCACGCGGTCGGACACGTCCCGGGCGAAGCGGATCTCGTGGGTCACCAGCACCATGGTCATGCCGTCTTCGGCGAGCATGCGCATGGTGTCCAGCACTTCGCCCACCAATTGCGGGTCCAGGGCCGAGGTGGCTTCGTCGAAGAGCATGTAGTCCGGCGACATCGCCAGGGCTCGGGCGATCGCCATGCGCTGTTGTTGACCACCGGAAAGCTTGCCGGGGAAGGCCTTGAGCTTGTCTCCCAGGCCCACATGCTCCAGCTGTTGCAGCGCCAGCGCTTCGGCCTCCTGCTTGCTTTTGCCCAGCACTTTGCGAGGCGCCAGCATCACGTTTTCCAGCACCGTCAGATGGGGGAAAGCGTTCCATTGCTGGAACACGATGCCGATCTTCTGCCGCAAGCGGTTCAGGTCGGTGGCGCGGTCGTGGACCTCGATGCCGTCCACGCGGATGCTGCCTTTGTGGATTGGCTCCAGGCCGTTGATGCACATCAGCAGGGTCGATTTGCCGGAGCCAGAGCCGCCGATGATCGACACCACTTCCCCTTTGTCCACCGTCAGGCTCACGCCCTTGACCACTTCCAGGTCGCCGAAGGATTTGTGTACGTTCTCGATCTCAATCATTTTCCTGCCACCTTCTTTCCAGACGTGCGCCAAGGCGGGCGACCACCAGGCTCATGACGTAGTAAATGAGGCCCGCGATGCACAGCACCAGCAGCGGTTCCTGGATGCGGGTGACGATGGTTTGCGAGGCGCGCAGCAGTTCGACAATGCCGATCCACATCACCAGCGCGGTGTCTTTCATCACGCCCAAGACCAGGTTCAGCCAGCCAGGGAATGCGACCCGCGTGGCAATCGGCAGGACGATGTAGCGCAGATCCTGCAGGTAACTCAGGCCCAGGGAGCGGCTGGCCCGCCGGGTACTCAACGGCACCGCCAGCACCCCACCGCGCACGATCTCGGTGAAGTAGGCGGCAGCGTAGACGCCGAGCACGATGCAACCGACCGCGAAGGCGTTCAGGTTCAGGCCGACGATGCTCTTGAGGGCGTTAAACAGCACGAACTGGATCAGCAGCGGCACGCTGCGAAACACGTCCAGTACCCAGGCCAGTGGCAGGCTGGCCCGAGGCAACAATGCCCGTAGCAGGCCGAACAGCAAGCCGGCCAGGGTGCCCAGCAGAATCGACCACGCGGTCAGTTGCAGCGTGACCCAGGCCCCGTCGAGCAAGAACAGCAGGTCGTTAAGGGTGAGGCTGGTTTCAAACATGACGAGACCTCAATAGCGAAACAGGCGCCAGGACAACAGCCGGGCCAGCCCGACGATCAGTTTGGCGATCAGGTAATACAGCACCGCCGCGAGGGCGAAGTATTCGAAGGTGCGGAAGGTTTTGACGTTGTATTCCTGAGTGACGCCGGTGAGGTCGTTGTTCAGGCCCACGACCACACCCAGGGAGGTCATCAACACCGCCCAGACCATTTGGTTGGTCAGCGGGTAGAACACGATGCGCAACAGTTGCGGGACGATGATCATTCGGTAGGCCTGCCAGGCGCTCATACCCAGGGAGCGGGCGGCGCGCATCTGCGTACTCGGCACGGCCTTGAGGCCGCCGCGAAAGTTCTCCGCCAGGTAACCGGCGTTGTTGAAGGTGATCCCGGCCAGCAACGCCAGCCAGGAACTGACGTGCAGCCCGAGAGAGCCGAGGCCGAAGTAGAGGATGTAGATCTGGAACAGCGAGGGGGTGTTGCGGGCGATCGACACCCAGCCGTTGCCCACGCCGCGCAGCAGCGGATGGCGGGCCTGGCGCATCACCGTCAGCACCAGGGCGATCAGCACGCCGAAGATCATCGACAGCGCCGCGGTCTCGAAAGTGACCCAGGCCCCGGCGAGCATGTCGGGCAGGGCACGCAAGGCCGGGCGCCACTGGAAACTGTAGTCAAACATCGGTCAGCCCCCCCGTATGGACAGTCGGTTGCAGCCACGTCGGCGGTTGACCGCTGGCCGTTGCGCTGCACGCGGCTTCAACGCATTGCGCGAGGCAGGCAAAGTGCACGCCGCGACCGACCAGACCCGGCGCGTAATGGGCATATTTACCGGAGTTGGTCATCAGGGTGGTGGCGTGGGGCGGGATGACCGGCTCGCCCAACATGCACCAGCAGGTGTCGGTGACCAGGAGCGCGCCGAAGGCTTCGATGGCTTGCAGGTGGCCCGCTTCGCGAGCCTGTTCCAGTACCGCTCGGCCACAGGTGATCGCCAGCACCACATCCGGATGTTTGTGGCGGCCTGCGCACAGGGCCGACAGGGCGGCAAATTCGCTGAGGGAAAAATGCGGGTTACCCAGGGAGACCACGTCCACATGGCGGTGCCGGGCGCTGTTGAGTTCGCGCCAACTGGCGAGCAGGCCGGCAGCGCTGACAGTGTCCTGCGCCAAGCTGATACCTGGCGCCAGGACGTCGGCAGGGTCGAGGGCTTCGGGCGTCACCCCGGCGATGTGGAACAGCGGCGCGGCGCTGGTGGTGGCGAACGCGGCGCCGAAGGCTTTCAAGTCATCCCGCGTGGGGGCGGCGTGCTCCAGGCCGCGGATCAGTGGAATGCGACGGCCCGTCAGGCTGCCGATGTGATAACCCAGCAGCGGATAGAAGCTGTCGTCCACGGACCCCAACGGCGGCACATCGATAATCAGCGCGGCTTTGCGCTGCGCGTCAAGATGGCAGCCGGTCAACGGCGCACGGCCGCAGAGGGCGATGCAGATGTCCAGGAAGTCCGGGTACTTCTGCGTGCGGGCACCGAGCACGCTGTTGGCGTAGACCACGGCGTTGGATTCGGCCCAGACGATTTGTTCGCCAGCCTTGGGCGCACTGTCGAGCAGGTAGGGGGCACAGGTGAAACTCAACTGCGCCCCCATTGCCATGTAGGCATCACCCAAAGCACTGGCCGGCTCACCCAGGGCGGGGTCGACGCCCAGCTCCCGCCAGCGCCGCTGGTCCACGGAAATCGAATTGAGCGTGGTGGGAACGCGCACCTTCGCGCCCCACTGCACCAGTTGTTCGGCAAAACGCAGGCTGGCCGGGCCGGTATAGATGCAGCCATCGATGTGGGCCTGGGTCACATCCAACAGTTGTGTGGCGCCCTGGATCTCGGCCATGCGCAATACAATGTGCATCGCGACCTGGGCCGCCTTGCCGTGGCTGCCATCGAGCAGCGCCTGGTCCTCTTCGCTGAGGCTGATGGTTGAACAGTTGAGCGCGGGGGTTGGAAAGTCCAGCCCATGCCAGCCATCGTTGGGGCGCTGACCCGACAAGGTCAGGCCAGCGCCTTCAATGCGCACAAAACCCTGACCGCGCAACCGGTTGAAGGCCTCGCGCCCGACACACACCACCGGCAGGGAACGCTGGAAAATCACCTGCGCCACCAACACGCCCAGGGTCAGGATTTCATCTGCCTCGGCCAGCACCAGGGCCGCAGGGGCGTGACCGTTGCTGATCAGCTCCATCAGCACGCTGCTGCCGGTGCAGGAGCCACGCCCGCTGGGAATCGCCAGCACGCGCCCGGCCAGGCGTTCGCCGCTCAACGGATGATGGCGGTCAATGACCTCGCCGCTGGCCGGATCGACCCCGCCCCAGAAACTCAGGCCCACATCGGCGTACAGCAGGGCGCCCTGGGCGGCACCCTCCACCAGGCTTCGGCCCGTCACACGGGTAGGCGTGCTTGGCATGCTCCAATCCTCAGTAATAAACCTGCGGCACCACCAGGTCGGCCGGCGGGATGTCGGTGCCCACCCATTTGACGAACAGCTCCTTGTAACGGCCAGTGCGCACCTGCTGATTGACGAAGAGGTTGAGGTAGTTGATCAGGCCGTACTCGTTGCGCTTGGCGCCCAGGGACACGTAGTCGATGACATAGGGCGCGTTGCCGGCGATTTTCAGGTTCTTGTACTTGCCCGACTTGAGGGTCGCGGCCGCCACGGTGTTGGTCACCACGGTCGCATCGATGTGTCCTTGGGCGACGGCCAGCAGCGTGTCGTTCTGCGACTGGTAGGCGCGGAAACTGCCGCTGCCCCAACTCTTCTGGTCTTTTTCCAGGGCGATGGCTTCGTAGGTGCCGCTGGTGTTACCCAGAGGTTTGCCTTTGAGGTCGTCGTAGCTGTTGATGCCGGTATCGTCGCGGGTCAGCACCACCATCTGAAACGCGAAGTAGGGCACGGTCAGGCCCACGGTCTTGGCCCGCTCCAGAGTGTCGGAGGTTGAGGCGACGATCACGTCCGCACGGTCGGATACAAGCGCCGGGATCCGGTCCGGGAACGGTGTTTCCACCACTTCGGGTTCCACGCCGAGGACTTTCGCCAGGTCGTGGCAATAGTCCACGTCAAAACCAGCAGGTTTATTGCCAGCGTCACGAAAACCCATGGGCGGGAAGTCCAGGGTCACGGCGCAACGCAGTGTGCCGGAGCCGATGATGTCGTCGAGTTTGTCGGCGTGAGCGGGGGCGATGAAAAGGGGCGTGAGGGCAATGCTCAGGGTTACAGCCAATGCAGGGTTTTTCATAAATGCCTCGCTGTCGAATAAATGCGGATGAAATATCGTATTGAGGATTTCGTATACGATATTAAATAAAGCAAGCAACGTGCCGATTTGAGGTTGAGTCAGCAGGTCTCGGTAAGGTGTTGATGTGCATGCGTTAAAAGATTTGCGGCTGCGACAGGGGCCGTGCAGCGCTTCAACGCGATGTTACAGATGGGAGCAATCGGACAGCTCCATGCCCCGCCAGGGAACACCGGTCAGCGCTGATTTTCGCGATACTGGCTGGGCGAAAGGCTGGTCAAGGCACGGAACTGCCGGCTGAACGCGCTGTGATCGGTGTACCCGCAGCGCAAGGCGATTTCGGTGATGGGCAGGTCGTGGTCCAGTAACAACCGTGAGGCCTCTTCCAACCGTGCCTTGTGAATCATCTGCCGGGGCGTGAGCTGGAAGATGCGTTTGCAGTGACGCTCCAACTGCGCCACCGACAACCCGGCGATGGCGGTCAGGTCGGCAAGGCTGATGGGGTGGGCGAAGTGCTGCTTGATATGAGCATCCACCGCCGCCAGCTTGTGGAACGCGGGGTGACTCGACTGGGGCAGTTGCAGGTCCCGGGAAATCCCGGCCAGGCCGACGATCTGGCCGTTGGGCTGGTGCAGGGCGAGTTTATGAGTCAGGCACCACACCGGCTGGTTGCCGTAGTACAGGTGCAGTTCGAGCTGGTCGGCCAGTTCCCGGCCGCTGGCCAGCACCCGTCGGTCCTGCTCGGTGTACAACGGGCCGAAACGCTCGGGAAAGACCTGTTCGGCGGTGAGGCCCAGCAGGTCGCTGCTTTGTTTGAAGCCGCAACGCCGGGCCAGGGTCTGGTTGACGAAGGCGTAGCGGGCTTGGCTGTCCTTGATGAAAAACACCACGTCCGACAGGGTGTCGAGCAACGGCGCGATGGGTTGCAGGCTGTTGAGCAGGGTAGGCAAATCGCAGGGGGCGAAGGAAGTGAGCGTGGGGTACATGGTCCAGCATCGCCTCCTGATGGAACGAGTTTGCTTGCGGTAGCGCAGTGTCGATCGAAAATAATGGGCTTGTCACCTTGGAATCGCACGGTGGTTCGCCCAGTTGTTTATGAACGACCCGAAGCAACTGTGGGAGCGAGCCTGCTCGCGATAGCGGAGTGTCAGTCAACATCAATGCTGCTGAGCCGGCGCTATCGCGAGCAGGCACGCTCCCACAGGGGGATCTTGTGCCGGGCTCAAGCGGGCGGGGTTTGTTCCAGGTGCAACAAAGTCTCGATCCGCGCCGGGCTGAAGGGCGGGCGCGGTGTGGGTGAGGGCCAGCCGAACAGATGTTCCAGCGCAGCACCGCAAACCTGCCCCTGACAGGCACCCATGCCACACCGGCTCGCCAGTTTCGCTGCGCGCCAGTCCGGCTGGCCGACCAGTTCGCCATAGGGCACGTCTTCGCAGCGGCACACCAGCGTGTCGTCCCGAGCGAGGGTCTTGAGTCGCTGGTCCAAGGCGAAGGCCTTGTTCAAAGCCCGGGCGAAAGCTTGCCAGCGTGCCCGGCGAGGCCACAAGCGTTGGGCGGCGACGCTATTGCCGACGGCGCTGTGCCCGGCGATGGCGCCTTCCACCAGCGCCAGTTCGCTGCCACCGAACCCGGTGCATTCGCCGGCGGCGTAATGGTCGTGGCGGGTGGTCGCTTGCCAGGCGTCAACAGCCAGCGCCTGGCCTTCAAGACCGCAGCCCAGGGCCTGGCCGAGCTGAGTATTGGGAATGAGCCCGAAACCACAGGCAAGACGGTCACAGGCCAGTTCAAGTGTCTCGCCCCGGTGTAGCAAACGCACGCCCTCAAGCCGCTCACGACCCAGGGCCTCCAGCACATGAGTGCCGGTGCAGTAGTTCGGATCGAAAAGGCTCAATGACTGCAAAAATTTGCCCGGCCAGCGTGGCAGTTGCGCGGCGAAACCAGCGACGGCGCCACGACTGGCCTGCTCGGCGATGCGCAGTACCTGCGCTCCTTGATGTTTGGCGGTGGCGGCGCTGGCCAGCAGCAACGGGCCGCTGCCGGCGATCACCAGCCGTTCGCCGCGCACGGGCAGGCCACTCTTGATCAATGCTTGTAAACCACCGACAGCAGTCACCCCCGGCAACGTCCAGCCGGGGAAGGGCAGCAGTAGTTCGCGCGCGCCGGTGCACAGGATCAAGCGCTGGTAGGTGATCTGCCAGCCGCGTTCGGCATCTTCCACCAGCAGGGTTTTATCGGCAGCACAGGCGATGACGCGGGAGCCGGCGTGGCAGCGCACATTGGCGCAGGCCTGTAATGAGTTGCGCAGACGTCGGGCCTCGGCAGGGAGGTGAGCCTGGGGGCCGTCGCGCCAGATCTGCCCGCCCGGCCATGGATTATCGTCCAGCAGCACAATGCGCGTGCCGCTGCTTGCCGCGGCCAGGGCGGCGGCCATGCCGGCGGGGCCGGCGCCAATGATCAACAGGTCGGTGGTTTCGTTCATGGCCGTGTTTGCACCTGCATGCCATCGCGGCACAGCGTCTGGCAGGCCAGGCGTCGATGGCCATCGATTATCACCCGGCATTCCTGGCAGATGCCCATGCCGCACAGAGGCGCGCGGCGCTGGCCGCTGACCGAAGTGCGGCTGCAACCGTCCGCGCCCAAGGCCAACGCCGCCGCAACGCTGGTGCCGTTGGCGACCGACAAGGGGCGGCCGTCGAGGAATAATTCAGGCATGGGCCGGTTCTCCGAGGAAACGCTGGGGCAGGTAAGCTTGAGGGGCTAGCGGCGAGGTTTCATTGAACAGTTGCGCGACCAGCAAGTCAGCGGTTGCGGGTGCCGTTGTGACACCGAGGCCTTCGTGACCCACCGCCAGCCACAGGCCAGGGCGCTGCGGATGTTGCCCCACCAGCGGCAGGCCGTCGGGGCTGGCGGCGCGAAAACCGGTCCAGGCGCGGATGCCGTTGAGGTGTGCCAGGCCTGGCATGTAGTCGACAGCACGCTTGAGCATCTTTGCCAGCATCCAGCCCTCCACCTGCGGGTCGACGGTGCCGAACTGTCGCGAGGCACCGATGAACAGCTGCCCGGTCGGACGCGGTTGGATATTGCATGCCACCGATGGACCGCTGGCGTTGTGAGCACTGGTGACATACCCCAGCTCCACCAGGGTGTGGGTGACCGTCGCGGGGTAACGATCGGTGATCAGCAAATGGCCCTTCTTGGCTTCGATCGGCAACTCCGGGCACAGCTCGGTGGCCTGGATGCCATTGGCGAGAATCACCGCTTCGGCGTTCAACCAGCGACCGTCCTCAAGACGCACCCGATGGCCGTCCACTTCAACGACCTGGGCGCGTTGCTGATCAATATTGGCCTCGTCCAGCATCCAGCGCGCGGCGGCCGGCGCATACAGGATCCCGTCACCCTTGATCAGCAGGCCGCCCTCCAGACCTTCGCGCAGTTGCGGCTCGCGCTGCTGCAGGGCCGTACGACCGATCAGCTCGCAGTCTTCGCCATGGGCCAGTAGATTCAGGTACTTGCTATGGGCAACGGCCATTTCCTCGGCATTGGCCGCCAGCCACAGGGTGCCGTTGTTGCGCCACGCGCAGGCGTCGGGCAGGGCCGGTGCCAACTGGCGCCAGCGCTGCAGGGAATATTGACTGAGGGCCAGTTCCGCCGGGTTGTCGTCCAGCACCAGCAAGTGGCCCATGCCGGCGGCCGTGGCGCCGTGCCAACCGGCATCGAGTACCAGGACCTTCAAGCCTCGCCGGGCCAACGTCCGGGCGCAGGCGGCGCCGATGATGCCGGCACCGATGATGATCACATCGGCGACGTGGCCGGGGTTCACGGGACGATGCCCCAGGCGAAAGGATCATCCGGCTCAATGACCAGCGTGGTTTCGGCGCTGATATAGGCGCGGCCGCGAATGGTCGGCACGATGCGCTCGCCGTCGAACTCATAGGAGCCTTCGAATTCGCTGCCAATGACACTGGCCTGGCGCCAGATCTGCCCGGGTTGCAGTTTGCCGTCCGCAGCCAGGCACGCCAGTTTGGCGCTGGTGCCGGTGCCGCATGGGGAGCGGTCATACGCCTTGCCAGGGCAGAGCACGAAGTTGCGGCTGTCGGCTTGCGGGTCATCGGCAAACAGTTCGATGTGATCGATCAGGCCACCGTCCTCACCCCGCAGACCTTGCTGTTCCAAGGCCTGCTGCACGGCGTAGGTGTAGGCGGTCAACGCGTCGAGGTTGTCGCCCGCCACGCGCTGGCCATGGTCAGCGATCAGGAAAAACCAGTTGCCGCCCCAGGCCACATCGCCCACCACCGGGCCGACACCGGGCACCTCCAGGCTCAGCGCCTTGCGGTAACGGTAGGCCGGTACATTGCGTACGCTGACCGAACGGTCCTCATGCAAGGTCGCTTGCACCGTGCCCACCGGGGTTTCAACGGTGTGCACGCCAGGGCCGATCTTGCCCAGGTGTGCCAGCGACGTCACCAGGCCGATGGTGCCGTGGCCACACATGCCCAGGTAGCCGCTGTTGTTGAAGAAGATCACCCCGGCACAGGCGCTCGGATCCTGCGGCTCACAGAGCAGCGCCCCCACCAGCACATCGCTGCCGCGCGGTTCCAGCACGCAGGCGGTGCGCCAGGCGTCGTGTTGTGTCGCCAGACGCTGGCGGCGCTCGGCCATGCTGCCTTGGCCCAGATCCGGAAAACCGTCGGTGACCAGACGGGTCGGTTCGCCGCCGGTATGGGAGTCGATCACGGTGATGCGTTTCATGGGAGGCCACGTCCGTTCAGGTGAGTGAACGCAAGCGTGGCCCGTGCAGGCGGCTGGCGGCTTGATGGATTTAGCCTGTGCTCATGACGAAATCGGCACAGTCCGGATCCATCAGTGACTGGCAGGCAAAAACTCGAACAGCGTCCGGCACACGCCGGCGATATGTTCATCGAGTAACTTCACTGCCCGCTCAACATCACCCGCGCGGCAGGCTTTGATGATTTCCCGGTGCTCGTGATCGGCGCGGTCCTTGCCGGCGGACAGGCTCATTTGCATGCGCAAATAGCGTTCTAGCTTGTCGTGGACCGAACGGATCAGACCCACCAGAAAGGGCCGTTGCGCCGGCTCGTAGAGGCAGGCATGCAACTGCCAGTTGAGCTCGGCCCAACGGCCCACGTCGTCCTCACCGATGAACTCCTGGCAGATGCCTTCGGCGCGAGCAAACGTTTCTTCGGTCATGTGGGGGATCGCCAGGCGCAGCACTTTGTCTTCCAGCAGCATCCGCACCTCGAACATCTGCGCCAGCTCCGCCTCGGAAATGCGTGTGACCATCGCCCCGCGATTGCGCTGGAACATCACCAGCCCCTCGGCTTCCAGGCGCTTGAGGGCTTCGCGCACGGGAATCTTGCTGACGTTGAACTGCCGCGCGATGTCGTCCTGGCGAATCGGCTCGTCCTCGGCAAAATGCCCGGCCACGATGGCTTCGCGCAGATGACGGGTGATGATTTCCGAAGTGGAAGGGGTGTTGCCCAGATCAGGCAGGTTGAACTTGGATAAGGTCACGGCGGCGATCGTTTGGCTTGTTTGGGGATATGGTATACGACTTTGCCCGCTGCCGTGTCGAGCTGTCCCCGGCATGACCTGCGGTGCCCGTTGGCACGTTGTTCTGCAAGGGTATTTTATAGAAGGTATGAATAGGAATTTATATCAAACAAGAATGAGTTGCTGTATCTTTCACGACACATTTTGGTCGGCCTCAGGGGGGCTGACGTACTTTCATTAGGATTGTGCATCGATGCGTCGGATTCTCGTTTCACTGTGTGTGCTCCAGGCTTATTCCGTATCCACGTGGGCAGACGAGCCCATGGCCGCAACCTCCGCGCCATTGGAACTGCAAGCCACGGACATCGTGGGTCTTTCGGATATCGAGTCCGCGCAGGGGCCCGTCAAGGGATATCACGCGACCCGTTCGGCCAGCGCGACACGTACCGACACCGCGATCCATGAAACCCCACAGTCCATTTCCGTGGTTTCGCGCGACGTGGTGGAAGACCTCAGCGCCACCCGGCTGCAAGACGCACTCGATTACGCCGGCGGGGTTGGCAGGGCGAACAACTTCGGCGGCCAGGGCCTGACCACGTTCACGGTCCGTGGCTTTACCACGGGCGAGTTCTACCGCAACGGTTTCCCGATCAACCGCGGTTACCCGAACATGCCTGATGCCAACACCATCGAGCGCCTGGAAGTGCTGCGCGGCCCGGCGACGATGCTGTACGGTCGCGGCGATCCAGGCGGCACTTTCAACGTGGTGTCCAAGCAACCATTGGCCGAACGCACGGTGACCCTGGGCAGTCAGGTCAGCGATCAGGGCATGCGGCGCGGCACCCTGGATGCCTCAGGCCCGCTGGACGAAGAAGGGCGCCTGGCTTATCGCCTGAACGTGATCGGCGAGGGCGGCGATACGTTCCGCGACCACGTTGAGACCGAACGCTACGGCATTGCGCCGGTGGTGACCTGGCAGGTCAACGACACCACGCGCCTGACCTTCGAAGGCGACTTCATGCGCAACAATGCGCCGCTGGACCGTGGCCTGACCCATTACGCCGGCCAGCGCGGCACCGCCTCGCGCGATACGTTCTTCGGCGAAAAAGATGCCGGCAAGTTGCACAACGACAACAACATGCTCCAGGTGCGCTTCGAGCACATGCTCAACGACGACTGGACCCTGGCCGGTGGGACCCAGTGGCTGGACGGCACGTTGCAGGGCAACGCCGTGGAAGGCAACAGCATCGGCGCCGATGGGCGCACGCTGAGTCGTAACTTCAACTATCGCAAACTGGAATGGACTGACCGGGACACGCAACTCAATCTCACCGGGCATTTTTCCACGGGCGGGTTCGAGCACACGCTGTTGACCGGCATCGAGTACGAAGACTACGACTACCAGTCGATCATCAAGCGATCCTCCGGCGCCGTCGGTGCCTACCCGATCGATATCTTCGATCCGGTGTATGGCCAGCCACGCCCGGCGTTGACGCGCACCCCCACCGATGATCAGGAAAACCTCAAGACGTTTGGTGTGTTCGTGCAGGATCAAGTGGCGTTGACTGAGCGCTTGAAGCTGTTGGCTGGGGCGCGTTTTGAGCGGTTCGAGCATCAGTACGAGAGTTTTGTCCCTCAGAACCCGCCTGGTAGTCGGAACTGGGATGTCACCGACAGCGCCGTCACCCCACGCCTGGGAGTGATCTACGACCTGACCGACACGGTGGCTGTCTACGCCAACACCGCCCGCTCGTTCAAACCCAACAACGGTGCCAGTCGCGGAGGCGGCGGGTTCAAGCCGGAAGAGGGCAAGTCTTATGAGATGGGGGTCAAGTGGGAAGCCTTGGACCGTCAGTTGAGTGTCGATGCGGCGGTGTACCAGATCGAAAAGCGTAATGTGCTCACCACTGATCCAGTGGATTCCGCCTTCAGCGTGGCTGCTGGCGAAGTGCGCAGCCGTGGTTTTGACCTGAATGTGGCAGGCAATTTGACGCCGGAGTGGCGCGTGATTGGTGGTTACGCGTATGTGGATGCCGAAGTGACCAAGGACATCAATATCCCGTCCGGCACCCGCTTGCTCAACGTGCCCAAAAACACCTTCAGCCTGTTGAACGTCTATGAGTTCCAGGATGGCGGCCTCAAAGGGCTGGGCCTGGGACTCGGCGCCAAGTATGTGGATGAACGGGCCGGCCAGACGGCGGCCAATGCATTCTCCATGGACAGCTACACCGTGGTGGACTTGCTCGGTTACTACAAGGTCAACGAGCGGATCCGCCTCAATCTGGACCTGAAGAACCTGTTCGACGCCGACTACGAAGAAGGCGCTTTCGGCAACGTCTATGCCTACCCAGGCGCACCGCGAACCGTGCAGGCCGGCATCTCCTACACGCTCTAAGTTCTGTGCTTCATGAAAACCCCGCAGGTTCTGCCTGCGGGGTTTTTCTTTTTCACCACTTGCCCGTGCTCATCCCACCGTCCACCGGCAAAATCGCGCCGGTCGTGAAATCAGCGCCTGCCAGGTACAGCACCGCTTCGGCGATTTCCTTGATGGTGCCCACACGACCGGCCGGGGCCAGGTTGTTGAGAAACTCACGATGGGCCGGGTCATGCATGGGCGTGTCAATGATGCCCGGTGCAACCGCGTTGACCTTGATGTTATGAGGCGAAAGCTCCAGCGCCAGGGCACGGGTCATCTGGTTGACCCCGCCCTTGATCAACACCGGCAGCGCCGCCGGCACCTGGATATTGGGTTGCAGGGCCACGGCGGCGGAGATGTTGATGATGAACCCCTGCTGACGACCGATCATGTGCGCGGCCGCCGCCTGGCTGGCGTAGACCAGCCCCTTGAGGTTGGTGTCCAGCAGCGCTTCCAGGTCCTGGGGGCTGTATTCAATGAAGGGCTTTGGCAGGAAGAAACCGGCGTTGTTCACCAGCCCGTCAACGGCGCCGAAGACCTCGATGGCTTTGGCTATAAGTGTGGTTGAAGTGGCCGGGTCAGCAATGTCACCGGCCACGCCAAGGAAATTCGCCGGATGGCCGAGCTGTTGCGCGGCGCTGTCCAGGCCGGACTGGGAGCGGGCATTGCCCACCACGTTATAGCCGCGATCCAGGAACGCCTGGACCAGACCCAGGCCGATGCCGCTGGAAGCGCCGGTGATGATGACGGTTTTGTTGAGGTTCATGATGGGACTCCTGATCAATTGAATTGAAACCGTTGCGCCGATGTTGGCGGTGGTTGGGATCAGGGTATTGATGCGCTTGGGTTTGATAAACCGGGGTTCTGGTATTTGAGTTGATACCTGATGTAAACAATTGTTTGATCACCACACAGCTAGTGTGGGAGCGGGCTTGCTCGCGAATGCGGTGGGTCAGCCACCGAAGTTTTGACTGATACACCGCTTTCGCGAGCAAGCCCGCTCCCACAGGGTTTATCACCAGGTACAAAAAAGCCCGGTCAGTTGGACCGGGCTCAGAGGGCGTTATTCCTTCGGAATACTTCGATACTCGGTCGTGGTCATACCCGCATACCCCCAGTTATCCGTATCGACCTCCTCTATCACGATGTGGGTCAAGTGCGGGTCCTTGCCCAGCACGCGCTGAAGGGTTTCGGTGATCTCGGAAATGACCTGGGCTTTCTGCTCGCGAGTGACGCCGTCGCGGGTAATACGCACATTGACGAAAGGCATGAGGCACTCCTGTTGATGAGAAATAAGCGCAGGAGGGTTCCCGCGCCACGAGGGCCACTATATTTATCCGCCTGCGGCTGATAAACAGGTGTCTGGAATCTTCAGTTGATACGCGGTGTAACGAATCATGAAGCGGCATTTCGAAGACCTGCAATTGGGCAGCATAGAACTGTTTTGCTTGGCGGCGGAGGCAGGGAGTTTCACCGCAGCGGCCCAGCTTGCCGGTGTGACTCCAGCGGCAGTGAGCCGCTCGATCTTTCGCCTGGAAGAGCGCCTGGGTTCACGACTTTTCGTGCGTACCACCCGCAGCATCCGCCTGACGGAAGCCGGCAGGACCTACTTCGAGCAATGCCGCCAGGCGTTAACGCAACTGGTGGAGGCGCAACAGCAAATGATGGGCGCGCAAGCGGTGCCGTCCGGGCAACTGCGCATCAGCCTTCCCACCACTTACGCTCATCACCGGATCCTGCCGCTGCTGCCGGCATTTCGGGCTCTGTACCCACAAGTGACCGTGGACCTTCACCTGAGCAACCGCAACATTGACTTTGTGGCCGAGGGTTATGACCTGGCGATTCGGGTGCGGGCCCAACCGGACTCCTCCTTGATCGCCCGGCTGCTGGAAGACGCGAAACTGGTGGTGGTCGCGTCCCCAGATTACTTGCGCAAGGCCGGCACGCCGCAGGTCCTTGAAGACCTGGACGATCACGAGTGCATCCAGTTCGAATTGCCCAGCAGCGGGCGGCGGATTTCCTGGCTGTTCAATGTCGAAGGCAAGGAAAAGGAGGTGTTCGGCGAAGGGGGTTATTGCTGTTCGGACGATGTGCTCGGCGGCGTGACGCTGGCCAAACATGGCGCCGGCTTGTTCCAGACCTACAAATTCATCGTGGAGCAGGAGCTGGCCAATGGGCAATTGGTGGAGGTACTTGCGCCTTTCGCGGGGCGCTCACGTCCGTTCACCTTGCTGTATCCCCACGGTCGGTACGTGCCGCAGCGGGTGCGCGCCTTTGTCGATTTCCTGCTGCAGTACCGGGAGCAGTGGGCCGGAGCCTGAAGCAAGGCGTCAGGGCAGAGCAGACATCCTTGTGGCGAGGGAGCTTGCTCCCGCTGGGCTGCGTAGCGGCCCCTTTTTTGCGGTCGCTTCACAACCGAGCGGGAGCAAGCTCCCTCGCCACAATGGATCACCTGAGGCTCAAATAACGCGCTTGCCGCAGAGGTGCCCGGCCTAGCCCGGTATCAGAACCGAAACGCCTGTCGCCCAATCAGCAACCACTTGCCATTCTTCTGCTTCTGCCAGGTCTGAAAGTTCTCGATTTCCGTCGGAACCACTTCAGTACCTTTGAGCGCCTGGGCGGAGAAGTGGTGGCGCACCAGGGCCACATCGCCTGACAGGGTGATTTGCTGATCCTTCATTTCCAGGGTCTTGAACGCGCTCTTGCCGGTTTCGATGTCGGCAATGAAGGCTTTCTTGTCCTGAATCTTCCCGCTGGAGTGCCCGTAGGTCAGGTTTTCGGCGGCCAGTGCCTGGAGTTGTGGGATGTCTTTGTGCAGCATGGCTTGGGTCAGATGGTCGACGGCCTGGGCCACTTCCTGCTCGGCCGGTGAAGAGGCCGCCACTACGTAGCCGCTGAACAGGCACAGAAAGCTGATGACCAATGTGGCTTTTTTCATGGGTATTTCCTTATTTTTGTAGGTATCGGAGCGGATGAGCGTTTTAGGCTGATCTCATCGGTCATCGTACAACTTGTTTGAGTGGGCGGGAATAGGCCGTCAAGTTTGGTTAGTGTGGCGAGGGGCGACATCGGTAGGCTTCAGATTCAGAGACCCTCCCGAACCGCGCCGCGAATGCCCTCCAGCAACATGGCAAACGCCGGGTTGTCATTGTCCTGGCGCCATACCAGGTGCAACTCGCTCTGTACCCCTTCGCCCAGATCGATCTCACGAAACACCACCTGCCTGAACACCACGCTGGTGGCACAGCGGGGCACGAGCGCCAGACCCATGCCAGCGTTGACCAGCGCCAGGATCGTCAGCGAGGACCCCAGCCATTGCACGAACTGCGGCGCGACGCGGGCTGAGCGCAGCATGCCGGTGAGCAGTTCGTTGAACGGTGGGTAGGCGGAGTGGGAGTACATCAGGAAGGGTTCACCGTCGAGGTCCTCGACGCCCACCGAATCGGCACTGGCCAGCGGATGACCCGCCGGCACGGCCAGGACGAAGGGTTCGCGCACCAGGCACTCGGTGGCGTAGCCGGTTTCCAGCAGGGGTGAGCGGACGATCCCCAGGTCGATGCGGCGGGCACGCAGGGCCTCGTGCTGCTGGTAAGTGTTCATCTCCGACAGGACGATTTTTACCTGGGGTTGTTTCAAGCGGGCTTCGGCGATGACCTTGGGCAGAAACTCATACACCGCACTGCCGACGAAGCTGATGGTGACCGAGCCGATGTCGCCCTGGGCAAACCGCTTGGCGGCCACGGCGGCTTGTTGCGCCTGCTCCAGAAGGTTCTGTGCTTCGATGAAAAACGCCCGCCCGGCGGCCGTGAGCGCCACGCTGCGAGTGCTGCGGGTGAACAGTTCGACACCCAGGTGATGTTCCAGCAACTGGATCTGCCGGCTCAGCGGAGGCTGGGTCATGTTCAGACGTTCGGCGGCGCGACGGAAGTTGAGTTCGGTCGCCACCGTGGTGAAGCAGCGTAGCTGGGCCAGTTCAAACATTGATTCAATCCAGGTATCAATCAAGTGCCAAGTTAGATTAGACGGGAACAATACCCTCCGTCCATCATCCTCCCGTCCTCTACAAAAACAATGATCGGAGCCGCTGCATGAAGATCACCCGCGTCACCGTCACACCCATCGCCTTTCGCGATCCGCCGTTGCTCAATGCCAGCGGTATTCATGAGCCCTACGCGCTGCGTTCGATCATCGAGATCGAGAGCGACAACGGTTACATCGGCCTGGGAGAGAGTTACGGCGATGCGCCGGCCCTGGCGATCCAGCAGCAATTGCAAAGCCAGCTGATCGGGCTGGACCCGTTTAACCTCAACCAGTTGCGGGCCATCGTCCAGGCCACCGTCGCCGCTCACCGGCCCGCCAGTGTTGCCGGTGCGGAGCTGGCACCGGGTTCCCATGCGAGCAAGGCGGTGAGTAATGCTTACTCGGCGTTTGAGGTGGCCTGCCTGGACCTGCAAGCCCATTACCTGAACGTGCCGCTGGTGGATCTGCTGGGCGGGGCGATTCGGGATGAGATCCCGTTCAGCGCCTATCTGTTTTTCAAATATGCCGAACACGTCGATTCGCCCTATCCGCCGGACAGTTGGGGCGAGGCGCTCAACGAACAGCAAATCGTCGCTCAGGCCCGGCGCATGATCCAGGACTATGGCTTCAAGAGCATCAAGCTCAAAGCCGGCACCCTGGAGCCGGAACACGAAGTGGCCTGCATCAAGGCGTTGAAACAGGCCTTCCCCGGTTACCCGCTGCGCATCGACCCCAATGGCAACTGGTCGCTGGAAACCTCCATTCGCATGGCCGAGCTGCTGGGTGATGACCTGCAATATTACGAAGACCCGACGCCGGGGCTTGAGGGAATGGCCGAACTGCACAGACGCACGGGCCTGCCGCTGGCGACCAATATGGTGGTCACCGATTTCGACGAATTCCGTCGTAGCGTGGCGCTGAACAGCGTGCAGATCGTCTTGGCCGACCACCATTACTGGGGTGGGCTGCGAGACACCCAGGCGCTGGCGAAAATGTGCGACACCTTTGGCCTGGGGGTATCGATGCATTCGAACTCCCACCTGGGCATCAGCCTGATGGCCATGGCCCACGTGGCGGCTGCGGTGCCGAACCTGGACTATGCCTGTGATACCCACTACCCATGGCAGGAGCCGGATGAAGAAGTGATCAAGGGCGGCAAGCTGCCGATTGTCGATGGCTGCGTGAAAATCACCCGCGCACCGGGGCTTGGGCTGGAGCTGGACCGCGATCAACTGGGCAAACTGCATGAGCAGTTCCTCAGTTGCGGCATCCGCCAGCGCGACGATGTGCGGCAGATGCAGCGCTACAAGCCAGACTGGAAAACCGTCAAGCCGAGGTTCTGAGCCAATGATCCTGTGGGAGCGAGCCTGCTCGCGATGGCGTTGGGTCAGCAGCGTCTATGGTGGCTGACACACCGCCATCGCGAGCAGGCTCGCTCCCACCTTAGTTTCAGGGTTAGGCCCTAAGTATTGCCCCTCCGTCACATCGTAGTCTTACACCCAAACTGCCGCGCCGGGCCGGCGCTGCCAAAGCATCCGCCAATTGCCTCCAAGGCAGCGTATGACGCGGCCTGACGCCTTTCGATAATCGCCTCCGACATCCCGTCTCATGTTGCGGAGCGCGCCATGCACAACAATAAAAACACCCGCCAACGTTTTTTGCCTGCGGTCATCGCCGGTCTTTCGACCCTGGGCCTGACGCCCTGGGCCCAGGCCGAAATCATGCTGTATGACAAGGACCAGACCACCTTTTCCACCGACGGTTACATCAACGCCTTTTACGTCAACAGCGATGTTGACCGGGCAGGGGAGCAGTTCGATCGCCGGCAGGCGCGGGTCAAGATGGGCTTCTTGCCCAACTACCTGGGCTTCAACATGGGCAAGCAGGTCGATGACCTCAAGCTCGGCGCCCGCGCCTCGTTCTGGGTGACCATCAACGACAGCGAAACCAACGGCACCGACACCGCCATTGACGTGCGACAGTTCTACGGCACCGTGGCCAACCCAGAATGGGGCGAAGTGTTGATCGGCAAGGACTTCGGTCTGTTTGCCCGCTCCAACATTCTGCTGGACGAGTTGCTGGCCGGGTACGGGCAGGTCAGCGACACCCTCGGGCTGGTGGACGGCGGCGGCGTGTCGTTCGGCAACATCGGCAGCGGCTATCCTTATCCATTCCCCACTTCGCAGATCACCTACCGCACGCCGGTGATGGACGGGCTGCGGGTGGCGGTGGGCATCATGGACCCGGTGGACACCAACGACAGCAGCGCCACCGGCAAGGCCTACCAGGAGAATCCGCGCACTGAAAGCGAGGTGACCTACCAGTTCGACCTGGGCGGGGCGAAGATCTATAGCTGGCTCAACGGCAGCTACCAGACCTCGGACAACACCGACACCGCGGTCGATTCAGTGACCTCCAAAGGCCTGGGCTATGGCGTACAGGCGAAGATGGGCGGGCTGTCGCTCACCGGTTCCGGGTTCCAGGCCAAGGGCATCAACCCGTTCTTCACCAACAACGCCGGCGAAGCGACGTTGCGCAATGTCGACAGCACCGGCTACCTGATGCAGGGCTCTTACAAACTGGGCAAGAACCGCCTGGCGCTGTCCTACGGCAAGACCGAGGACGACGGCAATGGCGTGGTGGGCAGCGGTGCCGACTATGAAACCCGCGGCATTGCGCTGTTCCATGACGTCAACGACAACCTCAAGCTTGTGGCCGAGTACAACCAGTTCGAAATCGACGGCCACGACACCAGCGCCCAGAACGAAGACACCGACACCTTTGCGGTGGGGGCGGTGTTGACCTGGTAAAGATGATCCATCGGGGGCAGTGCACAACCCTGTGGTGAGGGGATTTATCCCCGCTGGGCCGCGAAGCGGCCCTAACCCAGCCAGTGCGTTGTACTGGGCACACCGAGGTGCCAGGTATTGGGGGTTGCTACGCAACCCAGCGGGGATAAATCCCCTCGCCACAAGAGCATTCCAACCGAAGCCCCGGGTTTTTTGTGGTGGCCCCTGCCGTGCGCATCGCGGCAGGGGCCGCCACTGTTCTCCTCCCATGGAAGCGTCTACCCGCTACCCAAGTAGCATTCGTGGGCCGGGCGCGACTTCGTACACTCAAGGCTCCTGTCACGCACCCGTCGGAGGCGAAGATGCTAAAGGCCCAGAGCGAAGGTGTGATAAGCGCCATGTCCCAGGCAACGGACGTCCAGCAGGTTGCCCAGGAATTGGCGCGGCAGTTGCTGCACCCGCATTTGGGTTTCGTGCTGTTTTTCTGCTCCGCTGAATACGACTTACCGGCGCTTGGCCAGGCGCTCTCACAGAGTTTCGGTGGGATTCGCTTGGTGGGCTGCACCAGCGCTGGAGAAATCACCAGCCAAGGCTATGGCCGCAACTGCGTCACAGCGGTGGGTTTCGATCATCGGCATTTTTCCATTGCCGCCGAGCTGATCGGTGAAATGGAGCACTTCAGCCTGATCGACGCCCAGCAAATGGTCGAACGCCTGGCCGGCGGTTGCCGCAGCAATGCGCTGGCACCGATCAAGGGCCACAGCTTTGCCCTGACCTTGCTCGATGGCTTGTCCAGTCGCGAGGAGATGGTGCTGGCGGCGCTGAGCGCGGCACTGGGGGACATTCCGCATTTCGGTGGTTCGGCCGGCGACGACAACTACCTGACTCACACCCACGTGTACTACGAAGGTCAGTTCCACAGCGGCGCGGCCGTAGTGGTGCTGGTCAACACCTGGCTGGATTTCGAGGTGTTCACCACCCATCACATTCTGCCCCGGGAGGAGAAACTGGTGGTGACCGGAGCCGACAGCACCTCTCGGCGGGTTTACGAGCTCAACGCCGAGCCCGCCGCCGAGGAATATGCCCGACACATCGGCGTGCCGGTGAACGCCCTGGACTATCGGGTGTTCGCCGCCCATCCGCTGGCGGTGCGCATCAACGACCAGTATTACGTGCGGGCCATCCAGCAGGTACACCCGGACCTGAGCCTGAGTTTTTACTGCGCGGTGGAGAACGGCATCGTGCTCACGGCCATGACCCCGGGTCCTTTGCTGCACAACCTGCAAGAACTGTTCAGCGGCTTGCAGGCGCGTCTGGGTGACTTGCTGCTGACCATCGGCTGTGACTGCTTCCTCAGGCGCCTGGAGCTGGAAGATCGCGGCGGCCTGGAGCAGATCGGCCAGTTCCTGCGCGACCATCGCGTGATGGGCTTCAACACCTACGGAGAACAGTTCAATGGCATGCATATCAACCAGACCTTCACCGGAGTTGCCATTGCCCGCCATCGCGTCCCCGGCCATCGCTGAGCTGCAAGCGCAGATCGAGAGCCTGCAGCACGAAAACCGCAAACTGCGGCGGATCAACGACGCTTTGATCGAACGGGTGGAGTCCGGCGTGACCCGGGGCAACGACCCGTATGCGGCGTTCCAGCATTCAGTGGTGCTGGCCGAGCAGGTTCGCGAGCGCACCGACGCCCTGAACCAGGCCATGGCCGAACTCAAGGCCGGCAATCACCTGCTGGGCGAAGCGCGGCTGCGCGCCGAAACCGCCCATCGGCACCTGATCGATGCCATTGAGAGCATTTCCGACGCGTTTGTGCTGTTCGACGAACAACAACGCATCGTCCTGTTCAACAGCCGCTTCAAGGCGTTTTGGGCCCACAGTCGTGTGCGCATTATCGCCGGGATGCGCATTTCCGAGGTCAAGCGACTGATGACCGCCAACGGGTTATTCAGCGAAGAACCTCGCGGCCAGGCCGATGAGCATGTGCTGTACCGCTTGCAGAACGGGCGCTGGCTGCAGGTCAGCGAGCGGCCCACCCAGGAAGGTGGACGGGTGATCCTGTTCACCGACATCACCGACGTCAAACTTAGCGAAACCGTGCGTCGCGAACAGGCTATCGCGCAGAAATCCCACCTGTTGCAGCGTGCGGTGGACAACCTGTCCCAGGGTGTGGCCATGGTCAATGCCCAAGGGGTGCTGGAGCTGTGGAACCGGCGCTTCCTGGAGCTCAGCGGCTTGGCGCCAGTGGCGGCCCATCGGCCGTTCAGCGAGGTGATCGCCGACAGCGAACTGCAATTGTTGACCCCGGCCAGTCGCGACAGCAACGGCCGGCTCATTCATGAAAGCGAGCAGCGTCTGTCGGATGGCCGGGTCCTGGAGATTCGCACCCATCCGCTACCCACCGGCGGCTACGTCAACACCTTCACCGACATCACCGAGCGCTACCAGCACGCCGAGGCCCTGAGCGAAAGCGAGCGCTGGATCCGCCTGATCACCGACCACGTGCCGGCGCTGATTGCCTATCTCAATGCCGACCTGGTCTACGAATTCACCAACAAGGTTTACGAGCAATGGTATTGCTGGCCCCGGGGCGTGATGCTCGGTCAGAGCCTGCGCGAGGCCCACAGCGAACAGCATTACCAGCGCCTGGAGGCTTACGTGGCCCGCGCCTTGGCCGGGGAGAGTGTGACGTTCGAGTTTGCCGAAACCAATATCAACAACCAGGAGCGTTATATGCTGCGCTCCTACGTGCCCAACCGGCTGGCCAACGGTGAAGTGGTGGGGATCTTCGTACTGATCCGCGACATCACCGAACGGCGTCGCACCGCCGAGGCGCTGCACCAGGCCTACCAGAACCTGGAACAGCGCGTTCAGGAGCGCACCGCCGAACTGACCACCCTCAATGATCAGCTATTGCGCGAAATTGACGAGCGCAGCCGGGTGGAGTTGCGCTTGCGCGAGGCCAAGCGCGAGGCCGAGCAGGCCAACCTGTCGAAAACCAAATTCCTCGCGGCGGTCAGTCATGACCTGCTGCAACCGCTCAACGCCGCGCGGCTGTTCACCAGCGCCTTGCTCGAGCGCCGTGAGCCGGTGGCGAACGCACAACTGGTGCGCAACGTCAGCCACTCGTTGCAGGACGTGGAAAACCTCTTGGGCACGCTGGTGGACATTTCCAAGCTCGATGCCGGGGTGATCAAGGCCGATATCGCGCCGTTCGCCCTCAGCGAGTTGCTCGACAACCTGGCCGCCGAATACGTCCAGGTGGCGCGCAGTGAGGGGCTGGAACTGCACTTTGTGCCGTGTTCGGCCCTGGTGCGCAGCGACATGCAGTTGCTGGCGCGGATCCTGCGCAATCTGCTGAGCAATGCCATTCGCTATACCCCCAGCGGACGGGTGGTGTTGGGCTGTCGCCGGCACCGTCAACGCCTGTCCATCCAGGTCTGGGACAGCGGCATCGGCATTGCCGAAAACCGTCTGGAGGAGATCTTCCAGGAGTTCAAGCGCGGCGATGTGCAGCGCCCGGATCAGGATCGAGGGTTGGGTCTGGGGCTGGCGATCGTCGAGAAAATCGCTGGGATCCTTGGGCACCGGATCCAGGTGCGTTCATGGCCAGGCAAGGGCTCGGTGTTCTCCATCGACGTGCCCCTGAGCGCCACCGCGCCCAAACCATTACCGATCCTTACGATGAGCGAGCCGATGCTTGAGCGCTTGCGCGGGGCCCGGATCTGGGTGCTGGATAACGACGCGGCCATCTGCGCCGGCATGCGTACGCTGCTGGAAGGGTGGGGGTGTAGTGTGGTGACTGCACTGTCGGAGCAGGACCTGGCGCGCCAGGTGGACAACTACCATGCCGAGGCCGACCTGCTGATTGCCGACTATCACCTGGACAACGAGCAGAACGGCGTCGACGCCGTGGCCCGGATCAACGCCCGCCGGGCCTCGGCGATCCCGGCCATGATGATCACCGCCAACTACAGCAACGAACTCAAGCAGCAGATCCGCGAACGCGGCCACACCCTGATGCACAAGCCGGTGCGGCCGATGAAGCTGAAGATTGCGATGAGTCACCTGTTGGGCCAGCCCCCGAACCATTGATTCGGACACCGTTTGTGGCGAGGGGATTTATCCCCGCTGGGGCGCGAAGCGACCCTAAAACCTGACAACTCGGGCCGCCTGACAGATCCTGGGGGCTGCTTCGCAGCCCAGCGGGGATAAATCCCCTCGCCACAGGAAAGTGTTAACCATGTCCCCCGGTCCAAACAGTGGGGGACCGGTTCAACGCCGCAGATAAGCCCCGAAATCAATGTCCCCGGCACTGAGAATCGCCTGCACCCGATTGTGCACATTGAGCTTGCGCAGGATGGCCGAGACGTGAGCCTTGACCGTGGTTTCGGCGATCTCCAGCGTGTAGGCGATCTGTTTGTTCGACTCACCCTTGGTCATGCGTTCCAGCACCAGCAGTTGCTTGCGGGTCAGGGCCTGGAGCAGCTCGGGCGCAAAGGCCGGGGTTTCGTTCAGGCGCCGGCCCATCGGGCTTTTTTGCGTGCGGATGATGTCCGGCGGCAGGTACACGTTGCCGTTGAGGATCTGCTCGATGGCGTCGGTCATTTGCGAGCGCGGTGAGGACTTGGTGATGAACCCCACCGCGCCATAGGTGATGGCTTGCAGCACCACCTGCTTGTCCTGCTCGGCGGAGACAATCACCACCGGGATGGTCGGCGCCTCGTTGCGCAGGTTGATCAGGCCATTGAGGCCGTGCATGCCCGGCATGTTCAGGTCCAGCAGGATCAGGTCGAGGTCGTCGTGCTCGCGGGTCAGCACCAGGGCGCTGTCCAGGTCGGCGGTTTCCATCACCTCGCTGCCAGGAAAACCGTCGCTGATGACGTTGTGGATGGCTTCGCGAAACAGTGGGTGATCGTCGGCTATCAGGATTTTATACATGGCCATTCACCTCGTTATTGTCGTATGGGTGGGGCAGTCGCACGCACTCGTCTGGATCAGGGAAAGGGTTCGGGCCGGGCCGCTTGCACAGGCAGGTTGGCCGCTTCCCAGGCATCGAGGCCGTCGCGGTACCAATACAAGTGTTTATAGCCGATCGCGGCGGCGCGTTTTACCGCGTTCCAGCTCAACCAGCAATCAGAGCGGCAATAAAAGACCAGCGGTCGATCCGCGCGCCCGGCGGTGGCGTTGCGCAGGCTGCGGGTGAAGTAATCCTGCCAGATCGGGTCAAGGTCACCGTCGCCGGTATTGGCCAGCCACAGGCTGCCGGGAAGATTGGCGTGGGCTTCATTGTCGATGAAACGCCCCTGGACCCAGGGCCGGCGGTAGACGTCGATGAGGATTGGCGGCGGTGTTTGCAGCATCAGTTGTTGCACGGCCTGGGTATCGAGCGTCTGTGCGCCGTCCACAAGGGTGGGCGTCGGGCTGCGGTACTGGGCAATGCGATAGCCCTGCGCGGAGAACAGCGCAGTATCCGCCTGAGCCACATTCAGCGACAGGCCCAGCAAGACGATCACCAGCAAACGGGGCATAGGCATTTATCCTTTTTGTTATGCGCCCATTACATGCCAGGGTCGAGGTCTTGTGAATGCGACCATAGACAGGAAAACCGGTACTAAAGTAGTAATTTGAGGCTATGGACCCTGCACCGACCCCTGTGGGAGCGAGCCTGCTCGCGATGGCGGCGGATCATTGAGCAATGATGTTGACTGACACACCGCTATCGCGAGCAGGCTCGCTCCCACAGAGGGATTCCCACAGAAAGATATGCATGGCTGCGGGATCAACCGGTCTTGCGCAACGCCGCATGCTGCGGATTGAACGTCCACACCGCCAGCAGGGCGAAGAGCAGGGTCAAACCCAGGCACACCACCATCGCCAACAGGTTGAATTGCTCATACAGCGCAAAACGCACCAGTTCCACTCCATGGGTGAACGGGCTGAGCGCGCAGAGCCAATACAGCCAGACGCTGGCCTCCTGCATTTTCCACAGCGGATACAGCGCCGAGGACAGGAAGAACATCGGGAAGATCACGAAATTCATCACCCCGGCAAAGTTCTCCAGTTGCCGGATGGCATTGGACAGCAGCAAGCCCAGGGCGCTGAGCATCAGGGCCACCAGCAGCAGCGCCGGGAACGCCAGCACCAGGCCCATGGTCGGTGGCTGGATGCCGTACAGCCAGGCAATGGCGAGAAAGGCGTAGACCTGCAACAACGAGATCAGCGAGGTTGCCAGCAACTTGCTCGCCAGCAGGAAGGCCCGCGGCAGGGGGCTGGTGAGCAGCACGCGCATGCTGCCCATTTCCCGGTCATAGACCATCGACAGCGAACCCTGCATGCCATTGAACAACAGGATCATGCAGGCAAGGCCAGGCACGATGTACACCTCATAAGGGATGTAGGTGTCATAGGGGGCAATGATGGCAATGCCCAGTGCTGCACGAAAGCCGGCGGCGAACACCAGCAGCCACAGCAGCGGCCGCACCAGGGCGCTGAGAAAACGCGTGCGTTGCAGCACGAAACGCAGCCATTCACGCACCACGATGCCGCTGAAACATTGCCAATACGCGTTCATGGGTGAGCTCCCGCTGCGGTCAGGTGGGTGAAGGCCGAACCGAGGGTGCCGCCGTGTGCCTGGCTCACGGCGTCGGCGCGTGCGCTGGCGACGAGGCGGCCTTGATGCAGGATCAGCAGATCGTCGCTGGGCTGTACTTCGTCCAACAGGTGTGTGGTCCACAGCACGCTGATGCCCTCGCGGCACAACTGGCGCACGTGTTGATTCAGCGCCAGCCGGCTGGCCGGGTCCAGGCCGACGCTGGGTTCATCGAGCAGTAACAGACGCGGCTCATGCAGCAGCGCCCGGGCGATTTCCACCCGGCGACGATGGCCGCCATTGAGGGCACGCACGCGTTCGTGGCGCCGCTCGGTCAACGCCTGGCGGGCCAGTTCGGCGTCGATACGCACACGGCCCTGGCGCCGCGACAGGCCATGTAGCGCGACGTGGTAACGCAGGTTCTGCTCGACGCTCAGATCCAGGTCGAGGGTGCTCTGTTGGAACACCACACCCAACTGGCGCAGGGCCGGCCGCGGCGAAGCCTGCAACGAATGACCACCGACGCGCACTTCACCGCGCTGCACGTCGTACAGGCGCGTGAGCAAGGCAATCAGTGTCGATTTACCAGCACCGTTGGGTCCCAGCAACGCGGCGAAGCGCCCCGCTGCGAGGCTGAAACTCACCTGCCTGAGGGCTTCGCGCGCGCCATAGGCGAAGCTCAGGTCGCTGACCTCCAGAGCGTTCATGGCGTCACCACTACGCCCCAGGGATAACGCCCGACCTTCACCGACTTGAGCACTTTGCGGCTCTGCACGTCGATCACCGAAACATCGCCGCTGACGCCATTGGTGGCCAGCAGTTGGCGTTGATCGGGAGTGAATGCCAGTTGCCAGACACGCCGCCCCACCAGCAGGTAATCCAGCACTTCGAAGGTCTTGGCATCGATCACTGCCACGTGATTGGCCGGGCCCAGGGCGACGAAGGCGAATTTGCCATCGGCGCTGAGCTTGATGCCCACCGGCTGTACCTTGTCGGGGTGAACGCCCTTGATCTGGAACGTCAGCGTCTTGAGCACCTGGCGACTGGCGACATCGAGAATTGTCAGCGTGCCGCCGATTTCCGCCGAGGCCCAGAGCTGCGAACCGTCGCGACTGAATTCGACGAAACGCGGCCGCTGGTCCACCAGCGTGTTGTCGGCCAAGGTCTGGGTGCTGGTGTCGATCCAGTGCAGCATGTTGGTGGTTTCACTGGTGTTGACCGCCCATTTGCCATCGGGGCTGACGGCCATGCCTTCGGGCTCGACGCCGACGCCGATCTGGGCCAGCACTTCGGAGGTCTGGGTGTCGATCACCGTCACCAGGGCATCGTCCTCGTTGGAGACATAGAGCCAACGGTCATTGGGGTGCAAGGCGAACTGCTCCGGGTCCTTGCCGGAGGGCAATTCCTTGATGATCTTGCGGGTGGCGACGTCCATCACCTGGACCCGGTCCGAATCGCTGGCGCAGATGTACAGCAAGCGGTTGTCGTGGGACAGCAACAGGCCTCGGGGGCGTTGACCCACCGCCAGGGTCTCGATGACCTCCAGGCTCTGCATGTCGATCAGGCTCAGGCTGTTGTCTTTTTCATTGGAGACCCAGGCGATGCTGGCGGCGGCGGGGCCGGCGACGAGCAATGTCGCCGCCAGGGTGAGGGCCTGGCAAAGCAGGGCAGGTTGCAACAGCGAGCGGCACATGGCGGTTTCCTTATTGTTGTTCTGAAAGGGATCAGGGGTAGCGACAGCTCACTTCGGGTCGGTCATAGCCCAGGCTGTCCATTTCGTTGGTAGGGTGCAGGAAACCGTCCTGGGGCGAGGTGCTCACCAGCGCTCGTGGCTGAACCAGAGGAATCGGCTGACGCAGTTGCCCGTTCCATGGCCGGTAACTGAGCTTGCGGCCCTTGAAGCCGTCCAGCGGCAATTGCTCGCTCAGCGCCAGTTGGCGGATCGCAAATGGATCGTTCTGGCGCAGTTTGCTCACGGCGCTGGCGATGCTGCGCACGGCGATCCAGGCGGCGA
Source organism: Pseudomonas sp. NFACC39-1 (assembly GCF_900110355.1). Taxonomy (NCBI): domain Bacteria; kingdom Pseudomonadati; phylum Pseudomonadota; class Gammaproteobacteria; order Pseudomonadales; family Pseudomonadaceae; genus Pseudomonas; species Pseudomonas sp. NFACC39-1. Next base: position 43,967 of record NZ_FODL01000006.1, on the reverse strand, counting down.
AATCGCGATCATTCATCCAGCGCCCGGCCAAGGCTTCGAAGCGTTTTTGCAGCTGCGCCGCGCCGTAGGTTTCCACGGTCTTGTGCCAGGCGGTGGGGGTCAGGCCTTGCGTGCCGGCCACCGGACGCGGATACCAGGTCTGGTAGGGCACGTATTCGCCGAAGTCGCCGCGCTCGTCGGCCACCAGCACCACGTCGTATTCGGCGGTCTGGGTGAACAAAGGCATGTCGGCTTGGGCGCTGCGGCGCTGGTCGTTGTCGAACTGCCAGGCCTTTTCGGCGACAAGTTTCATGCCGAAGCGTTTCATGGCCCGGCGCAATGCCGCGGCGTAAGCCTGGTCTTGGGTTGTCTGGCCGACAATCAGCAAGGCCCGCTGCCATTTGCGTACGACGCTGAACTGCACCAGGGCATCGGCGAGCATCGCCCGGTCGGGCAGGCTATGCAGCACGTTGCCCAGGCAATCGGTGCTGCGCAGGCTGTCGTCGGCGCTGCCGGCGTTGAACAACAGGCTGTCGGGCAGGGCGGCACTGAGCTGGCGCAGGCTGGCGGACGGCGCGTTGACCACAAACAGCCGCAGGCCCTGCTCATGCTGCGCTCGGGCGGCCTGGAGCAAGGCTTCGGGGCTGTCGACGCTGGCGCTTTGCAGCCGGTAATCGTGCTTGAGAAAACGCCCGGTGCTGTTGCTGTCGATAATCGCCAGTTCAGCCCCGCGCAGCCCGGCATCGGCAGGCTCTTCAATCACGTTGGACAGCAGCGGCCCCGGGTCGGGGCGATACCCCAGGTAGCCGATGCGCACCTGCAGCGGCGCGGCGTCACCAGCCTGGACGGCGACCGGCAACCCGGCGCCGACTGCTGCGAGCAAAGGGATCAAGGCGTAACTGACGAGCCGGCGCATAACACCTCCATTTGCGGGTAGCGCCAGCATAGGAAGCCTGCGTCCTGGGGGAAATATGCAGAAAGTACCGCCGGGCCAGTACCAAGGTAGTAACCCGTTGTCGACGCCGGGGTTTTAGGATGCCATTCATCGTCATTCATCAGGAGCGGACAGACCGTGCGGATTCTCAAAGCCCTGCTGCTGCCGTTGTTGCTGATCTTGAGTCTGGTGGGCGTTGACCGATTGTCAGCGCAACCAAGGCTGTGCGGCGCAATGGTGGGAGCGGGCTTGCTCGCGAAGACGGCAGCACCCTCGACATCAATGCAAACTGATCCACCGCTTTCGCGAGCAAGCCCGCTCCCACAAAGGTTATGTGTTGGCCAGAGAACGGGGCGCTAACCATGTCAGCCCTCTGGCGAATCAACCTCGGGGTGACGGCGTTTTTCGCCTTGGTCACCCTGGCTTGTGCGGTCCTGTTGCTGCATCAAGCCACGGCCGATGTGAAACGCGAGCTGCAATCGGCCGAGTCCGTGGTGCATTACCTGAGTGAAACCGCCGAACGTAACCCGACCAGTCTCCAGTCGCGGCTGACCGGCAGTCTGCGTCATGTGCGGGTTCACTGGCTGGCGGCGGGGCAGATGCGCCCAGTGAATATCGAGGGCGGGGTGTCCGCCTGGTTTGACCGCTGGTTACTGGCCGACGATCCCGCTGCCGAGGTGGTGGATTTGCCCGACGGTCGTCGGGCCTGGATCGCGGTCGATCCTCGGGACGAAATCGAAGAAATCCTCGATTCCCTGGTGCAACTGCTGGGTGTCTGTGCGCTGGCGCTGTTGGTCAGCCTGCTGGTGATCCGTTGGGCGGTGCGCCGGGGCATGGGATTGCTTGATGAATTGCTGCAGGCCCTGCGTCAGGTCTCTGCCGGCGATCTGCAGGTGCGGCTGGCCGCTGACGCTATCCCGGAGGCCCGGCAACTGGCGGGGCATTTCAATCGCATGACCGCTGCCCTGGCCCAGGCACAGGCCGATAACACCCGGCTCACCCAAGCGCTGCTGGCCGTGCAGGAGCAGGAGCGCACGCACCTGGCCCGGACCCTGCATGACGACCTGGGCCAATATGTGGCGGGGATCCGCGCCCGGGCGTGCTTGCTGCGGCTGGTGATCGATCAGCCGCCGAAGCTGGAGCAGACCGTCAGCCAGCTTGAGGATCATTGCGAGCACCTGCAGCAGGGATTCCGTGCACTGGTGCAAGACCTGTATCCGGTGGTGCTGCAGCATCTGCCGCTGTCCGAGGCCATCGAACTGCTGGTGGCTCAGTGGCAACAAACCCAGGGCATCGCCTGTCAGTTACGGATCAACACGTCGTTGCCGCCGTTGTCCGGCTCGAACAAGACCCATCTGTACCGCCTGTTGCAAGAAGCGCTGACCAATGTCGTCCGGCATGCCGGCGCCACGCAGGTGCGGATTCGCTTGCAGCATCGGGCCGGGCGCTTGCGGTTGCTGGTGCGTGACAACGGCCGGGGAGCGACCGGGCCCCATCGAGCGGGCGTTGGCCTGCACTCGATGGCCGAGCGTGCCCGCAGCCTGGGTGGCGAACTGCGCGTCATCAGCCAGCCCGGCGCCGGTTGGGCGCTGGCCTTGAATATTCCCCTGGAGGCGTGATGAACATTTTGTTGGTGGACGATCATGCGGTGGTTCGGCAGGGCTATGCCAGCCTTTTGCGGGCGCTGATGCCGGACCTGCAAGTGCGGGAAGCCGCCACCGGTGAGGAGGCGTTGAGTCAGGTGCTGGAGCAGGTGCCTCACTTGGTGATCATGGACTTCGGCCTGCCCGGCATCAGTGGGCTGGAAACCACCCGCCGCCTGCGCCAGCGCCTGCCGCAACTGCGGGTGTTGTTCTTCAGCATGCACGATGAACTGCCGTTGGTCCGCCAGGCGCTGGACGCCGGTGCTGCGGGCTACCTGACCAAGAACTCGGCACCCCAGGTGCTGGTGGAAGCCGTGCGGCGGGTGTTGGCCGGCCATGCCTACATCGAGCAATCCCTGGCCACCCAGTTGGCCTGCGCCAGCACCCGGCACAACACCGACCCGCGCTTGCAATGCATGACCCAGCGCGAGCTGGAGATCTTCGTCATGCTCGCCAGGGGCACCCCGGCGCGCACCATTGCCGAACAGCTGTGCATCAGCGCCAAGACCGTGTCCAATCACTTGACGCTGCTCAAGAGCAAGCTGCAGGTCAGCTCCCATGCCGAACTGGTGCATTTGGGGATCGACATGGGCGTGGTGCGGGTGGCGGGGTGAATCCCGGAATCCTGAGCAATGCCCCATTTGTGGCGAGGGGATTTATCCCCGCTGGGGTGCGAAGCGCCCCCAGAACCTGACATCTCGGTGTATCAGGCTCATTGAGTGAGCGGTATTGGGCTGCTTCGCACCCCAGCGGGGATAAATCCCCTCGCCACAGGAAGAGTGTCTGGCCGACGCTGTATCAATGCTCCCAAGTCGTCGGGCAGCCCGTACATCCTTGCATATTCGCATCCTGAAAATTCCCATAATGCTGGCGTGAACCGCTCAGGTTGGCGTCTTCCAAGTTGCTTTCGCCAAGCTTGGCTTCCTGCAGGTTGGCGTCGCGCAGGTCGGCGCCCTTGAGGTCTGCCTTGCTCAGCCAGGCCATTTCCAGGTCGGCGGCTTGCAGGTTGGTTTCGTGCATTCGGGCTCCGGACAGCCGGGCGAATTGAAGATACGCGGCGCTCAGGTCGGCTTTCTGGAACTGCGCGCCTTGGGCGAACAGGCCCCAACCCTGGATTGCCTTGAGGGTGGCCCCCCTGAAGTCCGCCAGGCGCAGGTTGCTTTGCTGCAGGCTGGCGCGGGTCAGGTTGGCGCCTTGCAGACGGGCCTTCTCCAGATTGGCCAGGTCCAGACGGGCATGGCGCAGATCGGCGCCGCGCAGGTCGGCACCGCTGAGGTTCATTTTGCGCAGGTCCTGGTTGGCCAGCCGGGCACCGCGAAGATCGGCGCCGGGGCATTGGCTGGATTCGGCGATGATGCAGCCGTTGACGGTCAGGGGCGTGTCGGGGTCGTCGGCGCTGGCATGGGCGCCGATGAGCAGAAGCAGCAGAGGGAGAAATCTCATGGCAGTAAACTCGGTTGACTGGGGGAGCGAGCTTGCTCGCGATAGCAGCGGGACATTCAACATCACCGCTGACTGAACCATCGCTTTCGCGAGCAAGCCCGCTCCCACAGTTGATGGTCGTCGGACACAAAATCTGTGTCCGCCGCAGATCCCTTGTGGGAGCGGGCTTGCTCGCGAAGCCGTCGGCACAGTCAACATCACTGCCAACTGAACCACCGCCGTCGCGAGCAGGCTCGCTCCCACAGTTGATGGTTGTCGGACACAAAATCTGTGTCCGCCGCAGATCCCTTGTGGGAGCGGGCTTGCTCGCGAAGCCGTCGGTACAGTCAACATCACTGCCAACTAAACCACCGCTATCGCGAGCAGGCTCGCTCACACAAGGGTTATTGGCGGGCCACCTTGTTATCCCAACTTGGAATCTTGAACACCCAGAACGACCCGCCCTGGGCCACGGGTTTGGTCAGCTCGGCCATGTCGCCACCCCACAACGGCACGGCGCCGCCATAACCGACCGTCACGCCGATGTACTGCTCGCCGTCCTGCTCCCAGGTGATGGGCGGGGAGACGATGCCGCTGCCGGTCTGGAATTTCCACAGTTCCTTGCCGGTCTTGGCGTCGAAGGCCTTGAAGAAGCCGTCGCCGGTGCCGGTGAACACCAGATTGCCCTGGGTGGCGAGCACCCCGGCCCACAGCGGCAAGGCTTCCTTGTGCTCCCACACCACTTTGCCGGTGGTGGGGTTCATCGCCCGCAAGCTGCCGACGTGATCGTCATACATGCGCTTGATGCGAAAGCCCATGCCCAGATAGGCCGAGCCTTTCTTGTAGTTCACTTCTTCGGTCCAGTATTCCTCTTTCCACTGGTTGCCAGGGACGTAGAACAACCCGGTGTCCTGGCTGTAGGCCATGGGGTTCCAGTTCTTGCCGCCGAGGAAGGGCGGCGAGACTTCCACCGGTTTGCCCTTGGTTTCGCCCGGCAGTGGCTTGGCTGGCCGCTGGCCGGGATTTTCCACCGGCCGGCCGGTCTTCAGGTCGATGTGGCTGGCCCAGGTGATGTTGTCGACGAAAGGGAAGGCGTTCTGCAGCTTGCCGTTGTTGCGATCCACCACGTAGAAAAAACCATTGCGGTCGGCGTGGGCGGTGGCCTTGACCAGCTTGCCGTCCTTGTCCTTGTAGTCGAACAGCACCAGCTCGTTGTTCCCGGAGAAATCCCAGGCATCGTTGGGCGTGTGTTGATAGAACCACTTCACCTCGCCAGTGCTTGGGTCGACGCCCACCTGGCCGGAGGTGTAGAGGCTGTCGTAATCCTGCGGGTTGCCATCCTTGGCGGTGCGCGCCCAGGTGTTCCATGGCCCCGGGTTGCCGGCGCCGACGATGATAGTGTTGGTTTCGGGGTCGAAACTGGCGCTCTGCCAAGGCGCGCCGCCGCCGTGGCTCCAGGCCTCGACCTTGCCGGTCTCGGTGGTTTTGTCATCGGGCCAGGACGGTGCTTTCACATCGCCGGTCGGCGTGCTGTCCTTGCCATTGAGACGGCCCATGTGGCCTTCGACGAAAGGCCGCATCCAGACCTCTTCACCGGTGTCCGGGTCCCGGGCGAACAACTGGCCGACCACGCCGAACTCATCCCCGGAACTGCCATGGATCAACAGCACCTTGCCGCTGGTTTTGTCCTTGATCAGCACTGGGGCGCCGGTCATGGTGTAGCCGGCCGCGTGGTCGCCGAACTTCTTGTTCCACACCACTTTGCCGGTGTTTTTATTCAGCGCGACCACCCGCGCATCCAGCGTGCCGAAATAGATCTTGTCGCCGTAGATGGCCGCGCCGCGATTGACTACATCGCAGCACGGACGAATGTTGTCCGGCAGCCGATGGCTGTAGGTCCACAGGCGTTTGCCGGTCTTGGCGTCGAGGGCGAACACTCGCGAATATGAGCCGGTGACGTAGACCACGCCGTCGCTGACGATGGCCTGGGACTCCTGACCGCGCTGCTTTTCGTCGCCGAATGAATAAGACCAGGCCGGCGTGAGCTTGAACACGTTCTTGTCATTGACCTGGGCCAGCGGACTCCAGCGCTGGGCGTTGGTGCCCATGCCGTATTGCAGCACATCCTGGGTGGTGAGGTGATCGTTGGCGATGTCTTCCCAGGTGACGGCGGCGTTCGCCTGCGGACTCAGGGACAGGCTGCCGGCCAGCAGCAAGGCAACGGTCAGGGAAGAGAGGGCAGGTAGCGTTTTTATTGTCATGGTGGGATTTCCCAGTGAGGTTTTGGCCTGACTAGGTTGGGTCGCGCCAGGGCTGTACCGATACGGAAAAAGTCCCGCCCTTGCCGGGAAGACTTCCCGAACCGGTTGTCTTTGCGAACCGCACCGGATGACCCGCTACCAAGGAACTAGATCGCGGCCACCAAAGCAGCATTCGGCTGGGGCGAGGTGCTTCCTAAGATGACGGCACGGCTTCTGTAAGGAGCTCTTGCGTGCAATCCAGAGGGCATAACAATGACAACAAAACGCAACGCCATCATCGCTACCGCATTGCTGATAGGGCTGACCGGCGCAGGCTCCGTATGGGCCCATGGCGACGTGGTGCCCCAGGCGGTGGAAACCAAGGGTCTGACCCCGGTCAAGGACACCGGCTTGCCGCTGGATGCGGACGGTTGGGCAGCGCAAAACCCGTACCGGGGTTCGCCCGAGCGTGACAGGGCCGTGGAAATCGGCGCTTCGGCCTACAACCAGAACTGTGCGGCCTGCCATGGCCTGGAAGCCAAGTCTGGCGGGATCGCCCCAGACCTGCGCATGCTCGACGCCGCCGAAGTCGGCGACGAGTGGTTCGTCGAGCGCGTGCGCCATGGTGCGGTGCGTGATGGCCGGGTCTACATGCCGAAAATGGCCGACTACCTGAGCCAGGAAGCCTTGTGGGCGGTGCGCACGTATCTTGACAGCGTGCACGTCGAGGAGTGATCGCCATGCGCCTGCTCGCGTGGATATTTTGCAGCCTGTTGCTGTGTGGTCAGACGGTACAGGCGCAGGTGCGCAACTACGACGAAATGATCGCCGCCGGCGAACTGAAAGTGGCGGTGTACAAGGATTTCGCCCCCTACAGCTTCGAAGACCATGGCCAGCCCCGGGGCGTGGACGTGGAGCTGGCCCAGGCCCTGGCCAAAGCCCTTGGTGTGCGTCTGCGATTGATCTGGGCGCCGCCCGGCGAAAAGCTCGATGACGACCTGCGTGATTACATCTGGCGCAGCAGCGCGCTGCATGGTCGGCAGTTGGCCGACCTGATGATGCGCGTGCCCTACGACCGCGACTACGTGCAAAAGCGCAACGACATCGGTGAACTGGAAAATGCTCAGGTCGCCATGTTCGGACCTTATCAGCAAGAGTGCTGGCAAGTGGCGTACGACCAACGACGGCTGGAAAGCGTCGGCAGTGTCGCGGTGTTCCAGCAGCACCCCATTGGCGTCGAGGTCGACAGCGTGCCGTCGTTCTACCTGACCTCGGTGTTCAACGGCATGCTCAGCGCCAAGACCCATCACTTCCCCGGCGTAGGCCAGGCGTTCAAGGCCATGCGGGCCGGGGAGGTCGACGCGGTCATGGCCATGCGCGGGGAGATCGACTGGCAACTGCATGAGGCGGCCGATCCGCAACTGGCATTGGCCGAAAATGCTTACCCGAACATGGGCAAGCAACGCTGGGAAATCGGCATGGCGGTGCATGAGAGCAACCGCCAGTTGGCTTATGCGGTAGAAGAAGCGCTGGAAGGGTTGATTCGCGACGGCAGTATCAAAACCATCTACGCCCATTACGGCCTGCGTTACGAAGTGCCCGAGATGTATCAATAGGAGCGCAGGGATGAACTGGCGAGCGTTGGGTCTGCTGTTGTGCTGCCTGCCGTTGACGGCGACAGCGCTCGAGACCGGGAAGGACCCGGTGCCCTCGGTGATGTGGGCCTTCTATCACAAACAACTGCTGAATGAGGCGCCCTTCGTCTTCGACGAGCGGGTCCGCTTGCTGGCGCCACCTTTTGCCGAAGATGCGCGCCAGGTGCCGCTGCAAATCGATGCCCGTGCGTTCACCGGCGACGTGGTGCGCATGCTGGTTTGGGCCGAACTGAACCCGCTGCCCAAAATTGTCGACTTCCAGCCGGGGGATCGGGTGCTGCCCTGGCTGGCGATCCGCATTCGTATCGAACAGGCCACGCCGTTGCGCGCCGCCGTGCAGACCCGTGACGGCTTGTGGCACGTCGGCTCGACGTTGATCGACGCAGCCGGTGGCGGCTGCACCGCGCCAAGCGTGGTGCGCACCCAGCCGGGCTGGGAAGAACACCTGGGCCAAGTGCTGGGAGCCCGTTACCCCCGAGGTGAAGACAGTCGCCTGCGCCTGCAAGTGGCCCACCCGATGGACAATGGGCTGGTCAGCGGCATCCCGGAGTTTTACCTCAATCAGGCGCAGTTGCTGGACGCCGACGGCCAGGTACTGGCGCGCCTGGAGCTCTTTGCGGCCGTCAGTGAAAACCCCAACCTGAGCTTCGATATTCAAGGGCCCGGACAGGTCCGCCTGTTGTTGCGTGACAACAGCGGCAATGAATTCGAGGCAACGGTCCCCTGACCACAAGGAGCGCGCCATGCGTTGGTTGTTGCTGATCTGGCTCGGCCTGGGCCTGCCGACATGGGCCGCAGCGGACTATTCACTCAAGCCCCGGCAGATCGCCGAAGGCACCTGGCTGCTGGAAGGCAGCACGGACAATTTTGCCAAGGCCAACGGCGGCAACATCGTCAACACTGCTTTCATTGTCACCGAGGCCGGCGTGGTGGTCATCGACACCGGCCCGTCCCGGCGCTACGGGCAAGCCTTGCGCCAGGCGATTGCCGCGACCACCGATAAGCCGGTGGTCCAAGTGTTGCTGACCCATCATCACCCCGACCATGTCTTGGGCAACCAGGCCTTCAGCGACGTCTCCATCGGCGCGTTGGCGGGCACCACCGACCTGTTGCGCCAGCAGGGCGATGCCATGGCGGAGAACATGTACCGGCTGGTCGGTGACTGGATGCGTGGCACCGAAGTGGTGTTACCAAACCAAGTGCTGGTTCCCGGGCCGCTGAAGGTCGGCAACCATTCGTTGCGTCTACTGGCATTGGCCGGGCACACCGGGGCGGACCTGGCGATCCTCGATGAAACCACCGGCGTGTTGTTTGCCGGTGACCTGGTGTTCTACGAACGGGCCCTGACCACGCCGAACAGCCCAGGGCTTGAGGTCTGGCTCGAGGACCTGGACACCCTGCAAAGCCTGGAGTGGAAGCAGATCGTACCCGGCCATGGTCCAGTGGCGAGCGATGCCCGGCCTTTCTTGCAAATGCGCGACTACCTCGGCTGGCTCGACCAACTGATGCGCGACGGCGCGGCCCGTGGCGACGACATGGCCGAGATGATCCGCAGCCCCATTCCCCAGCGTTTTGCCGGGATCAGCCTGAGTCGGTACGAGCTGATTCGCAGTGTCAGCCATCTGTATCCGCGGTATGAACGTGCGGGGATGAGGCGGGTGGATACCCACGACCCTGACTGAAGGCGTACCCTGTGGCGAGGGGATTTATCCCCGCTGGGCTGCGCAGCAGCCCCTGAGCCAGTTCAGTCACCCAATATTCAGCGATGCTAGAACGCCGCTTCGCGCCCCAGCGGGGATAAATCCCCTCGCCACAAAGGTGGGTGCATGCCTCCGAGGACGGTGGACACCGGCACGACCACCCCCTCACCTGTACCAAGGAACTAGAAAACTCAGCACAGCGGGCAATTGTTGCCAGAGGCTGCGGGGCCAAGAATCTGCGACAGACCGGGAAAATTTCCCGGGTATAACAATAACCGCAGAGGTAGCCGTCATGAGTCATCCCGCACGTCGCCAACCCTTCGCCGTGAGCCTGCTGCTCAGTGCCATGCTGCTGTCCGGTTCGGCCTCGGCCGCCGTGACCGATCAGGAAATTCTCCAGGACCCGAAAAACCCGCAGCAGATCGTGACCAACGGTCTGGGCGTCCAAGGCCAGCGCTACAGTCCACTGGCGACCCTCAACACCGACAACGTCAAGGATCTGCGGCCGGTCTGGGCGTTCTCCTTCGGCGGTGAAAAGCAGCGCGGCCAGCAGGCCCAGCCGATGATCAAGGATGGGGTGATGTACCTCACCGGTTCCTACTCGCGGGTGTTCGCGGTGGATGCACGCACCGGCAAGAAACTCTGGCAGTACGACGCGCGCCTGCCCGATGACATCCGCCCTTGCTGCGACGTGATCAACCGTGGCGTGGCGCTGTATGGCGATCTGGTGTATTTCGGCACTCTGGACGCCAAGCTGGTGGCCCTGAACAAGGACACCGGCAAGGTGGTGTGGAGCAAGAAGGTCGCTGACCACAAGGAAGGTTATTCCATCAGCGCCGCGCCCATGATCGTCAATGGCAAGCTGATTACCGGCGTGGCGGGCGGTGAGTTTGGCGTGGTGGGCAAGATCAGCGCCTACGATCCGAAAAACGGCGAGCTGCTGTGGACCCGCCCGACCGTGGAAGGGCACATGGGCTACGTCTACAAGGACGGCAAGGCCATCGAGAACGGCATTTCCGGTGGCGAAGCCGGCAAGACCTGGCCGGGGGATCTCTGGAAAACCGGTGGTGCCGCGCCCTGGCTGGGCGGCTACTACGACCCGGAAACCAATCTGCTGCTGTTCGGCACCGGCAACCCGGCACCGTGGAACTCCCACTTGCGCCCTGGCGATAACCTCTATTCCTCATCGCGTCTGGCCCTGAACCCGGACGATGGCACCATCAAATGGCACTTCCAGAGCACGCCACACGATGGTTGGGACTATGACGGCGTCAACGAGCTGATCTCCTTCAATTACAAGGAAGGCGGCAAGGACATCAAAGCTGCGGCCACTGCCGACCGAAACGGCTTTTTCTATGTGCTCGATCGCACCAATGGCAAGTTCATCCGTGGCTTCCCGTTTGTCGACAAGATCACTTGGGCCAGTGGCCTGGACAAGGACGGGCGGCCGATCTACAACGAGGCCGGTCGTCCGGGCGCGCCGGGCAGCGAAGCCAAGGGCGGCTCGGTGTTTGTCGCACCGGCCTTCCTCGGGGCGAAGAACTGGATGCCCATGGCCTACAACCAGGACACCGGGTTGTTCTACGTGCCGTCCAACGAGTGGGGCATGGACATCTGGAACGAAGGCATCGCCTATAAGAAGGGCGCGGCGTTCCTGGGGGCCGGTTTCACCATCAAGCCGCTGAACGAGGACTACATCGGGGTGCTGCGGGCCATCGACCCCAAGACCGGCAAGGAAGTCTGGCGCCACAAAAATTACGCGCCGCTGTGGGGCGGGGTGCTGACCACCAAGGGCAACCTGGTGTTTACCGGCACGCCTGAAGGTTTCCTGCAGGCCTTCAACGCCAAGACCGGGGAAAAGGTCTGGGAATTCCAGACCGGCTCCGGCGTGCTCGGTTCGCCCATCACCTGGGAGATGGACGGCGAGCAATACGTTTCCGTGCTCTCGGGCTGGGGCGGCGCGGTGCCGTTGTGGGGCGGCGAAGTGGCCAAGCGCGTGAAGGACTTCAACCAGGGCGGGATGCTCTGGACCTTCAAGTTGCCGAAGGATCTGGTGGCCAAGCGCTGAAGCGTGCCGAAAGCTTGATCCCGCTCGGCTCTGTAGGAGCTGGCGAAGCCTGCGATCTTTTGATCTTTTGATCTTTTGATCTTTTGATCTTTTGATCTTTCGCTTGAGATTCGAGTGTCTGTGGAAAGATCGCAGCCTCGTTGCACTCGACAGCTCCTACGGGGGCTGTCGAGTGCAGCACCCTGAAAATCTACGACCAAATAACGAGAGCCCCCCTGCCAACGACGCATTCGTCCGGCAGGCGGGGCTGTCTACCATCGGTCTATCGCCTGTCCCGTGACAGGCATCGACCAGGCAGAGGCCCATCATGATCTATGCACAACCCGGAACCCCAGGCGCCGTCGTTACCTTCAAACCGCGTTATGGCAATTTCATCGGCGGTGAATTTGTCGCGCCGATCAATGGCGAGTACTTCACCAATACGTCCCCGGTCAACGGCGAGGTCATCGCACAGTTTCCGCGCTCCAGCGCCGCCGACATTGACAAAGCCCTGGATGCGGCCCATGCCGCAGCCGATGCTTGGGGCAAGACCTCGGCCCAGGACCGCTCCCTGGTGCTGCTGAAGATCGCTGATCGTATTGAACAGAACCTGGAAATCCTTGCCGTCAGCGAGACCTGGGACAACGGCAAGGCCGTGCGCGAAACCCTCAACGCCGACGTGCCGCTGTCGGCCGACCACTTCCGTTATTTCGCCGGCTGCATCCGCGCCCAGGAGGGTGGGGCAGCCGAGATCAATGAGCTGACCACCGCCTATCATTTCCACGAGCCGCTGGGCGTGGTCGGGCAGATCATTCCGTGGAACTTTCCACTGTTGATGGCCGCCTGGAAACTCGCCCCGGCCCTGGCCGCTGGTAACTGCATCGTGCTCAAGCCGGCGGAGCAGACGCCGCTGTCGATCATGATTTTTGTCGAACTGATTGCCGACCTGCTGCCGGCCGGTGTGTTGAACATCGTCCATGGTTTCGGACGCGAAGCCGGTGAGGCCCTGGCCACCAGCAAGCGCATCGCCAAGATCGCCTTCACCGGTTCTACCCCGATCGGCTCGCACATCATGAAATGCGCCGCCGAGAACATCATCCCGTCCACCGTGGAGCTGGGCGGCAAGTCGCCAAACATCTTCTTCGAAGACATCATGCAGGCCGAGCCGGCTTTCATTGAGAAGGCTGCCGAAGGCCTGGTGCTGGCGTTCTTCAACCAGGGTGAAGTTTGCACTTGCCCATCGCGGGCCCTGGTGCAGGAGTCGATCTATGAACCGTTCATGGTCGAAGTCATGAAGAAGATCGCCAAAATCAAGCGCGGCGACCCGCTGGACACCGACACGATGGTGGGCGCCCAGGCCTCCGAGCAGCAATACGACAAGATCCTTTCGTACCTGGAGATTGCCCGGCAAGAAGGGGCAGAGCTGCTCACCGGCGGTGCGGCAGAGCGCCTTGAGGGCGACTTGGCGAGTGGTTATTACATCCAGCCGACCCTGCTCAAGGGCCACAACAAGATGCGCGTGTTCCAGGAAGAGATTTTCGGCCCGGTAGTCGGTATCACCACCTTCAAGGACGAAGCCGAAGCCCTGGCAATTGCCAATGACAGCGAGTTCGGCCTCGGTGCCGGCCTGTGGACCCGCGATATCAACCGTGCCTACCGCATGGGCCGGGCGATCAAGGCCGGGCGTGTGTGGACCAACTGCTACCACCTGTACCCGGCCCACGCCGCGTTCGGTGGCTACAAGAAGTCCGGCGTCGGCCGGGAGAACCACAAGATGATGCTCGACCACTACCAACAGACCAAGAACCTGCTGGTGAGCTACGACATCAATCCGTTGGGGTTCTTCTGATTTAGCAACACTGCAGAACCTGTGGGAGCGGGCTTGCTCGCGAAAGCGGCGGCACAGGCCCTGTAGGAGCTGGCGAAGCCTGCGATCTTTTGATGTTCCGCTTAAGACTCAAGTGTCTGGGGAAAGATCGCAGCCTCGCTCCGCTCGACAGCTCCTACCGCGCACCCCAGCGGGAGCAGCTCCCTCGCCACAAGTGCTCGCTTCTCCAGTAGTACCAACGCACCCCGCCCACCGCTTCGAAAGTAGCATTCGAGCCTCGGGCGTCCTGTGCATTAATGACTTTGCCGGAATGGCCCGGTACAAGAAGAGGAAAGACCCATGTGGACTAAACCCGCGTACACCGACCTGCGTATAGGCTTTGAAGTGACGATGTACTTCGCCAACCGATGAGCGCTGGCCCGGTCTGAGAGGTTCAGGCCGGGCTACCCATTTGGTCTGATTGCAATCACGGTGGGATGCTTTAGGCTCAGGGTATTCCCGAAACAATAAGAACAGGCTTACCGATGAGCCAGAGTCTCAGTCCGCTGCGCAAGTTCGTTTCACCTGAAATCATGTTTGGCGCCGGTTGCCGGCACAATGTTGGCAATTACGCCAAGACGTTCGGCGCACGCAAGGTGCTGATCGTCACCGATCCCGGCGTGATCGCTGCAGGCTGGGTCGCCGACGTCGAGGCCAGCCTCCAGGCCCAGGCCATCGATTACTGTATCTACAGTGCCGTTTCACCCAATCCCCGGGTCGAAGAAGTCATGCTCGGAGCCGAGCTGTACCGGGAAAACCACTGCGATGTGATCGTCGCGGTCGGTGGCGGCAGCCCGATGGATTGCGGTAAAGGCATCGGCATCGTCGTGGCCCATGGTCGCAATATCCTGGAATTCGAAGGCGTGGACACCTTGCAGGTGCCCAGTCCACCGCTGATCCTCATTCCCACCACCGCGGGCACCTCGGCGGACGTGTCGCAGTTCGTGATCATTTCCAACCAGCAAGAGCGCATGAAGTTTTCCATCGTCAGCAAGGCGGCGGTGCCGGACGTGTCGCTGATCGACCCGGAAACGACCCTGAGCATGGACCCGTTCCTGTCTGCCTGCACCGGCATCGATGCGCTGGTGCATGCCATCGAGGCGTTTGTTTCCACTGGCCACGGCCCACTCACCGACCCCCATGCGCTGGAGGCGATGCGCCTGATCAACGGCAACCTGGTGCAGATGATCGCCAACCCGGCGGATGTCGCCCTGCGGGAAAAGATCATGCTGGGCAGCATGCAGGCCGGCCTGGCGTTCTCCAATGCGATTCTCGGCGCGGTGCACGCGATGTCCCACAGCCTGGGTGGTTTCCTGGATTTGCCCCATGGTTTGTGCAACGCGGTGCTGGTGGAGCATGTGGTGGCGTTCAACTACAACTCGGCGCCCGACCGTTTCAAGGTGATTGCCCAGACGCTGGGCATTGATTGCCGTGGCCTCAATCACCGGCAGATCCGTACCCGGCTGGTGGAACACCTGATTGCCCTCAAACGCACCATCGGCTTTCACGAAACCCTGGGGCTGCACGGGGTGAGTACCTCGGATATTCCGTTCCTGTCGCAACATGCGATGCATGACCCGTGCATTCTCACCAACCCTCGGGAGTCGAGCCAGCGGGATGTCGAGGTCGTCTATGGCGAAGCCCTCTGACGAACAGCAAAAAGCCCTGGCCGGGCTGCTGGGACTGGGCAATCACTCTACGCGCAAGAGCCACTACCCGGAACTGGCCGCGCGCCTCGATGAGCTGGAACAGGCCCGGCAACACTTGCAACAGCTCAATGACCAGTTGGAGCAGCGGGTAGCCGAACGCACCGACGCGCTGCTGGAGGCCAACCATAACCTGCAGCAACAGATCGCCCAACGTGAGCTGATCGAGCAACAACTGCGCGACGCCCGGGACGCTGCGCAGGCGGCCAATCGCAGCAAAGACAAATACCTGGCTGCCGCCAGTCATGACCTGCTGCAACCGCTCAACGCCGCACGCCTGCTGATCGCCACATTGCGCGAGCGCACGCTGCCCACCTCCGAGCAGGTGCTGGTGGAGCGTACCCATCAGGCGCTCGAAGGTGCGGAGGACTTGCTCACCGACCTGCTGGACATTTCCCGGCTGGACCAGGCTGCGGTCAAGCCGGACCTGGCACCCTATCGGCTGGATGAGCTGCTCGCACCGCTGGCTTCGGAATTTCAATCGGTGGCTGGCGCTGCCGGGTTGGAGCTACGGGTACGCTTCGGCGACGAAGCGGTGATGACCGACCTGCGGCTGATGACCCGGATCCTGCGCAACCTGCTCAGCAATGCCTGTCGTTACACCGCCCAGGGCGGCATCCTGTTGGCCGCGCGGCGTCGGGGCGAGCGCTTGAGCCTGGAGGTCTGGGACACCGGGCGCGGCATTGCCGCCGACTGCCTGGAGTCGATCTTCCTGGAGTTCAACCAGTTGGATGTGGGCCGCGCGGCGGACCGCAAGGGCGTCGGCCTGGGGCTGGCGATTGTCGAGCGTATCGCCCATATCCTCGGTTATCGGGTCCAGGTGCGTTCCCGACCGGGGCGCGGATCGGTATTCAGCATTGAGGTGCCATTGTCGATTGAAAGACCGCCTCCCATGCCCCGGATACCCGTACAGGCGGTCGCCGGAAATCCGTTGCCTGGGCGCCGGCTTTTGGTGATCGACAATGAGCTGAGCATTTTGCAAAGCATGGCCGCGCTGCTGAGCCAGTGGGGATGCGAGGTGCTGGTCGCCACGGACGAGGCGGGTGCCTTTGACGTGCTGCAAGGCCGCGCGCCGGAGCTGATCCTGGCGGATTTCCACCTGGATCATGGCGTGGTCGGGTGCGAAGTGGTCAAACACCTGCGCGAACATTTCCAGCAAACGATACCGGCGGTGATCATCACCGCCGATCGCAGCGACCAGTGCCGCCGCGCCTTGCGCAAACTCAATGCGCCACTGCTCAACAAACCGGTCAAGCCCGGCAAGTTGCGGGCGGTGTTGAGTCAGTTGCTCGGGTAGCGAATGCAGAGATTCAGGTCAACTCATCGGCATTCACCACAAGTCCCCTGTGGGCGGGCTTGCTCGCGAAGGCGGCACATCCAATGTGGATGCAGGCTGATCCAGCGCTTTCGCGAGCAAGCCCGCTCCCACATTTTTCAGCCAGTGCGCTATCAAAAAGCCTTCATTTGGTCGGTGTTTATGCCTTGAGTGAAAAAAGGGGCTTCGGTCTGTTTAGTTCATTCTGTAAACTCCCCCCGCTGCGACAATCGGGCACGGCCACGTCAGGCCCGATTACAAGCGTTTTGCAGTGTCCCTCACCCAGCTGAAGCCAAGACCTACAAGAAGTCAGCGCCGGAGAGACATAAACAAGAGGCCGATGTTTCTCGGCCCCTGTAGGTCCTTCCTCCAGTCCCGTCTCGACCCCCTTGATGCCGTATGCAGGCCATGGCGTGGTCTATCATTGCAGGGCTGGTGGGCGGAATGGCGTTCTACCCTAGGGATACACACATGTTGAAGAAAACACACACGGCGCTGCTGGGCCTGGCGATGGCGATGGGTCTTGCGACCACGCACGCCGCCGAGGCAAAAAAAGTGGATGTCCTGCTCATTGGCGGGGGCATCATGAGCTCGACACTCGGCGTCTGGCTCAATGAGCTGGAACCGGATTGGACCATGGAAATGGTCGAGCGCCTGGACGGTGTTGCCGAAGAAAGCTCCAACGGCTGGAACAATGCCGGTACCGGCCACTCCGCGCTGGCCGAGCTGAACTACACGCCCGAAGACAAGAATGGCAACGTCGAAATCGTCAAGGCCATCGAGATCAACGAAGCCTTCCAGGTGTCCCGTCAGTTCTGGGCCTGGCAGGTCAAGAACGGCGTGCTGAAGAACCCGCGCTCGTTCATCAACTCCACGCCGCACATGAGCTTTGTCTGGGGCGAGGACAACATCGCGTTCCTGAAGAAGCGCTATGAAGCCCTTCAGGCCAGCCCGTTGTTCGCTGGCATGCAGTACTCCGAAGATCGCGAGCAAATCAGCAAGTGGGTTCCGTTGATGATGCAAGGGCGTGACCCAGCCCAGAAAGTCGCGGCCACCTGGAGTCCCTTGGGCACCGACGTGAATTTCGGCGAAATCACCCGTCAGTTCGCGGCTCACCTGCAAACCAAGCCGAACTTCTCCCTCAAGCTGTCCAGCGAAGTGCAGGACATTACCCGCAACGAAGACGGCAGCTGGCGCGTGTCGTACAAGAACCTGAAGGACGGTAGCGAAACCGAGACCGACGCCAAGTTCGTGTTCATCGGCGCTGGCGGCGGTGCCTTGCACCTGCTGCAGGAAGCCGACATCCCGGAAGCCCGTGAATACGCCGGCTTCCCGGTAGGCGGCTCGTTCCTGGTGACCGAGAACCCGACCATCGCCCAGATGCACCTGGCCAAGGCCTACGGCAAGGCTTCGGTTGGCGCACCGCCGATGTCGGTTCCGCACCTGGACACCCGCGTGCTCGACGGCAAGCGCGTCATTCTGTTTGGCCCATTCGCCACCTTCTCCACCAAGTTCCTGAAGAACGGTTCGTACTTTGACCTGTTGACCAGCACCACGACCCACAACGTGTGGCCGATGACCAAGGTCGGTATCGAACAGTACCCGCTGGTGGAATACCTGGCCGGCCAGTTGATGCAGTCGGACGAAGATCGCTTCAACGCCCTGAAGGAATACTTCCCGGACGCCAAACAGCAAGACTGGCGCTTGTGGCAGGCCGGCCAGCGCGTGCAGATCATCAAGCGTGACGAAGAGAAGGGCGGCGTCCTGAAACTGGGCACCGAAGTGGTCGCGTCCCAGGACGGCAGCATTGCCGCTCTGCTGGGTGCTTCGCCAGGTGCCTCGACCGCTGCGCCGATCATGCTGACCGTGCTTGAGAAGGTCTTCAAGGACAAGGTCGCTTCCCCGGCCTGGCAGGAAAAGCTGCATCAGATCGTGCCAAGCTACGGCACCAAGCTCAACGAAAGCCCTGAGCGTGTGGCTCAGGAGTGGGCTTACACCAGCGAAGTCCTGCAGTTGGACACGCCGCCGACGATCGGCCAGCAGGGCACCGCTCCTGCACCGACTGCGCCGGCCGCAGCCCCGCAAAGCAACCCGGCGGCCGACATGGCGCTGTAAACCGGACGCAGTCTGGTGAATAAAAAACGCCGCTCACCGAGCGGCGTTTTTTTTCGTCTATGATTTTTCGATCCCCGAAGAGGATCAAACCATGACTCGCCTGACCGCCAAGGACTTTGCCCCCGAACTGCTGGAACTCTATGACTTTTACGCCCACGGTCAGATATCCCGACGGATCTTCCTGGAGCGGGCCAGCCAGTTTGCGGTGGGCGGGCTGACGGCCGGCGCACTGCTGGCGTCGTTGAGCCCCAACTATGCCCAGGCCATGCAGGTGAACTTCACCGACCCGGACATCGTGGCGCAGTACATCACTTATCCCTCACCCAACGGTCACGGTCAGGTGCGCGGCTATCTGGTTCGACCAGCCAAGACCAGCGGCCCGCTGCCCGGTGTGGTGGTTGCCCATGAGAACCGTGGCTTGAACCCCTATATCGAAGACGTCGCCCGGCGCGTGGCCAAGGCCGGTTTCGTGGTACTGGCGCCGGATGGCCTGACCTCGGTGGGCGGGTATCCGGGTAACGATGACAAGGGGCGCGAGCTGCAGGCGCAGGTTGATCCCGAGAAGCTGATGAACGATTTTTTCGCGGCCGTTGAGTTTCTGATGAAACATGAGGCTATCGGCGGCAAAAAAGTCGGCATCACCGGTTTCTGCTACGGCGGCGGGGTGGCCAATGCCGCTGCCGTGGCCTATCCCGAGCTCGGCGCGGCGGTGCCATTTTATGGACGTGGACCCAAGCCTGAGGACGTGCCGCGAATCAAGGCACCGCTGCTGATCCACTACGCCGAACTCGACACCCGCATCAATGAAGGCTGGCCGGCTTACGAAGCAGCGCTCAAGGCCGGGAAGAAGACGTACCAGGCCTATATCTATCCGGGCGTCAACCATGGCTTCCACAACGATTCGACCCCGCGCTATGACGAAGCGGCTGCCGAGCTGGCGTGGGGGCGCACACTTGAGTGGTTCAATCAGTACCTGGTGTGAGCACCACGTCGCGCTCGGCATGACTATCAACCCTTAAGCGTTGCGTTCGCGCAGCTCCTGAAGACGATCAGCGCCACCCTCAGCCACGCGGTTCTGAAGCAGACGATCGGAGCCACCTTCAGCCACGCGGTTCTGGCTCAGGCGATCGGAGCCACCTTCAGCCACGCGGTTCTGGCTCAGGCGATCGGAGCCACCTTCAGCCACGCGGTTCTGGCTCAGGCGATCGGAGCCACCTTCAACCAGCAGTTGTGCAGCCTGACCATGCGTCGCTGCACTCATGGCCGTGGCCGAAGCGACGTTCGACAGGCCGAGCCCGCCCACCAGTGCCAGGGCGATTGCCAGAGACGAAACTTTCGAGAAATTGAACATGGTGATTCTCCTTGCGCTTGATTGAGTGAGCCAGTGGCAGCGGGTGTGCTGCTGTCCGGTGATCACAGTTAAACGCTCAGGTGTATCGACGTTGTGTGTCGGCAAGGCTCGAAGTCAGCGGTTTCGTATCCATCCGCAGTTCATATACACAGCGATACAAATCTCCGTGGCCAGGCCAGGCCAGGGCGAAGGCCTCGAAGCATGATCACGGCTTGGCCAAGGATTGCTCCAACTGCTCCACCCACTCAGGCGTCAGGTAATGTGGGCCGTCGAACAGGTACAGCGGATAGCCGGCATAGGCGGCCAATTGTGGTGTGAGTTCGGCAACCGTGGCTGAGCGAAAGCCGCCGCCGAACTTAGGGCGGAAGGCTTCGACGATGATCCGCACACGGTTCTTGCCAAGCCGATCACGCAAAGCGTCGGCGTAGTTGCGGGCTACCGGGGCGGTGCGGGCGTAGACGCCGACGCCGTCCTGGAAGAACACGCCAATGTCATCCGGTAACCATTGCTTGAGCCAGTCGGCAGTGGCGGCGGGGCCGATGTTGGCGCCGTCGTAGACACTGATCCACAACGGCCGCGGCAGCTTGGCCAGCAGGGCGGGCAGTTCCTTGGCGCGAGACCAGCTGGGATCGACCTCGGCCGGAAAATACCACCCGGTCACGTGCAGCGGAGTCGGCAACCGGGCAATGCGCGCCGACACCGCGGCCAGTTGCTCAATATTGTCCCTGGAGCGGTTTTCACTGAAATGACCGGCCAGCCCGAGGATGACATCCTGAGCCCAGGGCGCCTTGGCGATGCGCGCCCAGTCAGGCAGCAGCGGCACGCTGGGCAGGCCGGTGCCGGGCACGAAGGCCTGATCGTCCACCACCGTCCATTGCACCAGCAGCTCGCGCACCCCCAGCTTTTCCCAGTTGCCTTTGATTCCCACGGTCTGGTTATCTGGCTGCCAGACGATGCCAACGATGTCCGGTGCAACCTCTTGGTTCATCATGTAATACGTCCCTGTGCCTGCGCCGAGGGCCGTGGCCAGCGAGAGTGCCGCCACGGCCGTGCGACTGATGATATGGCCGAAGATTTTCAAGCGAGCGCCTTCCAGGAGTTGCACATCAGATCAAAGGCCTCAATAGGAGTAGGTCAAGCGAGCGAACACGCCTTTGGCGCGTTCCTCGCCAAACACCCTGGCCCTGTACTGCAGGGAAAAATCCACATAGGAGCGCGGGGCGTTGTAGGCGTCTTCGCGGAACCAATAACGCACGTTGTTTCCCAGCCCGATTCCTCCTGCGTCTCCAGACGAAAAGCCACCGTTGGATTCGCTCTTCATCTTCGAATCGTAGTCGATCGCCGCCACGACATGGGGGAAGGTCACCCAGCGCGAGCCGGTGCCGCCGATGGCATAGCTGCGTCCCACTTGCCATTCGCTGTTGAAGTAATTGCGCGAGTCGTTGATGTATCGACCGACTTCGGCATACAGCTGCGAAGTCCACCAACTGGGCGCATCGACCCGCAGGTCGGTGCCGATACTCGAACCGTAGCCCAGGCGCGCCAGCCAATCGCCCTCGACATTGGAAGATCCGAGAGGGAAGGTGCGTTCAAAGGCGGCCATGATGTTCACGGAGCTGAAGGGTTTGATCCGGACACCGAGTGCGCCTTGCAGGGCGTCTGCACCGGTGTCCGAGTCACTGTTCTTGCTCCACAGGGTGTCGGTGACGCGCCCGTAGAGCTCGACAAACCGCGCGTTGCGATAGCCCAATGGGCGCCAGGACAGCTCAGTGCTGTTTTGCAGCAAATCATTGCTTTGGCTGCCGCTGCTCCCAGTGCTCGGCGCGGCGCTCAGGCCACTGGAACTGTTGCCGCGATAACTGGTGGTGCTGGTCAGGCCCATCCTGCGCGAAACGTCACCCACGGTGCGACGGGTATCGAACAGTTGTTGTGCGGACATAGGCGTTTCTGCCGTTTTTTGCTCATCAATCACGCGCTTGAAATACGCCACGGCTTCGTCGTCTTCATGGACACGCATGGCGTTGTAGGCGGCGTCCTGGGCTGCCGCCGGCTTAAGGGGCTCAGTGGTGTCGGCCCTGCGGAACGCGGCGTGGGCCGTCTCGTCATCGCCGCTGCGGACCGAATCATAAGCAAGCTGCAAGTCGCTGACCGGTGCCTGCTTATCGGTGTTGACCGGCCGGGTGGCGCACGTCAGGCCGAAGGCGCTTTCC
This sequence comes from Pseudomonas sp. NFACC39-1, assembly GCF_900110355.1. NCBI lineage: Bacteria > Pseudomonadati > Pseudomonadota > Gammaproteobacteria > Pseudomonadales > Pseudomonadaceae > Pseudomonas > Pseudomonas sp. NFACC39-1. Next base: position 21,783 of record NZ_FODL01000006.1, on the reverse strand, counting down.
TGGCACTCCAGGATCGGTGCCTCGGAATCATCGGCATCAAGCAACGCACTGTCGAGCAGTTGCTGGTGGGCAGCGATTTCCGGCGCCCAGGCCACGGCTTTGCGGGCCTTTTCCAGCGCCAGGGTTCGGTTGCCCTGCTGCAAGGCCCGGTAGCCCTGGACCGCCAGCGGCGCCGCGAGTTGGCGGCGAATGTCTTTGCGCCGCATCAGGAGCGCGTCATCGTGGGCGAAGACCCCGAGCGCATCGCCCACAGCCTGGTCGGCTTCGACCAGAAGATGCTGGCGCTGCAGGGCATCGATCAGCAACAACCGATACTCCCGGCGCCGGGGTGCCTGGGCGATGGCGTTACGAGCCGCTTGCGCGGCCAAAACGAACTGTTCTTGATCGTAAGCCTTGTAGGCCTGGGAGGCGGCCACGAAACCCGGTGCCGCAGGAGCGGCGCGCGATGACCTAGCGACGCGGGGCTGGTCGCGCAGTTTCTTGTCTCGTTCGGCCATGGCGATCAGGGTGTGCAGACGCGTCACGTCGGCACGCAGGCGCAGGGCCTCGCGCGCTTTGGCGATGGCCAGGTCATAGTCCTTGCGCTCGTAGGCGCTGTAGGCTTGGTTGGCGGCGGTGTAGGCCGGGCCGGACAACGGCAGCGGCAACGTTTCGGCAGTCGCCAGGGCTGGTATCAGGCCCAGCCCCGTGGCCAATAGGGTCAAAAGGGCGCGGTTCATGCCGGAAGCTCCATGGGGTAGACGCTGTGCTGACGCGCCGCCACCTGTTCGATAGTGGCCCGAGGCAGCACGCCGCTGTCGACCAGGTAATCGCCGATCCGACCGTGGTGCTGCGGTTGATACTGCAACATGGCGCGGCTGAACTGATCGCGATCAAGCAGGCCCATTTCGATCAGCAAGTCACCCAGCAGCGGTGCACTGGCATTGGGTACGGCGTGGCCGTTGCGTTCCGGCAACTGGCGCAACAGCGCGAGAATTTCACTTTCCCGGGCGATCAACTGCACCGGCTCGCTGCCCAGCTCAATGCTGATCTGTTGCAGGCCTTCGTCGGGCAGGGGGTTGGCCACGGCGATCTGTTCGCAGCCGTCAGCGTTGCGGCCCAGAGGTATTACCCGCCAGCGCAGAGCAAATTCGCCAGTCAGTGACGACGTTGAGGCGGCGGCTTTTTGCGCCACGTCGAAGACCCGGGGCAGGTCATTCTGGAAGGCGATGGCTTCGGCCAGGGTTTCGTCGTCCAGCCAGCCGTTATTGAGCAAAATGCGCCCCAGCGGCATGTTGCGCGATTGTTGTTGGTCCAGGGCGCTTTGCAAGTGGGTGTCGGTAATGGCCTGCCAGGACAGCAACACACTGCCCAGACGGCGTGGTGCGATGGCCACCAGGTCGGTGGAAGGGAAGTCGTGCATGGTCTTGTCCCAGACCAGTTTGCGATTCATCACCTTGCCCACCAGGAACATCCGCCAGGCCCTGGACGCGGCCATGAAGTTGACGAAGTTGCCTACCAGCATGCGCGGGATCGACAGCAAGCCATGCTGCCAGCCGTACAGCACAGTGGTGAAGTAACACCGGTGCAGGATCCGCCAGAGCAGGGCAATGCCGTTGGCCACCAGCAGGTATTTGATCAGGTCGTTGGTTTCAAAGGGCGTCGGGAAGGTGACGTCCCACCAGCCGCTGTTGCGCAGAATGATCAGGCCCAGCAGTTGCACCAGAATCACGTAGGCGATGATGCTGACGAACGCCGTCACCACGCCCTTGCGGTCGCGAAATAGCAGGTAGCGGTTGGCCAGCGAGCCGTTCCAGCCCATTTGTTCCCAGCCTTGCAGGCCGATGCCCAGGGTCCAGCGGGCTTTTTGCCGGAACGCCGTGCGGAAGGTATCCGGGAAGAACTCGCGCACGCACAGTGGCATCGTCAGGGTCGATTCGTAGGGCTTGCGGAACCAGGATTTGCGCAGCACCCGAAACTGCACCGGGAAACGCACGAAGATCGCATTCATGCCGACCTTGGCCAGCCGCGCGCCGACGTCGTAGTCCTCGGTGAGGCTGTCGGTGTTGAATGGCTGGTTTTCGGTGGTGCCGGCCAGCACCCGCAGCGCGCGATGGGAGAAACAGGTGCCGACGCCAGCCGAGGGCACGGTGTCGGTCATGCTTTCACGCACCACCAGGTCCTTGCCGTGCCATTCAGCGAATTCGTCCATATAGACCCCGGCCACCCATTCGTACCAGTTGCGCTCCAACGACACCACCGGCAACTGGATCATGTCCTTGCGCGGCAGCAGGTAGTTGAACAAACGCAGTTCCAGCGGGTGCAGCACGTCTTCGCTGTCGTGCAAAACGACACCGGCGAAGGTCATGCCATGGGTTTTCTCGTGCAGGAAGATCGCCTGGATCACCCAGTTCAGGCAGTCAGCCTTGCAGGTCGGTCCGGCATGGGGCACTTCCACGCGGTGCAGTTGCTTGTAGCGCCGGCGCATCCGCTCGACTTCGTCGATGGTGCGCTGGTCGTTGACATAGGTGCCGACGAAGACCACGTAGTTCTGGTAATCGAGCGTCGAGACCATGTTCTCGATCATCGGTGCGATGACGTCGTATTCCAGCCAGGCCGGCACCATGATCGCCAGGGGCTGTTCGTCCCGGGCCAGCAGTTGGTCGACGGTGAGCGACCGGTATTTGCGGTCCGCGGTGAGCTTGCGGTACAGGCGGCGAGACCAGTACCACAGGTCAATGATCAGGTCGTCCAGGCTGGAGATCAGGATCGCCACCGCGACGACGATGGTCGCGGTTTCCAGATAGTTGTAGTAGTGGGCCAGCCAATAGGGCCAATAAAGCGAGGTCATCGAAGGTTACCGTTACTGGCGATTGCGACGGGCGCTACGGCCAGCCAGCAACAGGAGGAGGAACAACACGAGAGCGCCAGGGATCAGCCAGAGCAGCGAAGGTTTACGCCAGGCATCCAGCCCTTTGGGTTCTTCACGGCCGATCAACCGACTGCCACTGGGGTCTTTGCTGTCGATGATCGTCACCGCGCCGCTGTCGCCGAGAATCGCCACATCGCCACGGGTCAGCACAATCGGCTGGGCGAAGTCGGGCGCTTGACTGCCCAGGGTCCGATACACCAGGCCATGCTGTCCCGAGGCTTGCACCACTTGTAGCGAAGCCAGTTGGTTGAGCGGCTGCACATCCAGCAGTAACTGATCTGCATGGTTGATGCGCAGGCGCCCCTGTTCATCGACCAGGACCGATTCCTTGCTGTCCTCAAGCGGCAATTCGAAGGCCAGGAAGGCTTTGTCCGGGCTGACCACGGCTTTGGGATCGGCGCTGACGTTCAACTGCGCGCGCAACGGTGAAACACCGGCGGCATCGGCCACCGAGATCACCCGGGCCAGACTGGTGGTCGGTTGGTCGAGGTATGCCTGGGGAACGAGGATCTGGGTAGTCACGGCGAAGCGCGCGGCCATGCCGGAGAAACCGTCGTCCGGGGCAATTTTTTCCAGCACGATATGGCTGCTCGGCAGCACCGCTACCGGGAACGCCTGGGGTGTTTCCAGGCAGCGATCGCTGACAGGCTGGCGCTGGAACGAGACGCGCAATACGTTTTTTGAACCCAGGGCATAGCTGGGGATATGGGCCTGGATACGTTGTGATTGACCATCGGTGGTCAACTGCTGGGCACCGATCAGGAAATCGTTGAAAAACAGCGAGGCCACGGGCGGGGTGTGTGAAGCTCCCGGTGCCGCGGATAGATCCACCACGGCTGTCACCGGCAAGCGACCGTCATACGCCACGCTGCCCAAGGGGAACGAAGTGCTCCAGTCGAATCGGGAGGCCACGTCATAGGTGCCGGGTGCGCCGCCCAGTCGCGACAGGGCCACGCGGCCATCGTTGCTCAAAGGTGTTTGCGCTTCGCTGACGGTCAACTGCCGGCTGCGCGCCAGTTTGTTCCACGCTGAACCGAGCAACGACAGGGCTTTGCCGGTGGCGTGCGGGGCGATCATCAGGACCGGGCGCGTGCCCAGCAGCGCCAGGCGCACATCGTCAGGACCGGCGCCGGCCGTGGCTGCGTTGACGTGTTGTTCGCGCCATTGGGTCAAGGCACTGGCCGCGGTTGGGTCGACGCTCTGGATCTGACCCTGCAGAGCATCCAGGGACTGATTGATGGCCTGGAGCAGTTGCGGGTCGTTGATGGCCAGGTCGGCCTGTACGTTCGGGGTTTGCCCCAGCATCAGCAGTGCGCCGATCTCAGCCGGGTTGGCCAGGCGATGCTGGCCCTTCGCGTTGAGGCTGGCGAAGGCGGGGAGGCTCAACAGTTCGGCCGGGATGCGCAGAGCGCTCAGATCCACACTGTCTTGTACGGCAGGGAACGGCACGATGCGGCTGTGCTTGCCCATTCGCTCCAGAGCCACGCCCAATCGCCAAGCCGCGTCGTAGCTGTCGGCGGACAACGAACCGGGTGCGACCAGGATCCCGGGTTGCGCAGGCAATGCCGTCCAGGCGGCGCCGACATCCTGCAGTTGGCGGGCGTCGAAGCTGTAGTTCAAGCGTGTGTCGGGCTGGATCCGCAGAACGTTGCCGATGACCCGGTCGTCTTCGCACAACGGCCGGGAGACCACTGAAGACCAGGCAATGCCCAGCCGCACCAGTCCGTTGTCGCGCGAGGCCTTGTCAACGCCCAGCGTGGCGCTGGCACTGCCCTGAGGCTCGCTGAGTCCTTCGGCGCGCACCGGATAGCCATCGAGCGACAGCAGCAGGGTGTTGCGGCCTCCTTCGCCATTGAGATAACTGGCGTCCAGTTGCAGGGTCGCCTCATTGAGGGCAACCCCGGCCGGCACCGGTAGATACAGTTCCCGTCGAGAATCGCTGGCGCCCAGCAGGATCGGCGCACTGATGCCCAGGTCGCTTAAGCGGATTTCGCGCTCCTGGCGGGTATCGGCGTTGAGCCGATGGATTGCCTGGGTGAGCGGGCTATCGGCAGCCAAGGCAAAGGTTGGCATGAGCGCGAGCAGGCTCAGGCCACAGGCAAGGGCGCTGAGCGCACCCGTAGAAAGGGCAACGGTAGGCTTCATTCAGGTAAATCTCGATCTGATAAGGGGGGAGCAGCGATTAGGAGGCGAGCAACTGGCGTGGCGCGGACAGCGTTGGGTGAGCCCAGCCTTGGAGGAATTGCGACTGGCCCACGAGAAATTCGTCCACCGGGCGCCCCATCAAGGTATCGACGATGCGCTGGCTGGCCTTGCCATCACCATAGGGGTTGGCTGCCTGTGACGCGCGGCGCCACAAGGCCTTGTCGTCGAACAGTGCGTCCACGCCGGCAATGATCGAGGCCGGGGAGGTGCCGACCAGGCGCACCGTGCCCGCAGCTACGGCTTCGGGGCGTTCGGTGACGTCGCGCATCACCAGCACCGGTTTGCCCAGGGACGGCGCTTCTTCCTGTACACCACCGGAGTCGGTGAGGATGACATGGGCGTGTTGCATCAGGCGCACGAACGCCAGGTAATCCAGGGGCTTGATCAGGTGCACGTTGAGCAGGTCACCCAGTTGTTCAGTCACCGGGCCCAGTACGCTGGGATTGAGGTGCACCGGGTAGACGATCTGGATGTCGGGGCGCTGAGCCAGGTGACGCAAGGCCTTGCAGATGTCCAGGAAGCCATCGCCAAAGTTCTCTCGGCGGTGGCCGGTGACCAGCAGCAGCTTGCGTCCGGTTTTCAGGAAGGGGAACTGTTGGTCCAGTGCTTGGCGCAGTTGGGCATCCTGCTCGATGCGCCGGGCGGTCATCTGCAACGCATCGATGACGGTATTGCCGGTCACCAGGCAGCGGCCTTGCAGACGTTCGTCCAGCAGGTTATCGCGAGATTGGGCGGTAGGGGCAAACAGCAGGTCGGCGCTGAGGTCGATGCACCGACGGTTCATTTCTTCCGGCCAGGGACTGTAGATGTCGCCAGTGCGCAGCCCGGCTTCCACATGGCCCACGGGAATACGTCGATGAAAGGACGCCATCGACGCCACCATGGCCGAGGTGGTGTCGCCATGGACCAGTACCCGATCCGGCCGGGTCTGTTCCAGTACCGGGTCGATCGCGCCGTACAACGCAGCGGTCAGCGAGTTGAGCGTCTGGTGCGGCGTCATCACGTTAAGGGTGAAATCGGTCTTGAGATCGAACAGAGCCAGAACCTGTTCAAGCATGCTTTGATGCTGGCCGGTGACACAGATCAGCGACTCTATGCCCGGTTCGGCGGCGAGGGCCTTGACCAAAGGTGCCATCTTGATGGCTTCCGGACGGGTACCGAAGATCGACAGAATCCTGATCCGTGACTGATGAGTAGCGATGACGCCCTTCCTCGCGCAGTTTGCTGCGCCGCACAGCCGTTCGCCCAAGCGCGATCATGCGTTTGAGTAAACAAGCGAGTTAAATTAAGTGGGATCCAATAACAGGCAGGCGGGTTACGCACGCGAAAAGTTGCGTAATGGCCTATTGCAGTTTGGAGCGGCGAAGTAATAACACCAAAGAGCGCGAGCGCAAAGTTTTATTTGGAGGGTATTTCGTTGTTCTGACGATGAAGGGTTGGCGGAAGGTTAAGAAGTTGGTTTATTGTTTGAAGTAAATAATTTGTAATTGCCTGAATACTAAGGATTTTTAGTGATTGTTTGCGTTCTCGTGACGACGGCTTAATCACGCAAAGATCATCGAAGCCTTATTTTTGGCGTCGCTTTATATAAAGGGGTTTGGGTGTTTGTCATTGAAATGACGCCTGTTTGTTGTCGAGGTTGGATGTGTTATCGAGTTGGCTGCTCGTCGCTAAAGTTCGGAAGTTAAATAAGGTTCAATTTTATTATTGGTTTTTCAGATCAGTGGGATTGAACAGTTTTGTAGCGGACTGGTTCATAAATAAAGTTGTTTGTTGATAAATAAAAACCGCACTTGGGCAGTGTGTGTCGAACAGGAAAAATATCGGATAAGCCGGCTCACACGCTTAGCCGATAATCGCACGCTTTGTGTGTGTCCTCTGCCAAGGTGATTGACCGAACTAACCGGTTGGTACATTTTAGGCGCAACACCTCTTGCTCAGCATGACCAAGACCATAATAAAAAATCGAGGAACCCCCATGCGTACCCGTCTGCAAGCGCTCAGCCCCTATCCCTCGCTTCGTTGCTCCGGACCCGGAACAACGCTCAGCCGCGGTGTCCTGACCCGATAGCTTCCCGCCCATCGTTGCGGTCCTATCACGCCGGTTGCTGGATGCCGGCGCTCGACAAGTCCGGGAGGTCTTCAAGATGACAAAGGTCGTCGATCTGTATTTCAAACTGCTCAAACTGCTGATTGTGCTGTGCATGGTCGCAATGATCGTGCTGGTGTTCGGCAATGTGGTGCTGCGTTATGCCTTCAACTCAGGCATCAGCGTTTCGGAGGAGCTGTCGCGCTGGTTCTTCGTCTGGATGATTTTTCTCGGCGCCCTGGTGGCGCTCAAGGACCGTGCCCATCTGGGGCTCGACAGTCTGGTCAAACGCCTGCCTCCGGCCGGTAAGCGCCTCTGCCTGGTGATCGGGCACCTGTTGATGCTGTACATCTGCTGGTTGATTTTCAGCGGCAGTTGGCAGCAGGCAGTGATCAACGTGGATGTGGTCGCGCCGGCCTCGGGGTTGTCGATGGCGCTGTTCTACGCCGCCGGCCTGGTGTTCGGCGCCAGCGCCGCCGCCATCCTGGTCTACGAACTCTACCTGGCGCTGTTCGGCAAGCTCAGGGATGACGAAATGGTCATGGTCAAGGACAACGACGCCGCCGAGGCGAGCGCCCACAACCCCATCAAGAGTACCCGCCCATGACACTGGTTATTTTCCTTGGGTCATTGATAGGCAGCATGGCGTTGGGCATTCCCATTGCATTTGCTTTGCTGGTGGTCAGTGTGGCGTTGATGTTTTACCTGGATCTGTTTGACGCACAGATCATCGCCCAGAACCTGCTTAATGGTGCCGACAGTTTTCCGTTGATGGCTGTGCCGTTCTTCATGCTGGCCGGCGAAGTGATGAACGCCGGCGGCCTGTCCAAACGTATCGTCAACATCGCCATGGCGCTGGTGGGACACAAGCGTGGCGGTCTGGGTTATGTGGCGATCATCGCGTCCTGCCTGTTGGCTTCTCTCTCGGGTTCGGCAGTGGCCGATGCCGCGGCGCTGGCGGCCTTGCTGGTGCCGATGATGGTGCTGGCGGGCCACAACCGGGCGCGTTCGGCCGGCTTGATTGCCGCCGGAGGCATCATTGCCCCGGTCATTCCACCGAGCATTGGCTTCATTGTGTTTGGCGTGGCGTCCGGGGTATCGATTTCCAAGCTGTTTTTGGCCGGAATCGTGCCGGGGCTGATGCTCGGTGTCGCCCTGGCCATTGCCTGGTGGTTCATCTCCCGCAGTGAGCATGTGCAGACACCGCCCAAGCGTTCGCGGGCCGAAGTGATACGGGCCCTGGTCGAGGGCAGTTGGGCCATGGGCCTGCCGCTGATCATCATCCTGGGTCTGAAGTTCGGCATTTTCACCCCGACGGAAGCAGCGGTGGTGGCAGCGGTCTATTCGCTGTTTGTGTCCCTGGTCATCTACCGGGAAATGAAAGTCAGCCAGTTGTACGAAGTGATCCTGTCCTCGGCCAAGACCACCTCGGTGGTGATGCTCCTGGTGGCGGCGGCCATGGTGTCCTCGTGGCTGGTGACCATTGCCGACTTGCCGGGCCAGTTGGCGGCAGTGCTCGAGCCGTTCATGGACAGCCCGACCCTGCTCTTGGTGGTGATCATGCTGTTGATCATCATGGTCGGTACGGTCATGGACATGACGCCAACCATCCTCATCCTCACCCCGGTGCTGATGCCAGCGGTGACCCAGGCGGGTATCGATCCGGTGTATTTCGGCGTGCTGTTTCTCATCAACACCGCCATCGGCCTGATTACTCCACCGGTGGGTACCGTGCTCAATGTGGTGAGCGGGGTTTCGAAACTCAATATCGAAGAAATCGTGCGTGGCGTGTGGCCGTTCCTGCTCGCGCAACTGGCGGTGCTGTTCCTTTTGGTCCTGTTTCCGCAACTGGTTCTGGGACCTTTGAAATTCTTCACCGGTTGACGCCGGTGCAAGCGGTAGTAGCTCGACTTCTAAAACAATAATGATCGGAGAGTGACATGGGACAACTGATGAAAACCTTGTTGGCCGGGGCATGTGCAACGGGCCTGCTGCTGGGCAGCGTGGTCAGCCACGCGGACGAGATCCGCGAGCGTACCCTGCGATTTGCGTTCCAGAACGTCAAGGAGCACCCACAAGGGCAGGGCGCACAGAAGTTCGCCGACCTGCTGAGCGAGAAGAGCGGCGGCAAGCTCAAGGTCCGTCTGTTTCCTGGTGGAACCCTGGGAGGCGACGTGCAGACGGTCTCGGCCTTGCAGGGCGGCACGCTGGACATCACCGTGCTCAACTCCGGCATCCTGGCCGCCCAGGCAGCGGATTTCGCGATGCTCGATTTTCCCTTCCTGTTCAACAACGCCGAAGAAGCCCACGCGGTGATCGACGGGCCGGTCGGCCAGAAACTGGCGGCGCAATTGGACAGCAAAGGGCTGGTTGGCCTGGGCTACTGGGACCTGGGTTTCCGCAACCTGACCAACAGCAAGCATCCCGTGACCAAGCTTGAAGACATGCAAGGCTTGAAGATTCGCGTGATCCAGTCGCCGATCTACCTGGAAACCTTCTCCGCCCTGGGTGCCAACCCGGTGCCGATGGCGTTCCCCGAGGTCTACACCGGACTTGAGCAGCACACCATCGACGGCCAGGAGAACCCCTTCACGGTGATTGAGGGCAACAAGTTCTTTGAGGTACAGAAGTATCTGTCGGAGACTGGCCACATCTTCAATCCCCAGTCACTGATCATCAGCCAGAAAACCTGGAACCGTCTGAATGACGATGAAAAGAACCTGATTCGCCAGGCTGCTGCCGAGGCGCAGAAGTTCCAGCGCGAAGTCACCGCTGCGAGCATGGACAAGGCCAAAGCTACATTGGCTGGCGCGATGACCTTCAACGAGATCAGCCCGGCCGAGAAAGATCGCTTTCGTGAGCGTGTGCAACCGGTGATCGATAAATTCGCCAAGTCCCTGGATGCCAACCTGGTGAAGATGATGTACGACGAAATTGCCAAGGTACGCGCCGCGCAGTGAGCTGAGCCGGGCGACACAACGGCTGATCAAAGGGCGCTGGGGCAATCCTGGCGCCTTTTTTTTCCTTGCGATTCAGGCTATTCCAGCCGTAATGCCGGCCCCCTGAGGGGGCCGCGCAGGGGCCATTTTCCCAGTCGGGGAACGCTTGAACGGCCGCAATGTCCCAGACTGGCTCATAAGCTTGTTAAGATACATGCGCACACATCTCGTTTTTACCATAGGAACAGCGGGGCTTATCAGACCATGCGCGCCCAAGCGCGCGGATAATAAAAGGAGGTTCTCGTGGGAAAAAACCCTGTAGATGATCTATCAGGACAACCCCAGTCAACCGGCACAGAGGGGATACCAGCCCCCAGTGGCAAAGCCAATCTAATCGACACCGACTACGTGATCGGGCAAGACAATATCCGAGGTCAGTTCTCTTTCTCTCTGGATATCCACGGCAAAGTTTTCATCATCTCCGCGGCGACCATTCTGCTGTTCGTCATCGTGACGCTTGCGCTGCAGAATGAAGTCGAACCGCTTTTCAGCGCCATGCGCAGTTGGTTGACCAAGCATTTGGCCTGGTTCTTCATGAGTGTGGCCAACATCTTCGTAGTGCTGTGTCTGGCGCTGATCGTCTCGCCATTGGGCAAGGTTCGATTGGGCGGTCAGGATGCCACGCTGGACCACACCTATGTGGGCTGGTTCTCCATGTTGTTCGCCGCCGGGATGGGCATCGGCCTGATGTTCTACGGTGTGGCAGAACCCATGTCCCATTACGCTGCCGCCATGGGGGGTGTCACGCTCGACGCCAGCGGGGCACGTACCGACTGGGCACCTCTGGGCGGTGCCGCGGGCGATATGAAAGCCTCCGCCGACTTGGCCATGGCCGCGACCATTTTCCATTGGGGTCTGCACCCTTGGGCCATTTACGCCATCGTCGCGTTGTCCCTGGCGCTGTTTTCCTTCAACAAAGGTTTGCCACTTTCGATACGCTCGATCTTCTACCCGCTGCTGGGTGAGCGTGTCTGGGGATGGCCCGGCCATATCATCGACATCCTGGCGGTATTCGCCACGTTGTTCGGACTGGCGACGTCGCTGGGCATCGGTGCCGAGCAGGCCGCTGCGGGGATTGAACACCTGTTTGGCATTCAATCGACCAGCGTGAGCAAAGTCGTGCTGATCATCGGCATCACCCTGATTGCCCTGTGGTCGGTGCTCGCCGGGCTGGAGAAGGGCGTCAAGCTGTTGTCCGAAATCAACATGGGCCTGGCCTTGCTGTTGCTTTTGTTCATTATCGTGGTGGGGCCAACCGTGGCGATTCTCACCGGTTTCTTCAAGAACCTGGTGACCTACGCCGAGTACCTGCCGGCCTTGTCCAACCCCTTCGGTCGCACAGACACTGAATTCACCCAAGGCTGGACAGCGTTCTACTGGGCCTGGTGGATCAGCTGGTCGCCGTTTGTGGGGATGTTCATTGCCCGCGTCAGTCGTGGCCGTACCGTTCGCGAGTTCCTGATCTCGGTGCTGCTGGTGCCTTCACTGGTATCGGTATTGTGGATGACCACCTTTGGCGGGACCGCCATCGACCAGGCCACCCTCCAGGGGCTGAGCGGGGTCAAGGATGCGGTGTTGGAGCTCAAGCTGTTTGCCATGCTTGAAGGGCTCCCCCTCAAGGAAATCACGTCACTGCTCGGTATCGTGCTGGTGATTGTGTTTTTCATCACCTCTTCGGATTCCGGCTCGCTGGTCATCGATACCATCACCGCTGGCGGCAAGGTCGATGCGCCCGTTCCACAGCGGGTGTTCTGGGCCATCATCGAAGGTGTGATCGCTATTGCGCTGTTGTTGGGCGGCGGTTTGATCGCGTTGCAAGCCATGGCGGTTTCCACCGGCTTACCGTTTGCCATTGTCCTGCTGCTGGGTTGTATTTCCCTGGTCAAGGGATTGATGTCGGAACCGCGCACCTGACCTTTTAATCCCACAGCTGGCCGATGGGGATGGACGGGCTGTAGTGAGTGGCTATTTGCGCTTGCAACAGCTCGGCCGTCGCCAGGGCATCGGTCAATGCATGGTGGGCGTGATAGGGCGGCAGGTGGTAGCGCAAGCGACTGTCCGCCAACCGGATGGATTCGGGCGGACGGCGTAACAGTCGGTCCAGCCAACGACGCTGACCGCGCACCTGCCGCGCTTCCAGCTGCATCGTGTCAATCACCGGAAAGTGCAGGCCCTCCCCGAGGTGATTGCGTAACGCCTGGTCCAGGAAGTTGCGTTCGATGGCCCGGTAATGCACCACCATGATTTTTCCCGCCATGGCTTCCAGTAATTTCTCCATGACGTCCGGCAAGCGGGGGGCATGACGGATGTCGGAGTGTGTGATGTGGTGAAACGTCACCGATTCATGACTGAGCTCTGAGGGCTTGATCACCCAGTACAGGGCTTCGCCGCAGCGTATCCGTTTAAGGGTGAACGGCAGCAGGCCGATACTGACGATACTGTCGGTGCGCGCGTTCAGGCCGGTGGTTTCAAGGTCCATGGCCAGCAGTTCCACCTGCTCCAGCGCAGTCGCGGCGTCGACGACACCGTGTTGGTAGAACCGTTGCAGAAGCGGGTGGCGGGCTTGTTCTGCCAGAACTTTGAAACGTGCCGCCCAATCCAGCGTTTCTTGCCCCTTCGGATTTTTCATCGGGATGGTCGAGCGTGGCCGGGGTAGCGGAACCGCAGGAATTTCTGCGCATTGCTCAATACCTGGAACGCCTCCTTGAGGTTGTGCCGCTCAGTGGTGGAGAAGCGCTCAGGTTCGATGTAGTTATCCGGTTTCTGGCCCTGTTCGATGGCATCTACCTGGTGGCGGATGCGTACCATCGACAGAAACTCCAAGGCGTAGCGTAGATGCTCAATGGCCTGCGGTTGCACCAGCTGTGTGGTGCTGATGGCGTCGAGACGATCAAAGGAATTTTGTGCCGTGGTCCCACAGGCCAGGGCGTGGATACGGATCAGGTCGGTCAGTGGCGCCGTACCACGGCCCTTGAGATTGATGATCTGTTTTTGCTTGCCGTCGGTTTCCATCACGAAGGTGCGAAAGAAACCCAAGGGGGGCGTGCGGTTCAAGGCATTACGGGCCATCGCCGCCAGGAAGGCGGGTGTCACCCTGGATTTTTCAGCGCAGAGCGCCTTGAGTTCATTGACCATTTCCAACTGCCCATAGACCCCGTCCAGGTCAAAGAAGATGCAGCTGTTGAGCAGAGTGGCGGCATTGGGCTTTTCGATCCACTGGCTGAAATACGCGCGCCATACTCGTAACGGCTGACGCCATTGCGCGTTGGTGGCCATGATGCCGCCCTTGCAGTAGCTGTAACCGCACTCTGCCAGGCCGTCGCTGACAAAGGTGGCCAGTTTGCTGAAGTATTCGTCGTGCAGGGCCGGGTCGAAACGATCATCCAGCACCAGGGCGTTGTCCTGGTCGGTGACCAGCAGTTGTTCATCCCGCGCCATCGATCCCAGCACCATGAAGCAGTACGGAACCGGCGGCGGCCCCAGTTCTCGTTCGGCCAATTCGAGCAGCCGCTGGGTGAAGGCGCGGCCAATGCCCGAGATGGCGCTGCCGATCATGTGAGCCGTCGCACCGTCGCGCACCATGCGAATGTAGGTGCCGCGCAGATCCCGCAACAATGAGCGCAAGCCCTCGACAGACGTCTGGTTGGAGATGCTATTGACCAGGTACAGACTGCTCTGGGACTCGTGCCGGATGATGTCCGACAGGTTGATCAACCCCAGCGTGCGCCCCTTGTGCACCACCGGCAGGTGGTGGATGTTGCTGCGAAGCATGCACAACATGGCTTCGAACAACGAGTCATCGGCCTGGATGACCACCGGATCGGTCGACATCACTTCACCGATGCAGGTATCGCCGCTGCGGTTGGCGGCCACTACTCGGGTGCGCAGGTCGCGGTCGGTGACAATACCGAGCATTTTTTCCGGGTGTTGTCCGGCAGGTTCCAGGACGACGACGCAGGAAACACTTTCCTGGGACATCAACCGTGCCGCTTCGTGAACGCTGGTGTGTGGGGTGACCCAGACCAGGTCCCGGGAAATCAGCGCGCGGGATTTCAATTGGATCAGTTCGCTGGCGCGGCCCTGGGCCTCGACGGCGGACTTGAGCCTGGAGTGTCCTTCGGCTTCGACAAAGTCGGCGAAGCTGTCATGTTGCTCGCACAGCTGGGCAAACACATCCGCCGGGATGAAGTAGATCAGGCTGTCTTCAAGGGCCCGCGCCGGAAAACGCACTTTGTTGCTGCGCAGCAGGCTGGCCTGACCAAAGATATCGCCTTCCACCAGACGGTTGTACAACTGGCCGTTACGCCGGTAGATCTCGACTGCGCCACTGCGCACATAATGCAGGTCGTGAACGATGGAGCCTGCCTCGAGAATATCGCTGCCGGCCTTGAAGTAGCTGACTTCGACGCGCTGCGCTATGGCCTCCAGGGTTTGCTGGGGCAGGGCATCGAAAGGGGGAAAGCGATGCAGGTGCTCGCTGATTTCCAGTAACTCGATCTGCATGGAACCTCGTGGCTGATCAATTGAGAGACCAACATGCCAGTTCCCGGGGCCGCACACAAACCCGGGATGAGCGGGTCGTGTGCAGCATCGGTGTTGTCACGGCTGCTGAGGCACCGCCAGCCATTGACCGATGACCTTCTGGTAGCTGCCATTGGCTTTGCTCAGATGCAGCCACTGGTCAACGTACATTTTCCAGGTGATGTCGTCCCGTGGCAGCAGGTAGGCCTTCTCGCCATACTGCAAGTAGCGACTCGGGTTGACGGCGCAAAGACCGGGTTTGAGCTTCTGCTGATAGAGCGCTTCCGAGGCGTCGGTGATCATCACGTCGGCCCGCTTGTCCAGCAGTTCCTGGAAGATGGTCACGTTGTCGTGGAACTTGAGTTGCCCTTTGGGCAGGAACGCTCGGACGAACGCTTCGTTGGTGCCGCCGGCCGGTTCCACCAGGCGCACCGAAGGCTGGTTGAGCTGCTCAATGGTCTGGTAGCGCGCCTGGTCCTCGCAACGCACCAGTGGGATTTTGCCATCCACATCCAGTGTGGTGCTGAAGTTCGCTTTTTTCTGACGCTCCAGGGTCACGGAAATCCCACCCATGCCGATATCGCAGTTACCGGCGACCATATCCGGCATCAGGGTTTTCCAACTGGTCTGCACCCATTGAACCTTAACCCCGAGGCTGGCGGCCAGCGAACGGGCCATGTCAATGTCGATCCCCTCGTATTCACCTGTTTCGGCTTTGTAGGTGTAAGGCTTGTAGTCGCCCGTCGTACATACTTTCAGCTCGCCGCGCTGCAGGACCTGATCAAGGTGTGAAGGGGCTGGTTCGGCTAGGGCGTTGCCGCAGAACACCAGCAGACCACAGAACGTCATTGTGTTTGTTATGTTCTTCATACGGATTGCACGTCTCGCAAGGGAGGGGACAAGACAGCCAGTGTAGTGAAAAGGTTGGCGGGCTGTCATCGCAGACTCAAACTTCGCAGGTGTGCTGCCTTTGCCTCTGTCATCATGGGCGATTGCAGACCTGGGTCAGGGGAGAAACACGTTTCGGATGGACGCATCAGTCGTCAGAATTACGCTTATGTTGATGGTCCCAGGGATCTTGTCGGTCTTCGGGATTGCGTTCGTCTGCGCCTGGCTTATCGACAAAAAACGCAACTATCTGCTGCTCCTGGCCGGTGGCTGTGGCCTGTTCGCATGTGGCGCCATGTCGCAGATTTTCGGCTGGCCTCCCGGGGTCGGGTCCAATGCCATTGTGTCCGGCGCGCTGTATACCTCGGCGGTCCTGGCAGTGGCTGAAGGCGTTTTGCTGCGTTCGCAAAAACGCCTCGGCTGGTGGCTGGACGTTGCCGTGGTGTGCGTCATTTCCCTGGCTCTGGCCTGGTTCTTTTATATCGACCGCAACCTGCTTGCGCGCATCTACGTCCAGAACTTCGGATATGGTGCGATTTTGCTTGTGGCGGCGGTCAAGCTCAGATCGCTGTTACGCGGGCGACTCGTCGACAAGGCGCTGTTCTGGGTATTGCTGGTCTTCGCGTTGCATTTCTTTCCGCGGACCCTGCTGACCGTCGGGCTGTCGGTGCCTCTGGACCGGATCGCTTTCGCCAACTCGGTGTTCTGGCAGGCGCTGCAGCTGTCCCTGGCGGTGCTCGGCGTCGGGCTCGCCTTTGTGATTCTCGCCGCGGCCATTGCCGACGTGATTGATGACCTGCGTCGCGAACGCGATTTTGACCCGCTGACCGGCGTCCTGAACCGGCGAGGCTTCGAGGATCGGGTGTCGCAGCTGCTGATGAAGAGCCGGCGTGGCACGACAGCGTTGGCACTGTGCGATATCGACAACTTCAAGAACATCAACGACAGCCATGGTCATGACGTGGGCGATAGCGTCTTGCGCGAGGTCGGGCAGTTGCTGCGTGTCTCGGCGCGCAAACGGGATATCGTCGGTCGGCTCGGCGGCGAAGAGTTTGCTGTGTTCCTGCCGGACACCGATGCCCAGGAAGCACATGAGTGCGCGGAACGCTTGAGAACGGCCATCGAGAACGGTGGTTCGGCCACACTGGTGGCTGTCGGCCCGGTCACCGCGAGCTTCGGTGTCGGGAGTCTAGGCCCCAGGGAAACCTGGCAGGATCTCTACAAACGTGTCGATACGTTGCTTTACCAGGCGAAGCGAACCGGGCGCAATCGCACGGTGGCCGATGATATTGCGGGGCGGATCGACAGGCCCGCCGAGGTTCAATCATAAGCCGCGAGCGTGAGCCGGGTTCCTAGCGCGAAATGATCCCGTGATCGATCGCATATTTCACCAGGGCCGCGGGTTTATCGATGTTGAGCTTGCGGCGGATACTCAAGCGATGGGTTTCGACGGTGCGCACGCTGATGTCCAGTTCCCGGGCCATTTCCTTGTTGTTCAGCCCCTGGACCATTTTGTACAACACCTGACTCTCGCGCGGCGTCAGTTCGTTGTCGGTGGTCGGGTCGGTGGCCAGCCGTTGGGCGATCTCGGCACTGTAGAAGGTGCCACCGCTGATGATGGCTTCAATGGCTGCGATGATTTCCCGCGAAGGGGCATTCTTGAGCACATAGCCGCTGGCGCCGGAGCGCACGGACTCGCTCACATACTCATAATTGTCGTACATGCTCAGGATGAGGATCTTGAGGCTGGGGTATTGCTTGCCCAGCAGACGGGTCAGCTCAAGCCCGTTCATGTCCTTGAGGCTGATGTCCATCAGCAACAGGTCCGGTTGGCAGCGCCCGACCATCTCGATGGCTTGCGCACCATTCTCGGCTTCGCCCACCACGTCCAGTTGGGGCATGACGGACAACAGGGCCCTGATGCCATCGCGGACCAGGGAATGATCGTCGACCAGCGCGACGCGGATCACAGAGGGCAGGTTCATCGGCAGGTGCTCTTGTCAGGTTGGGCGCGCATCAGCTTTGTGTCGCCATCATGTTCATGGGCAGCAGGATATCCAGCTCGCTTCGTCCCGGCACCGAGGTCATTTCCAGCCGTCCGCCGAAATGCTCGACCCGCTCGCGGATATTACGCAGGCCGATGCCGGCGTGGCCACGTTCGACCTGCGGGACGTTGAAACCCATCCCGTCATCCACCACCGTCAGGCGCAATGACTGGCCGGACCCGAACAGGGTGATGCCGACACTTTTCGCCCCGGCGTGACGCTCGATATTGGTCAAGGCTTCCTGAGCAATGCGAAACAGCGAAACCGGTGCTCCATTTTCCAGGCGGCAATCGAATTCGTTGCTTTTGTACGACACTTCAAGCCCGCTGCGTTGCTGGAATTCGGCCGCGAGCTGGCCGATGGCGGCGGACAGGCCCAGGGTGTCGAGCAGGGAGGAGCGCAAGTCGTGGGAGATGTTGCGGATCTCGCCAATGGCTTCCCCCAGCCGGTCTGTCGCGTTCTTCAGGATCCCCAGGCCGTTTTCCTGGCCCTTTTCGAGGACGTGACTGGCCAATTCAAACTGGAATTTTATCGACACCAGCAGTTGGCTGATGCCGTCGTGCAGCTCACGTGACACCCGCGCGCGTTCCTCTTCCTGCAAGCTGACGATGCGCTGGTTCAGCCGTTGCAGCTTTTTGTCGGCCAGGCGATGTTCGCTGACGTTGAGGGTCATGCCGCCGGCAA
The DNA here is from genome assembly GCF_900110355.1 of Pseudomonas sp. NFACC39-1. Classification (NCBI taxonomy): domain Bacteria; kingdom Pseudomonadati; phylum Pseudomonadota; class Gammaproteobacteria; order Pseudomonadales; family Pseudomonadaceae; genus Pseudomonas; species Pseudomonas sp. NFACC39-1. The sequence goes on along the minus strand of NZ_FODL01000006.1, from coordinate 3,441 downwards.
ACACCAGTAGGACCGCCACCAGTGCAATGGCGGCGATGGCCTGCATGGTGGTGTGGATGCCCTGGGCCACTTCAGCGCGGGCTTGTTGGGTGGCGCGCTCGACATCCTCCAGGTAAATCCCGGTCCCGAGCATCCAGCCCCAGCGATCGAGCATCACCACATAGGCCAGCTTGTCGGTCACTTGGCCGGAGGAGGGCTTGTTCCAGGCGTAGCGCTGGAAACCTTCGCCGGATTCGGCGCTCTTGAGCAATGCCTGGATCACCGGCAGACCCTGGGGATCTTTCATGTCCCAGAGGTACTGGCCCACCAGTTCGGACTGGCGGGCGTGCATCAGGCTGCGGCCCTGGCGGTCGTAGACGAAAAAATAGCCATTGATGCCGAAACTGAGCTTGCGCAGTTCCTCCAGCACCTGTTGCTGCGCGCGTGCGTCGCCCTGGCCGTTGTTGTACAGCGGGGCGATCAGGCTTTGCGCCATTTCGACATAGTTCTTCAGCTCCGCGCGCTTGCTGGCTAGGATGCTGTCTTCGATCAGTTGCGCCTGTTGATCACCCAACTGGCGATTAAGCGAGATCACCAAGGCGCAGATGACGGCAATCGCCAGGACCAGGGGCAGAATTCCCAAGGCGACGATTTTGTGTTTGAGCAGCATGTGTACTCCTGTCCGGGCTCGGCGGGGAGGCGAATGGCGGCATCATATGCCAAATCCGGTTCATCGTAGGAGCTGTCGAGCGAAGCGAGGCTGCGATCTTTCCAAGACAATTGAGTCCCAAGCGAAAGATCAAAAAATCGCAGCCTTCGGCAGCTCCTACAGGTATTGGGCCAGGCTGGAGATGTCATCTACGTAGAACTACGTAGATGGCCCGTACGTAGTACTGCGGATTTATTTATTGACGGCTTCCACGGATATTGGGCCCGCTCCGAATAGTCGGGGCACATTATAAAAACAATCGCCGCAATCCACTGGATATCGGCAGGAGACACGCAATGACAACCCGTCTGGTTAAACACCTTGCCTGGTTTGCCGTGGCTGTTCTGGGAGCTTGTGCGTTGAGTGTCGTGGCCTTGCGCCGCGGCGAACCGATCAACGCCCTCTGGATCGTCGTCGCAGCCGTGGCCATCTACCTGGTCGCCTACCGCTACTACAGCCTGTTCATCGCCAATAACGTGATGCAACTCGATGCGCGCCGGGCCACCCCCGCCGTGCTCAACAACGATGGCCTGGACTATGTCCCGACCAACAAACACATCCTGTTCGGCCACCACTTCGCGGCCATTGCCGGTGCGGGGCCGCTGGTCGGGCCGGTGCTGGCGGCGCAGATGGGCTACCTGCCCGGTACGCTCTGGCTGATCGCCGGCGTGGTGCTGGCCGGTGCCGTGCAGGACTTCATGGTCCTGTTCCTGTCCACCCGTCGCAACGGGCGCTCCCTGGGCGACATGGTCCGTGAAGAAATGGGCCGCGTTCCCGGCACCATTGCGCTGTTCGGCTGCTTCCTGATCATGATCATCATCCTCGCGGTGCTGGCGCTGATCGTGGTCAAGGCCCTGGCCGAGAGCCCGTGGGGGATCTTCACGGTGATGGCGACCATTCCGATCGCGATGTTCATGGGCATCTACATGCGCTACATCCGCCCGGGCCGCATCGGTGAAATTTCCCTCATTGGCGTGCTGTTGCTGCTGGGCTCGATCTGGCTCGGCGGGCAAGTGGCCGCAGACCCGGTCTGGGCCGAGGCCTTCACATTCACCGGCGTGCAGATCACCTGGATGCTGATCGGCTACGGTTTCGTTGCCGCCGTGTTGCCGATCTGGCTGATTCTGGCGCCGCGTGATTACCTGTCCACCTTCTTGAAGATCGGCACCATCGTCGCCTTGGCGATCGGCATCCTGATCACCATGCCCGAGCTGAAAATGCCGGCACTGACCCAGTTCACTGACGGCACCGGGCCGGTGTGGAAGGGCGGGTTGTTCCCGTTCCTGTTCATCACCATTGCCTGTGGTGCGGTTTCGGGTTTCCACGCGCTGATCTCTTCGGGCACCACGCCGAAGATGCTCGATAACGAAGTCAACGCCCGCTACATCGGTTATGGCGGCATGCTGATGGAGTCGTTCGTGGCAATCATGGCCATGGTCGCCGCTTCGGTGATCGAGCCGGGCGTGTACTTCGCCATGAACAGTCCGGCGGCGATCGTCGGCGGTGATGTGGTGAGCGTGGCGCAGACGGTCAGCAGTTGGGGCTTTGCAATCACTCCCGAAGCGCTGCAGGCGGTGGCCAATGACATTGGCGAGACCACCGTGCTGGCCCGTGCCGGCGGTGCGCCAACGCTGGCGGTGGGCATCGCGCAGATCCTGCACTCGGTGTTGCCGGGTGAGAACACCATGGCCTTCTGGTATCACTTCGCGATTCTGTTCGAAGCGCTGTTCATCCTCACCGCAGTGGACGCCGGTACCCGTGCCGGGCGTTTCATGCTGCAGGACCTGTTGGGCTCGTTCGTCCCAGCCCTCAAGCGGACTGAATCCTGGGTCGCCAACCTTATTGCCACCGCCGGCTGTGTGGCGCTGTGGGGTTACTTGTTGTACCAGGGCGTGATCGATCCGCTGGGCGGCATCAACACCTTGTGGCCGCTGTTCGGCATCTCCAACCAGATGCTGGCCGGTATCGCCCTGATGCTCGGCACCGTGGTGCTGATCAAGATGAAGCGCCAGCGCTACGTCTGGGTGACCATGTTGCCGGCGGTCTGGCTGTTGATCTGCACCACCACGGCGGGCCTGATCAAGCTGTTCGACGCCAACCCGGCGATCGGCTTCCTGGCCCTGGCGCGCAAATACAACGATGCCCTGGCTGCCGGCCAGATCCTGGCTCCGGCCAAGAGCATCGAGCAGATGCAACATGTGGTGTACAACGCCTACACCAACGCCACGCTGACGGTGTTGTTCCTGCTGGTGGTCTTCAGCATCCTGTTCTACGCGCTCAAGGTCGGCATCGCCGCCTGGGGTCACAAGGAACGCACGGATAAAGAAGCGCCATTCCAGGCTGTGCCGGACGTCTGAATCGAGGATTGCAACGATGTTCAATGACTTGAGTCGCCTCGGTAAATACCTCGGTCAGGCCGCCCGCCTGATGGTCGGCATGCCCGACTACGACAACTACGTCGAGCACATGCAAAGCAAACACCCGGACAAGCCGCTGATGGACTATGAGGCGTTCTTCCGCGAACGCCAGGAAGCCCGATACGGTGGCAAGGCCGGGCCCAAGTGCTGTTGAAGCACCGCTTGGGTTGAGATACCCCCTGTGGGAGCGAGCCTGCTCGCGAAGGCGTCGGGTCAGTAACGGTGATGTTGACTGACCCATCGCTATCGCGAGCAGGCTCGCTCCCACATTTGTTTTTGGGGTGGCCTCGGGATTTGCATACACCACAGAACCCTTGTGGGAGCGAGCCTGCTCGC
>NZ_FODL01000016.1:10128-97998 GCF_900110355.1 Pseudomonas sp. NFACC39-1 | reverse complement strand
GGCTACCGAATTTCTTGACGACCATAGAGCATTGGAACCACCTGATCCCATCCCGAACTCAGCAGTGAAACGATGCATCGCCGATGGTAGTGTGGGGTTTCCCCATGTGAGAGTAGGTCATCGTCAAGATTAAATTCCGAAACCCCTATCTGCTGATGCAGGTAGGGGTTTTGTTTTGCCCGCAATAAAATTGCGCCGAGGCTGCGAATAAATTTGCACAGTTATTTTCAAGCCAGCGCACTAGAATAGCCTCCACCTTAGTTGAGCCAGAGCTCTTTATGCCCGATCCGTTTGACGCCCCTAGGTTGTCAGATCTGCCGTTGGATGACTTGGTGGCGTGCCATGAGTGCGACCTGCTGATGCGCAAGCCCCAGCTGGCCCATGGCGAAAAAGCCGAATGCCCGCGCTGTGGGTATGAGCTCTACGCTCACCGACACAATGTGGTCGAACGCAGTCTTGCCTTGGTCATTGCCGCTCTGCTGTTGTATGTGCCAGCGAACTTTTTACCCATCATGCAGCTCAATTTGCTCGGCCAATCCTCCCAAGACACCGTTTGGAGTGGTGTGGTCGGCCTGTTCAATACCGGCATGCAAGGTGTATCGGTGGTGGTTTTTCTGTGCAGCATGGGCATTCCGCTGCTTAAACTGCTTTGCCAATTGGCTGTGCTACTGACCATTCGCTGGAATATCGGCCGTAGCTACGGCTTATTGCTCTATCGCATTTATCACCATTTACGCGACTGGGGCATGCTGGAGGTTTACCTCATGGGCGTGCTGGTCGCTATCGTCAAGTTGGCAGACATGGCGGCCATTACCGTGGGGCTTGGTCTGGTGTGTTTTATCAGTTTGTTGCTCGTTCAGGTCTGGCTGGAGGTGGTGATGTCGCCGCATCAGATCTGGCAAGCGTTATCAGGAGAGGACGCTCATGCGGGCGATTGATGCGGGTATTTTGATCTGCACAGAATGCCACGAGCTAAACCGGCAGGAAGCTGACGTTGATACACAAACCTGTACCCGTTGCGGCGCCCTGGTTCATCCTCGTCGCCCGAATAGCTTGATGCGGACCTGGGCGTTATTGGTCACCGCCGCGATTCTCTACATTCCGGCCAACATGCTACCGATCATGACCATCAACTCGTTGGGGCAAGGGGCTCCGAGCACCATCATGGCCGGGGTCATCGAGCTGGTTCAGCATGGCATGATTCCGATTGCCGCCGTGGTGTTCATCGCCAGTATCGTCGTTCCGACTTTCAAGTTGGTAGGCATCGCCTTGTTGCTGTTTTCCGTGCAACGGCACCAGCCCATGTCTGCGCGGCAACGGATCCTTATGTACCGTTTTATCGAGTTCATTGGGCGCTGGTCGATGCTGGATATTTTTGTGATCGCCATATTGGTGGCGGTAGTGAATTTCGGCCGGCTCGCCAGTGTCGAAGCCGGTCTCGGTGCAATCGCTTTTGCCAGCGTAGTGATTTTGACAATGATTGCCGCAGTAACTTTCGATCCCCGACTGATTTGGGATAACACGGAGTCGGATGACGACCATGACTGATTTGCCTACCGCTAAAACCCGACCGGCTTCGAACTGGTCCGCGATTTGGGTCTTGCCGCTGATTGCCTTGATTATCGGTGGCTGGCTCGGCTGGCGGGCTTATAACGAAACCGGCATCGAGATCAACGTGCGCTTTGAAAGCGGCGAGGGCATTCAGGTCAACAAGACTGAAGTCGTTTACAAGGGTATGCCGGTCGGTAAAGTGAAGACCCTCAAGCTCGATGACGAAGGCAGCTCGAAGGGCGTGGTTGCGACCATTGAGATGAACAAGGACGTCGAGCAATACCTCAAGACCGGGACACGTTTCTGGCTGGTCAAGCCGAGCGTGACCCTGGCCGGGATCACCGGCCTGGAAACCCTGGTTTCCGGTAACTACGTGGCTATCAGCCCGGGGGAAGGAGAGCCAATCCGTAAATTCAAGGCCCTGGCCGAAGAACCGCCGCTATCGGACGCCAAGCCCGGTTTGCACCTGACCCTCAAGGCCGAGCGCCTGGGCTCGCTGAACCGTGGCAGCCCGGTGTTCTATAAACAGATCCAGGTCGGACAGGTGAAAAGCTACCTGCTATCCGAGGATCAGGGCACGGTCGAGATCAAAATCTACATCGAACCGACTTATGCCAGCCTGGTGCGTAAACATACGCGTTTCTGGAATGCCAGCGGCATCAGCATCGATGCCAACCTGTCGGGCGTCAAAGTGCGCAGCGAATCCCTGGCGAGCATCGTGGCCGGTGGTATCGCGTTCGCCACGCCGGAGAGTCGCAAGGACAGTCCGCCCACGGACCCGAGCCTGCCGTTCCGTCTTTATGAAGACTTCGACGCAGCCGCTGCCGGCATCCGCGTGAAGGTCAAGCTCAGCGACTTCGAAGGATTGCAGGCCGGTCGTACCCCGGTGATGTACAAAGGCATCCAGGTGGGCAGCCTGAAGAACCTCAAGGTCGATCCGGACCTGTCCAGCGCTACCGCTGAATTGACCCTCGATCCACTGGCTGAAGATTACCTGGTGACCGGCACCCAGTTCTGGGTGGTCAAGCCGTCGATCTCCCTGGCCGGGATTACGGGCCTTGAGGCATTGGTCAAAGGTAACTACATCGCCATACGTCCCGGCGACAAGGGAGGTGCGCCGCAGCGCGAATTTGAAGCCAGGCCGAAGGCGCCGCCGCTGGACTTGCGCTCGCCTGGGCTGCACCTGGTCCTGCTCACTGAAAACCTGGGCTCATTGGAGGTCGGCAGTCCGATTCTCTACAAACAGGTCAAGGTTGGATCGGTGCAGAGCTACCAGTTCTCCCGCAAGAAAAAGCAGTTGATCATCGGTGTGCACATCGAGAAGGAATACGAAGGTCTGGTCAACGGATCGACCCGGTTCTGGAATGCCAGTGGGATTACGCTCACGGGTGGTTTGACGGGGGGTATCCAGGTCAAGAGCGAATCCCTGCAAAGCCTGATGGCCGGCGGCATTTCTTTCGAAACGCCGGAACCCAATGTGCCGTTGAAAAGGCGCATCCCACGGTTCCGCCTGCATGCGGACCGCGAAGCCGCGCAACAGAAAGGCACAATAGTGACGATCAAAGTCGATCGTGCCGATGGTTTGCGCAGCGGCACGCCGATTCGTTTCAAAGGGCTGGATGTGGGCAAGATCGAGGACGTGGACCTCAGCGCCGACATGCAATCCATCCTGCTCACCGCACGTATCACCGAAGTGCCGGAGCGTATTGCTCGGGTCGGCTCCCAGTTCTGGGTGGTCAAGCCCGAACTGGGGCTGATGAAGACCTCGAACCTGGAGACGCTGGTGACCGGCCAGTACATCGAAGTACAGCCAGCGGTGAAAAACCTGGGGCCGCAGAAAAACTTCGTGGCCCTCGCCAGCCCACCGCAAAACGCTGTTCCTGAAGCCGGTCTGAGCCTGGTGTTGAGCGCCGCTCGCCGTGGTTCGTTGAAGACCGGCGTGCCGGTGACGTATCGCGAGATTACTGTGGGCAAGGTGACCGGCTATGAATTGGGCCAGACGGCGGACCGTGTGCTGGTCCATATCCTGATCGAACCCAAGTACGCGCCACTGGTGCGCAGCGGCACGCGGTTCTGGAACACCAGTGGCTTCGGCATGGACTTCGGGTTGTTCAAAGGCGCGACAGTGCGGACTGAGTCGCTGGAGACGCTGATCCAGGGCGGCATCGCTTTTGCCACCCCGGATGGCGAGCGGATGGGCAACCCGGCGCGACCGGAGCAGACCTTCCCGTTGTTCGATCAGTTTGAAGAGGAGTGGCTGACCTGGGCGCCGAAGATCAAGCTGGGTAAGTGATGGGGGAAGTCAGGCTGTTCTGCCGCCATCGCGAGCAGATTTGCCCCCACCCAATGAGTGTCTTGCCGGATTGTCACGAACGACGCTAAACCTGTGGGAGCGAGCCTGCTCGCGATGATCCTGAAAAGCCCACCGCAATGAAAAAGGCCGCGATCCATTGGATCGCGGCCTTTTTTTGTGTCCGGCTATTCACCTCAAACCGGATCCAGCTCCGGCTCGTCGGCCTGCACGTTCACCGTGGCTTTCACCGCATCGTGACGGCGGATGTACTTCCAGTCCGCCTCGTCGATGTAGATGCCGTTGGGACCGCTGCCGCCTTCCAGGTCGATGGCGACGCTGGCGCAGACTTGCGGCTTCACACTGGCCAGGATCGGCACAAAACCCAGCTGCAAACTGGTTTCCAGCAGCGCGGCCTGGTTTTTCTCGTCGATGTCTGCCGCTTCGTCAAGGTAGTACGGCAGACGCACGCGACCGGCCTGTTCGCGGTCCATCAGGTGCAGCAACAAATACATGTTGGTCAGCGCCTTGATGGTCATCGTGGTGCCGTTGGACGCCGCGCCATCGATATCGGTGTGGATCACTGGCTGGCCGTTGACCTTGGTGATCTCGAAGGCCAGTTCGAACAGGTCCTTGAGGCCGAGCTGGTTGTGGTTAGCTGCCACCAGACGGGCCAGGTACTCCTTGGCCTCTTCGTTCTTGTTGTCCTGCTCGGCGCTCTGGCTGAGGTCGAACACCGACAGGGTCTCGCCTTCCTCGTACTGGCCGGCGCTGTGGATGATCTGGTCGATGTGCTTGAGCGCTTCCTTGTTGGGGGCCAGAACGATCCGGAAACTCTGCAGGTTGGACACCTGGCGTTTGTTGATCTCGCGGTTGAACAGCGCCAGTTGATGCTCGAGGCTGTCGTAGTCGCTGCGGATGTTGCGCAGGGTCCGGGCAATGTCAGTCACCGCCGCCCGGCGTGCCTTGCCCAGGGTCAAGGCTTCGTCGGTACGGTGGGCATAGGCGTTGATCAGCAACTGCAGGCGCCTCTCCATGTCATCTTCGCTGTCGAACTTGGCCACGCCCTTGAGGCGGACCTGGGCGTACAGCGCTTCGATCTGGCCATCGACCCGCAACAGACCCTGCCAGCTGTCCTGGTAGTCATTGAGCAGCGGCAGCAGGTTATCCATGGAGTCGTCGACCGGGTCCATGAACGGCGTGCCAAACGGCAGGTCCGCTGGCAACAATTGACGACGGCGCAGGGCATCGTCGAGGGTGCGTTGCTTGGCTTCCATGTCGGCGATCTGCCGGCCCACCAGTTGCAACTTGGCGGACAACTGCTGGACACGTTCGGTGAAGGCATCGCTGGAGCGCTTGAGTTCGTCCTGGGCGGCTTCCATCTGCGCCAGTTGTTCGAGCTTTTCGCCTTCTTCGGCGCTCAGGGTCTGCGTGCGACGGAAGTCTTCCAAGGCTTTTTGCGCATCCAGAACCTGCTGGTACAGCGCCTCGGTCTGGGTCTTGCTCGCGGCGCGGTCGGCGGCCACCGCTTGCTGGGTCTTGAGCTGCTTGAGTTCTTTTTCCAGGCGTTCTTTCTGGTCCCGCAGTGCGGCGCGGTCGGCCAAGGCTTGCAGGGCCGGCGGTTCGATATGGGACAGGTCGATGGACAGGCCCGGTACTTCGAAGCGCTCACCTTTGAAGCCGTCGAGGATCAGTTCCATGGATTTGACCCACTCGCCGTTCTCGTCCAGCGCGATGCCGTGCTCACCCAGCGGCAGGCTGAACAAGGCGCTGTTGAACAGGCGCATCAAGCGTTCGACGTCCTGCTGCGAGAATTCTTCCCGCAGGCGGGCGTAGCTGTTGTTGTCAGCGTGATCGAGTTGCTGCTTGACCGACTTCAGGCGCTTTTCCAGATCCCGCAGACGCTCCTCCAGGTCTTCGGCGCTGAACTGGCGGGACTGGGCGAGGGCGCCGGCCAGTTCATCGTGGGCATCCTTGGCCGCGAGCAGTTGTTGCTCCAGGACCTTGACGTCATCCACCAGGGCGAAGCGGTTCTTGAGCACCGACAGCTCGCCGATCCAGCGCTGGATGCCGCTGATTTCCCGTTCCAGGCGCATCAGTTCCTGAGTGCCGCCGCGCTGGTCGTTCTGCAACGAATCCTGTTCGTTGCGGTAGTGTTCGGCCTGGATGGTCAGCTCTTCCTTGCGCGCACTGGCGTAGTCCGACCAAGTACCCAGCAACGAGTCGAGCAACGGTGACAGGCGATGCAGTTTGCCGCGTAGGACATCGCGCTGCTTCACGCCATTGGCCAGCGCTTCCACCAATGGACCAGCGGCCACCAGGGAGTTGTAGTCCTGTTCCATGCGTCGTACATCGCGGAAGGCTTCTTCGCACGCGGCGATGTAATCCACGCTACCGGAACGCAGGCTGTGCTCGAACGCGTCGAGGAACAGTTGCTTGAGCTTGGCCGCGGTAATTTCGCGCATGTGCAACAGGTTGATGAACAGCGCGCGGAAGGTCTTGAGGCTTTGCTCGCTGGTGGAGCGCAGCGGGATCAGCGTCAGGTCCAGCGGAATCGAGGTATGACCGCCCACCAACAGGCGGCGCAATTCATCGGGCTTGAGTTCGTAGGCTTTGAGGCCTTCGCGCTCCAGATTGGTGAACAGCTCTTTCTGACGCAGGCAGGTGTCGTCTTTCTGATAATGGGCCAGGTCCAGCTTGCCGGCGTAGGCAAAGAACTGGTGACCAAAACCGCCGCCGGGGCCGCGCCCGACCACACCGATCACGTGCGGGCCGTGGGGCAGGGCGACTTCCACCAGGATGTAGCTGGTGTCCGAGGCAAAGTAGAACCGCCGGGATTGCTCCAGGCTGTACTTGCCGAAGCTCATGTCCGACATGCGCGCCAGGATCGGGAACTGCAAGGCGTTGATCGACGCGGATTTACCAAGGTTGTTCGCGCCGTAGACCGACAGCGGTTCTTCCAGCGGGAACAGGCCGAGGCTGTAGCCGGCGGTGTTCAAAAGGGCAAAGCGGCGGATGCCGTAGCGTTCCTTGCTCATGCGTCGGTCTCCTGTTCTTCGGCAATGGCGCGGGCCAGTGCGTCTTCTTCGCTTTCACCCTCGAATTCGCTGAGGTCCAGCGGATCGTCGGTCTGCAGCAGTTTTTCGTCGCTGTCTTCGTCGATCAATACCGGTGCCGGCAACGGCAGCACGCTGTGCAGGCTGGCGGCCAGGTCGCGGTCCTGCTGGACCGACAGGCAGACGTCGAGGAAACGGTGCATCGGTGGCAGGAAGCGGTAGACACCGTTCTCTTCGCCGGCAAAACCCAGCTGGGTCATGCGGCGCATGATTTTTTCTTCCAGCTCTTCCTGGGTCTGCACTTCGGCCTGAAGGAACAGGTCGCGGTACTTTTCCAGCAACGAAGGCAATTCATCGCGGCCCAGGCTGCCACCGTCGAGCACGGCAATCGGGTCGCGGCCCTGGTCGGCCAGGTGCTCGACGAGAATGAAGGTGAACAGCGCCAGGCGTTGGGCAGTCTTGTTCACCGCAGCGGCGGCCAGGTCCGGCACGAAGTAGTAGAAACCACGGGTGTCGCACACCAGTTCGAAGCCCAGGGCCTTGAACAGCGTGCGGTACTGGTCTTGGAAGTTGGACAGTTGCGCGTACAGCTCCGGGTCACGGCGGCTGACGTGGTAGCCCTTGAACAGCTCGCGAAAGATCGGCGCCAGCTGGGACAGTTCGGATAGATCAAGATGCATGGGGGATGCTCGCAGAATCCTCGGCGGCGGTGTCGCCGGCCGAGAGCAGGGCGAAGGAGCGCAGGCTGACCTGATGCTCGTGAGTGTGATAGTCGCGGCGTTCCAGACGCTCGCGCTTGAAGCGTTTTTCCCGCGACAGGCGCGAGAACCAGTACAGCAATTCGTCGGTGGCGCCGTCCGGCTCCTGCTCCAGCAACCAGGTCATCAGGTCCGGCATTGGCAGCGCGTCTTCGCAACGCTCGACCATCTCACGTACGGTGCGCGGCGCGCGAGGTGCCTCGCCACCCTTGTGGGTCTTGTGGGATTTGGGGAAACGCGCCGGTTTCGGCTCGAAACGGGCCAGGGCGTACACGTAGGCTTCGACCTGGCTGGCGCTGCCCAGGAAGGTGCTTTGCGGCCGGGTGAACAGCGGCATGGCGGCCTGCGGCACGGCATCGAGGCCTTTGCGGCGAATGGCGGCCAGGGCCAACGCGGCGCCACGGGTCACGGCGTTGTGGCGGCGGGCCTCTTCGCGCAGCGGCAACAGCAATTCACGGGCATGGCGCAGGGTCAACTGGGCGCTGGTCTGCATCTCGAGGATGCGCGCGTGGGTGCGCAGCAGCATGTCGTCGTCCACCAGGTGCCCTAGGCGCTGCTGTTCGGTGAGCATGCGCAACAGCACATTCTCGACCTTGCGTACGCCTTGCTCGAACGCGCCGTCGGCGTTCACCAGTTGGATCATCGGCTCGACGTATTCGTCCCAGGTCGCCAGCACTTCAGCGTAACGCTGGCGCAGCGGAATCTGCCGGTCGCTGGTCTTGGCCCGTTCGGCCACCGCTACCAGGGCCTGTTCGTCGTTGGCGAGTTTCTTGAGGACGTCTCGCACGCGCATGTCGAGCAGGCGCAGCTGGCGGGCCAGGTCGTTGCCGTCGCGAATGTCGAACGCGTCCTGGATGTAGCCGGCCAGACGCTCGAGGTGGCGCAGGTAAGCTTCGATTTCCAGGCACAGGCCGAGGCGGTGTTCGCGGCGCAGGTAGGCGAGGAAGTCATGGATCTGGGCGTTGAGCTCGAAACGGTTCGGGCTTTTTGCCACCGGTACGAGGATGTCCAGGCGGATCCACACGTCCAGCAGATTGGTGATGTCCTGGGGCGTGCTGTCCAGTTGTTGGGCGGCCAATTGTGAACGCAATTCGTTGAGGCTCAGGGTGCCCTGGTCGAAGTGCTCGCACAAAGGTTCCAGCAATGCCCAGTGTTCAGCGAGGGCGCGCAAGACGCGCTTGGGTTCGATCATCGCAATGGCCGTCGGGTTGGCAATTAAAAGGGGCGATTGTACTGCATCAGGCCGGTTGCGATTCACCCCTGAGACGGACTGTCGGTTGAATCGCTCAACTATTGATTCAACAGGGAAGCGATCTGTCTCGAAGGGCGGTAGAATCCCTCCCACTTTCAGTTATCCACAAGTGGCCGACCCTTGCTTATCGAGTCCCGCCGCCGCGCCTATCTGACCGCCATGCAGGTGGTCAACTGGCTGCCGCGTACCGAATTGCCGTTCGCCGCCCCGTCGCGGCCCGAGCTGCTGGAAACGCCCGAGCCGATCGAGATCGAGCCAGTCGTGACCGCGCCCGTGGCCAGGACGGTTGCCGAGCCGGTGGCGCCCGTGGTCGAACGGCCGAAAATCGAGGTTCCGCGCCCGAGCCTGGCTTCGACCCGCACCAACGCCAAACCGGTAGAAGCCGCCGATGAGACCCCGGCCCCGGTCAAGGCACCTTACGTGGCACCGCCGCGTTTCGCGCTGCAATTGCTGCGGGCAGGGCGTTGCCTGCTACTGGTGGAACTGCCCACGGGCGAACCGTTTCAAAGCCGCGATCCGGCGTATCTGTTGCTCAAGGACATGTTGCGTGCCGCCGGTCTGCCGGACAGCCCACAGATCATTGGCGAGCCGGTGCGCTGGCCGTTGTTGTCCCGCGGGACCATGGACCAGGGGCCGGAAGCGGCACGCGATTTTGTCCAGGGTTTTGTCTCGGCGCGGCTTGAAGACGAGCCCTGCGCGTGCCTGTGGCTGATCGGCCTGCCGGCGGTGAAATTTGCTGGCGAGGTGGATGCGCAAGCGTTCAATCGCGAACTGCAGGTCGAAGGCCTGGGCTCGGCCTGGGCGTTGCCCGGCCTGGAATTGTTAATGGAAACGCCACAGCGCAAGGCTGATGTCTGGCAAGCCATGCGCCGGCTGATGGCGCGCTGGAAAGAATCGAATGAGTGACGCTGTATCGTTCCGCCCGATGACCGAGGCGGACCTCGACGCTGTGCTGAAAATCGAATACGCGGCCTACAGCCACCCCTGGACCCGGGGGATCTTCCTCGACGGGCTGGGTAAATACCAGATCTGGCTAATGTTCGAAGGCCAGCAGCAAGTGGGCCACGGCGTGGTGCAGATCATCCTGGATGAAGCGCACCTGCTCAACATCACCGTCAAACCGGAAAACCAGGGGCGTGGCTTGGGTTTGCGGCTGCTGGAGCACCTGATGTCCATTGCCTACAAAGCCGAGGCTCGGGAGTGTTTCCTGGAAGTACGTGACAGTAATCGCACGGCCTTCCGGTTGTATGAGCGCTACGGTTTCAATGAAATTGGCCGGCGGCGCGACTACTACCCTGCGGTGGGCGGACGTGAAGATGCGGTGGTCATGGCCTGTACTTTGGTCGATTGAGTTTCCCTTCGTTCGTTTCTGGCCGAACCACCGCCATCGCGAGCAGGCTCGCTCCCACAGGGAATTGGCGGTGGATACAAATTTTGAGGCCACACAGAAATCAATGTGGGAGCGAGCCTGCTCGCGATGGTGACAGTGCTAACGACCCTCAGGTGCGATCAGCGCTTGCCATCCAGCGGGTCGATATCGGCCATTTCCGCTTCATCCAGCCCGTCGCCCCCGCCAATATCATCTTCATCCACAACGCTGAGGTCCCAGTCGGCCTGCCCATCGTCACCGGCCTCATGGGCGTCCCGGGCACCGTCTTCGCGGATCAGTGTTTCCGGGCTCATGTCGTCGTCGGTGGCTTCGTGATCATCCATCGAGGCCCCTGTCAGCCCGGCTTCACGCACGCGTTCACGAGGCATCAACTGCTCGCGTTCGTTTTCCGGCAGTTCGTCACCGATTTTCGCGCTGGGCTCTTGTTCGTCGAATTCCAGTTCATGCATCGAGCCCATGCGGTCTTCGTTATCGTCGATGGGTTCCGGTTGAACCGCGTCGAAAGGACGTCGTGAATCATTCATGGCAATTCCTCATACTGTGGGGCTTACTGGGTGGACCCACAGCCGTGGCGAGAATTCCAACGGCATTCTGGACGTGACCTCGACAGGCGGTCGTCTGTCAAAGTTGCGCACTATTCTCGAGGGCTAGATAGCATGAACGAATTACAAGATCTGATTGATAACAACGCACGCTGGGCCGATGCGATCAAGCAGGAAGATCCTGACTTCTTTTCCAAGCTGGCCCGTCAGCAAACCCCTGAGTATCTGTGGATCGGCTGTTCCGATGCGCGGGTGCCGGCCAACGAGATCGTCGGCATGCTGCCCGGCGATCTGTTCGTGCACCGTAACGTGGCCAACGTGGTGCTGCACACCGACCTCAACTGCCTGTCGGTGATCCAGTACGCGGTGGACGTGCTCAAGGTCAAACATATCCTGGTCACCGGGCATTACGGCTGTGGCGGCGTGCGTGCCTCGATGCAGGATCGTCAACTGGGTCTGATCGACGGTTGGCTGCGTTCGATTCGCGACCTCTACTACGAGCACCGCGAAACGTTGGCCCAATTGCCGACCGAAGAAGAGCGCGTGGATCGCTTGTGCGAGCTCAACGTGATCCAGCAGGTGGCCAACGTCGGCCATACCAGCATCGTGCAGAACGCTTGGCATCGCGGGCAGAAACTGTCGATCCACGGCTGTATCTACGGGATCAAGGACGGCCGCTGGAAAAGCCTGGATACGACAATCAGCGGTTTCGAGCAGTTGCCGCCGCAGTATCGGTTGCGTCCGGTCGACGCGCCCTGATTCGGTTCATTCAGTCGCGATGACAGCGGCGACGCCAGTGCCGCAGAAATTTCATCCCTCGCTCGTTGGGCGGTTCGTCATAGCCTGTGATCCAGCCATGACAGTTGGACGAGCCGCACCGGCAGGCGAACTGTCGATACAATTTCTGTTCGGTACTGGCGTAATCCATCGTCAGGCAGTCACCTTCCTCGATGGTGGTCAGCGCCCATAACCACAGTTCGCTCATGTCCAGGAACACATTCGGGCTGCAGGAGTGCTGCAGCAATCCGGCGAAGCGCGGGTCATACATGTGGATGTCCGGCAGGATCTGCAGTGTATGCAGGCGTCTTCGGCTCACGATCAGCCCCGATACCCTGCACATCCTTTCCAACGGCGCAAACCGCCTGCGGGCGACGATGCCATTGCCGCGGCCGTTAGTCGTCTGGCGCACTTCGAAATCGCGCCTGGATGGATAACCCATGCGCGTGCTGAGTTGTTTCTCGGGATAGATGCCGTCCCGGTTCGCTGAGAAAGCGTTGTCTGCAAGGAAGGTGGTCATGACGGTCCCTGTCGCGTAGGACGCTCGGCCTTCTGGCGCTGGCGATCCTGCCAGCGGTCGTTGAAACCTGCCTAGCTTCGCGCAACCTTGAAACGACATCTACTGTCGACTCTGACAGGAGCCAAAGGCGCTTTCCCGCGTGAGCGCAGGCTTACGCAGGAAAAGCCCTTTGGCGTTTACACCGCGTCAGGCAGCGCTGGCATGGGGACTTTCAATTGCTGAAGCTGTGATTTGATCTCAGGTACCGCGCATTTTTTCGCCGCTTCGTCCGCAGACAGCTTGCGGATTGAGGTATAGAACAGCTCACAGGTTTCTTCCTTTTGCGTGACCTGCCACGTTTGTGTGCATTGGTTCAATTGCGCCGTCGGATCGGTGCCCGGTTTGCTGCCCATCCCGGCTTGCCAGCATGCAGCGCTCAGGTCCTGGCCCATGACCTTCAAACCGGCCGCATCCGCCTTGGCCTGGTCACCGTCGTAGCTGTCAGGATCGGCCGCATACCAGATGTAGCTCGGGTGGTTGGAACCCAGGACCGGAACCTTGACGCCCGCAGACGGAGTAATGGTCGCGAGGCCCAGCACGTTCACGGTCTGGCCGTACTGTGTCTTGATCCAGTTCCGCACGGGAGCGCCGAAGGCCACCATCGGCAGCGTTTCTCCGCTGGTGTTTTGGCTGACCTCCTTGACCATGGTGGTCTGGTAATCGTTGAAATAGTCGTAGACCCCGCCCAGCGCCTGACCGGCATCGGATGGGGCGGCGATGGGCGCGATGTCGATGATGGTCTGGTAGGCCGGGGTCTGTTCGGCGGCGATGCCGTTGGCGGTCAATAGCGTGGCCCAGCGATCGGTGGTGGCCGATTCCAGGTAGTCCTGCGCCTGGGTCAGGGAGTAATCCGGCGGGAAGTGCAGCAACTCGATGCTCTTGCGGTTCTCCAGAGCCATGCCCAGTGGCAGGAACAGGTACCAGTCGTAGGCCCATTTGTTATCGCTGTTGAGTTTGCTGGCCCCGTTGTATGCCAGGTCACCGGCGTCGAGCAGCGCAGTCAGTGGTTGACCGTAACCCTTCGGCACCCCGCTGATGCTGGCATAGACTTTATCGTTATCGCGTTTGACGCTGACCTTGGCCTTGCTATAGCCATCGCGTTGCACACTTTGGCTCAGGTAATGCTCGACGGTCTGCTCCAGCGTCCAGTCGCGAAAGCAAATGACGTTGCAGTTATTGGGATAAGCGAAGAGACGGGTGACGCGTTCGGTACTGCCAAGGTATACGTCGATGTCGGCGGCGTGGGCGGCGGTACTGAAGGCCAGGGTGGCAAAAGAAAGTACGGCGAGTTTGGACATGCTCAGATCCTTTTCAGCGTGTGGACCCCTCGAACAGGGTGTAGCCATACTGAAACAGACCGGAGCGAAGAAAAAGTGGGCCGACGAAAATATCGGCCCTTTTTTATGGCTTTATGGCATCACTGGCGGCAGATAAGACAATGTCGTACCCAGCGCCCACAGCAGCACCAGCACCAATGGCGTGTGAACCAGTAATTGCACGAAGGAGAAACCGATCAGGTCCCGGGCCTTGAGCCCCAACACCCCCAGCAGCGGCAGCATGTAGAACGGATTGATCAGGTTTGGCAGCGCTTCGGCGGCGTTATAGATCTGTACCGCCCACCCCAGGTGATAGTTCAGATCATTGGCCACCTGCATGACATAGGGGGCTTCGATGATCCATTTGCCGCCTCCCGATGGAATGAAAAAGCCCAGCACCGCCGAGTAGGCGCCCATCAACACGGCGTAGGTATCGTGGGACGCGATCTGTACGAAAAAGGTGGATATGTGATGGGCAAGTGTCTGGGCGTCGCTACCCTTGACCGTGGTCAGCAGCGCGGCAATCGAGCCATACAGCGGGAACTGGATCAGTACGCCGGTGGTGGTCGGCACCGCGCGCGCCACGGCATCGAGAAAGCTGCGCGGCCGCCAATGCAGCAGCGCGCCAAGCATCAGGAACAGGAAATTGTAAGTGTTGAGCCCGGAGATGGCGCTTATCGCAGGTTTGGTCGAGAACTCGTGGAACAACCAGCCGGCGGCCAGCAACGCCAGGGCAATGGTCAGCAGCGGGCTATGTTCCAGCCACTCTCCCGGGCGGGTGCGAGGCTGCAACGCCGGCATGCTGAAGCTAGGGTCTATCCCGCAGGCGGCGGCGTCACGGGCGCTGTTTGGCCCGGGAGCGGTGGCATAGGCCACGATCAGCGAGATCACGATCAACGCCAGCAACATCACCCCGGATTGCCAGAGAAAAATGGTCTGGGTGAACGGAATGACCCCAGTAATCGACAGGATCGACGGTGGCAGGCTGGCCGGGTTGGCCTGCAATTGCGCCGCCGACGAAGACAAACCCAGTGCCCAAACCGCGCCCAGGCCCAGGTAAGCGGCGGCGCCGGCGGCGCGATAGTCCATTTTCAGATCGGTGCGACGGGCCAGGGCACGTACCAATAAACCGCCAAATACCAGGGAAAGACCCCAGTTGAGCAGCGACGCGACCATGGAGATCAGCGCGACCCAGGCCACCGCCGAGCGGCCGTTCTTCGGGATGCGGGCCAGGCGATCGATCAGTTTGACAGCGGGCGGCGAGCTGGCGACCACGTAACCGCCGATCACCACGAAGGCCATTTGCATGGTGAACGGTATCAGGCTCCAGAAGCCATCGCCGAACGCCATGGCAGCGGCCGTAGGTTTGGCGCCGATGAACAGTGTCGCCACCGCTACTACCAGTACCGCCAGTGCGGCAAACACCCAGGAGTCAGGGAACCAGCGCTCGGCAAAACTGGAACAGCGCAGGGCAAAACGGGCGGAACGGCTGTCTTGTATGTCGGTGGTCACGGCAATTACCTCGGTTTTTATGGTTATAGGTATTGGGTGCGGAATGGTATTGGCGGTCAGCCGCCAACACTGGAACACTCCAGTGACCATGGAGGTTAATCCGGGTTCGCGAGCGCGCAGGATTATTTTCAGAAGCGGCCTGTGGCGCTCTTCAGAAAAAAATCGGCGAGCCGATGGCATGAGAACAGGCCACCTAACTCTCCTGCTCCCGGAGCATGCCATGTTCAATAAGCGCTTGAAGCAGGAGCTTTTGGCTCTTCGCCAGGAACTGTCCAGCCTTATGCAGGTGAAGGAGAGTTTGGACCGCGAGATGTTGGCCCTCACTCTGGATGCCGAAGGGCGGGTGCAAACGGTCAATCAGAATTTCCTCGACGAAATGCACTACAAGACCCAGGACCTCATCGGCCGGTCTGTCGAAGAGCTGGTGCCGGCTTACCTGAAGTCCAATGAGTTCCAGTTGCGTTTCAAGACGGCGCTGACTCGAGGCGAGCATTTCTCCGGCGCCGTACGGCTGCTCCGGGGCAACGGTAAGGAAGCCTGGTTGCGTTCGATCCTCCAACCGGTACGGGCGACTGATGGGCGAATCCGCTATTTCTCGATGTATTCCAGCGACCTGACTCGTACCATCGAGGCGTCGCGCGAGCATGAAAACCTCATTGGTGCGCTGGTGCGTTCCACGGCAGTGATCGAATTCGACCTGGGCGGTCATGTCCTGACAGCCAATGATCGTTTCCTCAATGCCATGGGTTACAGCCTGGCGCAGATCAAGGGCAAGCATCACCGCATGTTTTGCGAACCGGAGGAGTACAACAGCGCCACCTACCAGCAGTTCTGGCAGCGTCTCAATTGCGGCGAGTTCGTGGCCGGTCGCTTCAAACGCCTGGACAGCAACGGTCGTGAGGTCTGGCTGGAAGCCTCCTATAACCCGGTGCTCGACTCCAACGAACGACTGTACAAAGTGGTCAAGTTCGCCACGGACATCACCGATCAGGTCAACCAGGAAAAGGCCGTCGCCGAGGCGGCCAGCATTGCCTACAGCACCTCGTTGCAAACCGACAGCAGCGCCCAGCGCGGCACCACCGTGGTGACCCAGGCCGTGGATGTGATGCGCGACCTGGCCCGGCACATGCAATCCGCCGGCGAAGGCATCGAGGCCCTGAATGAGCAATCGCTGGTGATCGGCACCATCGTCAAGACCATCAGCGGTATTGCCGAACAGACCAACCTGCTGGCGCTCAATGCGGCCATCGAAGCCGCCCGGGCTGGTGAGCAGGGCCGGGGCTTCGCGGTGGTGGCTGATGAAGTGCGGCAACTGGCGTCGCGTACCAGTCAGGCCACTGATGAGATCGTCGGCGTGGTTCGCCAGAACCAGGACATGGCCCGCAACGCCGTGGCACTGATGACCGACGGCCAGCACCAGGCCGAACAGGGCCTGGCCCTGGCAGCGGAGGCGGGGACGGTGATCGTCGAGATTCAGGATGGAGCGAAGAAGGTGGTCGATGCCGTGAGCCAGTTTGCCAATCAGTTGTCGACTTGAGTTAGATATTATTGTTTTTTACATATTAATTATTGTTTTACGATAATTCAGACGCTATGGTTCGCGCTTCCTTTGTTCTGTGGAGCCTCCCATGTCTTCGAACCGTCTCGCCCTGTACAGCCAGCGCATGGCTGTCATCACACTTCTCTTCATTATCACGATGATGGTCCTCAACGCTGGGGTCTGGCTGTTTCCTGACGTTGCTTCAGAATACGGTCTGGGCTTTGCCCTGACCGAGCGACAGCTGTCGAGCTTGTCAGCAGAGGCTATGCGCTTGACTGGCTGGCAATGCCTTGGCGCAATGCTGTTGTCGAGCATACCGCTGCTGGCACTGGCGTTCGGGCTGGGCCATTTGCGGCAGTTGTTCCAGCGATATGCCCAAGGCGAGTACTTTTCCAGCGACGCAGCCGTTTGCCTGGGGAAGGTAGGTCGCGCTGTGGCGCTGTGGGTGCTGCTGGATTTCCTGTGTGAGCCGTTTCTCAGCCTGCTGGTGACGATCAACGCACCGGTCGGTCAGCGTTTGCTTACCTTCAGCGTTACCGCCCCGTCGTTTGTCGCGTTGTTTCTTGCAGCCTGCATTGCAATCATTGCCCGGATATTGTCCCGGGCCAGTGAAGTCGATTCAGAAAACCGAACTTTCGTTTGAGAACCCTATGCCTATCGTTATTCAACTTGATGTGATGCTGGCGACGCGCAAGGTTAAATCCAAGGACCTTGCCGCCGCGATAGGCATTACTGAAGCCAACCTTTCCTTGTTGAAGCAAGGAAAGGTCAAGGGTATTCGCCTGGCTACCCTCGAAGCCATTTGCAGCTATCTGCAATGTCAGCCTGCCGATCTGCTGATTTACCAACCGCAGAGCGACGCCCCCAAGGCCTGACTCCTGGGGGAGCGAGCCTGCTCGCGATGGCCGGCGACGCGACTTCGCACCGCCCGGATAGCGGCGACGCTCAATCCCCCAGCGCCTGGCCCTCACGCCGCGGGTCCGCTCCACCGGCCAGTGAGGTCTTGCCCTGGGCATCACGGACTCGGACGATCGCCTGGGTCCCACTGGTCATGTCGATTTCACTCACGGCATGGCCTTTGTTTTTCAACGCCTGGATCAGCGTCGGGCTGAATTGACCTTGTTCCAGTTCGGTGGGGCCGTTGCGGCTGCCGAAGTTGGGAAGATTGATGGCGGTTTGCGCGTCCAAGTCCCAGTCCAGCAGGCCGATCACTGACTTGGCGACGTATTCGATGATTTGGGAGCCGCCCGGTGAGCCGACAGCGGCCAGCAGTTCACCGCTCTGGCGATCGAAGATCAGGGTCGGCGCCATGGACGAGCGGGGGCGTTTGCCGGGTTCGACGCGGTTGGCGACCTTTTGCCCATTTTCTTCGGGTATGAACGAGAAGTCGGTCATCTGGTTGTTGAGCATGAAGCCCCGGACCATCAGGTGTGAGCCGAACGCTGACTCCACCGTGGTGGTCATCGACACGGCGCCACCCTGGTCATCCACTGCCACCACTTGCGAGGTGGAGATGCGCAGGGGCGAACGGTCCGGGGCGTAGGCCACCTGGACGCCCGGCGGTGTGCCGGGTTTGGCGATGCCCATGCTGCGTGGGCCGATCAGGCTCGCGCGGCTGGCCAGATAACCGGGATCGATTAGCCCTTTGACCGGCACGGGGACGAAGTCCGAGTCAGCAACATACAGCGCACGGTCGGCGTAGGTCAGGCGTTCGGCTTCGGCGATCAGATGCACTGCTTCGGGCGTCGGCTCAATGCCGGCGGGTTTCTCGGTCTTGACGGGTTTCATGGGGGCTAGAGCGGTGCGGCTGTCGCGCTGTTCCAATGCCTGCAAGGTTCCGAGGATCTGCGCCACGGCGATCCCGCCCGAAGACGGGGGCGCCATGCCACAGACTTGCCAGCGCTTGTAGTCAGTGCAAAGCGGCGCACGTTCCCGAGCGGCGTAGCCCTGGAGATCATTCAATGACAGGCTGCCGGGGTTGGCATGCTCCTGCACCTTGGCGACGATTTCTTCGGCAATCGGCCCTTTGTACAAGGCGTCGGGGCCTTCGCTGGCGATGCGCTTGAGCACGTCGGCCAAAGCGGGATTTTTCAGCCGCGTACCGACCGCTTTCGGGCTGCCATCGGCGTTCAGGAAATAGGCGGCCATGTCCGGCGACCCCGGTAAGGATGCGTCGGCCGCAATCATCGAGTGCAACCTGGGCGAGATCGCAAAACCCTGTTCGGCCAACGCGATGGCCGGTTCGAACAGCGTGGCCCATTCAAGTCGGCCATGTTTGCGATGGGCCAGCTCCAGCGCCCGCAACACGCCCGGTGTGCCCACGGAACGGCCGCCTATCTGCGCGGCGGTAAACGGCATGGGTTTGCCATCTGCTTGCAGGAAAAGTTTCTCGGTGGCACCGGCCGGTGCCGTTTCGCGACCGTCGTAAGTACGTACTGCCTTGCCGTCCCACAACACGATGAATGCACCGCCACCGATCCCGGAGGACTGCGGTTCCACCAGGGTCAGCACCGCCTGCATGGCAATCGCCGCGTCGATGGCTGAACCGCCGCGCCGCAACATCTGCCGCCCGGCTTCGGCCGCCAACGGGTTCGCCGCCGCGGCCATGTGCTTGTCGGCATGGCGGGTCTGCAAGTCGGTGCGGTAGCCGGAGGCGATCTCCGGTGCGATGGGCAATGCTGGGGTTGTGGAGGAGGGCGGGGCTTTACAGGCAACCAGGGCCAGGGCGACAGCCAGCAGCGAAACGGCTGACAGGCGATGAAGATTGGGTTTCAGATCTGCAAGCATGTGTCGCTCCATCCGTGGGCCAGGGGATAGGGAACGACTGTAGCGATGCGAGGCGTCTGGCGCAAATCAGCGCGGACTTGAGAGAAGGCTTTTATCGAGGCATAAAAAAACGGCTTATCTTTCGATAAGCCGTTTTTAGTACTTGGTGGCTACACAGGGACTTGAACCCCGGACCCCAGCATTATGAATGCTATGCTCTAACCAACTGAGCTATGTAGCCAAGTGGCGCGCATTATTCGCCGGTAACGAAGATGTGTCAAGCGTAAATCTGAAATATTTCTCAGCGCTTTCAACCGCTTATCCATCCTCGCTGCAAATACCCGTCAACCGAGTTGAAATCTCCCTGTGTTGGCGCTCAGGGCCTGGCTGCCTTGGCTCAACGTATCCGCCGCGAGGTTCACGGCGCGTGCCCCTTCAAGCAATCGCATGGCCGCCTGGTCGACCTGTTGGATATTGCCGCTGACCTCGTCGGCGGTGCTGGCTTGTTCGTCCACCGCGGTGGCGATTTGTGCCAGGGTGTCGGTGACGCTCTGCACGGCGCTGGCAATTTCTCCCAGTCGCTCGCCAAGGCCGGTGACGGCTTGCGCGTCGGTCTGGGCCTGGCCGCACGCGGCTTCCATCAGGCTGACCGCTTCGTTGACCGTAGCGCGCAGGCTGTCGACGGTGCCAGCAATCTGTTGGGTGGAGGACTGGGTGCGTTGCGACAGGCTGCGTACCTCATCGGCCACCACCGCGAAACCACGGCCTTGTTCCCCAGCGCGAGCGGCTTCGATGGCCGCATTGAGGGCCAGCAGGTTGGTCTGCTCGGCCACGCCACGGATGGTGTCGACCACCATCTGGATCTGTTGCCCCTGTTCGCTGACCCGGCCCAATGCGGCGGCGGTTTCGTTGAGGCGCTGGTTGAGTTGCTGGATGCTCGCCGTGGTGCGTTGACTGTCGCGGCTGCTGTCGGCGGCGATACGCCGGGTCTGCTGGGCGCTGTCGGAGGCCTGCTCACAGCTTCTCGCGACCCCTTGCGAGGTGGCGGCCAGTTGCGTGGCGGCGGCCGCGATCTGGCTGATTTGCATCTGTTGGGCTTCGACTTCCCCCAGGGCGCCGCTGGAGTGAGTGTTGAGGGTGCGCACGGCATTGCTCAACTGCAACGTTTCGTGGTCCACACCCAACAGGCTGTTGCGCAACTGCACCACCGCGACGTTGAGAGCGGTACTGATGGCCGCCAGTTCGTCGCGTCCTTGCACGGGTACTTGCAGGCTGAGGTTGCCGTCACGCAGGGCTTCGGCCAGTAATGTGATACCACTGGCGCTGCGGCGGATGGACGCTTGCAGGCAGACGAAGAGGTAAAGCGCGGCCAGTAGCAGACAGCCCAGCACCGCGGCCACCAGGGTGAACTGGCGGATGGCTGAGGAGTGGTAGTGGTCCAGTCGCGCATCCAGTGCCATCAGAGACTGCTGGCGCAATGTCGCCAAGTCCGCCAGGAGCGCATCCATGTGTTTCTCGAACTCTTCCGGCTTGAGGCTGATGGAGCCGGCGAAGACCCCTTCATCCAAGACTTTCAGGCCGGAATCCAGATGCTTGAGGCTGTCCTGGAATTGCCCGGCCCAGGTTTGCAGTTCGCTGGGCAGGCGGGCTTGCAGCACCCCGCCGGTTTTGACCAGTTGATCCCGGGCATCGCCGATCCGGCTGCGCAGGTCGCGCAATTGCAGGCGGCTTTGCAGGGTGAATTGACCCGACACAACAGAGGCCTGGCCAACGCTGGCCAAGCGCGCGACCCGTTCGATCAGGTCCGGTGTCTGCTGGGTCGAGATCTGGATCAGCAGGTAGGTTTCCAGCCAGGAGGCGAGGGTCAGGCGATTGTCCATGACGATTTGTTCGCGCAAGGCTTGCAAGGCACTCAAGGCCGCAGTGAAGCGGTCATAGCCGTCCGGCCACCAACCGACGGTGCCCAGGCTTTTCGAATCAAGACCATTGAGACTGGTTTGCAGCGTTTGGAAGCGGGCGAGGGTGTCGGCTCCGGCACCTTCGGTTTGCAAGGTGCTACCCAGGTCATTGGCGGCCTGGTTGAGGGCCGGCTGCACGGCATCGAAAGCCGCCATCGCGGCAAGCGTCGCCGGTGTTGCCTGGCGATTGGTTTCCGTGGCTCGCCAACGGGCCGCGCGGTTGCGCTGGGCGGCGAGCAGGTTGTCCAGGTTATCCAGGGCCAGCAACTGGCGAACCCCGGCACGTTCTTCGGAAATCAGGCTGAGTTTGTCGCGATAGTCCTGGCCGATGATCCACAGGCTGCCCATCAGTGGCAGGATGAAAAGCAGGAACAGCAACTGAAATTTGCGGGCAAAGCCGAACCGCCCCAGCAATCTGATTCCCGGTGATAGAAAAGCCTGCATGCCCATACTCCCCTGAACACCCTTGCACTATTTTTGTGCGTTTCGACACAATGCCGAAACAGGTGCCCTTTTAAAAGGCCTCGAAAGTTTGTCCAGGCCCGCTCTGTAGGCTGGCTCTGTAGCGAAACTTCCCATTCTCGGTCCCCTTTGTAAGGGGCCGCGTTGTAGACCATTAACAAGGCAAGATTCAGACCATGGCTTTGCGCTATTACCGGGCTCGCTGACAATATTTCAAGTCGATAGCAAGCTAAGGGGATAGCCTTGCTGCACCGAAAAATGGCACATTGATGAACCCGCTTCCCGTGCAAACCCCGTATGGAAACTCCCATGGCTATCAGCGATACCCAGGTCGATACCGCGTCTATCCCTGCCACACCCCAAAGCAGTCCGTTGGTCATGCGCATCATCGGTGCCGTGGCGTTGGCGCATTTGATCAACGACCTGATCCAGGCGGTACTGCCGTCTATTTACCCGATGCTCAAGGCCAGTTATGGGCTGACCTTCACCCAGGTTGGCTTGATTACGCTGACCTTCCAGTTGACGGCATCTCTGCTGCAGCCCTGGGTGGGTTATCACACGGACCGACACCCCAAGCCCTGGCTGTTGCCGGCCGGTACGGTATGCACGCTGATCGGGATCGTGATGATGTCGATGGTTGGCAGTTTCGCCATGATTCTGCTGGCCGCCGGTCTGATCGGTATTGGCTCCTCGACCTTTCACCCTGAAGCTTCGCGAGTCGCACGTTTGGCGTCGGGCGGGCGTTATGGGTTGGCGCAGTCGACGTTCCAGGTCGGCGGTAACGCCGGCTCTGCTTTCGGCCCGTTGCTGGCGGCGGCGATCATCGTTCCTTACGGGCAAGGCCATGTGGCCTGGTTCGGGCTGTTCGCACTGTTTGCGCTGTTCGTGCTGTACCGCATCAGCCGCTGGTACGCCAATCACCTGAACCTGTTCAAGCTCAAGCAAGGCCAGGCGGCCACTCACGGTTTATCCCGGGGCCGGGTCTTGAGTGCATTGGCGGTGCTGGGTTTGCTGGTGTTCTCCAAGTATTTCTACATGGCCAGTTTCACCAGCTACTTCACCTTCTACCTGATCGAGAAGTTCGACCTGTCGGTGGCGTCGTCACAGTTGTATCTGTTCCTGTTCCTCGGCGCTGTGGCGGCGGGGACCTTTTTTGGCGGTCCGATAGGCGACAGGATCGGGCGTAAGGCGGTGATCTGGTTCTCGATCCTTGGCGTGGCACCGTTCACGCTGATCCTGCCTCACGTTGACCTGCTGTGGACCAGCATTCTCAGCGTGGTCATCGGCTTCATCCTGGCTTCGGCATTCTCGGCCATCGTGGTGTATGCCCAGGAACTGGTGCCGGGCAACGTCGGCATGATTGCCGGCGTGTTCTTTGGTTTGATGTTCGGCTTCGGCGGGATTGGCGCTGCGCTGCTGGGGCACCTGGCCGACATCCGTGGCATCGAGTATGTGTATTGGTTGTGCTCGTTTTTGCCGTTGTTTGGGGTCCTGGCGATTTTTCTGCCCAAAAGCAGAAAAAACTGACGTGTACCCAGCCGGCGGAGGCGAGTTCGCCCCGCCGGTCGTTGCAAAACAACTGAATTTCAAAGCATTGAAAAATACCCGCCAACCAGAGCGATTTGATCAGTTGCTTGGAGTCGCGACTAAAGTACCGTTTTGTATAAGTCTTAAGTTTGATTTTGGATAAAAGTCGGCCATGTTAATTTGCTGCTGTGGTTGATGGATTGAATGGACGCAGCGGCAATCTTCAAGGGAGTCCGCTGGGGTGACCGGAAAGCAGCTTTCCACATTCTTTCCACCCGCCGCTCTTATTGTCCTGGGACATAAGGCCTTCGGCTCTTGATCTGAAGACCTTCACCCTTCTGGTGAAGTGACTCACGCCCCAACCTGCCACGCTTCAAATACTTATAAAAGTAGCTGTATCGCCGTGCCCGTGAAGGCGATTGCCCCGTGGACGGTGGAAACAGCCGTGATCGATTGTTATTTGCCGTGTCGTGCACAAGTTTGAGGCGGTCGTCTTAAACGTTGGCAATAAAAAGAATCAGGCAGGGGAAGATATGAAGTTCAAGTCGTTGCAGGCACGCATTTGTGTCACGGCAGGCGTATGCCTGTTTGTTTCATCAACCAGCCTGGTGATTTACGGGCTCTTTACCGCCAGGGCCAATGAGCAATATGTGGCGACCGAAGTCTCGGCATTGGTTGAAAAATCAACGATCCGGGAGATTCAGAACCTGGCCGAATCGCGTGCCAACGCCATTCAGGCCAAGTTGCAAAATGCGCTGGATGCGGCCCGCACCATGGCCAATACCTTTGCCTCCAGCAAGGCCGCGCAAAGCCCTTTGGCGTTGGGGCGTGAACAGATCAACACGGTATTGCTCAGCGTTCTCAAAGATAACCCGGACTTCAATGGCACTTATTCCTGCTGGGAGCCGGACGCGCTGGATGGCCAGGATCTTGTGTTCCGCAATGTACCGGACGGCAGTAACCCGTTGACCGGGCGCTTCACGCCTTACTGGACGCGCAGCGCTGGCGGACATGTGGCGGTACAGCCATTGGTCGAGTATGACTCCCCGGATCGTCACCCCAACGGTGTACCCAAAGGGGGGTGGTACAGCGGCCCTCGTGACACGCTGAAGGAAAGCGTGCTGGACCCCATTCCTTATGTGGTTCAGGGCAAAAACGTATGGTTGACCACGTTGTCGGTTCCGATCGTATCCAACGGCAAGTTCTACGGTGTGGTCGGAGCTGACTTCGACATCGACTTTATCCAGAAACTCAGCGAGCAGATGTCGGCCGATCTTTACGGCGGCAAGGGCACGGTGTCGATCCTGAGTAACCAGGGGCTGGTGGTCGCGGACAGTCAGCGGACCGACCTGATTGGTCAGCCCATCAAGGCCTTGTTGCCTGACTCTTGGGAGAAAGTGCTGCGCGATATCCAGAGTGGTCGTGGTGACGGCCTGCTCAATCCGCAAACCCAGCATATCGAAGTGCTGATGCCCATTGAGCTGGGGCGCACAGGCAAACCCTGGGCGGTGCTGATTCGTCTGCCAAAGGCTGTGGTCATGACTCAGGCCATCGCCCTGGAGCAGGAGCTACAGGCGCGCAGTATCAGCAACAGCATTTGGCAGGTGTCGGTCGGCCTGGGCATTTCGTTGTTGGCGCTGGTTGCCCTGTGGTTTGCCGCCGCAAAAATCGTTGGGCCGATTCGCGAAGCCGCCGCCTTGGCAGCCAACATCAGCCTGGGGGATTTCTCGCGTCGCCTAGTGCAGAAATCCGAGGACGAAGTAGGCCAGTTGTCTGTCGCGCTCAACGACATGTCTGAAAGCCTGCAGCGGCAGGTCAGGGTAGCCGAGCGCATCTCCGAAGGTGATCTGGACCTGGAGGTCCGGTTGTCCTCGCCCCACGATACCCTTGGCAAGTCACTGGAGAAGATGGTGGGTAATCTGAATCAACTGATTGGCGAAGTTCAGGCCAGCGCCACCCAGATCACCGGCAGCTCGGCGCAGGTTACCGACCTGAGCCAGTCATTGTCCGATGGGGCGTCCAATTCTGCCTCGTCCATCACTGAAATCAGCGCGGTGATGACGCAAATGGCCGCACAGACCCGGGACAACGCCGAAAACGCCAAGAAAGCCGACGAGCAATCCCAGGCCTCACGGGCCGACGCTGGGGAAAGCGACAAATTGATGAGCGAGCTGATTGCCGCTATGGCCGAAATCGACAATTCGGGCAAGGACATTACTGCAATCATCACCACCATCGATAACATCGCCGCACAAACCAACCTGTTGGCGTTGAACGCGGCTATCGAAGCCGCCAGGGCAGGTGAGCTGGGGCGTGGTTTTGCTGTGGTGGCGGATGAGGTACGCAGCCTGGCCGCCCGCAGCGCCGAGGCCGCCCAGCAGACGGCTGCACTGATCGCCGACTCTTCGAGCAAAACGCAACGCGGCATGATCATCGCAGGCCGGACAGCCGAATCGCTGAAAAACATCGTCAGCGGAACCAGTGCGGTATCCAACCTGGTTTCATTGATCTATCAAGCTTCCAGCGAGCAAGCCTCAGGCTTGCAACAGGCCAGCATCGGGTTGGAACAGATCGATGAAGTGACGCAGAAAAACCAGTCCAACTCACAAGAGTGCGCAGTGGCGGCCAAGGATCTTTCGGAGCGAGCATCTTTGATGCAGCGCGTGCTGGGGCGCTTCAAAGTCAAAAGGGGGTAAAGGGGTAAAGGGGTAAAGGGGTAAAGGGGTAAAGGGGTAAGGGGGGGCGGGCCGGCGTCAGGCGCCCGCCCGGAGTTTGATCAAGCGATATCCCTGGATTGACGGCCACGCTGTTCATCTAAGACCTCTCGTGCCAGGACTGAATGCGGCTCCGGGCGGGGGCCGTTCTGGGATGTCAGATTCTGTAATAATTCGATCTGTATGACGCGTTCGGAAACATTATAGGATCACCTCCCCAATTATTTTCAGGTCTATATGAACACCCTTCAGGAGCCTCCCAGTCGTTTTTCCCCTCCCGCGCCCTGTACCCCTCCGCTCTGCCAAGTCATGCCTCGCGCCACCCGCCCGATAGGGCTTTTCCCCCTCGCGCCTTTCGCTCCGACTCTACGAGAGGTTAAATGACCTTATGGAATGGATTGCTGATCCGACGGCATGGCTCGGCCTGCTGACCCTGATCGTGCTGGAGCTGGTGCTCGGCATTGATAACCTTGTGTTCATCGCCATCCTGGCTGACAAGCTGCCGCCGGAGCAGCGCGATCGTGCCCGTATCATTGGCCTGTCCCTCGCGTTACTGATGCGTCTTGGCCTGTTGGCCAGTATTTCCTGGATGGTCACCCTGACCGAGCCGCTGTTCGAGGTCTTCGACAAGACGTTCTCGGGCCGGGACCTGATCATGCTGTTCGGTGGCGTGTTCCTGTTGTTCAAGGCCACCATGGAGTTGCATGAGCGACTCGAGGGCCATGTGACAGAACGTTCGGGCAATGCGGCCTATGCGATGTTCTGGCCGATCGTCGCGCAGATTGTGGTGCTGGATGCGGTCTTCTCGCTGGACGCTGTGATCACTGCCGTGGGCATGGTGGAACACCTGTCGGTCATGATGATCGCAGTGATCTTCTCCATCGGCTTGATGATCATCGCGAGCAAGCCTCTGACCAACTTCGTCAACGGGCACCCCACCGTCATCATGCTCTGCCTGGGCTTTTTGATGATGATTGGCTTCAGCCTCACGGCCGAGGGCCTGGGCTTCCACATTCCGAAAGGCTACCTCTATGCCGCGATCGGTTTCTCGATCCTGATCGAACTGTTCAACCAACTGGCGCGCTCTCGCCGCAAGAAGAGCGTGCAAGGTCATCGACCCATGCGTGAGCGTACCGCCCATGCGGTTTTGCGCTTGCTGGGTGGCCAAAAGCTGGGGGCTGATGAAGTCGGTGAAGAGATCGCTGACATGCTGTCAGGCGATGAAGCCGAACAGGTCTTCCATCGACGCGAACGGGTCATGATCAGTGGCGTGCTGCAGTTGGCGGAGCGCCCAATACGCAGCGTCATGACTCATCGTGCAGAAATCGATCACATCGACCTGGCCGATTCCCCAGACGAGATCCGCACCAGGCTGATGCACTCGTCGTATTCCAGGTTGCCGTTGATCCGCGAAGGCCGGGTGGATGAACCCTTGGGGTTCATCCACAAGAAGGAGTTGCTCAAGGAGCTGTTGGCGGGCAACCAGCCGAATCTGGAAGCCATGGCGCGCACGGCCATCAACCTGCTGGACAACTTTACCATTCTCAACGCGCTGGAACAGATGCGCAAAGAGTCGACCCACATCGCCTTCGTGGTGAACGAGTTCGGTGATTTCATTGGTCTTCTCACCATGACCGATATTCTCGAATCCATCGCCGGTGAACTGCCCGATGCCAGTGAAATAGAAGGTCCGAACATCGTGGCCCAGGATGACGGCTTTCTGGTCAGCGGTGCGCTGAATCTCAGCCAGGTTCGCGAACACATCGGCTTCCAGGCAAAAGCGACGGATGACTATCAGACGCTCGCCGGGTTGGTCATGAGCTTGCTGGACCGCTTGCCGATCATCGGAGACAAACTCGATTGGCAGGAGTGGAGCATGACCGTTGTCGAGGTTGAAGAACGTCGGGTGACCAGGGTGTTGTTGCGTAAAGCTCAAACGTAGAAAGTGCCGGCGCAACACCGGTCTCAAGACGAAAAAATCCCCGTATCAGCTAATGATTACGGGGATTTTTTTGTCTGTCGAGATCCGTGGGATTCGTTAGACGTTAAAGCGGAAGTGCATCACGTCGCCATCCTTGACGATGTATTCCTTGCCTTCCAGGCGCCATTTACCGGCTTCCTTGGCGCCGGCTTCGCCCTTGAACTGGATGAAATCGTCGTAGGCAATGACTTCGGCGCGGATGAAACCTTTTTCGAAGTCGGTGTGGATCACGGCCGCGGCTTGCGGCGCGGTGGCACCGACGCGAACGGTCCAGGCGCGGACTTCTTTTACGCCAGCGGTGAAGTAAGTCTGCAAGTTGAGCATTTCATAGCCCGCGCGGATTACACGGTTCAGACCAGGCTCTTCCAGGCCCAGGGCCTCCAAGAACATGTCCTTTTCTTCGCCGTCTTCAAGCTCGGCGATTTCCGCTTCGATCTTGTTGCAGACCGGTACGACCATTGCGCCTTCTTCTTCAGCGATGGCCTTTACCACGTCCAGCAGCGGGTTGTTCTCGAAGCCATCTTCGGCCACGTTGGCGATGTACATGACCGGTTTGGTGGTCAGCAGGTGGAAGCCGCGAATGATCTGCTTCTCATCGGCGCCCATGTTCTTGATCAGGCTGCGTGCCGGCTTGCCTAAGGTGAAGTGGGCGATCAACTGCTCGAGCAAGGCTTTCTGGGCGACGGCGTCTTTGTCACCCCCCTTGGCATTGCGAGCGACTTTTTGCAGTTGCTTCTCGCAGCTGTCGAGGTCGGCAAAGATCAGTTCCAGGTCGATGATCTCGATATCGCGTTTCGGATCGACGCTGTTGGAGACGTGAATCACGTTTTCGTCTTCGAAGCAGCGCACCACGTGGGCGATGGCATCGGTTTCGCGGATGTTGGCCAGGAACTTGTTGCCCAGGCCTTCACCTTTCGATGCGCCGGCCACCAGGCCGGCGATGTCGACGAACTCCATGGTGGTCGGCAGTACGCGCTCCGGGATCACGATGGCCGCCAGGGCATCCAGGCGTGGGTCGGGCATCGGTACGATGCCGGTGTTCGGCTCGATGGTGCAGAAGGGGAAGTTCTCGGCCGCGATACCGGACTTGGTCAGGGCGTTGAACAGGGTGGACTTGCCGACGTTAGGCAGGCCGACGATGCCGCAATTGAATCCCATGGTGTTTCCCCTCGGAGTAGAGTCAGGCCTTCTGGCTGTGCAGGTTTTTCATCGCGCGGTTCCATTCACCGGCGAGGATATCCGGCAGCACGCCGAGGGCAAAGTCGATGCTGGCATCGAGTTTTTCCTGTTCGGCGCGAGGCGCACGACCCAGGACAAAATTTGAAACCATGCTGGCAACGCCCGGGTGGCCGATGCCGAGCCGCAGGCGGTGAAAGGTATTCTGATTACCCAGTTGCGCGATGATGTCGCGCAACCCGTTGTGACCGCCATGGCCGCCGCCCTGCTTGAGTTTGGCGACGCCCGGAGGCAGGTCGAGTTCGTCGTGGGCCACCAGGATTTCTTCAGGTTTGATGCGAAAGAAACCGGCCAACGCCGCTACGGCCTGGCCGCTGCGGTTCATGTAGGTGGTGGGAATCAACAGACGAACATCCTGACCCTGATGTGAAAAACGCCCGGTCAGGCCGAAATATTTGCGATCGGCCGCCAGGCTGACGCCTTGTGCGTGCGCGATGCGCTCAACAAAAAGGGCCCCTGCGTTATGCCGGGTCTGTTCGTATTCAGCGCCTGGATTTCCCAGGCCAACGATCAGTTTAATGGCAGTCACGATAGGGGCCCTTCCTGGAGTGTGGATAACAACGTCGCGCTCAAACGGTGTGGCGACAGTGGGACGAAAATGGCGGATCTACCGTTAAGTAAACTTCGCGTTCTCGCCCGCTGTCTCGCTACGTTCCAGTCCGCGATGTTTCCGGTCACTCCGGCGACAGAGTGAAATTACTCTGCAGCTTCTTCTTCAGTCGCTTCTGGAGCAACACGTGGAGCGTGGACGTTGGCAACAGCCTTGTCATCGCCGTGCGCCAGGGCAACAAACTCAACGCCTTTAGGAGCCTTGAGGTCGGACAGGTGAATGATCGTGCCGATTTCGGCGTCAGCCAGGTCGACTTCGATGAATTCAGGCAGGTCTTTCGGCAGGCAGGAAACTTCCAGCTCGGAAGTCACGTGCGAGATTTCGCCGCCTTTCTTGACCGGAGCAGCTTCGTTGACGAAGTGCACTGGAACAACAGCAGTCAGCTTCTGACCGGCAATAACGCGTACGAAGTCAGCGTGCATCACGTGGCCTTTGGCCGGGTGACGCTGCAGGGCTTTGATCACGACGTTTTGCTTGGTGCCGCCAACGTTCAGCTCGATGATGTGGCTGTAGGCCGCTTCGTTTTCGAGCAGTTTGGCAACTTCTTTGGCCAGCATGCTGATGGACTCAGGGGCTTTGTCGCCACCGTAGACTACAGCTGGAACCAGGCTTGCGAGACGACGCAGGCGGCGGCTCGCACCTTTCCCCAGGTCGGAACGCACTTCAGCATTCAGAGTAAAATCGTTCATGTTGTATCTCCAAAATAACCACATTCGCCCCAGCGTTTGCGACCAGCGCTAAAGGCGATATGGGCAAAAAAGCCCCGCCCCGGCAGGTAATGTCGGGGCGGGGCGCTTTTCGTCAACGAGATGTAATGGAAAGGGCAGGGCCCTTAACGGAACATCGCACTGATCGATTCTTCATTGCTGATGCGGCGAACCGCCTCGGCAACAACCGGTGCGATATCCAGTTGGCGGATACGCGCACAGGCTTGTGCTGCAGCGGACAGCGGGATGGTGTTAGTGACCACCAGCTCGTCCAGCACGGAATTTTCAATGTTTTCGATCGCTCGACCCGACAGCACAGGGTGTGTGCAGTAGGCAAAGACCTTGGCAGCGCCATGCTCTTTCAGGGCCTTGGCCGCGTGGCACAGGGTGCCGGCGGTATCGACCATGTCGTCGACCAGAATACAGGTACGCCCTTCGACGTCGCCGATGATATGCATCACTTCGGAGTGATTGGCTTTCTCACGGCGTTTGTCGATGATACCCAGATCAACGCCCAGGGATTTGGCAACGGCCCGTGCACGCACGACGCCGCCAATGTCCGGGGACACGATCATCAGGTTTTCGAAGCGCTGATCTTCAATGTCATCCACCAGAACCGGGGAGCCGTAGATGTTATCCACGGGAATATCGAAGAAGCCCTGAATCTGGTCAGCATGCAGATCGACCGTGAGTACACGATCGATGCCGACTACGGTGAGCATGTCAGCCACGACTTTCGCGCTGATTGCCACACGTGCGGAACGCGGACGGCGATCCTGACGGGCATAACCAAAGTAAGGAATAACAGCAGTAATACGAGTAGCTGAGGAGCGACGGAAGGCATCAGCCATCACGACGAGTTCCATCAGGTTATCGTTGGTCGGAGCGCAAGTCGGCTGAATAATGAAGACGTCTTTACCGCGAACGTTTTCATTGATCTCGGCAGTGATTTCGCCGTCGGAAAACTTACCGACAGAGATGTCACCGAGAGGGATATGCAGCTGACGTACAACACGCCGAGCCAGATCGGGGTTAGCGTTCCCCGTAAAGACCATCATCTTGGACACGCGCAGTACCTGAAGGCTGAGGGTATACCTGGATGAGTATAGGAAAATGGCAGGGGCGGCTGGATTCGAACCAACGCATGGCAGGATCAAAACCTGCTGCCTTACCGCTTGGCGACGCCCCTGTATCTGTTGCTGCGAGTGCCCAGCACTCGATTCCTTTTAGAGCAGACTTTGCAGCTTGCGATGCAACATCGAAACGTTGCTTCCTTTCGCTACAAACCCTGTAAGGGTCTCTGTCAGAAGGGCCGAGACTTTATCAGCTTCAGCTTTGCTTGGGAAGCCCCCAAACACACAACTTCCAGTTCCGGTGAGTTTTGCTTCGGTAAATTTACCTAACAAATTCAAAGCGTTACGTACATCTGGATAACGCCTTGCTACCACCGGTAAGCAGTCATTTCGACTGTTTCCCTTGGGAACGGGGCGCACTTTAATGGGAGGAGAGTTACGTGTCAACAGTGGATCTGAAAAAATTTCTGCTGTACTTACAGATACTTGCGGCACCAGCACCAAGTACCAGGGTTCCTCGGGCTCTACCGGTGTGAGTTTTTCCCCGACGCCCTCGGCAAAAGCCGCGTGGCCCCGTACGAAAACCGGCACGTCGGCGCCCAGCGTCAGGCCCA
This sequence comes from Pseudomonas sp. NFACC39-1, assembly GCF_900110355.1. Classification (NCBI taxonomy): domain Bacteria; kingdom Pseudomonadati; phylum Pseudomonadota; class Gammaproteobacteria; order Pseudomonadales; family Pseudomonadaceae; genus Pseudomonas; species Pseudomonas sp. NFACC39-1. The sequence goes on along the minus strand of NZ_FODL01000016.1, from coordinate 65,807 downwards.
ATGCGGCCAGGCGATCGGCGTCCCAACCCAGCTGCCACAGATGGTTGAGCCCCAGCAAAGTCGTCGCCGCGTTTGAGCTGCCGCCGCCGATGCCGCCGCCCATGGGCAGGATTTTTTCGATCCAGATATCAATGCCCAGCGAACACCCGGATTGCTCCTGAAGTTTTTTCGCGGCTTTGACGATCAGGTTGCTGTCGTGAGGAACATCTTCGAACTCGGTGTGCAGATGAATCACACCGTCGTCACGCACGGCAAAGGTGATTTCATCGCCGTAGTCGAGAAACTGAAAAATCGTTTGCAGCTCGTGATAACCGTCCGGGCGACGGCCCAGGATGTGCAACATCAGGTTGAGCTTGGCCGGGGAGGGCAGGGTCAGACGCGCAGCGGTCATGTCATTGCCCCAGCTTGCGCGGCTGCCATTGCTTGATCACCAGCGTGACGTCCAGGTTGCTGCCATGCAGTTTGATGCGCTCGGGCAGCCAGTAACCGTTTTGCTCGGCGTAGCTTAAGTATTCGATCTGCCAGTCGTCCTGCTCCAGGTTGGACAGGCGACTGTCGGCATCGAGGGTCAGGCGGCTTTTGCTGTCCGGTGCCGGCAGGCCCCGAACCCACCAGGTCAGATGGGATACGGGCAGCTTCCAGCCCAGTTGTTCTTCCAGCAAGGCTTCCGGCGAGGGTGACTCGTAGCGACCCTGATTGGCCACTTCCAGCGAAACCTGGCCTGGGCGGCCGGTCAGGCGCGCCGCGCCACGTCCCAGCGGGCCGGACAGGCGAATGTCGTAGTAGTCCTGGCGTTGCAGCCAGAACAGCGTGCCGCTGCCCGAGTCTTTCGGTGCGCGTATGCCGATCTTGCCGTCGATTTGCCAGCCGTCGAGACCGCTCAGTTGTTCCTTGTGCTCTCGCCATTGGGCTGTGTTGCCGTGGCCCTGGACGGATTCTCGGGCGCCGAAGCCGGCGCAACCGGCGAGCAGGGCGATAAAGCTGAAAACGATGAAGTGGCGCAAAAACATAATTTTAAAGGGTCTCTGATCCGGTCAGGCGTTTGATGGTGCTGCGCAAAATGGGGCTGTCGGGCTGTTCCTTGAGGAACTTGCTCCAGATCTGCCGGGCTTCGCGCTGTTTGCCGTTGGCCCACAGGACTTCGCCCAGGTGCGCGGCGACTTCCTGGTCGGGGAAGCGCTCCAGGGCCTGGCGCAGCAGGCGTTCGGCCTCGTCGAGGTTGCCCAGGCGGAAATGCACCCAGCCAAGACTGTCGAGCACCGCCGGGTCTTCCGGGTTGAGCTGGTGGGCCTGTTCGATCAGCACCTTGGCTTCGGCGTATCGGGTGGTGCGATCGGACAAGGTGTAGCCCAGGGCATTGAGGGCCATGGCATTGTTGGGATCGCGCTGGATGATCAGGCGCAGGTCTTTCTCCATCTGTGCCAGGTCATTGCGTTTTTCCGCCAGCATGGCGCGGGTATACAACAGGTTCAGGTCGTCCGGGTACTGCTTCAACGCCCGATCGAGCACGGTCCAGGCTTTGTCGCCCTGATTATTGGCCGACAGGGTTTCTGCCTCGATCAGATACAACTGGATGCCGTAGTCCGGCTGGGTGTCCCGCTGCACGGCGAGGCGACTCTGGGCCTCGGCCGTTTTGCCGTTGCTCATCAGGATATCGGCCTGGCGCAACTGGGCTGGCAGATAATCGTTGCCTGGGCCGACCTGGGCGTACTCGAGCAGTGCACTCTCGGGGTCGTTGCGTTCTTCGGCGATGCGGCCCAGGTTCAAGTGGGCGGAGTCGACATGCGTTCCCCGCGCAATCAGGTCTTCCAGGTGACCCTTGGCTTCTTCCCACGCTTTGGCTTCCAGGCATACCAATGCCAGGGAATAGCGCAATTCATCGTCTTCAGGGTACTGCTGGACCAGGCTGGAAAACTCCACCTTGGCGTCGTCCATGCGGTCGTTTTCCACCAGCATGCGCGCGTAGGTGAGACGCAGGCGCTTGTCGTCCGGGTATTGCCTGATGCCTTTTTCCAGCAACGGCAGGGCTTCGTCGCCGCGGTTCGCGCCTTGCAGCAAGCGAGCGCGCAGCAGAATCGGCGCCACTTCGCCCGCTTGCGGCGGGTTGTCTTCCAGCAGGGTGAGGGCGCCTTGGATGTCACCATCCTGTTGCAGCAGCAGGGCCTTGCCGAAAATCAGCTGACCGTTATCGGGATGGCGCTGCAGCAGTCGATCGAAGCTTTTAGTCAGGCCGTTGCGAGTTTCCTGGTCAGTATCGGCCGCTGATAGCGCAAGGAAGTCGAAATGGGTGTCGCCCTTGCCCAGCAGGACTTTCTCCATATACACCATGGAGTCGTCGTAGCGTCCGGCCCGCGCCAGTTGCACGGCGGCGGCGCGTTGCGCTTCGAGGTCTTGCGGGGCGTTTTTGGCCCAGATCAGTGCGGTATCCAGGGCGGGCTGGTCGGCACCCAGGTATTCTGCAATGCGAAACGCCCGCTCGGAAATGCCCGGGTCCTGCGTGTTGATGGCCTGGGTGACATAGTTGTCCAGCGCAATGTCGAAACGATTGCGCTGGCCTGCCAGTTCGGCGCTCAACAGGCTGAAAATGGTTTCTTCGCTGAATGAGCTGTAGACCTTGGGCTTTTCAGGGGCCTGGGTGCTGTCTTCGACCGGCGGCGTACCGTCTGTCGATACGGGGGCCATGGACTGACAGCCGCCGAGCAAGGCAAAAGCGAGGAGCAACGCGGAAGATCTATTCATATAGGAAAAGGACGACTAACCTGCGGTCGGATCATCATGACACAAGCCTTCGGTCAAACATAACCGGCCCGTCGATTTACGGCACGGGGCAGGGCGATAGATATCGAGTGGTTGTTCTGAATCTGGCGAAGTAGGACAATTGCCGGCTTCACGTCACTATCAGCGACCTTGAATGGCCTTCCTTGCACTTGGTATTAACCACAAGACTGCTTCCGTAGACGTCCGCGAGCGCGTGGCCTTTACGCCTGAGCAACTGGTTGAGGCCCTGCAGCAGCTTTGCCGACTCACCGAGAGCCGCGAGGCTGCCATCCTCTCCACCTGCAATCGCAGCGAGCTTTATATAGAGCAGGATCAAATTTCGGCCGATACCGTGCTGCGCTGGCTGGCCGAATATCACGATCTGAGTCTTGAAGAGCTGCGCGCCAGTGCCTATGTGCATGAAGATGATGCGGCCGTTCGTCACATGATGCGTGTTGCCTCCGGGCTCGATTCGCTGGTGCTGGGCGAGCCGCAGATTCTCGGCCAGATGAAGTCGGCCTACGCCGTGGCCCGCGAAGCCGGCACGGTCGGGCCCCTACTGGGGCGCCTGTTCCAGGCCACGTTCAATGCCGCCAAACAGGTGCGCACCGACACGGCCATCGGCGAAAACCCGGTGTCGGTGGCATTTGCCGCGGTCAGCCTGGCGAAACAGATTTTCAGCGATCTGCAACGCAGCCAGGCGCTGCTGATCGGCGCGGGGGAGACCATCACCCTGGTTGCCCGCCACCTGCACGACCTGGGGGTCAAGCGTATCGTCGTCGCCAACCGTACCCTGGAGCGCGCCAGTACCCTGGCCGAGCAGTTCGGCGCCCATGCCGTGCTGCTGTCGGACATCCCGGCCGAGCTGGTGCACAGTGACATCGTCATCAGCTCCACCGCCAGCCAGTTGCCGATCCTGGGCAAAGGCGCGGTGGAAAGCGCCTTGAAGCTGCGCAAGCACAAACCGATTTTCATGGTGGACATTGCCGTTCCTCGAGACATCGAGCCGGAAGTGGGCGAGCTGGACGATGTTTATCTCTACAGTGTCGACGACCTGCACGAAGTGGTCGCCGAGAACCTCAAGAGCCGGCAAGGCGCGGCCCAGGCAGCTGAAGAGATGATCACCATCGGCGCCGAGGATTTCATGGTCCGCCTGCGCGAGCTGGCGGCGGTGGACGTGCTCAAGGCTTATCGTCAGCAGAGCGAACGCCTGCGCGACGAAGAGCTGCAGAAGGCCCGGCGCCTGCTGGCAAACGGTGGCAGTGCCGATGAGGTGCTGGTACAGCTGGCTCGTGGCTTGACCAATAAATTGCTTCACGCTCCCAGTGTCCAGCTCAAGAAGCTGACCGCCGAAGGCCGCCTCGATGCGTTGGCCATGGCCCAGGAACTCTTTGCCCTCGGTGAGGGTTCACCGGATAGCTTTTCGGATAAAAAATCGCAATGAAAGCGTCACTGCTCAATAAACTGGACATTCTCCAGGATCGTTTCGAGGAACTGACCGCCTTGCTGGGCGATGGTGAGGTCATTTCCGACCAGAACAAGTTCCGCACGTATTCCAAGGAATACGCCGAAGTCGAGCCGATCGTCGCCACCTATAAACAGTTGCTCAAAGTGCAGGGCGACCTTGAAGGCGCCCAGGCGTTGCTCAAGGACAGCGATCCGGACATGCGCGAAATGGCGGTCGAGGAAGTCCGTGAAGCCAAGGAGCAGTTGCTCGAGCTTGAAAGCAACCTGCAACGCATGTTGTTGCCCAAGGATCCGAATGACGGTCGCAATGTGTTTCTCGAGATCCGTGCCGGCACCGGCGGCGATGAAGCGGCGATATTCTCCGGGGACCTGTTCCGCATGTATTCGCGTTACGCCGAGCGTCGCGGTTGGCGGGTGGAGATCCTCTCGGAGAACGAAGGCGAACACGGCGGCTATAAAGAAGTCATCGCCCGGGTCGAAGGTGACAACGTCTACGGCAAGCTGAAATTCGAATCCGGCGCCCACCGCGTGCAGCGTGTCCCGGCCACCGAATCCCAAGGGCGTATCCACACGTCGGCCTGCACCGTGGCGGTTTTGCCTGAGCCCGACGAGCAGGAAGCCATCGAGATCAACCCGGCGGACCTGCGGGTTGACACCTACCGCTCCTCGGGGGCGGGCGGTCAACACGTCAACAAGACCGATTCGGCGATCCGTATCACTCACCTGCCTTCGGGCATTGTGGTCGAGTGCCAGGAAGAACGTTCCCAGCACAAGAACCGTGCGCGCGCCATGTCCTGGTTGTCGGCCAAGCTCAACGATCAACAGACCAGCGCTGCGGCCAACGCCATCGCCAGCGAACGCAAGCTGTTAGTGGGCTCGGGAGATCGCTCGGAGCGGATTCGTACCTACAACTTTGCCCAGGGCCGGGTCACCGACCATCGCGTCAATCTGACGTTGTATTCGCTCGACGAAATTCTCGCTGGCGGCGTCGATGCGGTCATCGAACCGTTGCTGGCCGAATACCAGGCCGACCAGTTGGCCGCGATTGGCGAGTAAGCACAGGTGAACATATGACCATCATCGCCAGTTTGTTACGCGCCGCCGAGCTGCCGGATTCGCCCACGTCCCGACTGGATGCCGAATTGCTGCTGGCCGCGGCACTGGGCAAGTCCCGCAGCTTCCTGCACACCTGGCCCGAGCGAATTGTGCCAAGCGAAGCGGCGTTGTTGTTCTCTGAATATCTGCGCCGCCGTCGTTCTGGCGAACCAGTGGCTTATATCCTCGGGCAGCAAGGTTTCTGGAACCTCGACCTGGAAGTGGCGCCCCACACCTTGATTCCGCGCCCCGACACCGAACTGCTGGTGGAAACCGCGCTGGCCTTGCTGCCGGCCACACCGGCCAGGGTTCTGGATTTGGGCACCGGCAGCGGCGCGATTGCCCTGGCATTGGCCAGCGAGCGCCCGGCCTGGACAGTCAGCGCGGTCGACCGTGTGCTGGAGGCGGTGGCCCTGGCCGAACGCAATCGCCAGCGCCTGGACCTGCGCAACGTCACGGTGCTGAGCAGCCACTGGTTCAGCGCTTTGGACGGCGAGCGTTTTGAGCTGATCATCAGCAACCCACCCTATATAGCCGCGACCGATCCTCACCTGGCCGAGGGCGACGTGCGGTTCGAGCCGGCCAGTGCCCTGGTGGCAGGACACGACGGGCTTGATGATTTGCGCACGATCATCGCCCAGGCCCCCGATCATCTAAAAGCGGGTGGCTGGTTGATGCTCGAGCACGGTTACGATCAAGCTGACGCGGTGCGTGATCTGCTGCAAACCCAAGGGTTTACTGAAGTCCACAGCCGCAAGGACCTGGGCGGGCATGAGCGTATCAGCCTGGGGCGTCTGCCGTGCTGAACGATCAGGAGCTGTTGCGTTATAGCCGGCAAATTCTGTTGCAGCACGTCGACATCGACGGGCAACTGCGACTCAAGCACAGCCGTGCATTGATCGTCGGCCTCGGCGGACTCGGGGCTCCAGTGGCGCTGTACCTGGCTGCTGCTGGCGTCGGTGAATTGCACCTGGCGGATTTCGACACGGTCGACCTGACCAACCTGCAACGCCAGATCATCCACGACACCGACAGTGTGGGCCTGAGCAAGGTCGATTCGGCGATGCGCCGCCTGACGGCACTCAACCCCGAGATCACGCTGGTGCCTCACCCACAGGCAATGGACGAAGACAGCCTGTCTGCTGCCGTCACGGCGGTGGATGTGGTGCTGGACTGTTCCGACAATTTCTCCACCCGCGAAGCGGTAAACGCGGCGTGTGTCGCAGCGGGCAAACCGCTGGTCAGCGGTGCGGCAATTCGCCTGGAAGGGCAGTTATCCGTGTTTGATCCGCGCCGCTCGGAAAGCCCCTGCTATCACTGTCTCTACGGCCACGGCAGTGAAGCCGAATTGACCTGCAGCGAAGCCGGCGTGCTCGGGCCGCTGGTGGGGTTGGTAGGCAGTCTGCAAGCCCTTGAAGCCTTGAAGCTGTTGGCCGGTTTCGGCGAGCCATTGGTGGGCCGCCTGCTGTTGATCGACGCCCTGGGCAGCCGTTTTCGTCAGCTGAGGGTCAAGCGTGATCCGGGGTGCAGCGTCTGTGGTGGCAGCCAGCATGAGTGAAGCGCCGGTCGGTGTGTTCGATTCGGGTGTCGGCGGCCTGTCGGTACTGGGCGAGATCCGCCGGTTGTTACCCAATGAGTCACTGCTCTACGTTGCAGACTGTGGGCATATTCCCTACGGCGAGAAAACCCCGGAGTTCATCCGGCAGCGGTGTGCAATCATCGCCGACTTTCTCCATCATCAAGGCGCCAAGGCGCTGGTGGTGGCTTGTAATACCGCGACGGTCGCCGGCGTCGCCGATTTGCGTCGCGATTATCCCCACTGGCCCATTGTCGGCATGGAGCCGGCGGTCAAACCGGCGGCCGCCGCCACCCGTAGCGGCATTGTCGGGGTGCTGGCAACCACCGGCACATTACAAAGCGCCAAATTCGCCGCATTACTGGATCGCTTTGCCACCGATGTGCGGGTGATCACCCAACCATGTCCCGGGCTGGTTGAGCTGATTGAAGCCGGCGATCTCGATAGTCCGGCCCTGCGTCAATTGCTGCTGGGCTATGTCGAACCGTTGCTGGCCGCCGGCTGCGACACGTTGATCCTGGGTTGTACGCACTATCCCTTCCTCAAACCATTGCTCAAGCAAATGGTCCCCGCGCACATCAGTCTGATCGACACCGGTGCCGCCGTTGCCCGGCAACTTCAACGCCTGCTCGCTGAGCGCAGGCTCCTGGCTGCCGGGCCCGCCAGCGAAACGCGGTTCTGGAGTAGCGCTGATCCGATACATTTAAGAAATATCCTACCCGCGCTATGGAATTCGTCTGGCATTGTGCGAAGCTTCAGTCTGTAAAAAAACATAAAAAATGCCTAAATCGGGCTGAACTTCTGTTTTAACGCGGATTTCTATAGCTTTGTCTGTTTGTAACAAAACTAACTAAGTCTGTTCGGAAAAGGATGTTTCTAATGAAGCGTTTATTCTGTTTGGCTGCACTTGCGGCTGCATTGTTGGGGCACACTTACACCGCACAAGCGGCAGGTGTGGAGTTTGGGGTAGGGCAGACCGGCGAGTCGACCATGACCTATCGCTTGGGCATGCAGTTCGACTGGGACAAGAGCTGGTGGCAGAGTGACGTCGGTCGCCTGACTGGCTACTGGAGTGGTGCCTATACGTACTGGGAAGGGGATGAGGCGTCCAGCAACCACAGCCTCTCATTCTCGCCCGTGTTTGTGTATGAGTTTGCCGGTCAGAACGTAAGACCCTACATCGAAGCGGGTATCGGTGTGGCGTTATTCGAGAACACCCAAGTGGAAAACAACCAACTGGGGACTGCTTTCCAGTTCGAGGATCGCATCGGCCTGGGCCTGCGCTTCAACGGTGGACATGAAGTGGGTATTCGCGCCACTCATTACTCCAACGCCGGCATCAAGTCGACCAACGACGGTGTCGAAAGTTACGCCCTGCACTACACGATGCCGCTGTAACACCTCGGTCCTGTGAGAGCGGGCTTGCTCGCGAAAGCGTTGGGTCAGTCAATAGGAACGTGCCTGACCCAACGCTTTCGCGAGCAAGCCCGCTCCCACAGTCAGTGCCTTGATTGGCTACTGATACGCCGTCGCAATCCCTTTGCGTTCCTCAATACATTCCGGAGCGCCCATCTCAAACTCGCGGCAGATCAGCGGACGCTTTTCGTAGATCGTGCACATCATGCTGTCGCGATCCAGCGCCGCGCACCAGCCATCATCGAGCCGCAACATCACTTCCCCGCCCCATTCGTCCGTGTCGATAAAGCGTTCGGGCACGCCAGTGTCAGTGATCAGCATCACTTCCAGCTGGCAACAGCACGCCGCGCACGTCGAACAAGTGACGGCAGGCTGGGGGATTTGATGGACAGGGATGGTTTTCATGGCGCGCAGTGTAAGGCAACCGGGCCCCTCAGGGTTGTCCCTTGATCGGGCACCCGTTACCCGCTTTATGCGAGTCGACGTCAGTGGGCATCGACTCGGTCGATGAAGGTAGCGGCCAGAGTGCGGTCATGGATGAAACGGCGAGTGCCACTTCAGGGGGGCGCTCGACCAGTTGTGTCAGCACGTGATGTGCCGCCGTTTCGGCCGTCCACTGGACTGGGGCCGGAAAACAATCGTCGGGGCTGCGCGAAGGGCTGTCCAAGCCGGGGTGAACCAGCGTCACGTCGATGCCTTCGGCCGCCAGGTCGACGCGAGCCGACTCGAACACAAGACGCATCCCTTTGCCGTCGGCTTCGGTATACGACGGCGGCAGGTAAGTCACCGGGCTGGCAATGCCCACCAGATGGGACAGGTTGCCTGCGCGCAGCAGTGGCAAGGCGGTACGAATGCAGAGGCTGGCCGCCATCAGGTTGCTGCGCACGATGTGTTCGATGATCAACGGGTCGGCGGGTTGGCCGTCGATGTATTCGGCTGTTCCGGCATTGAGAATCACGGTATCCAGCGAGCCCCACTGCCGGGCAATCTGTTCGCCGATCTCGCGTACGGTCTGGCTGTCGGTCAAGTTGCCAGGCACCGCCAGTACTTGTCCCGGATAACGCGCCGAAAGGTCTTCACACGATTGCACTGAGCGCGAACTCACGGCCAGATACGCACCGGTTTTGAGTATTGCTTCTGCCAATGAAGCGCCGACGCCATTGCCGGCACCGGTCAGCCAGTATCGTTTTCGAGTTTCTAGACCCATTCCACATCCCTTTTGACCGAGTAACGCGCGCGAGCATGATGTAAGACTGTATGGCCGAAGGTTTGAAATTGCATCGGGCGGTCAGTAATTTCATGTTCGCTGATCGCCCAACTGCTCAACTGCTCAACTGCTCAACTGCTCAACTGCTCAAGTGCTTGCTTGTCGGGTTGGCAGGTTTCTGAACGCCTGCAGTGCACGCGCCCGGGACTGACTCAAGTCGACAATCGCGGGAGGATAATCCGCCACACCAAACAATCCGCCCTGCATGTTTGGGTTATGGACCTGTTGCTTGTCGAGATCGTTCAGTTCAGGTAACCAGCGTTTGATGAACAATCCCTGGCTGTCGAATTTTTCCGATTGACTCAAGGGGTTGAAGATCCGGAACCAGGGCGCCGCGTCCGTCCCGGTCGAGGCGCTCCACTGCCAGCCGCCGTTGTTGGCGGCCAGGTCGCCGTCGATCAGGTGTTGCATGAAAAAGCGCTCACCCTCGCGCCAGTCGATCAGCAGGTTCTTGGTCAGAAACATCGCCACCACCATCCGCAAACGGTTGTGCATCCACCCGGTTTCCAGCAATTGGCGCATGGCCGCGTCGATGATCGGCAAGCCAGTGCGTGCCTGTTTCCAGGCTTCCAGTTCTTCGGGGGCGTTGCGCCAGGCCAGTGCTTCGGTTTCCGGGCGGAACGCGCGATGGCGAGACACACGTGGATAGCCCACTAGAATGTGTTTATAGAACTCACGCCAGAGCAATTCATTGATCCATGTCATAACACCGACATTTCCGCTCTCGAATTCACCCTGGTTGGCCTGCAGTGCCGCATGCAGGCATTGGCGCGGCGAGATTACGCCGGCCACCAGGTACGCCGAGAGCTGGCTGGTGCCAGGCCTGGCGGGAAAGTCGCGCTCGCTCTGGTAATCATCGAGGTGTTGCTCAGCGAAGGTGTCCAGGCGCCGCTGGGCTTCGTTTTCACCGGCTGGCCAGAGGGCGCGCAGCGTTTCACTCGCCGGCGAGAAGCCTTCGACTTGCGTGGGCACCGGGTCGCTGACAATGCCGGTGGGTGCCTGCCGGGCCGGTTTGGCGACCAGGCTTGGCAGGGACACGTGCAAGCGGTTGTAACAGACCTTGCGGAACTGGCTGAACACCTGGAAATAGGTGCCGGTTTTGGTCAGCACACTGCCGGGCTTGAACAGCAACTGGTCGAGATGACTGTGAAATTCGATGCCCTGGCCCTGCAACGTCCGGGCAACTTCGGCATCTCGGTGGGTTTCGTTCAAGCCGTATTCTTCATTGACATGGACGGCGTCGATTTTCAGTTCGCGGCACAGCGAGAGCAGAATCTGCGGTGCCTGATCCCAGCGCGCAGCGTGGCGGATCAGCAGCGGGATGTTCAACGCCCCCAGGGCAGTGCTCAACGAGGTGAGGTTACGCAGCCAAAAGTCGATCTTGCATGGCGCATCGTCATGGGCCCGCCATTGTTCCGGGCTCGGCAGGTACACCGCCACACATGCCCCGCGGGCCGCTGCGGTGGCGAGGGCGGTGTTGTCGTGCAGGCGCAGGTCGCTGCGCAGCCAGATCAGTTGCGTGGGGTTTTTCATTCAAATAAGTTCTCTGCGACTCAGTTCGCGGTAAGCCGATAACGGATCTTCGGCCCACGTCAGGTTATCGGTCGAGATGCCTGTGGATAACCGGGCGTGATGGATCGATGCGGCCGGGCCGGCGATGATGATCGGGCAATCCACCCCACTGATCAGCTTGGGCAGTTGGGACAGGTTCAGCGCGTTACTGGAGTACAGCAGCACCCCGCGGGCTTTGAGGCGTTCGACGGCCAAGGCCAGTTCGCCTGCGGGTATCGGCCCATCGAACACTTCCACGGGGCAATCGGCGCTGCTGGCCAGCCAGGCGCTAAGCCACAATTGGGGCTCCAGGGGCAGGTCCGAATGGTTGACCAGAAGCAATGGCGCACCGCGCAACTGACGATTGTTGTGGTAGATCCGACTGCCGAATTTGCTGCGCAGCCAGGAGTATAAAAACACCCGCTCCAACTGCGCACCGAACTGGCCTTGCCAGCGCAATTGCAGCTCGGCCAGCAAAGGCAACAACAACTGTTCGCACACCGTCCAGGGCGGATAAAGCGCCATGGCCTGGTTGACCAAGTCATCGACCTGACGCTCGGCCAGTTGCGTGACTGCCAGCAACAGGGCGTGGCGCTGGCGCTGCCAATCGTTTTCCAACGGTTCGCTGGGTGGCTGCGGCATGTCGAGCAGCGGTTTTATCTTGCTCACCGCCACCCCGCGATCAATCCAGGTGAGGATGCTCAAAATGCGTTGCACATGTTCGGCGTTGAACAGGCGGTGGCCCTTGGGTGTACGGTGCGGCACGATCAGGCCGTAGCGGCGCTCCCAGGCTCTTAGCGTGACGGCATTGACGCCGGTTTGGCGGGCGACTTCGCGTATGGGTAGCCAGCCCTGCGCCAGGGCTTGGGCGAAGTCGGCCCCCAGGTCTTCGCTGGCGCTGGAATCAGGTTCGCTTTTCATTAAATGGCATTTCGCAGACTGAGGTTTTCCGGGTGCGGCTGCAGGTAGACCTGCTGCGCCAAATAGGGATCGGGATGCAGGCGCAAGTGATGCTTGAGCAAGGTCAGTGGCACCACCAACGGTACGATGCCGAGGCGGTATTGCCCGATGAGGTGCTGCACTTCCTGTTTGTCCCCAGCGTTGATGGCGCGTTTGAGGTAACCGCTCAGGTGTTGCAGCACATTGGTGTGAGTGCGCCGGGTGGCGCATTTCTTCAAGGCAGCCATCAGGGCGCTGAAGTAGCGCGCGCCCAGTTCGTCAGGGTCGGCCTTGCCCATATTACCCAGCAGATTGCCCAAGGCCTTGTATTGCACCGGGTTATGGGCCATCAACAGATATTTGTAGCGCGAGTGGAAGTGGATCAGGTCATGGCGTGTCAGGCCTTGGCGGCGTAGCGCTTGCCACGCCGCGTAGGCAAATACCCGGGTCAGGAAATTTTCCCGCAGCACCGGGTCGTTCAGGCGCCCGTCTTCCTCCACCGGCAAGTCGGGATGGCGCTCGCAAAACGCCTGGGCATAGATGCCGCGTCCGCCGCCGTCCTGTGGCACGCTGTTGTGATCGTAGACCTTGACCCGTTCCAGTCCGCAGGACGGCGACTTCTGCATGAAGATGTAGCCGCAGATGTCATCCAGTTCCTCGGCCATCTGGTGTCCGTAGTCGGCCAATGGCCGGGTTACATTGAGCTCATGCCGGACCGTACCAACCGCGTCGGGTCGTTCGGGATTGCCCATCAGTCGGATCGGCTCGCGAGGGATGCCCAGGCCAATGGCGACTTCAGGGCAGACCGGCACGAAGTCGAAGTATTCAACCAAGGTGCGGCTGCATAGCTGCGATTGCTTGTGTCCGCCGTTGAAGCGAACTTCAGCGCCCATCAGGCAGGCGCTGATAGCGATTTTCGGTTTGGCGACGGCATCCTGGGGCATGGGCGACCTCTGATTTCAAATCTTGTACAAAATAACATTTGTGTACAACATTTTCATCATAGATCCGAACGAGCACAAGTCAACCGCTTTTGCGTGTGGAGGCGATGTGGTTTTGTCGCAGACAGGCTGCTGCCTGGTTCGACAGCAGCGGGTGACGCGCGATCGCAGGTTTTATTGCAGGCTGGCGTGCAGACGGCGGGCGGCTTCCTGACCGCTTAGCCAAGCGCCTTCGACGCGGCCGGACAAGCACCAGTCGCCACAGACATACATACCCAGGTCGGCATCGGCCAGGGCGCCCCACTCGTGGGTGCCTGCGGGGCGTGCGTAAAGCCAACGGTGGGCCACGCTGAAGCTCGGAGCAGGCATCGCACTGTGCAGCAACTCGGCGAAGGCGCCGTGCAGGTGTTCGATCACTGCCTCCTTGGCCATGTCGATGTGTTGGCGGCTCCAGTCGCTGGTGGCGTGCAGCACCCAGGTGTCGAGTGTGCTGTCGCGTCCCGGTTTGCTGCGGTTGCGAGCCAGCCAGTCGAGGGGGCTGTCCTGGACGAAGCAGCCCTCCATGGGGGTATCCAGCGGTGTTTCGAAGGCCAGGGCCACGGCCCAGGTCGGGTCCATCTTCACGCCCGCCGCCACTGCGGCCAGCTTTGGCACGGCCGCCAGCAATGCAGTGGCCTGGGGCGCGGGCGTGGCGATCACCACCTGGCCGAAGGGGCCGTGGGTGAAGCCTTCCGCGTCCTGCAAGTGCCAATGTTCCTGACCGCGGTACACCTCGGTGATGCGGCAGGAGAACTGCACCTGCAACTCGCCAAGCAGGGCGCGGGTGATGGCGCTCATGCGCGGGGTGCCGACCCAGCGGGTCTGCTCATCCGGCGACGGGCTCAGTTGCCCATCCTTGAAATGATAAAGCTGAGGTGTCCATTCCGCCGCCCAGCCCTGGGCTTGCCAACGCTGGACTTCCATCACGAAGCGGCGATCGCGGGCGGTGAAATACTGCGCGCCCATGTCCAGTGCGCCGGCATCACTGCGCTTGCTGGACATGCGTCCGCCACTGCCATGGCTTTTATCGAAGAGTTGAACGACATGCCCGGCCTCCGTCAGGGCCTGGGCGGCTGAAAGTCCGGCGATGCCGGTGCCGATGATTGCGATAGGTACAGTCATGAGGGCCTCGTTTACCTTTACTGTACAGACTACGCCGTCGTTTAAACCTGTACAATTAGGGTTTTTGGTATAAGTTTTACCGTTCGCGTTTTGACAGGGTGACCTATTGTTAAACACAGACCCTGCCTGATACGAAAAATCCCTGCTTATAAAAATAGACTAATGGGCTGGGTAAAACGCGATGCGAGGAACACTTCATGCACATATTGCTGACCGGCGGTACTGGTTTGATCGGACGTCAGCTCTGCCGCCACTGGTTGGAGCAGGGCCATCGCTTGACGGTGTGGAGTCGTCGCCCCGAAGAAGTGGCGAAGATCTGCGGCGCGCAAGTGCGGGGTATCGCCAGGCTCGAGGAGATTGCCGAGCCGGTGGATGCGGTGGTCAACCTCGCGGGGGCGCCGATAGCGGATCGACCCTGGAGCCACAAACGCAAAATGTTGTTGTGGAGCAGTCGCATCACCCTGACAGAAGTGTTGTTGGCATGGCTGGAGCGTTGCGAGCACAAACCCGGGGTATTGATTTCCGGTTCCGCGGTGGGGTGGTACGGCGACGGTGGCGAGCGTGAGCTGAGCGAGGACTCGGGACCGGTGAGCGAGGACTTTGCCAGTCAGTTGTGCATCGCCTGGGAGGAGACCGCGCAGCGCGCCGAGGCCATGGGTATACGCGTGGTACTGGTTCGCACTGGCCTGGTCCTGTCGGCCGACGGCGGCTTTTTGTCGCGGCTGCTGCTGCCGTTCAAACTGGGGTTGGGCGGGCGTATTGGTAATGGTCGGCAGTGGATGCCGTGGATTCACATCGCCGATCAAATCGCTCTGATTGATTTTCTTCTGCACCGCGATGAGGCCAGCGGTCCTTATAATGCCTGCGCGCCGAACCCGGTGCGTAACCGCGATTTTGCCAAGGCCCTGGGGAGCGTGTTGCATCGGCCGGCCGTGGTGCCGATGCCGGAGCTGGTGCTGAAGGTTGCACTCGGCGAATTGTCACTGTTGTTGCTGGGCGGCCAGCGCGCAACGCCGGCCCGATTACAGGCGGCGGGTTTCACTTTCCGGTTCACTGATTTGCATGCGGCTCTCGACGATTTGTCGGACCGCCTTTGAAATAGGACGTTGCATGACCGATCACGCGTTGCTTTTGGTGAATCTGGGTTCGCCTGCTTCTACTTCGGTGGCCGATGTGCGCCGCTACCTCAATCAGTTTCTGATGGACCCTTACGTCATCGACCTGCCGTGGCCGGTGCGGCGCTTGCTGGTATCGCTGATCCTGATCAAGCGCCCCGAGCAATCGGCCCATGCCTATGCGTCGATCTGGTGGGACGAAGGCTCGCCGCTGGTGGTGCTCAGCCGTCGCTTGCAACAAGCCATGACTGCGCAATGGACCCAAGGGCCGGTTGAGTTGGCGATGCGTTATGGCGAGCCGTCCATTGAGTCGACCCTGGTGCGCCTGGCAAGCCAGGGTCACAAGAAGATCACGTTGGCGCCGTTGTATCCGCAATTTGCCGACAGCACGGTCACCACGGTGATCGAAGAAGCCAAGCGGGTGGTGCGCGAGAAGAAGCTTGATGTGCAGTTCTCGATTCTCCAGCCGTTCTACGATCAGCCGGAATACCTCGACGCCCTGGTTGCCAGCGCCAAACCGTATCTGATGCAGGATTACGACCATCTGCTGTTGAGCTTCCATGGCTTGCCGGAGCGGCACCTGACCAAGCTCGACCCCACGGGTTTCCATTGCTTCAAGGACGCCGACTGCTGCAAAAATGCGCCGCCTGAGGTCATGGCGACGTGTTACCGCGCACAATGCATTCGCACCGCCGACCTGTTCGCCCAGCGCATGGGGCTCAAGGATGGCCAATGGTCGGTGTCGTTCCAGTCGCGCCTGGGGCGCGCCAAGTGGATCGAACCCTACACCGAAGCGCGCCTGGATGAACTGGCTAAAAATGGCGTGAAAAAAGTGTTGGTGATGTGCCCGGCGTTCGTGGCCGACTGCATCGAAACCCTGGAAGAAATCGGTGATCGCGGGCGCGAGCAATTTCGTGAGGCGGGCGGGGAGGAGTTAGTGCTGGTGCCATGTCTCAATGATGATGCGCAGTGGGCGCAGGCGTTGAGCACCCTGTGTGAGCGGGCGCCGATCGCGTTGTAATACAAGCCTGTGGCGAGGGAGCTTGCTCCCGCTGGGTTGCGCAGCGACCCCAAACTTAGCGAGCGCTTCGCACTCGAGCGGGAGCAAGCTCCCTCGCCACATTATGTACAGGCTGATTTATAGCAGCGGCTCATCCGCCTTCTTGTGCTTCCAGCCGTCATTGCCCGGCAGGATCAGGTTCAGGGCGATCGCCACCACCGCGCACAACGCGATGCCTTTGAGGCCGAAGTCGTCCGGGCCGGTGCCGGTGCCCACCAGCACACCGCCGATACCAAACACCAGCGTCACCGAAACGATCACCAGGTTGCGCGCTTCGCTCAGGTCGATCTTGTGGCGGATCAGCGTGTTCATGCCCACCGCCGCGATCGAACCGAACAACAGGCACAGGATCCCGCCCATCACCGGCACCGGGATGCTTTGCAGCAGCGCGCCGAACTTGCCGATGAAGGCCAGGCTGATAGCGAAGATCGCCGCCCAGGTCATGATTTTCGGGTTGTAGTTTTTGGTCAGCATTACCGCGCCAGTGACTTCGGCGTAGGTGGTGTTAGGCGGGCCGCCGAACAGGCCAGCTGCCGTGGTGGCGACGCCATCGCCGAGCAGGGTGCGGTGCAGGCCGGGTTTTTTCAGGTAGTCGCGACCGGTCACGCTGCCCACGGCGATGACCCCACCGATGTGCTCGATGGCTGGCGCCAGGGCTACCGGTACGATGAACAGGATCGCTTGCCAGTTGAATTCCGGCGCGGTGAAGGCCGGCAGGGCGAACCACGGTGCGGCGGCGATCTTGGCGGTGTCTACCACCCCAAAATAAAACGCCATGGCAAACCCCACCAGCACGCCGGAAATGATCGGCACCAGGCGGAAAATGCCTTTGCCGAACACCGCGACGATCAGGGTGGTGAGCAGCGCCGGCATCGAGATCAGCATCGCCGTCTGGTAGGCAATCAGCTCGCTGCCGTCACCGGCCTTGCCCATGGCCATGTTGGCGGCAATCGGTGCCATGGCCAGGCCGATGGAAATGATCACCGGCCCAATCACCACCGGCGGCAGCAAGCGGTCGATGAATCCGGTGCCCTTGACCTTCACCGCCAGGCCCAGGAAGGTGTAGACGAAACCGGCCGCCATCACCCCGCCCATGGTCGCGGCCAGGCCGAACTGGCCCTTGGCGAGAATGATCGGGGTGATGAAGGCAAAGCTCGATGCCAGAAATACCGGCACCTGACGCCCGGTGACGATCTGGAACAGGATTGTCCCCAGGCCCGCCGTGAACAGCGCTACGTTAGGGTCCAGCCCGGTGATCAGCGGCATCAGTACCAGCGCGCCGAAGGCGACGAACAGCATCTGCGCGCCGGACAAAACCTGGCGCCAGAGCGGATCGTTGAACTCATCCTGCATGCTCAAGCGTCCTTCTGCTTGGTGCCGAAAATCTTGTCGCCTGCATCGCCCAGGCCGGGGATGATGTAGCCATGTTCATTGAGTTTCTGGTCGATCGAAGCGGTGTAGATGGTGACGTCGGGGTGAGCGTCTTCCACCGCCTTGATGCCTTCGGGGGCCGCGACCAGCACCATGGCGCGGATGTCACGGCAACCGGCTTTTTTCAGCAGGTCGATGGTGGCGACCATGGAGCTGCCGGTGGCGAGCATCGGGTCGATGATCATGGCCAGGCGCTCGTCGATTTCCGGCACCAGTTTTTCCAGGTAGGTGTGAGCCTGCAGGGTCTGCTCGTTGCGGGCCACGCCCACGGCGCTGACCTTGGCGCCCGGGATCAGGCTCAGCACGCCTTCGAGCATGCCGATGCCAGCACGCAGGATCGGCACCACGGTAATCTTCTTGCCGGCGATTTTTTCCACCTGGACCGTGCCGGCCCAACCGTCGATTTCATAGGACTCCAGCGGCAGGTCCTTGGTGGCTTCATAGGTGAGCAGTGCACCGACTTCCTGGGCAAGTTCGCGGAAGTTCTTCGTGCTAATGTCGGCGCGGCGCATCAGGCCGAGTTTATGTCTGATCAGCGGGTGGCGGATCTCGAGGATGGGCATGGGGAAAGCTCCGGCGGCGGGCAAAAAAACCGGCCTAGATTAATCTATCCGAGGGTGTTGTCCTATAGACAATACAGAACGTTAGTCCACAAACGCTTGATCTGGCCGGGCGGGATGCGTACCTTTGCCCGTTTTTCCGAACCCGTCCCTCCCTCAACCTCCCCTGGAGAGCGCCATGTCCGCTGATCTCGAGCATATCCGTCAAATCATGCGAGAGGCTGACTGCCTGTACACCGAAGCCGAAGTCGAAGCGGCCATCGCCCGTGTCGGTGCGCAAATCAACGACCAGTTGGCCGATTCCAACCCGGTGGTGTTCTGCGTCATGAACGGTGGGCTGATTTTCTCCGGCAAGCTGCTGACCTACCTGAATTTCCCGCTGGAAGCGTCCTACCTGCACGCCACTCGTTACCGTAACGAAACCAGCGGTGGCGACCTGTTCTGGAAAGCCAAGCCGGAAGTTTCATTCATCGACCGCGACGTGCTGATCATCGACGACATCCTCGACGAAGGTCACACCCTGGGCGCCATCATCGACTTCTGCAAACACGCCGGTGCCCGCGCCGTGCACACCGCCGTGCTGATCGACAAGGACCACGACCGCAAGGCTCGTCCGGACCTGAAAGCCGATTTCGTCGGTCTGCCGTGCATCGACCGCTACATCTTCGGCTACGGCATGGACTACAAAGGTTACTGGCGCAACGCCAACGGTATTTTCGCCGTCAAAGGAATGTAATCGATGAACCAACCGGGCTTTCTGGATCAAGCGCTGTTCAACGAACTGGCCGAGAAAGCCACGGCCAGTCCTCGCGGGCGGCAACACCATAACTTTCATCAGATGGACGAGCCCTGCCATCGCATGGCGGTTGGCTTGCAGCCTTGCACCTACATTCCACCTCATCGCCACCTCAGTGCCGACAAGGCTGAAACCTTGCTGGTACTCAAGGGCCGGCTCGGCGTGTTGATCTTTGATGAAACCGGCACGGTGGTGGACAAGCGTATCCTGCAGGCCGGTGGCGATTGCCTCGGTGTCGACCTGCCGGCGGGCGTGTACCACGGTTTAGTGGTGCTGCAAGCCGACAGCCTGATGTTCGAGTGCAAGGCCGGGCCTTACCGCCCGGTAGGTGACGGTGAACTGGCCCATTGGGCGCCCCGCGAAGGCGAAGTGGGGGTGGCTGAATATCAAGCCTGGATGCGCGCGCAGTTCGACTGAGCGGTGCGGTAGCGAGGCTTCTGTGGCGAGGGAGCTCGCTCCCGCTGGGCTGCGCAGCAGCCCCAGTTGCAGGTGGGTGCTACGCACCCAAGCGGGAGCAAGCTCCCTCGCCACAAAAAGCTCCATGGTCACAGATCAATCAGGCCGGCCTCGAGTGAGCAGGGCTACCGGCCAGCCATTGCTCGCTCTTGACCCGT
Organism: Pseudomonas sp. NFACC39-1; assembly: GCF_900110355.1. Taxonomy (NCBI): domain Bacteria; kingdom Pseudomonadati; phylum Pseudomonadota; class Gammaproteobacteria; order Pseudomonadales; family Pseudomonadaceae; genus Pseudomonas; species Pseudomonas sp. NFACC39-1. The sequence continues at coordinate 46,061 of NZ_FODL01000016.1, read as the reverse complement.
GCCTGCTCCAGGGTCTGCACATACGCCAGTTGACGCTGTTCGCGATGGATGCCGGCGCGGCGCAACTTCAGGCGTACCCGTGGCGCGGTTGCCACCAGAATCAGGCCGATGCCCTGCTTGCGGTAGTCCTTGAGGATACTTTCAAAAGCCGCCAGCGCAGTCATGTCCAGCATCGGCACGGCGCTCATTTCCACCACCATCACCCGAATCCCCGGATCGAATTTGCGCAGCACATCCAGGGCCTTTTCTGCCGCGCCGAAAAACAGCGGTCCGCGAATGGCGTAGCAGCGAACGTGCTCGGGCATGTCCAGCAGGGCCTGATGGAAATGGCGCGGCAGTTCGGCGGTGTCCGTCAGCTCGCTCATGCGTTTGATGAACAGCCCGGCGGCCAGCAGCAGGCCTACGGCGACCGCCAGGACCATGTCGAACAGTACGGTCAGGCTCAGGCAGGTCAGTAGCACCAGCACGTCACTGCGTGGGGCGATACGCAAGGTGTGCAGCACGTGTCCGGCTTCGCTCATGTTCCAGGCCACCATCACCAGCAACGCCGCCAGCGCTGCCATGGGCAGATAGCTGAACAACGGCGCCAGCAGCACAATGGCTCCCAGCACCACGAGGCTGTGAATGATCGCGGCCAATGGCGAAGACGCGCCGCTGCGCACATTGGTGGCGCTGCGGGCAATCGCCGCCGTGGCAGTGATGCCGCCGAACAGTGGCGCCACCAGATTGCCCAGGCCCTGGCCGATCAGTTCGGCGTTGGGGTCGTGTTTACTGCCAGTCATGCCGTCGGCCACCACCGCGCACAACAGCGATTCAATGGCGCCGAGCATGGCGATGGCGAAGGCTGGCGCCAGCAATTGGCGGATCAGATCGTAGGACAGTCCCAAGGGGCGACCCTGACTGTCCGCCAGGTTCCAAGGCCAGTCGAAACTCGGCAAAAATGGCGGGATGCCGGGGTAACTGATGCCGTCGACCACGTAGCTGAAACGTTCGCCCAGTGTCGCGATCTGCCATCCGCCCCTTTCCAGTGCCAGCCCCAACAGGGCTCCCACCAGCAGGGCTACCAGATGACCAGGAATGCGGGGGACGAAGCGCGGCCAGATAATCAATACCGCCAGGCAGATGAGGCCGATAAGGCCGTCGCCGAGCCGGGCACTGGGCAGTGCCGTGATCAAGGCGCCCAGTTGCTCGATGTAATGCTCGGCGTTGCCGACCGTGGTCAGGCCCAGCAGGTCTTTGAGTTGTAGGGTGGCAATGACCACGCCGATGCCTGCGGTAAAGCCGAGAATGACCGGATAAGGAATGTACTGGATCAGCCGCCCGGCCCGCATCAGGCCGAGCGCGATCAGGATCATGCCCGCCAGCATCGTGCACAGCAGCAGGCCACCCAGGCCGTATTGCTGGGTGATGGGCAGCAGGATCACCACGAACGCCGCTGTCGGCCCGCTCACGTTGAAACGCGAGCCGCCAGTGAGGGCGATCAGGGGGGCGGCCACCAGCACCGTGTACAAGCCATGCTGCGGCGGGACACCGACGGCAATGGCCAGGGCCATGGCCAAGGGGATGGCAATGATGCCGACGGTCAGTCCGGCCACCAGATCGCCGCGCAGGCGTTCGAGGGTATAACCGGCGCGCCAGGCTTGGCGCCAGGCAGCGAATAAGGGTGGGGCGGAGAAAGACATGGGCACTCCACGAAATGAGCGGGGCAAATACCGAATTCACGGCAAACACCTAACCCGTGGCGAGGGGATTTATCCCCGTTGGGCTGCATAGCAGCCCCCGTCGGGTGGGGTGATCTGTCTGATTCACCTAGTATCCGGTTCAGGTCTGCTGCGCAGCCCAGCGGGGATAAATCCCCTCGCCACAAGGGGCATCATGTGATGTCAGGGCTGATGGCTCCTTGAGTATGCCGTGCTCGTGGCGCGGATGTATTGACCTGGATCGTTATTTTTAGCGCCTGGGCTCATGCTAGAGTGCCGGGCCAAGACCCTGGAGCCTGTCATGAGTGTACTGACCCGCCGCTGCGCCGCTCTGCTGCTGATGTCCAGCCTATCGTGGGCAGCCGTTGGCGCGCCGATGCACAGTCAATTTCTGCCCCCCGATGATCTGGCGGTACGTCAGGAACAACCCGAACACCAGCAATTGCTCCAGGTCACCGAGTATTCGGTAGTGCTAGGCAATCAGCGTCAGTCCAACCAGCAACCGATACCGGTTACATCGCCGTTGCTGGTGCGTCTCAAAGGCAAACCCCTGAATAAAGGCGCCACCCTCAACCAGGTGATCCTGAACTTCGATGGCGAAAGCAAAAGCCTGAAAAAACCTGCCTTCGACGAGGCGAGCAAGACTCTGACGCTGTCTTATCCACAGGCCCAGTATCAAGTGGTGATCGATCTGCTGCGCAACGACACGGTGTACGTGCAGTTCCTCAGCTATGCCAACGGTCATATATGGGCCGACCTGCACACCGGCGCTGTACGCCCGCGTTGAGCCCCGAGGCCTGCCGGGGGTAAACTGCCCGCCCCGTGAACTGTGCGAGCTGGAGCCCGGCAATGCGTAAAGACAAGAAACAAGTGATTGGTGACGAGATTGGCGATGAGCAGATCAAGCTGTTCCTCAATTTCGATCCGGTCGATGCCACTTCGCCGTCGCTGCACAAACTGATCAAGGCCTACCGTGGCCTGCGGGTCGACGACTTCGAGCGCTTTCTGACGTTTTTCGTCGAGGCCGGCTACGACCTCAATGGCAAGGATGAGCACGGCAACGATTTCGTGGCGCTGATCCAGGACCAGCGTAATGCCGAGGAATACATCGAGTTGATCAACAAGGCTCGCGGTTAGGTCAAAAGATCGCAGGCTTCGCCAGCTCCTACAGGGGCATGCGATTTTTCCTGTAGGAGCTGGCGAAGCCTGCGATCTGTTAAACAAAAACGCCCCGCTCTCAGAAAGAACGGGGCGTTTTTTTATGCGGTGGAATCAAGCGAAGCTGGGTGTCTCGCTGCTTTGTTCAACCAGTTCCAGGGCGACGTTGTTCTGCGCATTGACCTTGCGATACAGCGCCGCGTCGGTTTCCAGCACTTTTTCCCGCGCCGGGAAGATCTCTGCGAGTTTGCTCGCCCATTCTCCCTTGGCTTTGTCCGGGAAGCAGCGCTCGATCAGGTCCAGCATGATCGAGACGGTCACCGAAGCACCGGGCGATGCGCCGAGCAAGGCGGCGAGGGTGCCGTCCTTGGCCGCCACCAGTTCGGTGCCGAACTGCAGGACACCGCCTTTCTTCGGGTCTTTCTTGATGATCTGAACCCGTTGGCCGGCCACTTCCAGGCGCCAGTCCTCGGCTTTCGCCTCGGGATAGAAGCGACGCAGGGATTCCAGGCGCTGCTCCATGGACTGCATCACTTCGCTGATCAGGTACTTGGTCAGGTCCATGTTGTCCCGGGCCACGGCCAGCATCGGGCCGATGTTGCCGGCACGTACCGACAGCGGCAGATCCATGAGCGAACCATGCTTGAGGAACTTGGTGGTGAAACCGGCGTATGGCCCGAACAGCAGGGATTTCTTGCCATCGACCACGCGGGTGTCCAGGTGCGGCACGGACATCGGTGGCGAGCCCACGGCGGCCTGGCTGTAGACCTTGGCCTGGTGATGCTTGACCACTTCCGGGTTGTCGCAACGCAGCCACTGGCCGCTGACCGGGAAGCCACCGAAGCCTTTGCTTTCTTCGATACCCGACGCTTGCAGCAGCGGCAACGCCGCACCACCGGCACCCAGGAAGACGAATTTGGCATCGACTTCACGGCTGCTGCCGGAATTGACGTCCTTGATGCTGACGGTCCAGCCAGCGCCATTGCGCTTGAGGCCGGTGACGCGCTTGCAATACTTGACCTGGGTGTCCGGGGCGCTGGTCAGGTGCTTGAGCAACTGGTTGGTCAGGGCGCCGAAGTTGACGTCGGTGCCATTCATGACGCGGGTGGCGGCGATGACTTCGTCAGCTGGCCGGCCCGGCATCATCAGCGGCATCCACTCGGCCATCAGGGCCTTGTCCTCGGTGTATTCCATGTCGGCGAAGGCGTGATGCTGGCGCATCAGCTCAAAGCGCTTTTTCAGGAACGACACGCCTTTTTCACCCTGCACGAAGCTCAGGTGCGGGACGGGGGCAATGAAGGATTTGGATGAGCCGAACGTGCCTTTTTTGGTCAGGTATGTCCAGAACTGCTTCGACACCTCGAACTGGGTGTTGATGTGCACGGCTTTCTTGATGTCGACACTGCCATCGGCCGCCTGGGGCGTGTAGTTCAGCTCGCACAGCCCGGCGTGGCCGGTGCCGGCATTGTTCCACGGGTTGGAACTCTCCGCGGCACCGGAATCCATCAACTCGACGACTTCCAGCGAGATCGCGGGGTCGAGTTCCTTGAGCAGCACGGCCAGGGTGGCACTCATGATGCCGGCCCCTACCAGAACTACATCGACTGCTTCGTTATGCGCCATTTAACGCGTCTCCAAAATCTGCAGCACCAAATTGTCGGCATGGCGGCCAGGAAGTGGCGGGGCAGGTCAGTTGCGCCCCAGGTATCCATGGCCAGGATCGCCATGTCCGAATCTTCGCAATTTTTCGCAACTACCGCGGATGCATGCAGCCTAGCCTCAGAGTCCCATGAACTCATTTAAGCGCCGGGCAGGCAATTCGACTTATGGCCGAGACATCCGTTCGTGCAACCAAATCCGTAGCGGACAGGCTTCAGGCGCCGGTTCTTGAGCGATAGGCGGTCCTGTGTCGTTGGGCTGTTTCAGACGCTAATGGTGCTTGTTCAGACGCAAAACTATTCATTTGCTCGCCACACTCTCGTGAAGTTGTGAAAACCCGTTTTTTCACGCTCTTTTGAAGACGTGAACCTCAAAAAAGGGCTGTCCCAGCCTGGCACCGCGCCCGGTTAGGTTTGCCCCCATGTAATACATGACAGGCAAAACGGGCAGACAGCTCAGTGACCGAGCGTAATGACAGCTCTGCAGATTCGCGAAAAGTGGTGATTTGCTTTGAAAAACAGCAAGCGCGCCAGCTTCACTCGATCTGTGTGGGCGGCTCTCTGTGGGCGGTGCGGGGTGCCAATACCAGCGCATTAGCGGTGTTGCGAGGCCCGATCAGGAGACGTCCTTATAATCGGGGGCAGATTGTATCGAAGAAACGCAGGGAAATGGTCGTGTTTAATGACTTTTATTAGCCATCCGGTCAGACGGCCAACAGTTGACGGTTGCGTGGGCGAGCGCCAAGGGTTTGCACGCGGGCGCTGGCGGGCAATGGCTGGTGCAGCCAGTTCAGCCGAATCTCTTCGATTTCCACCCAACCTTCACCCATGGGCTGCAGGCTGCATTGCTTGAATGCCTGGCAACGGCCATTGCGGTCCAGCAGGGCGAAGCAGCGGTGCTGTGGGCGCGGGGTGAACAGGGAAATGAGAAAACGCATGGTCGGACACCGTGTCGGGGAGCTTGTGCCAAGGCTGACAGGAGGCCATGACATGCCGGTGTAAGGATCATGACAATGGCATGACACGAAGCAGTTTTCCCATGGGGTGTCAGACATTTGAGTATTCATCGTGCAGCGCTAGTTCACCGCCATGGCGCACCGCTATACTGCGGGCCTGTTTGTGCCCGATTCTGGAGAGAAGAGCATGTTGCAACGCCTGTTGTTCGGTTTGATCGCTGTGACCAGTCTGGCCCTCGTCGGCTGCGCCCATAGCCCGCAACAACTTAACCCGGAGCCCAAGCTCAACGCCCAGCTGGCGCCCGTGGGCCGCGGCCAGCCGGTGGTGGTGCGGGTGGTGGATGGTCGCCCCTCGCCAACCCTCGGCACCCGCGGTGGGCTGTACCCGGAAACCAGTGTGATCACGGTGCAGGGCGCGCAGATCCTGCCCAAGCTGCAGGCCCAGGCCGAAGCGGCGGTACGTTTGCTGGGCTTCACCCCTACCGCCAACGCGATGAATGCACCGCAACTGACCGTCACCCTGGCCGAATTGAAGTACCAGTCGCCCAAGGAAGGCATGTATGTGACCGAAGCCACCATCGGCGCGACCTTCCGTTCCGAGGTGCAGAACGCCAATCGTCGCTACAGCGGTCGTTACGGTGCTTCGCTGGACCAGCGCTTCGGCATGGCGCCTAACCAGGACACCAACACCAAGCTGGTCAGCGACGTGTTGAGCGATGCCCTGACACGCCTGTTCAAGGACCCGACCATTGGTCAGGTGCTGGCTGAGTAAGGTATCGACCACATGACCCTGGGCTGCAATGGCCCAGTGGTTGCGATCAGATATGTGAAAGCAAACCTGTGGGAGCAAGGCTTGCCCGCGATAGCGATCTGTCCTTCACCGCATTGTCGAAGGTGCCGTTCTCATCGCGGGCAAGCCTTGCTCCCACAGAGTGAAGCCGTCATGCAGCCTGGGAATACAGCTCCAGCACGCTGATCCCAGTCAGCAGATCGGTCTCCGGAAGGTCGGCGTGTTGATGGCCGCCAAGGGCGCAATACACCAGCCAATGCCGATCCTGCACGTTGAAGGACAGGCTGCCGACGAGGTTCTGTTGTTCGTCGCTCGGGCTGATGAGATAGAGACGATCCTGGTTTTCGGCGTGGAGCATGGTGGGTTCCGGGCAGGTTTGAAGGGCGACAGGGTGGCCTATTCAGATGACGAAACCGTGACGTGAGAAATTACCCAGTGCTTGCTGGCGGATCCTGTGGCGAGGGAGCTTGCTCCCGCTGGGCTGCACAGCAGCCCCAAACTTGTCGCTGCGGTGTCTCAGGTTGATTGCCTCAGCTTCATTGGGGGCGCTTCGCACCCCAGCGGGAGCAAGCTCCCTCGCCACAAAGGAACATGGCATTGCAGGGCAAGGGGATCGTTATTGGTCGGAAAAAGTGGGGTAGGGGCGCAGGCTTTCGGTAGAATTCACGCCGTTCGTAGGTCCCGGGCGCGTCCCGTCCGTTCATAGCTTGAGGTTTGTGATGTCGCTGCATTTGTTTTCGTTGTTCGCTGCTCACCCCGCCAAACTGATCAACCTGCTGGCATTGTTGTTTGCCTGCCCGGGCGGTTGGGTGCTGCATGCCACACGCCGCCGTGAACAACGGGCGCGGGCCTACCTGGAAGCGCGTAATCGCGAAGGCAACGAGCGATTCGAAGCGCTGCTGGATCTGGCGACCCAGCGCATGAACCGGTTTTTCTATCGTTTTGGTTTTGCTTGCCTGGCGCTGGCGTTGCTGGTGTCTTGGATCAGCACGCAGTTCTGATGAAATGCCCGTGGCGAGGGCGCTTGCTCCCACTGGGCTGCGCCCTGTAGGAGCTGACGAGTGCAACGAGGCTGCGATCTTCCCCCAGGCACGAACCCCAAACGAAAGATCAAAAGATCGTCCGAACGCGGCCCGAGCCTTCGGCAGCGACTACACAAACCCAGCGAGAGCAAGCGCCCTCGTCACAGGGAACCGGTGTCCATCGCTTAAAGCGCCAACCCCGCCTTGACCCGATACTGATTACGCACCGGCGTGGCATATTGCAGCACCAGGAATGGCCGGTGCTCCGCCGGGCAAGCGTCCAGTCGGCGTTGCCATTCCTCCTGGGCCTTGGCCAGTTCGTCGGCGTCGAATACCTGGGCCGCTGTCGGCACCTGCAACTGCGGGTCGGCGTCGGTCCATTGGGCGTAAGCCAGGTAATGCACCGGGAACAGGCGGTAGCCGCCGAGAATCTGCCGATCCATTTCCTGAGCCAGTTGCTTGGTGTCCTCGAACAGCTCGGTGATCGGCGCGGCGAAGTTCACGTGGACCCGACCCTTGTAGCCGGTAATACCCTTGGCAATGCTCACGTCGTCCTCGCCCGGTGCCTTGGTGTAGGTGCCGGTGGTGGCGCGGATGTACAGCTCGCGAGCCTTGGCCTGGTCGCACGGGTCGTATTCGTAGCTGATGGACACCGGCGTGAGGTTCAGCGACTGGATGACCTCGCCGAACGGCTCGTCCTTGCGGCTCATGTGGAACATCTTGAGGATCGCCGATTCGGTGCGGTCGTCACCGTCCTTGGCCCGGCCCTCGGCCTGGGCAATCCAGATCGAGGCGCAGTCGTTGCGGATCGAGTGATTGATGTAGGCCGAGAGCAACTGGTACGCGGCCATTTTTTCCCGCCGTCCGGTGATGGAGCGGTGCACGATGAAGCTTTTGTTCAGGCGCATCAGATCGCTGACAAAGGGCTTCTGCAGCAGGTTGTCGCCGATGGCGATGCGTGGCGTCGGCAAGCCGGCGTGGTACACGGCGTAGTTGACGAAAGCCGGGTCCATCACGATGTCGCGGTGGTTGGCGATGAACAGGTACGCGCTACCGGATTTGAATTGCTCCACCCCGGTGTAAGTCACGCCATCGGTGGCACGCTCGATCGTGTGGTCGACATAGAACTCCACTTTGTCCTGCAAAGTGGCGACCGATGTCACGCCGGCGAACTCACGGCGCAACCTTTGCGCTATAAGAGGCTTGAGCATCCAGCCCAAAGCCCCGGCCAGGCGTGGGAAGCGGAAGTGGGTGAGGATATCTAGAAACGCCTTGTCGCCGAGCAGCCGTGCCAGCACCGCTGGGACTTCGCTGTCGTCGTAAGGTCGGATGGCATCGAATTCGCCCATCATGCTCTCTTGTAGGAAACGGCTAGGGTAAGTAAAGGTTCGATCGAAAAAACCGAAAGGGCACGGCCTGAAAGATCAGCCAGACAAAAATAGCCCTGCAAATAGACCGGCGATTATACGCACAAGTCACCCGGGAGACCGCGATGCTGGAAACCGCTCCGTATGAATGTCCGTATTGTGGTGAGGAAGTGGAAACGTTGGTGGACCTGTCCGGCGGCGATCAGACCTATATCGAGGACTGTCAGGTCTGTTGCCGACCGATAACCTTCGTCCTGCGGGTCCACGATGAAGAATGGCGTCTGGAAGTCTTCAGTGAAAACGAATGATGGGGGCCGTCCATGCAGCGAATCTACGAGCTGGAAAACCTGATGGAAGGCGAACTGCTCCAGGGCATGCTCGCCAGTGAAGGCATCACCGCCCACTTGGTGGGCCGTGACCTGGTGGGCGGTGCGGGAGAGTTGCCGATGCATGGCCTGCTGGGGCTGGCGGTGGAGGACGACCAGGCGCAATACGCCCGGGAGCTGATCGCCGCCTACAATGCCGCGCTGCCATTGCCCGGCGATGAGCCGGACAGTTACCCCGGCACATTGGTCTGTTAGGCTGGCGACCGTTTGATCAAGAGTCGTGTTGCCCCATGTGTGGACGTTATGCCCTGTTTCGCTGGAACCCCGCCTTCGCGGCCTTGCCCGGCTTCCCCGCCGACCAGAAGGCCCAATGGAATATTTCGCCCAACGATCCGGTGCTGATGCTACGCGCCGGCGCTGAGGGGCAGCGCGAACTGGCCCGGGCCCGCTGGGGCCTCACGCCGCCGTGGCTGACCGACCTGTCCCGTACTCCGGCTCACGCCCGGGCCGAAACCGTGGCCGAGCAGCCCATGTTTCGTGAAGCCCTGCGCCTGCGCCGCTGCCTGCTGCCGGCCAACGGCTTCTATGAATGGCGCGGTGGTACGCGCAAACGCCCTTACTGGTTGACGCCGGGTGAGGGCTCTTCGTTGTTTTTCGCCGCGATCTGGGAAGCCTATCCCGTGCAGGAACAGGTGTGGCTGAGCACCGCCGTCATCACCCAGCCAGCGGCGGGGCAGCGCCGGCCGTTGATTCTGGATGAAGAGGGCCAGCGCCTGTGGCTCGATCCCGAGACGCCCTTGCATGTATTGCAAGGCTTGCTGGCCAGTGAACCGGCGGCATTGCGCGAGCGGGTGCTGGCCAACATGGTCAATGATCCGAAGCTCAATGGGCCGGAGTGCCTGACGCCGGCTTGAGTGTTGAGGCGCCTGTGCTGGGCTCATCGCGAGCAGGCTCGCTCCCACAGTGGGCTCACCGCCAATTCCTTGTGGGAGCGAGCCTGCTCGCGATGGGGCCTTTGGATCAGACCTTGAACTGATTGATCAACCGCCGCTGCTGCTCCGCCAGTTTGGTCAAGTCCGCACTGGCCGCGCTGGATTCGTCCGCGCCGCCCGCCACTTCATTTGCCACCTGCCCGATGTTGATCACGTTACGGTTGATGTCATCGGCCACCGCGCTTTGTTCCTCGGCGGCGCTGGCGATCTGGGTGTTCATGTCGTTGATCACCGACACCGCCTGGGTGATGGTCTCCAGGGCCTGGGCCGCTTTCGCCGCATGTTGCACGCTTTCGTCAGTGCGGTGCTGGCTGTCTTCCATCACCCGCACCACATCCCGGGTGCCTTGTTGCAGTTGTTGGATCATCGTCTGGATTTCTTCAGTGGCCTGCTGCGTTTTCTGCGCCAGGTTGCGCACCTCATCGGCCACCACCGCAAATCCACGCCCCTGTTCACCGGCACGAGCCGCTTCGATGGCCGCGTTGAGGGCCAGCAGGTTGGTCTGTTCGGCGATCCCGCGGATGGCGATGAGAATTGCGTTGATGTTCTCACTGTCCTTGGCCAGAGCCTGCACCACGCTCACGGCCTTGCCGATTTCCACGGCCAGGGCGCCGATGGAGGTGGAAGTGTCCCGCACGATCTGCATGCCCTGGCTTGCGGCCTGGTCTGCGTGACCAGCAGCTTGGGCGGCCTGTGTCGCGTTGCGGGCCACGTCCTGGGCGGTGGCGGTCATCTCGTGCACGGCGGTGGCGACCTGATCGATCTCCACCATTTGCTTGTGCACGCCCTGGTTGGTGCGGATGGCGATGTCGGCAGTGTGCTCCGAGGAGTCGCTGACGCTCTGCACCGAGGTGACGACTTGGGTGATCATCCCTTGCAACTTGCTCAGGAAGGTATTGAAGCCCTTGGCGATTGCGCCGAGTTCATCCGCGCGGTCGCTCACCAGACGACGGGTCAGGTCGCCTTCGCCCTGGGCGATGTCATCGAGCATCGCCACCATTTGCTTGAGGGGACGGGCAATGCCGTGGGCCACCAGCCAGATCACCAGCAGGCCGATGCCGGCAATCACCAGGCCCACCATGGCCATGCCGAAGATGTCGGTCTGGCGTTGCGCGTCCAGGTCTTTCTGCAACGCTTGCAGTTCGGCCATCACCGCATTGAGCGGCAGTTGCAGCATCAGCGTCCAACGGGCTTCGGTCTCACCGATGCCGAACGGCATGTACACCTCGATGTGCCCATGGGCTTCATCGACGTCGTAACGCACCTGGCCGACGCTGAGCTTGGACAGGTTGTCCAGCTCATTGGCGTCCAGCAGGTCGCTGGCCTTCTCTCCCAGTTTGGACGGGTCCTTCGTGAAGGCCACCAAGCGGTTATTGCTGGAGAGCAACGCCATTTCCCCGGCGCCCTCATACAGCTGGCGGTCGGCAGCGACGAGCATGTCCTGGATGAAGTTCACCGACAAGTCGGCGCCGACGATGCCCTGGAACTGGCCATCGACCATGATTGGTTCGATGAACGAGGCGAGCATGGTCATGGTGTCGCCGACGCGATAAGGCGCCGGGTCGATCACGCAGGCTTTCTTGCTGTCCCGCGAGCACAGGTAGTACTCACTGGCGCGAATACCGGTGGACAGCAGTTTCTGGTCCGTCACATCGGCGAGCTTTTCCAGGCCCAGGGTGCCGTCCTGGTTGCGAAACCACCAGGGCAGGAAGCGCCCATCGGTTTCCATGCCCAGCACCGGGCTGTTCACGTAATTGGCGTCATCGTGGTCAATAGCGTTCGGTTCCCAGGCAATGTAGGCGCCGAGAATCTTCGGGTTGCGCACCACGGTTTCGCGCAGCAGGCTGATCATCTGCTCGCGGGGCACCTTCAATTGCGCGTTGCCGTCCGTGCCATTCATGCCCATCAAGGCATTGGTGGTCGCCAGGCCCCGGGCAAGCAACAGCGGCGCCTCCAGTTCCCGCTGGATCAGGCTTGCCTGGGTGCGGGCCAGCGCGTCGAGGCGTTGTTCGATCAGATGCTCGAACTGCGCCTTGGTCCGCTGTTGCACCATCTCCTGGGTTCGGGCGCCTGCAAACAGCGCGTACAGCACCAGGGCGCCGACCACACTGAGGATGATGGCGCCGGCCAGAGCGGCCACGGAAAACTGGATCGATTTGAATTTCATAAAGGCTCCGGACGCGGGAATGACGTCTGAGCCTGTATCGGCGTTTCTTTGGCCCGGCATGAGGCGCTGTTCGTCGGATGACTGTTTTGGCTTTCTGGGTGTCGTAAATGGACTGGAGTAGGGTCTGTCTGAAAAAACTGTAATCCCACGCTATGTATCTGGCGCCGATACAAATCAGCGCCTAGGATACGCCCACGTTTCCAGGGAGCTTCTTACATGAACAAGATATTGATGGTGAGTGCACTGAGTGTGGGCTTGCTGCTTGCCGGTTGCCAGTCGGTCAACACCACCAGCGGCGGAGCCGTGGGCGTGGAGCGCAAGCAATACATGTTCAGCATGCTGTCCACCGACCAGGTCAATCAGATGTACGCCCAGTCCTACCAAAAGACCATGGGCGAAGCGAGCGCCAAGGGTGTATTGGACAAGACGAGTAGCGATGCCAAGCGCGTCCAGGCCATTTCCAGTCGGCTGATCGCTCAGGCACCTGTGTTCCGCCCGGATTCGGCGCAATGGAACTGGGAAGTGAACCTGATCAAAAGCGATGAGCTCAACGCCAGTTGCGGCCCCGGCGGCAAAATCATTTTCTACACCGGCTTGATCAACAAGCTCAAGCTCACTGACGATGAAATCGCCGCGATCATCGGCCATGAAATCGCCCACGCCTTGCGCGAGCACGGCCGCGAAGCGATGTCCAAGGCCTACGGCATCGAAATGGCCAAGCAGGGCGCCGGTGCATTGTTCGGTCTGGGCCAGGACAGCCTGGCGCTGGCCGATACCGTGGCCAACTACGGCATGACCCTGCCCAACAGTCGTGGGAACGAAAACGAAGCTGACCTGATCGGCCTGGAACTGGCCGCTCGCGCCGGCTACGACCCGAATGCCGCAATCACGTTGTGGAACAAGATGGCCAAGGCTTCGGAAGGCGCGCCGCCGGAGTTCATGAGCACCCACCCGTCGTCCAGCAGCCGGATCGCTTCATTGCAGGCGGCGATTCCGAAGGTAATGCCGCTTTATCAGCAAGCCCGGAAATAAGTATTAAGGCTGTTTCTTTGTGGTGAGGGAGCTTGCTCCCGCTCGGTCGCGTAGCGGCCGCAAAAGCTTAGGGCTGCTTCGCAACCCAGCGGGAGCAAGCTCCCTCGCCACAAGAGCCTGTATCAACCTGATCAAACCCACCCACTGCTCTGCATCGCCTTGTACACCGCAACGATCGCGAGCACAAAAAATGCCGAGGCGGCCAGGCGGCGGATCAGCGTCAGGGGGAGCTTTTCAGCGGCGAAGTTACCGGCCAATACCACCGGCACGTTGGCAATCAGCATGCCCACGGTGGTGCCGATGATCACCAGCCACAGTTCCGGGTACTGCGCGGCGAGCATCACTGTGGCGATCTGGGTCTTGTCGCCGATTTCCGCCAGGAAGAACGCGATCAGCGTGGTCAGGAAAGGTCCGAACTTGCGGGCCGTACTGGCTTCGTCATTGTCCAGTTTGTCCGGCACCAACGTCCACAGCGCTGTGGCGGCAAAGCTCACCGCCAGGATCCAGTGCAGGACCGCGTCCGAGAAAATACTACCGACCCAGGCGCCCACCGCTCCGGCTGCCGCATGGTTGGCCAAGGTGGCGGCAACGATGCCGGCAATGATGGGCCAGGGTTTGCGAAAGCGAGCCGCGAGAATAAGCGCGAGCAGTTGCGTCTTGTCGCCGATTTCGGCCAGCGCAACGATAGCGGTAGGTACGAGGAAAGAGTCCAGCATCAGGTGATTCCTAGAGGGGCGGGTCGACACGGCTATGACACGTACAGCCTTCCCGCCCCGGGTAAGGTGTGCGTGTCATAGGTCTTGTCAAACCCAGCGACCATCTGCGTGGACGCTTGGGCCGCATACGCCATGGTCTGCTGACCAAGTATGTTGACGTATGCCGGGCGAGCATGGCGCTCGCGGGAGACTACTCCCCTAGGACGGAGCGGATTCTGCCTAGGCAAATCCGATTGGGCAAGTGCTGTTTCTTAAATTTGCTTCAGCCGCGCTTGGCCCGGTAGATGCGGAAACCCTGGCCTTCGGCCTTGATCGCGCACACGCCCAGATGCTCTTCGATCAGCGGCTGATACTTGAGGAAACTGTTTGCCACCAAGCGCAGTTCGCCGCCGTTTTTCAGATGTTTTGCTGCTTTTCGCAGCAGATTTTCCGTGGCGTGGTAGTCGGTGTGCACGCCGACATGGAACGGCGGGTTACTCAGAATCGCGCTTAATCCCATGGGCGCGGCGTCGATACCGTCGCCGGTCAGCACCTCGGCCTCCAGACCATTGGCGGCCAGGGTCAGGCGGCTGCTGGCGGCGGCGAACGCATCCACGTCCAGCAGCGTGACGGTGTTGTGCGGATAGCGGCGCTTGACCACCGCCCCCAGCACGCCGGCACCACAGCCAAAATCCAGCAAGTGGCCGCTGGGCAGTTTATCCAGGTGTTCCAGCAACAGCGCACTGCCGCGATCCAGGCGACCATGGCTGAACACCCCCGGCAGGCTGATGACCTTCAGCGCGCCTTCGGCCAGGGGCAGTTCGTAGGTTTGGGCCAGGCTTTCCAAAGGTTTGGCCTCGGGGGCGTCGGCGACGGTGACCTGCCATAGCTGACAATGGCGCGCGCTGTCGAGCTTGCGCGGTTTGCCGAAGGCGTTGAGCTGCTTGGACGCGCCTTCGATGCCGCTGCGCTTTTCCCCCACCAGATACACCTCGCGACCGGCCAGGCGCGAGGCCACGGCATTGAGGATGTAATCGGTCAGGTCCTTGGCCTTGGGCAGGAAGACCACGGCGGTCTCGAACTCACGGGCCGGCACGTTCACGCCAAAGTGGCTGCGCTCGGGGAAACGGGCATCCAGCGCGGCCTGATCACCGGCGTGCCAGCACCAGCCATGGGCTTGGGGCAAGCGACCGAGCAGATCGTCGGCGGGCAGGCCGGCCAGCAAGACTGAACCCTGAAATAACTCGGCTTGACGAAGCAGTACTTCACTGCGCGGATCCATGGTCTGCTCCTTGAAAAAAAGTGCGGCAGTTTATCAACTGACGACTCGCTGCGCTGTACCACTGAAAAAGCCCAGGGCGTTTTCCGTCAGTTGGCCGACGATCCGTTGCCGCGCCTCGCGGCTGCCCCAGGCGTTGTGGGGCGTGACGATCAACCGTGGAATGTCGGCGGCCAGCAGCGGGTTGCCCTGGGTGGGTGGCTCCACGCTCAGCACATCGGTGGCCGCGCCGCCCAAATGACCGCTGCGCAGGGCATCGGCCAGGGCCTGTTCGTCGATCAGGCCACCGCGGGCGGTGTTGAGCACAAAGGCGCCGGGTTTGAGCAGCGCCAGTTGCCGCGCGCCGATGAAATTGCGCGTGTGTTCGTTGAGCGGACAGTGCAAGGTCAGGGCATCGATCTGCGGCAACAGTTGATCCAGCGGCAAGCGGTCGGGACGGGCAGGGCGGCCGGGGATCTGCCCCAACAGCACGCGCATGCCGAAGGCTTCGGCCAATCGCCCGACGGCGCTGCCCAGTTCGCCATGACCCAGCAACCCGAGGGTTTTGCCTTCCAGTTCGACGATGGGGTAGTCCAGCAGACAAAACTGCGACGCCTGCTGCCAACGGCCCTCGGCCACCGCCTTTTGGTAGTCGCCCAGGCGGGTCGCCAGATTCAGCAACAGCATGATCGTGTGCTGGGCCACCGACGGCGTGCCGTAACCCTGACAGTTGCACACGGTGATGCCGTGTTGGCGGGCGGCGTCCAGGTCGACGTTATTGGTGCCGGTGGCGCTGATCAGGATCAATTTCAGTTCGGGGTTGGCGGCCATGGCAGTCGCATCGATCACGACCTTGTTGGTGATCGCCACCGTGGCGCCCTTGAGCCGCTCGCTCACTTCATCCCGGCTCGTGCGGGCGAACAGTTGCAGTTCGCTGAAACAGTTGCGCAGCGGTCCCAGGTCCAGATCGCCGAGGTCCAGGGAAGGGTGATCGAGGAAAACTGCGCGGCCGGTGTTTGTCATCAGCTGTACCTTTTATCTGAGGAATCGAAGGCGTAATGTGGCGAGCCTATCAGATGAATGGCGGCCCAGGCGCCGAACACCCGTGGCGAGGGAGCTTGCTCCCGCTGGACCTGTAGGAGCTGGCGAAGCCTGCGATCTCTTGATCTTTCGCTCAAGACTCAATGGACCGTAAAAAGCTCGCAGCCTCGCTTCGCTCGTCAGCTCCTACAGCGTCAGCGCGAGCAAGCACCCTTGCCACGGTATTCATTTTACAAAGGCCTACTCTCCAGGAGCCCCCATGTACCTCACCGAATTCCTCACCGTCGCCCTGATCCACCTGCTGGCCGTGGCCAGCCCCGGGCCGGATTTTGCCGTGGTGGTGCGCGAGAGCGTGACCCATGGCCGCCGCGCCGGCACCTGGACGGCGCTGGGTGTGGGCACGGCGATTTTCCTGCATGTGGGGTATTCGCTGCTGGGTATTGGCCTGATCGTGTCGCAATCGATCGTGTTGTTCAACGCGCTGAAATGGGCTGCCGCCGCCTACCTGCTGTACATCGGCTTCAAGGCCCTGCGAGCGCAACCGGTCAAGCCGACGGCGGACAATCTGCACAAAGAGGTTGGCGAACGTACCGCCCGTGGCGCGTTCACCTCGGGTTTCGTCACCAATGGCCTGAACCCCAAGGCGACGCTGTTTTTCCTGTCGCTGTTCACCGTGGTAATCAACCCTCATACGCCCCTGGCAGTCCAGGCCGGCTACGGCGTGTACCTGGCGGTGGCGACGGCAGTGTGGTTCTGCCTGGTGGCCATGCTGTTCAGCCAACAGCGAGTGCGCGCCGGGTTTGCCCGCATGGGCCACTGGTTCGACCGGACCATGGGCGCTGTCCTCATTGCCATTGGCGTAAAGCTGGCGTTTACCGAGTCTCACTGATCGGTTTTGATGTGATCGTCTCCACACCCGCCAGGGGACGGTCAACGGCGTTGACGAACGTACTCCAGAAAGGCGTCGATGTTGTCACTGCACAGCAGTGGCGACACCGCTTTGACCTCCTCCATCGGCCAGTCCCACCAGGCTGATTCAAGCAAGGCCTGACGCACCGGTTCCTCAAAGCGCCAGCGAATGAACCGGCACGGGTTGCCGCCGACGATGGCGTATGGCGCGACATCACGCGTCACCACGGCGCCGGCCGCGACCACGGCGCCATGGCCGATGGTCACCCCGGACAGAATCATCGCTTCGGCGCAGATCCAGCAGTCGCTGCCAATCACCACGTCGCCCTTGGTCGGGTTGCAGCCCGGAATACCCTGGGCCTGTTCGATCATCAGCGGGAACGGAAAGGTGCTGACCCAGTCGGTGCGATGCCCGCCACCCAGCAGAATTTTCACGCCTTGAGCGATCGAGGTATAAGAGCCGACTTTGAGGATCGTGTCGTCGCCGAACTCCATGACTTCGGGAATGCCATATGTGCCCACACCAATCTGGTATTTCGGATAGCGCAAACGGATTTTTTCCGGCGCTCTCTCGAGTTTCTCCAGGCGCTTGAGATGCTTGCGTACTTTGCGCTCTTTGAGTTTTTTCAAAAAATTCAAGGACGAGGCCTCGCTGTCGGGCGTCGCAAGACCAGTCGCTTGAAGCGCTTCAGGCTGGTTGCGTTCAGGTGGCGCCACGGGATGCTGCGCAGCAGCCGCCAGGCTTCTTTGCGGTCTTCGACCACCGCGTACTTCAGCGCTTTGTGGACCAGCACCGTACGAGCCGCACCGTAGGCAGGGTGGGCTCGATAGGGCTCGATAGCCTGCAGGTCGGCCTTGAGCATCAACCGGTATTTTCTCGACAGGTTATTGGGGTGGCGTCGATAGCGTGTCACACAAACCGGCAATTCATGAATTTCATAACCTTTGTGGGCGATCCGCAAAGTGATCTGGAAATCCTGGACCCGCAGCAGCGGATCATAAAAACCGGCGTCGCGCAGTGCGCTCATGCGATACAGCGCCGTTGGCGCGCCGATTACCGCAGCGCTGCGTAGAAGATCGTCGAAGGTATGCACCTGAATATGGTCGCGCTGTTGCTCCTTGATGGTCTGGCCTTCGCTGTCCATGTAGATGATCAGCGCGCCGACACAACCGACCTGCGGATGCTCGTTCAGGTACTGGACACGGAGCCCGACGGAGTGGGGCAACATGATGTCGTCAAGGTCCGGGGTCGAGATGTAATCGCCCTTGGCGTACTTCAGCCCGTGGTTGAGCGCCGCGCTGACACCCTGATTTTCCTGGGAGTACAGCTGGAAGTCGTAGGTCTGTTGCAACTGCCGGAGCATGGCGAGGCTGTTGTCGGTGGAGCCGTCATCGACCACGATGACCTCAATGTTCGGATAATCCTGGGCAAAGATGCTGTGGATCGCTTCTTCCAGGTATTTCTCGGCGTTGTAGCAAGGGGCCACGATCGACACGAGCGGCTCACTCTGTGGCGCGATGGCCTGGGAAGAAGTCAGGTCGGTGTTCATGATTCTCTGCAAAAAGCGGGTGGAGTCGGGTGAGCCTGTGAGAGCACTTCCCCACGGGCTTTTGTAACGACGTTGACACCTATGCTCGCTGCTGGATCCAACTCTGACAAGGTTTAACCCACATAAACCGTGCAAAACCTGCGGTTAGGTGGCTCAAGGCTAGTATTTGCGGGCGGATCAAATCATTCCTTTGGCTGATTTGATCCGCGTAACAGCGCTCTAAAGTGCTCACTTCCAGCCACGACCGTGCAGTCAGAAAAGGGACTCTTATGTTGCAGACTCGCGTTATTCCTCCAGCCGAAGGCGCTTATCAATACCCGCTGCTGATCAAGCGGCTGCTGATGTCCGGTGCGCGTTACGAGAAAACCCGCGAGATCATCTACCGCGACCAGTTGCGCTACAGCTACCCGACTCTGATCGAACGCGTCGCGCGGTTGGCCAATGTGCTGACCGAGGCCGGGGTCAAGGCCGGTGATACCGTGGCGGTGATGGACTGGGACAGCCATCGTTACCTGGAATGCATGTTTGCGATCCCGATGATCGGCGCGGTGATCCATACCATCAACGTGCGCCTGTCACCGGAACAGATCCTCTACACCATGAACCACGCTGAAGACCGCTTCGTGCTGGTCAACAGCGAGTTCGTCGGTTTGTACCAGGCGATTGCCGGGCACCTGACGACCGTAGAAAAAACTCTCCTGCTGACCGACCTGCCTGAAAAAACCGCCGACCTGCCGAACCTGGTGGGCGAATACGAACAACTGCTCGCCGCTGCCAGCCCCGCCTACGATTTCCAGGACTTCGACGAAAACTCGGTCGCCACCACGTTCTATACCACCGGCACTACCGGCAACCCCAAGGGCGTGTATTTCACTCATCGGCAACTGGTGCTGCACACCATGGGCGTGTCGACCATCATGGGCGCCATCGACAGCGTGCGGCTGCTGGGCACCAACGACGTGTACATGCCGATCACGCCGATGTTCCATGTCCATGCCTGGGGCCTGCCGTACGTGGCGACCATGCTCGGGCTCAAGCAGGTCTACCCCGGCCGTTATGACCCCGAATTCCTGGTCCAGTTGTGGCGCAAGGAGAAAGTCACCTTTTCCCATTGCGTGCCGACCATTCTGCAAATGGTCCTCAATGCCAAGGGCGCCCAGGACACCGATTTTGGCGGCTGGAAAATCGTCATTGGCGGCAGCGCCCTGAACCGAAGCCTGTACGAAGCGGCCAAGGCCAGGGGCATCCAGCTCACCGCCGCCTATGGCATGTCGGAAACCGGCCCGCTGGTGTCTTGCGCCCACCTCAACGACGAATTGATGGCCGGCAGCGAAGACGAACGCATCACCTACCGGATCAAGGCCGGCGTACCAGGGCCATTGGTGGAAGCGGCAATTGTCGACTCCGAGGGGCGTTTTCTGCCCGCTGACGGTGAGACCCAGGGCGAGCTGGTGCTGCGCGCACCGTGGCTCACCGAGGGTTATTTCAACGAGCCGCAGAAGGGCGCCGAGCTCTGGGCCGGCGGCTGGCTGCACACCGGCGATGTCGCCACGCTGGACAGCATGGGCGTGATCGATATTCGCGACCGCATCAAGGACGTGATCAAGACTGGCGGTGAATGGATCTCGTCCCTGGACCTGGAAGACCTCATCAGCCGTCACGTGGCGGTACGCGAAGTAGCAGTGGTGGGTATTCCCGATCCGCAGTGGGGCGAGCGCCCATTTGCCTTGCTGGTCATCCGCGAAGGGCATCAGATCGGGGCTCGCGAGCTCAAGGAACATCTCAAGCCGTTCGTCGAATTGGGGCACCTGAGCAAGTGGGCGATCCCGAGCCAGATCGCCCTTGTTACGGAAATTCCCAAGACCAGCGTCGGCAAGCTCGACAAGAAGCGTATCCGTATCGACATCACCGAATGGCAGAGCAATAACAGCACCTTCCTGTCGACGCTTTAAACGTTTTTGCCGTGCCCAAAAGGGCACGGCAGCCCCACCAAGCAAGCGCTTGCCTTGTCAAACCGAAAATTTCAGCCATCCTTGCCGTGCCGACATCTGTCGGCCTGGCGAAAGGACTGTTCCAGAGTGGTCGCGGGCTGCAAATCACACTTTAGAGGGATCAAGCCGTACTACCTGCTGGCTATAGTCCGTTTAAGGATTTTCAAGAACGGGGCGCACGCACTAAACGGGCGATGCGACTTTGAACGGGGCGCAACGTTGCCATTCCCAGCCGTTGAAAGTGTTCTTGGAAAATACTGACTGCCATAAAAATAAAAGCACATGGAGTAGCGTCGATGACCTCAGCAAACACGTTCTGGCGCCGGGCAAAACTGCCTCTGGCGGTCAGTCTCGCCTCTTCGCTCGCCGGGCCAGCATTCGGCGTCAGTTTCAACATCGGTGAAATCGAGGGCCAGTTCGACTCGGCCCTGTCGGTAGGCGCAAGCTGGTCCACGGCCAAGGCCAACCGGGACCTGATCGGCGTCAACAACGGCGGCAAGGGCCTGTCCCAGACCTCCGACGACGGTCACTTGAACTTCAAGCGCGGGGAAACCTTTTCGAAGATCTTCAAGGGTATCCACGATCTGGAACTCAAGTACGGCGATACCGGCGTGTTTGTGCGCGGCAAGTACTGGTACGACTTCGAACTCAAGGACGAACATCGTCTGTACAAGGACATCAGCGACAGCAACCGCAAGGAAGGCGCCAAGTCTTCCGGCGGGCAGATCCTCGATGCCTTCATCTACCACAACTACGCCATTGGCGATCAGCCAGGTTCGGTTCGCCTGGGCAAACAGGTGGTCAGCTGGGGTGAAAGCACCTTCATCCAGGGCGGGATCAACTCGATCAACCCGGTCGACGTGTCGGCGTTCCGTCGTCCTGGTGCCGAGGTCAAGGAAGGCCTGATTCCGGTCAACATGTTCTATGTGTCCCAGAGCCTGACCGACAACCTGTCGGCCGAGGCGTTCTACCAGTTGGAGTGGGACCAGACCGTGGTGGACAACTGCGGTACGTTCTTCTCGCAGCCGGACGTGGTTGCCGATGGTTGCAACGATAACCTGCGGGTACTGAACAAGCGCTCTACGCTGCCGGCGGCCGCACTCGGTCCAGCGGAGGCGCTCGGCGTCGACGTCAACGAAGAAGGGGTGCTGGTGCGTCGCGGTCCGGATCGCGATGCTCGCGACAGCGGCCAATGGGGCGTGTCGTTCAAGTACATGTTCGAGCCGCTGGACACCGAGTTCGGTGCCTACTTCATGAACTACCACAGCCGTGCGCCGATTTTCAGTGCCACCGGTGCTCCGCAGTCCATCTTTGACCTGGCTGCCAGCTTGCCGCCTGCGTTCGCCGCGCTGTCACCTCTGCTGGTGGCGGGTAACTCGAACTACTTCATCGAATACCCTGAAGACATCCGTCTCTACGGTTTGAGTTTCTCCACCACCTTGCCTACCGGTACGGCGTGGAGCGGTGAACTGAGCTATCGTCCGAACGCCCCGGTGCAACTGAGCACCACGGACATTCTTTTCGCCGGTGTGACGCCACTTCCAGGGCTTGGCAATGCTTCGGTACTCCCTGGCTCCCCAGGTCAGGACCTGCATGGCTATAACCGCAAAGAGATCACTCAGTTCCAGACCACGTTCACCCACTTCCTGGATCAGGTCATGGGCGCCAGCCGTCTGACCCTGGTAGGCGAAGTCGGCGTGACCTACGTGGGCGGCCTGGAAAGCAAATCCGACGCTCGTTATGGCCGCGACCCGGTGTTTGGCCCAGGCGAACTGCCTAACAATTTCTGTAACGTGCTCAATGGCTCGACCGCGGCAGGTGGCGGCCAGACCAGTGCCGATGTGAACAGCAATTGCAACAACGATGGCTTCACCACCTCCACTTCCTGGGGCTATCGTGCCCGCGCCATCTGGGAATACCCGGACGTGTTCGCCGGCGTGAACCTCAAGCCCAACGTGGCTTGGTCCCATGACGTAAAAGGCTACTCGCCAGGCCCGGGCGCCAACTTTGAAGAAGGCCGCAAAGCCGTCAGCCTCGGACTGGATGCCGAGTACCAGAACACCTACAACGCGAGCCTGGCCTACACCAACTTCTTTGGTGGTGACTTCAGCACCGTGGACGATCGCGACTTCCTGGCGCTCAGCGTTGGCGTGACCTTCTAAGCACAGTATTTCAGGACGACACACTATGAAAATAACAAAGAGTCTGTTGCAGGTCGGTGTTCTGGGGCTATCCCTGCTGGCTGCCAGCGTCATGGCGGCTGTGCCTGCCGCCGAAGCCGACAAACTGGGCAAAAGCCTGACGCCGATGGGCGCCGAAATGGCCGGCAATGCCGACGGTTCGATTCCGGCCTGGAAACCCATGGCCAAGAACGCCGGCAGCGTGGACAGCAAGGGTTTCCTGTCCGACCCGTTTGCCAGTGAACAACCGCTGTTCACCATCACTGCGCAGAACGTCGACCAGTACAAAGACAAGCTCGCGCCGGGCCAGTACGCAATGTTCAAGCGCTACCCGGAATCCTTCAAGATGCCGGTCTACCCATCCCATCGCGGCGCCACCGTGCCGGATGACGTGTATGCCTCCATCAAGAAAAACGCGGTGAACACCAAGCTGGTGTCCGGCGGTAACGGTCTGGAGAACTTCGAGACGGCGGTGCCGTTCCCGATTCCCCAGAGCGGTGTGGAAGTGATCTGGAACCACATCACCCGCTATCGCGGCGGCAGCGTGACCCGCCTGGTGACCCAGGCCACGCCGCAGCCAAACGGCTCCTACAGCCTGGTGTACTTCCGGGACCAGTTCGTGTTCCGCGACAAAATGAAGGATTTCGATCCGGCCAACCCTGGCAACATCCTGTTCTACTTCAAGCAGCAAGTCACCGCGCCGGCGCGTCTGGCCGGTGGTGTACTGCTGGTGCACGAAACCCTCGACCAGGTGAAGGAACCGCGTTCTGCGTGGGTCTACAACGCCGGCCAGCGCCGTGTGCGCCGTGCGCCACAGGTCTCCTATGACGGCCCGGGCACCGCCGCCGACGGCCTGCGTACCTCCGACAACCTGGACATGTACAACGGTGCGCCGGATCGCTACGACTGGAAACTGGTGGGCAAGAAAGAACTGTACATTGCCTCCAACAGCTACAAGATCGATTCGCCTCAGCTCAAGTACGCCGACATCATCAAGGCCGGCCATATCAACCAGGACCTGGCTCGCTACGAGCTGCGTCGTGTCTGGCATGTGACCGCGACCCTGAAGGAAGGCCAACGCCACATCTACGCCAAGCGTGACTTCTACATCGACGAAGACACCTGGCAAGCCGCGGTGATCGACCATTACGACGGTCGTGGCCAACTGTGGCGCGTTGCCGAGGCCCATGCCGAGAACTACTACGACAAGCAAGTGCCGTGGTATGCCCTGGAAACCCTCTACGATCTGCAGTCCGGCCGCTATCTGGCGCTGGGCATGAAGAACGAAGAGAAATCGGCCTATGACTTCGGCTTCACTGCCAGCACCGCCGAGTTCACTCCCAACGCATTGCGCCAGGAGGGTATCCGCTAAACAGCTTCACCCGAGGCCGCATCCTCGAAAAACGCCCCGACTGGTTCGGGGCGTTTTTTTTGACCAACACAAATCCCCTGTGGCGAGGAAGCTTGCTCCCGCTGAATGAGCCTTCTAGGAGCTGTGTAGGAGCTGTGTAGGAGCTGTCGAGTGCAACGAGGCTGCGATCTTTTCCCTGACGCTTAAATCCCAAGCGAAAGATCAAAAGATCGCAGGCTTCGCCAGCTCCTACAAAGCGCGGCGGGAGCAAGCTCCCTCGCCACAAGAGCGGTGGCTGCCTGAATTCTTCGAGTCGGTCGGCTTGTAGCCTTTTTGTAGCCATTTGTAGCAGCTCCCTTCAATACCTCTTCGTTTACCGCTAGTCTGCGGACATCGGCAACGCCGCCACCCGCACTCCAACAAGAGCCGGCCATGACTGATCTGTCTTCACTTCCGGGTTCTGCCCGCACTGCCGTCGCGGTTCAGGACGGGCGTTTCTACCGCCCGCCCTTGCCCGATGGTCACGTCGTGCGGCCGCGGTTGTGCGAGCGTTTGAGTGCGGGGTTGGGAGGCCGCTTGCTGTTGGTGAGCGCCCCGGCCGGGTTCGGCAAAAGTTCACTGGCGGTGGAGTTCTGCCAGAGCCTGCCGGCCCATTGGCAAAGCCTCTGGCTGGGGCTCAGTGCCAGGGACAACGACCCGGGACGCTTTCTGGAGCGGCTGCTCGAAGGGCTCCAGGCGTTCTTCCCGCAGTTGGGAGGTCGGGCGTTGGGGCTGCTGAAAATGCGCCAGCGCCACCAACCTTTCGCATTCGAAGAGTGGCTCGACGGCCTGCTGGATGAACTGTCCGCGCATCTGTCGCCGGATACACCCTTGCTGCTGGTGCTCGACGACTACCACTTGGCCCAAAGCCCGGTGCTGGACCGTTGCCTGCAATTTTTCCTTAATCATCTGCCCGAAGGTTTGCTGGTGCTGGTCACCAGTCGACAGCGCCCGGACTGGCATCTGGCGCGTCTGCGTCTGTCACGCCAATTGCTCGAACTGAACGAACAGGACTTGCGCCTGACTCATGAAGAAGCCCAGACCCTGCTGCAGCACCACAGCAGTTCGTTGCGCGGGGAAGCCCTGGAGAGCCTGATCCAGCGCAGTGAAGGCTGGGTGGCCGGGCTGCGCTTTTGGTTGCTGGCCGCTTCCGAGGCCGGGACTGAGGGCCGCATGCCCCAGGCTCTGCATGGCGGCGAAGGGCTGATTCGCGATTACCTGCTTGAGGAAGTCATCGACTGTCTGCCCGCCGAAGTGCAGGCGTTTCTCTATGACACCGCATCCCAGGAGCGTTTCTGCAGCGAACTGTGTGATGCCGTGCGCGAAGCCCATGACAGCGCCGAAATCCTGGAGTATCTGGCGGCGCACCAGGTGTTCCTGGTGCCGCTGGACGAGCATGGCCACTGGTACCGTTACCACCATCTGTTTTCCGATTTGCTGCGCAGCCGTCCCAGTGCGCCGGCCATGGTGCCGGCTGCGACCCTGCACTTGCGGGCCTGCCGCTGGTTCAATGCCCAGGGCCTGATCGACGAGGCCGTGGAACAGGCGCTGCGGGCCGGGCATCTGGATGTGGCGGCGAACCTGGTGCAGAACCTCTCGGAGGAGCAATTGCTGGCCGAGCAGAACGTCGGCATGTTGCTGCGCTGGAAAATGGACTTGCCCGACAGCCTGCTCATCAGCACACCGCGTTTGATCGTGCTGTACAGCTGGGCGCTGGGGCTGGCCTGCCAGTTGGACGCCGCTGAAGAACTGGCCGCCCACCTGAGCCGGTTCCTGCCGGCGCCTTCGGCCACCGCGCAAAAATCCATGCTTGCCCAATGGCTGGCCCTGAGCGGGATCATTGCCCGTGGCCGTGGCGATCGCGAGGCCACGGTGCGTTACTGCACCGAAGCCCTGGAGAGCCTGCCGCAGAAGCGTTATGGCCAACGTCTGATGTGCCTGTCCACGCTGTCGAACCTGGCGATTGCCGACGGTGACCTGTGGCGCGCCCGGGCCTTGAACCGTGACTCCCTGGAGCTGGCGCAGCGCGTTGGTAACCCGTTGTTCGAGGCCCTGGCCCATTACGACCGGGCTCGGGTTTTGCAAGCGCGAGGGGAGATCCTGCGGGCGCTCGATGAAGTGCATCAAGGCCTGCAACGTTTGCACGCGCTCTCGCCGCAACGGCTGTATGCCGTGCGGGCGCGATTGATTCTGTACGAAGGGTTCCTGCTGACCTTGCGCATGCAGCCCCAGGCCGGATTGGCGCGCTTACAGGCCGGTCTCACCGAAGCGCGGGCGTGCCGCGACATCAGTGTGTTGATCGGCCACTGCGTGATCGCGCGGATTGAAGGCCACGCTCGCGAATTCGCCCGGGCCTTTGCCGAACTGGCCGAAGCTGAACGCCTGATGCATATCTGGGATGTGCCGCCGATTTATTACCTGGCGATGATCACCCTGGTCAAATGCGAACTCTGGCTGGCTCAGGGCCGTACCGACCTGGCCGAAGCCTGGCTGGCGCGGTTGGGGCAGACCTACACCGGTGAACGGGCCGCCGCGCCGCCGGAATTCCACCCGCAACTGCCGCTGCATGTCGAACTGCAACAGGCGGTGCTGGAGTCCATCCGGGGCCAGCCCATGTTGGCCGAAGGACGGCTCAATGCCTTGCTTGAACACGGCCAGCAAACCGGCCGGCAGATGCTCAGTGTGATGGCGCTCAACCAGAAGGTCGCCTTGCTGCTGAGCGTCGGTCGCGAACCCGAAGCCCGCAGTACCCTGGCCCAAGCCCTCGAAGCCGCCGCTGGCGGTGTGCTGCAGCCGTTCGAATGGTTGCTGGGCGAACATCGGGAGTGGCTGCGCGAGCAACTGTTGCGCGCACCACCCAGTCCCTTGCGCCAGAACCTGCTCGAGCGCCTGCCGTCGACGGTGGCTGCCGATTCATCGGCCCCCGTCGAAACCCTCAGCAGTCGCGAGCGTGCGGTACTGCAATTGATTGCCCAAGGCTGTTCGAACCAGGAAATCAGCGAGCAGTTGTTCATCTCGCTGCACACGGTCAAGACCCACGCCAGCCACATCAACAGTAAGCTTGGCGTGGAGCGCCGCACCCAGGCCGTTGCGCGAGCGAAGGTGTTGGGGTTGTTGGGCTAGAGGTAAAGTGGCATGACATGAGGTCCCTGTGGCGAGGGGATTTATCCCCGCTGGGGTGCGCAGCAGCCCCAAAGCAGTTAACCAATCAGTCTGACACATCGAGGCGGCAGGTCTTAGGGCTGCTACGCAGCCCAGCGGGGATAAATCCCCTCGCCACAAAAAGCCAGTCAGAGGTCAATACCTGATGTTACCCCTGTACAAAACCATCCCATCCCCCGTGGGCGAGTTGATCCTCGTCGCCCGGGATACAAAGTTGGCGGCCATCCTCTGGGAAAACGGGGGTCTCAACCGCGTGCGCCTTGGCCCTTTGGAAGAGGACAGTCAGCACCCGATCCTCAAGGAAACCGAACGCCAGCTCATGGAATATTTCTCCGGCCAGCGCAGGCACTTTGATCTGGAACTGGACTTTGCCGGCACCGAATTCCAGGTCCGGGTCTGGCAGGCACTGCTGACGATTCCCTTCGGTGAAACCCGCAGTTACCGCGACATCGCCATCCAGATCGGCCAGCCCACGGCTGTGCGGGCGGTAGGCGCCGCCAACGGCCGCAACCCTATCTCCATCATCGCCCCCTGCCACCGCGTCATCGGCACCTCCGGCAGCCTCACTGGCTTTGCGGGCGGCCTTGCGGCCAAACAGTTCCTCCTGAGCCTGGAAGGTCAGCAGACGCTGCAGTTGGTGTTTTGAGTGCTTAAATGTGGAGCGCCACTAAACCCTGTGGGAGCGAGCCTGCTCGCGATAGCGGAGTGTCAGCTTGCAAAAATGCTGGCTGTACATGAGCCATCGCGAGCAGGCTCGCTCCCACAAATTCTGTGCAGTGCCCACTCGGTTCAGGCCGAAGGCTCTTGCGGCGCCAGCATGCGCGTCGGCGGTTTGCCGTTGGCGTTGTGCTGGAATATCTGCGTCGGCTGCCCCTGTTCATTGAAGAACACCTGCCCGATCCCCGCCGAGTTCCACAACCGCTCTCCAGCCTCGGCGTGTTCCGGGGTGTGAGGAATGATGCGCATGCTGCGGCGCTTGGTGAACCAGTTCAGGGGCGAGCGGGGCGAGTAGAGCCAACGGTTCAGGCGATCGAACCATTCCAGCAGCGCCGGCGGGAACTCATTCTTGATGCCGCTGCTGGTGATCTGCCAGATGCGCGGGCCGCCCTTGCGGTGTGGGATCAGCACCTCATAGACGAAGGAATAATGCACATCCCCGGACAGCACCACGTAATTGCCGGGTGTACGCGAGTGCCGGAAAATATTCAGGATCACTTGCGCCGCGCCGCGATGGGCCATCCAGTTTTCCGCGTCCACCAGCAGCGGATAACCGCACCAACTGAACACCCGCTGCACGGTTTCGATCAACTTCACACCGAAGATCGGCGCCGGTGAAACGATGATCGCCGAGGGATGATCCAGCAGTTCCTGCTGAAGTTCGCTCAAGGCTTCCCAATCGAGCAGTCCCGAAGGCTGCTTGAGGTTGCGCTCGCTGCGCCAGCGGCGGGTGCGGGTGTCGAGCACCACCAGGGCCGGGGTGGTCGGCAGCACATAGTGCCATTGCTGGAAACCCAGCAGTGTGTCGATCAGTTTGTCCTGCGGGCCGCTGTCCAGGTAGCGGTCCCGGGCGGTGTCGCTCAGGGCCAGGGTTTGCTGGATTACGTCATCGAACGCGTCCGGGTTGTTGCCCCAGCCCTGGCAGAGCATGTAGGCGATCAGTGCGTTGCCGATGATGCGCTTGGAGAACGGGTGGCCGTAGGCCGTTTCTTCCCACTGCGCGGATAAATTCCAGTCATCGGTGATGTCGTGATCGTCGAAAATCATCAGGCACGACAGGTGTGCAAACACCCGCGCCACGCCCCCAAGACCTGTCTTGAACCCCTCGATGCGCTGCTGTTCCAGGTCGTAGCGCTGGCGCCGCTCGGCGGTCAGTTGCGGTGGTTGCGGGTCGATCAGCGTCCACGGCACAGGTGACCACACCAACAGGTACATCGCCATGACTTCAGCGAAGGTCACCAGATGATTGTCGGCGCTGCTGCTGGTGAATATCGGCTTGCGGGCCCCGCCGAAAAACCGTTCGCGCAGGGTTTCGTTGCTGTCCAGCGCTGGTAATAAATCGGCGCGGTGGTAGTAACTGGCCGGGTGTTCATAGAGCTTGGCGCTGTCTTCCACCACCGCGCCGTCCAGGCATTCCTCGAACAGCCCCAGCCGTTCGATCAACGCATGAATCGCCCGCAGTGTCGGCCCGGCGACGTCATCGGCGTAGACCTGATCACCGCTCATCATCAACAACGCCGGTCGCTGCTGCGGGGCTTGTGCCAACAGCCGGTCGACGCAGAGCAAGCCGTCGTTGGTCGGGTAGTGGGGTTTGCGGCAGGAGCCATGGACCAATTGATCGATACGCGAATGCAGGACGAAGTTCGGACACTGCGCCTGGCCATACAACAGATGGGGCGCCCATTCGGCAATGGGGGCGCCGTCCATCAGCAGGTCGTAGTCAATCGCCACGTCCTGGGGCAGGGCGGTGTCGAGTCGTACATCGATCAGGTGCACAAAAGCCTGCTGCCCCACCGGCACAACGGTGCAACGCGGGGCGTCCAGGGTGAGATCGCCCAGACCGTCTACACGCAGGGTCAACGTGAGGGGGCGTGTACCCACCAGCCACATCACCAGCCGCGTCGGCTCCAGCCGCCGCAGCAGCGGGCCGACCAGGACAGGGGGCAGGGCAGGGGAGATGTCAGATGAGGACGGCAACATTCGCGGGTAAAGCTCTGGCTCCGATGGAGGCGGGGATCATAACGCAATGCGCTGCGTAGCTGGGATTCGCTGAAAAGGCGATGTACTCCAGCTCTTGTGGCGAGGGAGCTTGCTCCCGCTGGGCTGCGCAGCAGCCCCAACCTTTAACCTGACACACCGCAAAGTCAGATTTTTTGGGGGGGCTTCGCACCCCAGCGGGAGCAAGCTCCCTCGCCACGGGGTTCACTGGGCTTTGTTGCATCACTGCGCCTGGTTGGACGCTTCTGCGGCTTTGATCAGGTCGGGGCCGATTTCTTTTTCGAACTTGGCCCACACCGGTTTCATACTGTCGCGCCAGGCGTTGCGCTGCTGGGGCGTGAGGCTGATGATCTCGGTGGTCCCGGCGTCGAGGATAAACTGCTTGTCCTGCTGGTTCAGTCGGTCCGCCTCACTGTTTGCATAGGCGGTGGCCTCGGTCACGATCTTGTCCAGTTCGGTACGGATATCCGGCGGCAGGCCATTCCAGAAGTCGGACGAGGCGATCAACATGTAGTCGAGAATGCCGTGGTTGGATTCGGTGATGTACTTCTGCACTTGATGCTGTTTCTGGTTGTAGAAGTTTGAGTAGGTGTTTTCCGTACCGTTGACCAAGCCGGTGCGCAGGCCCTGGTACACCACAGAGAAAATCATCGGTTGGGGCTTGGCGCCCACCGCCTTGAATTGTTCTTCCAGCACGGCCGAGCTCTGTACCCGAAACTTCAGGCCACGGGCATCTTCGGGGACACGCAGGGGTTTGTTGGCCGACAACTGCTTCATGCCGTTGTGCCAATAAGCCAGCCCCGTGATGTTTTTGCTTTCCATGGATTTGAGCAGTTTCTGGCCTTCCGGGCTCTGCTGGAAGCGGTCCACTGCAGCAATGTCGTTGAACAGAAACGGCAAGTCGAACAGTTGCACGGATCGGGTGTACTGATCGAACTTGGCCAGCGAGCGCGCAATGATCTGCACGTCACCCAGCAGCAGCGCTTCCATCTCCTTGTCATCGCCAAACAACGTGGAGTTGGGATACACCTCGACCTTCACCCGGCCTGGCAATCGTTCATCCGCCAGTTTCTTGAACATCAACGCGCCCTGGCCCTTGGGCGTTTGCTCGGCCACAACATGGGAAAACTTGATCACGATCGGTTCAGCCGCCATGGCTGAGCCCAGCAGGCTGAAGCTCAAGGTACAGACGAGCGCTTTGCAAAGAGGTTTTAGCATGGTGAGGCTTCCCTTTTATTGGTCGACGGTGCGACACGCAGGCTTAGCCCGACAGCGCAGTGGCGAGGGAGCAAATGCCCTCGCCACTGCGCATGTCTTGACCGGGCTAGTTCATCCCCAGCCAGTTCGGCAAGGCCAGCGAGATCCATGGCACATAGGTAATCAGCATCAGGAATGTCAGCAGGATCATCAGCCATGGCATGGCTGCGCGGATGGTCGCGGGCAGCGACATGCCGGTCACCGCCGAGGTGACGAACAGGTTCAGCCCCACCGGAGGCGTGATCAAACCAATCTCCAGGTTCACCACCATGATGATGCCCAGGTGGATCGGGTCGATGCCCAGTTGCATGGCGATAGGGAACAGGATCGGCGCCAGGATCAGGATGATCGCCGAAGGCTCCATGAACGCACCGGCAATCAGCAGCACGATGTTCACCACCAGCAGGAAGGTCACCGGCGTCAGCCCGGCCTCGATCACCCAAGCGGTGATTTGCTGCGGCAGTTGCTCGGTGGTCAGCACATGGGCGAACAGCATGGCGTTGGCGATGATGAACATCAGCATGATGCTCAGCTTGGCCGATTCGAGCAGCACCTTGGGCGTCTCACGGAACGTGAGGTCCTTGTAGACGAACAGTGCGATGAATGCCGAATACACCGCCGCAACGGCAGCCGCTTCAGTGGGGGTGAACATCCCGGAGTAAATCCCGCCGAGGATGATCACCATCAGCAGCAGACCCCAGAGGGCTTTGCGCGCCGTGGACAGCCATTCACGGAACGTCGCCCGAGGCAGTGCCGGCAGGTTTTTCTTCACGGCAACGATGTAGATCGCCACCATCAACGATAGCCCCAGCAACACGCCAGGGATTACCCCGGCCATGAACAGCTTGCCCACCGAGGTTTCGGTCGCGGCGGCGTACACCACCATCACGATCGACGGCGGAATCAGGATGCCCAGGGTGCCGGCGTTGCAGACGATGCCGGCGCCGAACGACTGTGGATAACCCGAGCGCACCATACCGGCAATGGCAATGGAGCCAACAGCCGCTACCGTCGCGGGGCTTGAACCTGACAACGCTGCAAACAGCATGCACGCCAGCACTGCGGCAATCGCCAGACCGCCACGGATGTGGCCGACGCAAGCGTTGGCAAAGTCGATCAACCGTCGCGCCACACCGCCAGTGGTCATGAACGCACCGGCCAGCAGGAAGAACGGAATCGCCAGCAGCGTGTAGTGTTCAGAGGTTTCGAACAGCTTGATCGCCAGGGAGCGCACCGAGTCCGGGCTGAAGTAAATGATCGTCAGCGACCCGGCCAGTCCCAACGAAATGGCGATGGGCACGCCGATAAACATCAGCACGAACAGCGCGATGAACAGGAAGGCAATGGTCATGGCTTGTCTTCCTCGTGTTCGGTCAGTTTGATGGCTTCGGCTGCTTCATCGGCCAGGCCCAGGCCGGTCTGACGATTCATCAGGATGCGCACGAGAATTTCCGCGAAACGGATAAACACCAACGCAAAACCCACCGGCACGATCAGGCCGATGTGCCATTGCATGATGCCGAAGTGGCCCAGGTCCTCTGCGCCGATCTCAGCGATCATCAGGGTGTTGATCCACTCAAAACTGGCAACGGCCAGCAGCCCGGCGTAGGTCAGGCAGCACAGGCAAGCGATGACGCCGATAATGCGTTGTACCGGCTTGCTCGCCAGTTTCACCAGCGCATCCACGCCGATGTGCCCGGCCGTGCGCACGCCGTACGACAAACCAAAAAAGATCAGCCAGCCAAACAGAGCCTTGGTCAACGAGCTGCTCCAGGTCATGGCCTGGGCCATGCCCATGATGCTGTCGCCAATGGCGAACGCCGGCGTGCTGGCGGCAGGCCAGTTGTCGCCGAGGCTGTAGAAAACGGTGTAGAGGTTGTTGAGTACCACGTAGACGAAAGTAACCAGCGTCATGGCGGCCAGAAGAAAGGCAATGAAACCTTCCTCGAAGTGTTCCCAGATGCGCCGAAGGGCGTTCATGGATGACATCTCCTGCAGGGGGGACGACAGGCCGGCGCTGCCAAGGCGGCAGCACCGGCCAACCCATTACTGAGCCTTGTTGGAGGCTTCGGCGGCTTTGATCAGATCAGCACCGATGTCACCTTCAAACTTCTTCCACACCGGCTTCATCTTGTCGCGCCACTCGCCGCGTTCTTCAGGCGTGAGGGTGATGATCTCGGTGGTCTTGGCATCGACGATCTTCTGCTTGGCGTCCTGGTTCAGTTGCTCGGCTTCCTTGTTCACCTGAGCCGTGACTTCCTTGATGATCTTGTCCAGTTCAGTACGAACCTCTGGTTCCAGGCCGTTCCAGAACTTGGTGTTGGTGATCAGCATGTAGTCGAGTACACCGTGGTTGGACTCGGTGATGTACTTCTGCACTTCATGCATTTTCTGGCTGTAGATGTTCGAGTACGGGTTTTCCGCACCGTTGACCACGCCAGTCTGCAGGCCTTGGTACACCTCGGCGAAACTCATTTTGCGCGGGTTGGCGTTCACCGCCTTGAACTGTTCTTCCAGCACGGCCGAGGCCTGCACACGGAACTTCAGACCACGGGCATCCTTGGGTTCACGCAGCGGCTTGTTGGCCGACAACTGCTTCATGCCGTTGTGCCAATAGGCCAGGCCGGTGATGTTCTTGCTTTCCATGGACTTGAGCAGCTTCTGGCCTTCAGGGCTCAGCTGGAAGCGGTCCACGGCGGAGATGTCATCGAACAGAAACGGCAAGTCGAACAGTTGCACAGACTTGGTGTAGTGCTCGAACTTGGCCAGCGACGGCGCAATCATCTGCACGTCACCCAGCAGCAGCGCTTCCATTTCCTTGCCATCGCCGAACAGCGAGGAGTTGGGGTACACCTCAACCTTCACTTTGCCTGGCAGACGCTCTTCCACGAGCTTCTTGAACAGCAGCGCGCCCTGGCCCTTGGGCGTTTGTTCGGCGACTACGTGGGAGAACTTGATGACGACAGGATCCGCCGCCATGGCCGTGCTCAACGCACTGAGAGCCAGCGTACAGGCGAGCGCTTTCCAGATAGGTTTGAACATTGTGGGGTTTCCTCTTTGTTTTTGTATTTATCGTGCGGGCTCATTCAAAACACAGCGCACGGCGGACAGTTGCAAGTCTAGGCAGAAAAACAGTTTGCCGGGGGATTGTGACGGTCAGTACGGGAAAAATCGCGAGTATTGGCTAACGCCTCAAAAGGGTGCGTTAGAGCCTTCCAGGGCTGGGGCGACAACCATCGGGACCGAAACAGGGCGAAAGGTTTCAGCCTGCAACCGTAACGAGGGTCAGGAAACCATAAAAGCGAAATAATGGCTACTGGCCTGTTCGCTTGCCTCGAACCTGATGGCGGGGGATTTAGCCGGGTGAGCGGACGAAATGGCCGGCCGCGGCCTTGTGACGGCATCCCGAGCTGCGCCAGAATCCCTACGCCCGTCTCTACATGGGCCCAGGAAGCCTGGAACGCTGTTCAACCCCATAAGGATTTACGGATGATCGACTTCAACAACAAAGGCTTCTTCAAGCTCAAGCAAAACGACGAGTACGCCGAACGCGTAACAGCCCTGCTGCTGGAGGGCGAACAGGTCATCGACGCCTATAAGTCCATGCGCGACGGCGTAGTCTTCACCAACAAACGCATCATCGCGGTGAACGTGCAAGGCATCACCGGCAGCAAAAAGGACTTCACCTCTCTGCCTTATAAAAACATCGTGGCCTACTCGGTAGAAACCTCCGGCACCTTCGACCTGGATTCGGAACTGGAGATTTACTTTTCATCCCTGGGGAAGGTGAAGTTCGAATTCACCGGCAAGACGGGCATTGTTGAAATCTCCAAACTGATCTCCAGACACCTCCTGACCTGATGTCAGCAGACCCAGGATGAATACGAAAACTCGGAGGGTGAAGTTGGAGAGTTGAGCACTGGATCATTCGCCCATAGGCGGGGTGACTTACACAGACCACTCCAATGAGCGGTCTGTGGTGGGCCATTCAGGACGTTCAGTCGCAGAACATATTGATCACTTTCTTGTTTGCGTCGGTCACGACGGTGAGACGGAAATCTTTAGTGTCTTTGCTCATGGCCACTCCGGTGACCCTGACCGCTTCCAGGTTCAGCTGCTTTACGTAGTCTTCTTCGGACAGAGCCGTTTCACTCATCCCCCCTGGTTTCAACTCCTTGGCTTGCGCGACTTTGTCCGCGTTGCAAGGCTCGCCCTGCGCTGCGAAAGCTTGAAAAGTCATGCCGCTCAATAATAGGGAAAGAGTCAGCAGGGTCGGTTGGGTGCGGCTGTATTTAGTGTTCATCATGAACTCCTTGCGGGTCATCGAAGATTGGCTTCGCGTACTTGCGAGGCTGGATCAGGTTAGAAGTGAGCCGCAGTGAGGACCACTGTCATATCTGACAGTCGCCAAGACCTGATTGAAGTAAGTGAATCCGGATTTTGTATCGGAACGCTATAAGCGAAAGCCCACCACACATCCCCTGTGGGAGCGAGCCTGCTCGCGATGATGGCGGCCCATCCAACATCAATGCCAGTAGACAGACCGCTATCGCGAGCAAGCCCGCTCCCACAGTTTTTGATCGCGGTGTTCACAGATTCTATGCCAGCCACAGACC
The DNA here is from genome assembly GCF_900110355.1 of Pseudomonas sp. NFACC39-1. Taxonomy (NCBI): domain Bacteria; kingdom Pseudomonadati; phylum Pseudomonadota; class Gammaproteobacteria; order Pseudomonadales; family Pseudomonadaceae; genus Pseudomonas; species Pseudomonas sp. NFACC39-1. The sequence goes on along the minus strand of NZ_FODL01000016.1, from coordinate 10,129 downwards.
C
>NZ_FODL01000016.1:0-9818 GCF_900110355.1 Pseudomonas sp. NFACC39-1 | reverse complement strand
GGTACAGACAGACCGCTTTCGCGAGCAGGCTCGCTCCCACAGTTTTTGATCGCGGTTTCACAGATTCTATGCCAGCCACAGACCCCCCTGTGGGAGCGGGCTTGCTCGCGAAGACGGCGGCCCATCCAACATCACCGTTTCAGACAGATCGCTATCGCGAGCAGGCTCGCTCCCAGTTTTTGATCGCGGTGTTCACAGATTCTATGCCAGCCACAAATCCCCCTGTGGGAGCCGGTGTTCTTGTCTGTCCAAGTCCTATTTTTGGCGTTGTGGTATGACGACTTCTGTTATTTTTGATGCGAGAAATAACCTCTTCGCTATGGAAATCCCACCATCTGTTGGTTTTTGTTTGATTTACGGGTTGACAGTCTGACGGAAACGTCCGAATAATCAGCTACGTTGTATGACGACATACAAATAAAAATCACAGCACATGGTGTTATTCCCCTATGAGAATCACAGGCGTTCACGTCGAAGTCTTTTCCACCCCTTCGCGCCGCGCTCAAGACAGCGCCGGTCACGCTCATCCGGGCGAGGAGGTTCTGATCAAGATGGCCTTGCTGCGAATTGGCTGCGACGACGGCAGCGAGGGCTATGCCTTCGGTCCGCCTGAGTTGATTCGTCCGCACATCATCGAATCCTTTGTGCGCAAGGTGCTGATAGGCCGGGACCCAATGGACCGCGAAAGCATCTGGCAAGACTTGGCGCACTGGCAGCGCGGCAGTGCCGGGCAGTTCACCGACCGCGCGTTGGCGCTGGTGGAGCAAGCGCTGTGGGACCTGGCCGGGCGCAAGCTCAAGTTGCCGGTACACAAGCTGATTGGCGGTTATCGCGACAAGGTGCCCGCGTACGGTTCAACGATGTGTGGCGATGATCTGCCGGGTGGTTTGTCGACACCGGATGAGTACGGCCAATTCGCCGAAAAGCTGGTCCAGCGCGGCTACAAGGCCATCAAGCTGCACACCTGGATGCCACCGATTTCCTTCGCGCCGAATCCGCAGATGGACATTCAAGCCTGCGCCGCCGTGCGTGAGGCAGTCGGTCCGGACATCGCATTGATGCTCGACGGCTACCACTGGTACAGCCGGATGGATGCGCTGACCATCGGCAAGGCCTTGGAGAAACTCAATTTTGCCTGGTTCGAAGAGCCGATGATGGAAGACTCCGCGGAGTCCTATGCCTGGCTGGCGGCCAACCTGGACATCCCGGTACTGGGCCCGGAAAGTATCGCCGGCAAGTTCCACAGCCGCGCCAGTTGGGTCACCCACAAGTCGTGTGACATCCTGCGCGCCGGTGTGGCCGGGGTCGGGGGGATCGGGCCGTGTCTGAAGGTAGCGCACCTGGCCGAGTCGTTCGGCATGGATTGCGAAGTCCATGGCAATGGCGCGGCGAACCTGGCGGTGGTGGGCGCCATCAGCAACTGCCGCTGGTATGAACGCGGCCTGCTGCATCCGTTTCTCGACTACGAAGATGTCCCGGCACACCTCAATAGCATCGTTGACCCGATGGACGCTGACGGTTTTGTGCACCTGTCTGATCGGCCAGGGTTGGGCGAGGACATCAACTTCGCGTATATCGAAGCCAATACCTTGTCTCGACATTGATCGCGCACCACGTCCCAGGCCCATAGCTGCCCGGACGACAAGTCTTTATAAATATAAGAAAGGACTGAACCATGAAACTCTGGCCCAAGCGCCTGACCAGGCTGCTGTGTGTCACTGTGGCCCTGTGCACCGTGCAGTTGCCCGTCAGCCTGGCTCAAGGCGAAACGCCCTCCGACCAATTGGTGGTGGGCATGAGCATGATCAACCTGCTGTCCCTGGACCCGGCCGCGGCAACCGGCCTGGAGGTCGCCGAGGTCAACGCCAACGTCTATGACATGCTCCTGGAGCAGGACGCGGCGCAACCGGACACGCTGATCCCGGCCCTGGCCAAAAGCTGGGAAGTCAGCCCGGACCGCATGCGCCTGACCTTTCAGTTGCGCGATGACGTGCGTTTTCACTCAGGCGCACCGCTCACCGCGCAAGACGTGGCCTGGTCGCTACAGCGCGTGGTCACCCTCAACCGCGCCCTGGCTTCGACCTGGAAAGCCTACGGTTTCACCGCCGACAACGTCAGCAAACTGATGCGCGCCGAAGGCCCGCATACCTTTGTCATGGACCTGCCGCGCAGCACCGACCCGATGCTGGTGCTTAACACTCTGGCGACCTCTCCCAGCGCCTTCATCATTGATCGCTCGGTCGCTTTGCAACATCAGGTCGGTGACGATCAGGGCGCCGCATGGCTGGCGACCCACACCGCCGGGTCCGGAGCCTTCAAGCTCGACATCTGGCGCGCCAACGACGTGATCCTGATGAGTCGTCATGACGACTATTGGCGCGGCCCTGCGAAGTTGCGCCGGGTGATCATGCGCAACATGACCGAGTCTCAGGCCCTGCGCCTGATGGTGGAGCGCGGTGATCTGGACGTCGCCCGAGGCATGGCGGCCACCGACATCAAGGCGCTGGGCAAGGTCGACCAGGTGCGCATCCAGAGCATCGCCCGTGGCACGCTGTATTACGTGGCGATGAGCATGCAACAGCCGCTGTTCCAGGACATCCGCGTGCGCCAGGCCATCCGCCTGTTGATCGACTACCAGGGCATCAACGATGTGGTGATGCCGCACTACGGGGTGATCAATCAGCGGCCGATGCAACTGGGGCTGCCGGCACGCCTGGAAGATCCGGGCTATCGCCTGGATGTGGCCGAGGCCAAACGTCTGCTGGCAGCGGCGGGGCACGCCGAAGGCTTCAAGGTGAGCATCCGCTCGCTGACCGATCCGCCGTTCATCAACATCGCCACCAGCCTGCAAGCGACACTGGCCCAGGCAGGTATCCAGGCCACCATCATCACCGGCACGGGAAATCAGATTTACGGTGCAATGCGCGACCGCCAGTTCGACATCCTCGTCGGTCGTGGTGGTGGCGGGGCGGAGCGTCATCCCCACTCAAGTCTGCGCGCCCTGGTCTACAACCCGGACAACCGCACCGAAGCCAAGCTGAGCAACTTCCAGGGCTGGCGCACCTCGTTCTTCAACCCGCAGCTCAATCAGTTGATCGAACAGGCTGAGCGCGAGCGAGACCCCGAGCGCCAGCGGCAAATGTACGCGCAGATCCAGACCCTCTACGACCAGCAGGCCGGAGCAATCATGCCGGTTTCACAGATGGTCGACGAAGTGGTGATCCATGCGGACGTGCGCAACTACATCGGCCACACCGCCGCCACCACGCGTCTTCGGGACGTCTACAAGCAGCGCTGAAATCGACGGCCGATACGGCCAAGGCAGGAATGAACATGTCGACTGCATCCTTTTCAATCTGGACATCCCGGGTCGCTTCGGCGTCCCGGCGCAGCGGGTCGGTGGCAGTGACGCTGCTGGGGCTGCTGCTACTGACCTTTTTCATCGGACGGGTCATGCCCTTGGACCCGGTGCTGGCCATTGTCGGCCCGGACGCCGACGCCTCGGCCTACGCCCAGGTGTATCAAGAGCTGGGCCTGGACAAGCCGTTGTGGACACAGTTCGCCATCTACCTCGGTGACCTGCTCCACGGTGATTTCGGCATGGCCTTGTTGACCGGCAACCCGGTCATCACCGACATCGCCCGGGTCTTCCCGGCCACTTTGGAACTGGCCACCCTGGCCATTCTGTTCGGCGTGTTGGCGGGCTTGCCGCTGGGCGTCTACGCCGCGACCCATCAGGGGCGTGCCGGGGACCATATCGCGCGGCTGATCACGCTGTTCGGTTATTCCACGCCGATTTTCTGGATCGGCATGATGGCCTTCCTGGTGTTTTACGCCTGGCTGGGTTGGGCCGGTGGCGTCGGGCGCATCGGCCTGGCCTATGACGGGCTGATCCCCAAACACACCGGGCTGCTGTTGATCGACACCGCCTGGTCCGGCGACTGGGAAGCCTTTCGCAGTGCGTTGCGACATATCCTGCTGCCGGCGGTGATCCTCAGTTTCAACTCGGTGGCGTACATCAGCCGCATGACCCGCAGCTTCATGCTCGAGCAGTTGTCCCAGGAATACATCATCACCGCCCGGGTCAAGGGTTTGTCCCAGCGGCGCATCGTCTGGGGTCATGCCTTCGGCAACATCCGCGTGCAATTACTGACCATCGTCGCACTGGCCTACGGCGGTCTGCTGGAAGGTGCGGTGTTGATCGAAACCGTGTTCGCCTGGCCGGGTTTCGGCCAGTACCTGACCAGCAGCCTTTTGCTTGGCGACATGAACGCGGTGATGGCCTGTGTCCTGCTGATCGGCCTCATTTTCGTGACGCTGAACCTGATCAGCGACGCGCTGTACAAGATCTTCGACCCGAGGACACGCTAATGAACCTGCCCCTTGCTTCCAGCGCAGCCGGCAGTGCCGCGCTGCCATCTTCAAGTACGGCAGCGATGGCCGTCAGTGCCTTGCGCCTGCTGCGTTTTCTGCTGCGCAACCCGATGACCTTTGCCGGCCTGATCGTCGTCTCGACCCTGATGCTGGTCGCGGTTTTCGCGCCATGGATTGCCGGTCACGATCCGCTGTTGCAGAACCTTGCCGGGGCGCTGCAAGCACCCAGCAGCGTCCACTGGTTCGGCACTGACGAATACGGTCGCGATGTCTTCGCCCGATTGGTTTACGGCTCGCGCATCACCCTGTACATCGTTTTGCTGGTGACCGTGATTGTCGGGCCGATCGGCTTGCTGGTGGGCACGGTGTCCGGTTACTTCGGCGGTTGGGTCGACAGCCTGTTCATGCGCATCACCGACATCTTCATCTCGTTTCCCAGTCTGGTCCTGGCGCTGGCGTTCATCGCCGCCCTTGGCCCGGGCCTTGAGCATGCGGTGATCGCCATCGCACTGACCGCCTGGCCGCCGATTGCCCGACTCGCCCGCGCTGAAACCCTGCCGCTGCGCAATGCTGACTTCGTCGTGGCGGTGCAGCTTCAGGGCGCGTCGAGTACCCGGGTCATCCTGCGCCACATTATCCCGATGTGCCTGTCCTCGGTGATCATCCGCCTGACCATGAACATGGCGAGCATCATTCTCACCGCTGCCGCCCTGGGCTTTCTCGGCCTCGGCGCCCAGGCACCGTTGCCGGAATGGGGCGCCATGATCTCCACCGGGCGGCGCTACATGCTTGAAAGCTGGTGGCTGGTGGCGGCACCCGGTGCGGCGATCATGCTGGTCAGCCTGGCCTTCAACCTGTTGGGTGACGGTTTGCGCGACGTCCTTGACCCACGTAGCCAATCCTGAGGAGCCGCCCCATGACTGAGATAAAACTTGCCGTACAGGACTTGTGTGTGGAATTTCGCAACGCCGGCAAAACCTCGTTGGCGGTGCGTGACGTGTCGTTCACCCTGGGCCGGGAAAAACTCGCCATCGTCGGTGAGTCCGGCTCGGGCAAGTCCACCGTTGGCCGCAGTCTCTTGCGTCTGCATCCGCCGACGGCGCGGGTCACCGCGAAGACGTTGCGTTTTGCCGATATCGACTTGCTGGCCGCCAGCGAAAAGCAGATCCAGGCGATTCGTGGCGCGCGCATGTCGATGATCATGCAAGACCCCAAGTACTCGCTGAACCCGGTGGTGCGGGTCGGCGAACAGATCGCCGAGGCGTACCTGGCCCATCACAAAGTACCCCATCGCGAAGCTCGCGAACGCGCCCTGGACATGCTCGCCAAGGTCCACATCCGCGACCCTCAGCGGGTCTACGATTTTTACCCGCACGAGGTCTCGGGCGGCATGGGCCAGCGCATCATGATCGCCATGATGGTGATCACCGACCCCCAGGTGATCATCGCCGACGAACCCACTTCTGCCCTGGATGTGTCGGTGCGCCGTCAGGTGCTCAACGTGCTGGAGGAGTTGGTCAGCGAGCGGGATCTGGGGCTGATTTTCATCAGCCACGATTTGAATCTGGTGCGGCATTTCTGTGACCGCGTGCTGGTGATGTACGCCGGCCGCGTGGTCGAGTCGATTGCCGCCGCCGACCTTGATCAAGCCAGCCATCCCTACACCCGTGGCCTGCTGGCCGCACTGCCGAGCCTGGATCATCGGCGCGCCACGCTGCCGGTGTTGCAGCGTGACCCACAGTGGTTGAATGCTTGAGGAGCCTGTCATGAGCATGATTGAAATCGCCAGCCTGAGTCTTTGTTTTGGCACCGGCGCGGCACTGAACGCGGTATTGCATGACGTCGATTTGAGTGTTGCTGAAGGCGAGGCATTCGGCCTCGTAGGGGAGTCCGGTTCGGGCAAGACCACCGTCCTGCGCTGTCTGGCCGGGCAGTATCAGCATTGGACCGGGAAACTGCAGGTCGCCGGCCAGACCGTGACCCGCAATCTGCCGCTGAACCACTACCGTACGGTGCAGATGGTGTTCCAGGATCCCTACGCCTCGTTGCATCCGCGCTACACCATTGATGCCGCGTTGCAGGAACCGTTGCGCATTCACGGCATCGACGGGCGTGCGCAGAAGGTCAGCGAGATCCTGCGCAAGGTCGGCTTGAACGACAGCTTCCGCTTTCGTTACCCGCATCAGTTATCCGGTGGCCAGCGTCAGCGCGTGGCGATCGCCCGTGCGTTGATCCTGCGTCCCCGGGTGCTGTTGCTGGACGAGCCGACCTCGGCGCTGGATGTCTCGGTGCAAGCGGAAATTCTCAACCTGCTGGCCGACTTGCGCCGCCAGGAAGGCCTGACCTACCTCATGGTGACCCACGATCTGGCGGTGGTTGCGCACTTGTGCGATCGGGTCGCGGTGATGCAGCAGGGCAGGGTGGTGGAGACCCTCGACAGTCAGCTTCTGGCGAGTGACGGTGCCACGCACGCTTATACCCGTTTACTGGTGCAGGCCAGTCGAGACATACAAGGCATCCCTATCGCCGTTTGAATTAAACCCTGATTCATCAGTTGCACTTGTTTTAACCCGCAAAAGACGTTGAACCCCAGGTTTCAATGCCGCGCACGCGCTCGCCTGTGATTTAGCGTTTAACCCAACTAACCCGTTCAACCAACAAGAATAAAAAACATGAAAAAAACACTGGTAATACTTTCTCTCGCTTCCTTGTTTACTTCGGTTATTGCTCAGGCCGATACCGGCTATATCAATGTGCGCCACCAATATGCGGAAAAAAGTCGCATGCACGCCGACCGTGCCAAGTTTGGTATTCGGCTGGACAGCGGCCTGGGTCTGGAGGGTGAACTCAAATACAAGACCGCCGGTGACCGGCAAGACGTCGCCTTCGACAATACCGTCGGCAGCGGTCACGAATTTACCGTCAACTACCAGCACAAGATCAATGATCGCTGGATGCTGACGCCCTCGTTGGCCCTGGACAGCGACGAAGAATCCACCACCTACAAACTGGGCCTGCGTCTGGGGTACCGCGTGACCAAAGAGTTGAGCATTGCCGGTCGCTACCGTTTGGATTCAGCCAAGCTGGACCGCGACAAGATCGACCGTGACGTGCCGCATAACGGCCAGGACGATCAGACGGTCAACCGTTACGATGTTTATATCAACTATGGCCCCCAAGGACCGTGGGCCTATGAATATCAGTTGACTTACTTCGATGCCGACTATATTCGCTATGACGGCGGCACCGACGACTATGAACAGAACGCCGTGGTCAAATATCAGTGGGATAAACGCTGGGCACCGTTCTTTGAAGTGGGCGATATCAAAGTCAACTCGGTCGACAGCGATCGCCAGTTGCGGCTGCGGGTCGGTGTTAAATACAGCTTCTTCTAAGTTGTGTGAACACTGGGATCAACTTGTGGGAGCGAGCGTGCTCGCGATAGCGTCGGATCAGTTGGCATCTATGTTGAGTGTGCCGCCGCCTTCGCGAGCAGGCTCGCTCCCACAGAATCAGTGGGCATTATTCGTTGTAAAAAGCCTGCCGTTGTTGAGTTTCACACAGGCGCATGCGGCTATTGCTCAAATGCAGGTACATGGCCGCCCGCGCCGCGTCGACATGACCACTGGCGATGGCGTCGAAGATCTGTTGATGTTCGGCGTTGATCCCCTGCAGGTAGGCGCTGCGATCACTCTGCCCGGAATAGGCGGAGTTCATCCGGGTCCGTGGGATCAGCTTGGTACCCAGGTGCTTCATGATGTCGATCAGGTAGTAATTGCCGGCGGCCTTGGCGATTTTCAGATGGAACTGGAAATCGGCATTGATGGTGGTGCCGGATTTTTCCGGGCCTTGCAGCAACGCTTCCAGCGCCTGGGCCAGTTCGGCCAGGGCTTGGGGCGTAGCGCGCTCGGCAGCCATGCCGGCGGCCTGGACTTCCAGGCTCAGGCGAAACTCCAGCAGGTTGAGCACATCCGACAACGTGGCAATCGTCGCCGGCCCGAGGGTGAAACCCTCCGGCGCCGGCATGTCCAGGACAAAAGTGCCGACGCCATGCCGCGTCTCCACCAGCCCCGCCGCCTGCAAGCGCGACAGCGCTTCACGCACCACCGAACGACTGACGCCCTCGGCTTCCATGATATGCACTTCGGTGGGGAGCTTTTCGCCGCGCTTGAGAATGCCTTCACGCATGCGCTGGGCAAAGCGGTCCACCAGTGTTTCGGCGAGGCGGCGCGGTTTATTCAATGGAGATAACGCTTGGTCCGTCATCGGCTTGCTCTAGTGTGATCAGCCGGCATTATAGTGCGTTTCGACGTTAGGTCGCGGCTATAATGCCGCGATCGTCTGGCTTTAATGGATAGGTGCAATGGACCGTGTCACACCCGATCGACGCCTGAGCATGACCCAGCAACTGGTGGTCGACCTGACGCAGCAGATACTGGCCGGCGAACTGCCCGCAGGCAGCAAACTGCCGACCGAGCAGGTCATCATCAAGGACCGTGGCGTCAGTCGTACGGTGGTGCGCGAAGCCATGTCGCGGCTGCAGGCCGAAGGCCTGGTGGAAACGCGTCACGGCATCGGCACTTTTGTAGTCGACACCGCCCGCCCGGGAGACTTCCAGGGCAGCAAGCACGTCAAAGGTGGCGCGTACGACGCGCTGGCGGTGATCGAATTGCGCCAGAGTCTGGAAGTCGAAGCCGCCGGCATCGCCGCCCAACGGGCGACCCCGGAACAGTTGCAGGCGATGCGCGCAGCGCTCGATGCTGCGCATGCTGTTGAGGCAACGGATGACGAAAGCGCCCGGTTGGATTTTGAATTTCATCTGCAGATCGCCCGGTGCACCGGCAACAGCTTTTTTATGGATGCCATGACCCATGTGGGCAACACCCTGATCGCCGTTGTGCAACAGGCCGGGCCTGCTGTCACGACGCAGAATCGGGCCTTGGTGATTCGTGAGCGCGAACAGATCTATGCCGCGTTGGCGCGCCATGATGCGCAAGCGGCACGGGCTTCGATGCGCTTGCATTTGATCAACATGCTGCAGCGGGTGCGGGGAGTGGTTGACTCGACGACGCAATAACCTCCACAAAACCTGTGCCCACCACACCACCCTGTGGGAGCGAGCCTGCTCGCGATGACGGCGGCCCATCCAACATCACCGGTCCAGACAGACCGCTATCGCGAGCAGGCTCGCTCCCACAGTTTTTGATTGCAGGTGTTCACAGATTTTGTGCGTGCCACAGATCCCCCTGTGGGAGCGGGCTTGCTCGCGAAGACGGCGGCCCATCCAACATCACCGTTTCAGACAGATCGCTATCGCGAGCAAGCCCGCTCCCACAGTTTTTGATCGCAGTGTTCACAGATTCTATGCCAGCCACAGATCCCCCTGTGGGAGCGAGCCTGCTCGCGAAGACGGCGGCCCATCCAACATCACCGTTTCAGACAGA
>NZ_FODL01000021.1:0-50195 GCF_900110355.1 Pseudomonas sp. NFACC39-1 | reverse complement strand
TTTGATGGCCGCTTTGTTGTTGGGAATCGCCTCCAGTACATCAAGTTCGGCGTGATAGATCACCAACTCGTTCTTGGCGACATCCACGCCCACAATCGGCTTTGTGACAGAAACCGGCATTGCCATTGAAAATTCTCCGGGCTAAGGTTTGAACACTTGAAGGGTTCACCCAGAGGCGCAGGCTTGTTCCTATCGTCGGTTTAGGCCAGATGCATTCTTTATCGGCGCTTGGGTGAAAGGAGGAGGGGCGAAATCTCCCACGGTCTGTACTGCGCCTAACAGTCAGAATCGAGCCTTGTCCCTCCTCCTCCCTTCAAGTCCTACCATACAAGCGAGCCTGCTCGCGATGGGGCCAGTCCCCACAACACAAAACCCCAGACAAAAAAACGCCCCGACAAGTCGGGGCGTTTTCATCTGCGGCTAAGGCTTAGCGCGGAAATGCTGGCGGGTTTACACCGGCCATGTCTTCCATCACGCGAACCACCTGGCAGCTGTAACCGAACTCGTTGTCGTACCAAACGTACAGCACAACGCGGTTGTCCTGAACGATGGTCGCTTCAGCGTCGACCACACCGGCATGGCGCGAGCCAACGAAGTCGGTGGACACCACTTCCTGGGAATTGACGAAATCGATCTGCTTGTGCAGGTCGGAGTGCAGCGCCATGTAGCGCAGGTACTCGTTCATTTCTTCACGGGTGGCAGCCTTCTCAAGGTTCAGGTTGAGGATGGCCATCGACACGTTCGGCGTCGGTACACGGATCGCGTTGCCGGTCAGCTTGCCGGCCAGCTCAGGCAAAGCCTTGGCTGCGGCGGTGGCGGCACCGGTCTCGGTGATCACCATGTTCAGCGCGGCGCTACGGCCACGACGATCGCCCTTGTGGAAGTTGTCGATCAGGTTCTGGTCGTTGGTGTACGAGTGAACGGTTTCGACGTGACCGTTGATGATGCCGAACTTGTCGTTCACCGCCTTGAGCACCGGCACGATGGCGTTGGTGGTGCAGGAAGCGGCGGAGACGATCTTGTCGTCAGCGGTGATTTCGCCGTGGTTGATGCCGTGAACGATGTTCTTGAGCTTGCCCTTGCCAGGTGCGGTCAGAACGACGCGGTCGATACCCGGGCAGGCCAGGTGCTGGCCCAGACCGTCGGCGTCACGCCAGACACCGGTGTTGTCCACCAGCAGTGCGTCCTTGATGCCGTACTGGGTGTAGTCCACCTCGGTCGGGCTCTTCGCGTAGATCACCTGGATCAGGTTGCCGTTGGCGAGAATGGTGTTGTTTTCTTCATCGATGATGATGGTGCCGTTGAACGAACCATGGACCGAATCACGACGCAACAGGCTGGCGCGCTTGGTCAGGTCGTTCTCGGCGCCTTTGCGCACCACGATGGCCCGCAGGCGCAGGCCGTCGCCGCCACCGGTTTTTTCGATCAGGATGCGCGCCAGCAGACGGCCGATACGACCGAAGCCGTACAGGACCACGTCAGTGCCCTTGCGAGGCGAAGCGTTCTGCTGGCCAACCACATCAGCCATCTCTTCACGAACGAACTGCTCGGCGCTACGGCCATTGCCTTCGTTACGGAATTTGAACGCCAACTTGCCCAGGTCCACCGAAGCCGCGCCGAGCTTGAGCTCGCTCATGGCCTTGAGCAGCGGGAATGTTTCGTGGACGGAGAGTTCGCTGTCGTCGGAAGAACGGTGGCGAGCAAAGCGATGAGCCTTGAGAATCGCGATGACAGACTGGTTGATCAGGCTGCGGCCATAGATCGAGCTCACCACGTTGTTATTGCGGTAGAGCTGACCGATGAGAGGGATCATCGCTTCTGCGAGTGCTTCACGATCGATCCATTCACCAAGACACTGGTCGGGCTTCTGAGTCACGGGAACCTTCCACATGTAGGGGCTGAAAAAAGGGGCTACATTATGCCGCCGAGTCTTCGGCGGAGCAATGCGCGCCTGTCGCACCGTGGTTTTCCTGTTCGCCAGGGTAGTCTGCGACTGACAGCCGCCCCCTTCCCCCGCTACAATTGCCGACTTTGTCGCAACGCTGGAGCTCAACCTTCCGTGCCCGTTCTGCGTCTCCCGCTTCTCCCTGCCGCGGCAGGTAAACAGCACTGGGGCAACCTGCCCGGTGCCGCCCTGAGCCTGGCCATCGCCGAGGCTGCCAGCGCTGCAAAGCGCTTTACCCTGCTGCTGACCGCCGACAGCCAAAGCGCCGAGCGGCTCGAACAGGAACTGAGTTTCTTCGCCCCGGATTTGCCCGTGCTGCATTTCCCGGACTGGGAAACCCTGCCCTACGATCTGTTTTCGCCCCACCAGGACATCGTTTCCCAGCGAATCGCCAGCCTTTATCGGTTGCCGGAGCTCAGTCATGGCGTTTTGGTAGTGCCGATCACCACGGCCCTACATCGCCTGGCACCGACCCAGTTTTTGCTGGGCAGCAGCCTGGTGCTGGACATCGGCCAGAAGCTCGACGTCGAGCAAATGCGCAGCCGTCTTGAAGCCAGTGGCTATCGTTGCGTCGATACGGTGTATGAGCACGGCGAGTTCGCGGTGCGCGGCGCGCTGATCGATCTGTTCCCAATGGGCAGCAAGTTGCCTTACCGCATCGACCTGTTCGATGACGAAATCGAAACCCTGCGCACCTTCGACCCGGAAAACCAACGCTCCATCGACAAAGTACAGTCGGTGCGCCTGCTGCCGGCCAAGGAATTCCCGCTGCAAAAAGACGCCGTGACCCGCTTCAAGGCGCGCTTTCGCGAACGCTTCGATGTGGATTTCCGTCGCTGCCCGATCTTCCAGGACCTGAGCAGCGGGATCACTCCCGCCGGTATCGAGTACTACCTGCCGCTGTTTTTCGAAGAAACCTCCACCCTGTTCGATTACCTGCCCCAGGACACCCAGGTGTTTTCCCTGCCCGGCATCGAGCAGGCGGCGGAGAACTTCTGGAACGATGTGCGCAATCGCTACGAAGAGCGCCGCGTCGATCCTTCCCGCCCGTTATTGCCCCCGGCCGAGCTGTTCCTGCCGGTGGAAGACTGTTTTGCCCGACTCAAGAGCTGGCCACGCGTGGTGGCAAGCCAGCAGGACGTGGAAACCGGCGTCGGCCGCGAACGCTTCCCGGCCAAGGCCTTGCCGGACCTGGCGATCGAAGCCAAGGCCACGCAGCCACTGGCAGCCCTGGCCGGTTTTCTCGAGGGTTTCCCTGGCCGCGTGCTGTTCACCGCCGAATCCGCCGGTCGTCGTGAAGTGCTGCTGGAGCTGCTTGAACGCCTGAAGCTGAGACCGAAGACCGTCGATAGCTGGCCAGACTTCGTCGCCGGCAAAGATCGCCTGGCGATTACCATCGCGCCGCTGAATGATGGCCTTGTCCTGGAAGACCCGGCCCTGGCGCTGGTGGCCGAAAGCCCATTGTTCGGCCAACGCGTCATGCAGCGTCGTCGTCGCGAGAAACGCGCCGACGCCGCCAACGACGCCGTCATCAAGAACCTCACCGAGCTGCGCGAAGGCGCGCCAGTGGTGCACATCGATCACGGCGTGGGCCGCTACCTGGGCCTGGCGACCCTGGAGATCGACAACCAGGCCGCCGAATTCCTCACCCTGGAATACGCCGAGGGCGCCAAGCTTTATGTGCCGGTGGCTAACCTGCACCTGATCGCCCGCTACACCGGTAGCGACGACGCCCTGGCGCCGCTGCATCGCCTGGGTTCGGAAACCTGGCAGAAAGCCAAGCGCAAGGCCGCCGAACAGGTGCGCGATGTCGCCGCCGAGTTGCTGGACATCTATGCCCGTCGCGCCGCCCGCGAGGGGTATGCCTTCGCCGACCCGAAAGCCGACTACGAAACCTTCAGCGCCGGGTTCCCCTTCGAGGAAACCGTCGACCAGCAGACCACCATCGAAGCCGTGCGCGCCGACATGCTCGCGCCCAAGCCGATGGACCGGCTGGTGTGCGGCGATGTCGGTTTTGGCAAGACCGAAGTGGCGATGCGCGCCGCGTTCATTGCCGTGCACGGCGGTAAACAGGTGGCAATCCTGGTGCCCACCACCCTGCTCGCCCAGCAGCACTACAACAGTTTCCGCGACCGCTTCGCCGACTGGCCGGTCACCGTGGAGGTGATGAGCCGCTTCAAATCCACCAAGGAAGTGAACGCTGCGGTGGCCGACCTGGCCGAGGGCAAGATCGACATCGTCATCGGTACGCACAAACTGCTACAGGACGATGTGAAGATCAAAAACCTGGGGCTGGTGATCATCGACGAAGAGCACCGCTTTGGCGTGCGCCAGAAAGAACAGCTCAAGGCCCTGCGCAGCGAGGTCGACATCCTGACCCTGACGGCCACACCGATCCCGCGCACGCTGAACATGGCGGTGTCGGGCATGCGTGACCTGTCGATCATCGCCACGCCGCCGGCCCGGCGCCTGTCGGTGCGCACCTTCGTCATGGAGCAGAACAAAAGCACGATCAAGGAAGCCCTGCTGCGCGAGCTGCTGCGTGGCGGCCAGGTCTATTACCTGCACAACGACGTCAAGACCATCGAGAAATGCGCCGCCGACCTGGCCGAACTGGTGCCGGAAGCCCGCATCGGTATCGGCCACGGGCAGATGCGCGAACGTGAACTCGAACAGGTGATGAGCGATTTCTACCACAAGCGCTTCAACGTGCTGATCGCCTCGACCATCATCGAGACCGGCATCGACGTGCCGAGCGCCAACACCATCATCATCGAGCGCGCCGACAAATTCGGCCTGGCCCAGTTGCACCAGTTGCGCGGTCGGGTCGGTCGTAGCCACCACCAGGCCTACGCTTACCTGCTGACGCCGCCGCGCCAGCAGATCACCCCGGACGCGGAAAAGCGCCTGGAGGCCATCGCCAACACCCAGGACCTGGGCGCCGGTTTCGTGCTGGCCACCAACGACCTGGAAATCCGGGGTGCAGGCGAGTTGCTGGGCGACGGCCAGAGCGGCCAGATCCAGGCCGTGGGTTTCACCCTGTACATGGAAATGCTCGAGCGGGCGGTCAAGTCGATCCGCAAGGGTGAGCAACCGAACCTCGACCAACCGTTGGGTGGCGGGCCGGAAATCAATCTGCGGGTGCCGGCGCTGATCCCGGAGGACTATCTGCCGGATGTCCACGCACGGCTGATTCTCTACAAACGCATCGCCTCGGCCACCGATGAAGAAGGCCTCAAGGACCTGCAAGTGGAGATGATCGACCGCTTCGGCCTGCTGCCCGAGCCCACCAAGAACCTGGTGCGTACCACCTGGCTCAAGCTCAAGGCCGAACAACTGGGCATCAAGAAAGTCGATGGCGGCCCCAATGGCGGTCGTATCGAATTCGAAGCCCAGACGCCGGTCGATCCGCTGGTACTGATCAAGCTGATCCAGGGCCAGCCCAAACGCTACAAGTTCGAAGGTGCCACGATGTTCAAATTCATGGTGCCCATGGAACGCCCGGAAGAGCGTTTCAATACCGTAGAAGCGCTGTTCGAGCGCCTCACTCCGACCCCTGCTTGAAGGACGCCCCATGCGCCTGTTTCGCTCACTGACCTTGTTGATGACCCTGGTCGCTCCCCTGGCGTTTGCCGACGACCTGTATCAGGTTGAAATGATCCTGATGCGCCAGAACGCCGAACCGGCGATTGTCAGCCGCGCCGCGCCGGAGAACTGGGACGCGGGTGCGCAACGCCTGGACGCGAACAGCCAACGCACGCCTGCATTGGGTCACATCGTGGAAAAACTCAACGCCAGCGGCCAGTACACAGTGCTGATGCACAAAGCCTGGCAGCAGAACCTGGGCGAACAGGGCAGCCGAATCGCCGTCAGTGATGGCGCAGAACAGTTCGGCCAGTTCCCCATCGAAGGGACCCTGGAACTGAAACTGGGGCGGTTTACCGATGTGGATGCCGACTTCTGGATCAACCAGATCGACACCAATGGGCTGGTCACTTCCAGCGAACGCCTCAAACAGCAGAGCCATACCAAAAATGGTCAGTTGAATTTCCTCGACAACGGCCACCTCGGCCTGCTGATCAAAATCACCTCGCTGACTGCGCCTGCGCCACGGCAGGCGCCTGACGTCATTCCGGACTGATCGGCGCGCCTATGCCCTCGCCCCTGAGCAAACCCCTGGCACCCTCCTGGGTCAATCGATTCAAGGAACAGAGCCTGGAGCGTGGGCGTCGTTACGCGCTGGAAAACCGCGTCAGGATCGTCGAGGCCGGCGACAGCACCATCACCGCCAGTTGTGAAGGCTCTGGGGGCAACGTTTACCGCCAGACGATTCGCCTGAAAGAGTCAGCCAAAGGCACATTGATTCTGCTCGAAGCCGCCTGTACCTGCCCGGTGCGCATCAACTGCAAACACTGCGCGGCGGTGCTGCTGCAAGTCCAGGAAACCCTGGCCTACCCGGCCGCCGAGAAAGACGCGCAGTTGCTGGAGAAGCTCCAGGCCGTGCTGGAAAACCGCAGCCCCAAGGCCCCGCCGCAAGTGCTGGTGGACAATGTTCAGCCAGTGCCGCGGCTGTGGCTGGCAAGCATCGAGTTCAGCGCTTTCGAGCCGCGCAACGGCAAGATGCAGCGCTATATCCAGCACCGCGCCGCCCTATCTTTCAGCTACCTGGACGAATACGTCAGCGGCCAGCGCAACACTGACGTACTGATTCGCCAGGACACACAGACGCTGCGGATTAAACGCCAGACGGAAGTCGAGCAGTCCTACCGCGAACAGCTACGCATCCTCGGCTTCAAAATCGCAACCCGCCAAAGCAAGGCCCTGCCCGAAAGCGCCGGTGAGCTGTACGAGATGGTCAACGACAGTGCCTGGCTGACGTTCACCCTCAACGATCTGCCGAAACTGCGTAGCCAGGGCTGGGAGTTGCAGATCGACGAGGATTTCGGTTTCGACCTGACGGCGGTGGACGAATGGTACGCCACGGTCGAAGAAACGCCGGAACGGGACTGGTTCGATCTGGAACTGGGGATCATCGTCAACGGTGAGCGATTGAGCCTGCTGCCGATTCTGCTGAACCTGATGCGTTCGCACATCGAGCTGTTCAACCCGGAACGCCTGGCCAGGCGCCGCGATGACGAACTCATCCTGGTCAACTTGCCTAACCGCCCGAACTCCGAGTTCGGCCCGCAGCAAGTGGCCCTGCCCTATGGCCGGCTGAAACCGGTGCTGGCCACCCTGGGCGAGTTTTACCTGCAAGAACCAGGCACCACCAAACTGCGCTTGAACAGCGCAGATGCCCTGCGCCTGAACCCGCTGCAAGACATGCCCCTGCGCTGGGAAGGCGGCGAGCACATCCGTGGCCTGGCCCAGCGCCTGCGGGACATCAAGGACTACACCAGCACGGCGCCAGAAGGCCTGAACGCCACACTGCGGCCTTATCAGCTCGAAGGGTTGAGCTGGATGCAATCGCTCAGGCAGCTGGAAGTCGGCGGCATCCTCGCGGACGATATGGGCCTGGGCAAAACCCTGCAAACCCTGGCGCACATCCTCAGTGAAAAAAACGCCGGGCGCCTCGACCGCCCCTGCATGGTGGTCATGCCCACCAGCCTGATCCCCAACTGGCTCGACGAGGCCGCCCACTTCACCCCGCAACTCAAGGTGTTGGCCTTATACGGTGCCGGGCGCAAGAAGCATTTTGACCGGCTGGCCGATTACGACCTGGTCCTCACCACTTATGCGCTGCTGCCCAAGGATGTCGAGCGCCTGGCGGCGCAGCCGTTGCATGTGCTGATCCTCGATGAAGCCCAGTACATCAAGAACCCGAACAGCAAAGCCGCCCAGGCCGCCCGCGAACTCAACGCGAGGCAGCGGCTGTGTCTGTCCGGTACGCCGCTGGAAAACCACCTGGGCGAATTGTGGTCGCTGTTCCACTTCCTGCTCCCGGGCTGGCTCGGGGACGTCAAGAGCTTCAACCGCGACTACCGCGTGCCGATTGAAAAGCGCGGCAGCGATGTGCGCCTTCAGCACCTCAACGGTCGGATAAAACCTTTTCTGCTGCGCCGGACCAAGGAGCAAGTGGCGACAGAACTGCCGCCCAAGACCGAGATCATCCATTGGGTCGAGCTCAGCGATGCCCAGCGGGACGTCTACGAAACCATGCGCCTGGCCATGGACAAGAAGGTACGCGACGAGATCACCCGCAAAGGCGTGGCTCGCAGCCAGATCATCATTCTCGAGGCACTGCTCAAGCTTCGTCAGGTCTGTTGTGACCTGCGCCTGCTCAACGATGCCGCCCTGCCCGCCCGAGGCAGCACTTCAGGCAAGCTCGACAGCCTGATGGAGATGCTCGAAGAGCTGTTTGAAGAAGGTCGTCGGGTGCTGCTGTTTTCTCAGTTCACCTCGATGCTGTCGCTGATCGAAGACGAACTGAAGAAACGCGGCGTCGACTACGCCATCCTGACCGGCCAGACCCGGGACCGACGCACGCCGGTCAAGGAATTCCAGAGCGGCAAGCGGCAGATCTTTCTGATCAGCCTGAAGGCCGGCGGCGTGGGCCTGAACCTCACCGAGGCCGACACAGTGATTCACTACGACCCATGGTGGAACCCCGCCACCGAAAACCAGGCGACCGACCGCGCCTATCGCATCGGCCAGGAAAAACCGGTGTTCGTCTACAAACTGATTGCCCGAGGCACGGTTGAAGAGAAGATTCAGCTGCTGCAGAAGGAAAAATCCGACCTCGCAGCCGGCGTATTGGACGGGCGCGTGGCCGGAGACTGGAAACTGCAAAGCGACGATATCGAGGCGCTGTTCGCGCCATTGCCGGACAAGCTGGAAAAACGCTGAGCGAACTTATAGGCGCCCGCAGGAGCCCGTAGGAGCTGTCGAGTGCAACGAGGCTGCGATCTTTCCCCTGCCCATAAAATCCAACGCAAAAAGATCAAAAGATCGCAGGCTTCGCCAGCTCCTACGGAGTAAGCGTACTCGCGATGACGGATTATCAGGCCTTGGGCAACGGCGCAAACAGGTTCCACCACGGTTCGAAGTGAATCACCGTGTCGGCAGCCGTCAGATTGAGCCCCAATTTCGTCGCGCACCTTCTTGCCCATGGCGACGCGCACGGTTTCATAGACATCCCGCTGCCCGTCACGAAAGCGCCCCACCGCTCGCCACCTTGCCACACCAGCGGAACACCTTTCAGCGCGGTAAGCCTGGCCGCATCGAAAGCGTTCAAGCGCAACAAGTCGCCCCGATGCACCCCTTCTGACGTCCCTTGAAGAGCTCCAGGCCCCATCTGATGGATGACGAAACCGAAAATCGGAGCTTTCCGAGAGCTTTGTACGAATAGCCCTTACCGACAGCAGGAAACCTTGCGCCCGTTTTCACTGCCTGTTCCGCTAGCCAGCCTTCAATACCCGCGCCAACGTCGACTTCACCTTCCCCATCCCGTCATGCAGCGCCTGCTCGATTTCCGCCATGGTGATCACGGCCGTGGACTTGCCCGCTGCCGGATTCACCACCAGCGCCAGGCAGGCGTAGTCGAGCTCCAGTTCACGCGCCAGCGCCGCTTCCGGCATGCCGGTCATGCCAACGATGTCGCAACCGTCGCGTTCCAGGCGAGCGATTTCGGCCACGGTTTCCAGGCGCGGGCCCTGGGTGCAGGCGTAGACGCCATGGCTGCTGTAGCCACAGCCCTCGGCGGCCAGGGCGGCGATCAGTTGCTGGCGCAGCGCCTCGCTGTAGGGGTAGCTGAAATCAATGTGGGTAACCGCCTCCAGGTCATCGGCAAAATAGGTGTGCTGACGGCCGCTGGTGTAATCGATCAATTGGTGAGGCACGCAGAAATGCCCGGTCCCCATCGCGGCGTGAATTCCGCCCACGGCGTTGACCGCCAGGATCGCCTCGGCGCCGGCCTGCTTCAGGGCCCAGAGGTTGGCGCGATAGTTCACCTGATGAGGTGGAAAGCGATGAGGATGGCCGTGACGGGCCAGAAACAGCACTTCGCGCCCGGCGTAGTCACCGATCTGCACCTCTGCCGATGGCGCACCATAGGGCGTTTCTACTGCCAAGGACTGGCGAATGGTCAGACCTTCGAGCTGGGTCAGGCCAGTGCCGCCGATAATTGCGTAAACGGTCATGACAAATGTCCTTAATCGATCAGTTGGGCGGCTTTCAGCGCGCTGATTGCCGTCAGCCAGCGTGGGTCCTGGCGGTACTCGGTGGAGGCGAAGGCCTGCCCGTGCATGCGTGCGATGCGCGCCGATGGTTTGACCTTCAACCGCTGGGCGGCGCTCAAGGCCAGTTCGGCGGCGGCGCGATCGTTGCACACCAGCCCCATGTCGCAACCGGCCGACAACGCCGCCTCGATACGACTGGCGGCATCACCCACCACATGAGCACCCGCCATCGACAGATCATCGCTGAAGATCACGCCATCGAACTGCAATTCGCCACGCAGAATGTCCTGCAGCCAGCGCCGGGAAAAACCGGCTGGATTGGCATCGACCTGCGGATAAATGACATGGGCCGGCATGACTGCCGCCAGTTGCTTGCTCAGTTTGGCGAACGGAACCAGATCGTGGGCGCGAATCTGTTCAAGGCTGCGCTCATCGTTGGGAATGGCCACATGGGAATCGGCTTCGGCCCAGCCGTGGCCGGGGAAATGCTTGCCGGTGGCGGCCATACCGGCGGCGTTCATGCCCCGAATGAAGGCACCTGCCAGCAGCGCTGCACGCTCGGGGTCGCCTTCGAAGGCACGACTGCCGACCACCGCGCTACGTTGATAATCGAGGTCCAGCACCGGGGCAAAACTCAAATCGAGGCCGACCGCCAGCACTTCAGTGGCCATGATCCAGCCGCACTGCTCGGCCAGGTATTCGGCATTCGGGTTGTCGGCAATCGCCCGCATGGCCGGCAACCGCACAAACCCCTGGCGCAGGCGCTGCACACGCCCGCCTTCCTGATCGACCGCCAGCAACAGGTCGGGACGGATGGCGCGAATCGAGGCGCTCAGCTCGCGCACCTGACGTGGATGCTCGATATTGCGAGCAAAAATGATCAGGCCACCCACTTCGGGCTGGCGCAACAGGTGGCGATCTTCGGCCGTCAACCAGGTACCGGCGACGTCCACCATCAACGAGCCTTGCAGGCCAGCAGTCATAATATTTCCTTGATAACAATGAACCCGCACAGCGACGCACGCACAACCGCGCCGCCGGGCTCCAGGCCCGGCAGATCACGGTTATGCAATGAAATATAAAGCGGGTTCGAAACGAGAGTCGGCATGGGCCGCTAGCTTAGCGGATGTAGGCAGCCGCGCCCACCCGTGCACTCAGGCCTTGGCGAGCGCCGGGGCTGATTTGCTGCGCGGGCGCAACTGCGCGGCAGCCATGGCCTCATCGGTGACGCCGCTTTCGGCGCGCATGCCTGCAGCCAGGAATGGCACCATCAGACGCATCACTTGCTCAATGGAAGTATTCACACCGAAATCGGTTTCAGCGATGGCCCGCAGCGCCTTGATGCCGGACATGCTGAAGGCAGCAGCGCCGAGCATGAAATGCACGCGCCAGAACAACTCGATCGGCGGAATGCGCGGCGCGGCCTCATTGACCAGAAGCATATAGCGGCGGAAAACCTTGCCGTACATGTCTTCCAGATAACGCCGCAGGTGGCCTTGGCTCTGGCTGAATGCCAGGCCCAGCAAGCGCATGAAAATGGAAAGGTCGTTACCGCTGCGTGGCTGCACGACAAGGGCTTGCTCGACCAGGATCTCCAGCAGCTCTTCCAGGGTTGGCTTGACGTCAGGCTTGGCCTGACGCCGCTCCAGCTCACGATCCAGGCTGACACAGAAAGGCCCGAGGAAACGCGAGAACACTGCCTGGATCAGCGCTTTCTTCGAACCGAAGTGATAATTCACCGCCGCCAGGTTCACCCCGGCCTTGCTGGTGATCAGACGCAATGAGGTTTCAGCGAAACCTTTTTCCGCGAACAATTGCTCGGCAGCATCGAGAATGCGTTCTACGGTTTCCGACTGGGCCATGGCTACTCCGCCTGACAAACACTTGTTTGAAACATACGTTTCAGCCTTGGGGTTGTCAAGCCTGCCGGGACGTTTTGCGAACGCTCGGTCAGATATTTAACCACACCTACGGCCCGCTGTAGCCCATGACGTTTTTGCGGCCCGACCGACCGTCCAGCGGCCTGCGAGAAAAGGAGGATTGCCAAGCCGCGCCCACTGTATATAATCCCAGTCACTGTATAAAAAGACAGAGCGATCAATATGCTAAAGCTGACGCCACGCCAAGCAGAGATTCTGGCCTTCATCAAACGCTGCCTCGAAGACAACGGCTACCCGCCGACCCGCGCGGAAATCGCCCAGGAACTGGGCTTCAAGTCGCCTAACGCGGCTGAAGAGCACCTCAAGGCGCTGGCTCGCAAGGGCGCTATCGAAATGACCCCGGGCGCATCCCGCGGCATTCGTATCCCTGGCTTTGAAGCCAAGGCCGACGAAACCACCCTGCCGATCATCGGCCGGGTAGCAGCAGGCGCTCCGATCCTCGCCGAGCAGCATGTCGAAGAGTCCTGCAACATCAACCCATCGTTCTTCCATCCACGGGCGGACTACCTTCTTCGCGTGCACGGCATGAGCATGAAGGACATCGGCATTTTCGACGGAGACCTTCTTGCGGTCCACACCACTCGCGAAGCCCGCAACGGCCAGATCGTGGTGGCGCGAATCGGTGATGAAGTGACCGTCAAGCGCTTCAAGCGCGACGGTAGCAAGGTCTGGCTGATTGCCGAGAATCCCGAGTTCGCCCCCATCGAAGTCGATCTTAAAGATCAGGATCTGGTCATCGAAGGCTTGAGTGTCGGCGTTATCCGCCGCTAAAGGAGGCTTTATGCAGTTCCCACACACACCACAACACACTCAACTTCCGCTGTTCGAGGCGTTCATGGCCCAACCGCTGGTTCCCGCCCTCAAAGAGGTGATCGAGTCACCTTGGGGCGCCGAGCCCGAGGCCTTCAGCGAACTGTCGTTACGTGGTGCCGCCGGGAACTGCCTGAACCTGCTGGCGCCGATCCTGCGCGAGCTGAGCCAGGACCAGGACGCTCGCTGGCTGACGCTGATCGCACCGCCGGCCAGTGTCACCCAGGCCTGGCTGCGAGATGCGGGCCTGAACCGTGAACGCATCCTATTGCTACAGCCGCGGGGCACTCAAAGCGCCCAGCAACTGACCTGCGAAGCGTTGCGCCTGGGCCGCAGCCATACAGTGGTCAGCTGGCTCAATCCGTTGACCACGACCGCACGGCAACAGTTGATCAGCGCCGCACGCACCGGGGACGCACAAAGCCTGAATATTCGATTGGGCTAAAAAACACAGGGCTTCTCCAGGACAGAGAAGCCGGCCAGGAACAGTATCGTCCAAAAGCCGACAGGCGGGATCAATGAAGAACCCGCGGCCCCTCTTCCTTGTTGAATTCGCCTTCAACCAGACGACCTGCCATCTGCACGCCCACACTCAACATCGCCTTGGCGACTTCGACGTGCTGGCCTTGCAGGAAGGCCTTGGCGTCTTCGGAGAAGTTCAAGGTAACCAGAGAACCCTCGTCCTCGGCCCTGCGCAGCTCGATGCGGCCATCAGGAAGTTCGACAATTTCTAGAAAGGACGTTGGCATAAAAGTCTGTTCTCCACGAAAGGCGAGGATTATATAGTCATCGGCCAGGCTTCGCTCGGGATCTTGACCAAGCGTTATGGGCGAATATTACGGATCGGGGGAAAACTCAGCACTCGTTCAGCCCTTCACGAAAGCGGATGGCCAGGTTCTTGAGGTTCTGACGCCAGCTTTCCAACTCCTCCCGGCTCAACGCCTGCTCGGGCTCTTCTTCGTCCAGATTGACCGCCATGATCAAAGGCTGAGTCACGTCACCCTTAGGCTTGCGAGGAGCCCGGGGCGGCTCAAACAGTGCCGCGTGTGCCGCCAACAGTTGAGCCAGCCAGGTTTGCGGGTTGTGCGCCAGCTCGACCATTTCGGCCAGTTCCGGAATGGCGATGGTTTCCAACACATCCGGTGTCAACAACAGTTCGGCCCGGGGCGCATTTGCCTGCGGCAGACGGTAGAAACCGGCAATTTCGTGGCAAAGCCCCAACAACGCGCCGTACAGATGAAACAGCGCTGATTCGCGCCCGGCTTGGGTCAGCGCGGGGGAATTCATCGCACGCCCATCCTCTGCCCTGGCGAGCGCTTCGAGCGACAGGCCGGCGAAATAAATTTTCTGATTGGTGCGGGTGTAGAGTTCGTGGGCCATGGCGGCATTCTCCCCAACGAAATAAAAGCTTCACGCAAGAGCGACAGTGTCATGGAACAACCGAGGCCACTGCAAGGCAAAAACAAAAAGGCCGCATGAAAACCTATGGGTTGTCATGCGGCCTTTTGTTTACTTGAGGCTATTCAGCGCTTGTCCTCGACGGTCCATTTGCCGCCGTCGTAGTACGCCTTCCAGCCGGTTGGCTTGCCGTCGACCTCGGTCTGTACGTACTGCTCCTTGGTCTTGCGGCTGTAACGAATAACCGCCGGCCGACCCTCAGGATCCTTCTGCGGAGCTTCGCAGAGGAAATGGTACTTCGGATCGATTTCGTCCTTATGCGGCACGATCTCCAGCACCAGCGGCGCACGGGTCTCGCGGTTTTTCGGGAACTGGCTGGCCGCCAGGAACAGGCCAGACGCGCCGTCGCGCAGGATGTAGGTGTCGTTGACCTTCTCGCACTTGAGTTCAGGCATCTTCACCGGGTCCATCTTCGGCGGCGCCGCATCACCGCTCTTGAGCAGTTTGCGGGTGTTCTTGCAGGTTGGATTGGTGCAGCCGAAGAACTTGCCGAAACGGCCGGTCTTGAGCTGCATCTCACTGCCACACTTGTCGCATTCAAGGCTCGGGCCTTCATAGCCCTTGATGCGATAGGTGCCCTCTTCGATCTCATAACCGGCGCAATCGGGATTGTTACCGCAGATGTGCAGCTTGCGCTTCTCATCCAACAGGTAGGCATCCATCGCCGTGCTGCAGATCGGGCAGCGGTGCTTGCCGCGCAGCACCAGGGATTCCGATTCACCCTCGTCGTCCGCGGCGATTTCGTCACCCGGCACCAGGTTGACGGTCGCCTTGCAGCGCTCCTTGGGAGGCAGACTGTAGCCCGAGCATCCCAGGAACACGCCTGTCGAGGCGGTACGGATCTGCATCGGACGACCACACGTCAGGCATGGGATGTCGGTCATCACAGGCTGGTTGGCCCGCATGCCGTTCTCGACACTTTCGGCTACTTCGAGTTTTTTCTTGAAATCGCCATAAAACTCGTCGAGAACGTTTTTCCAGTCCCGCTCACCCTGGGCCACATCGTCGAGGTTCTCTTCCATGCCGGCGGTGAAGCCGTAGTCCATCAGGTTGGAGAAGCTCTCGGACAAACGTTCGGTGACGATGTCTCCCATCTTTTCCGAATAGAACCGACGGTTGTGCAGCGCCACGTAACCGCGGTCCTGGATGGTGGAAATGATCGCCGCGTAGGTAGAAGGACGACCGATGCCACGCTTTTCCATTTCCTTGACCAGACTGGCTTCCGAATAACGGGCCGGCGGCTTGGTGAAGTGCTGGGTCGGATCGAGCTTGATCAGCTTCATCACATCGCCCTGGGCCATGTCTGGCAGGACGTCGTCGTCACCCGGCTTGGTGATTTGCGGCATGACGCGGGTGTAGCCGTCAAACTTCAGAATGCGGCCCTTGGCGCGCAGCTCGAAGTCGCCGGCACCGACGGTGACCGTGGTCGACAGGTATTGCGCCGGCAGCATCTGGCAGGCCAGGAACTGGCGCCAGATCAGCTCGTAGAGGCGCTCGGCATCGCGCTCCATTCCCGACAGTTTGCTTGGCTCGGTGTTGGCATCGGAGGGACGAATCGCTTCGTGAGCCTCTTGTGCGCCCTCCTTGCTGCTGTAGACGTTCGGCGTCTCCGGCAGGTATTTCTTGCCGAACTCGCTTTCTATATAAGTGCGCGCCATTGTCACGGCATCGGCCGAGAGGTTGGTCGAGTCGGTACGCATATACGTGATGTAGCCCGCCTCGTACAAACGCTGGGCCATCATCATGGTTTTCTTCACACCGAAGCCCAGGCGGTTGCTCGCGGCCTGTTGCAACGTGGAGGTGATGAACGGTGCCGACGGCTTGCTGCTGGTCGGCTTGTCTTCACGCTTGACGATGCTGTAGCTGGAAGCCTTGAGCTTCTGCAGCGCAGCCATGGCTTGGGCTTCGTTGAGCGGCTTGAAGGCTTCGCCCTTCTCGCGAGCCACATCGAAGCGCACGGTGGCGCCCTTGGCGGTGCCGAGGTCGGCGTGAACTTCCCAGTACTCTTCAGGGATGAACGCACGGATTTCCCGCTCGCGCTCAACCACCAGCTTCACGGCGACCGACTGCACGCGACCGGCCGACAGGCCACGGGCGATCTTGGCCCATAGCAGCGGCGAGACCATGTAGCCCACCACGCGGTCAAGGAAGCGCCGCGCCTGTTGGGCGTTGACCCGATCGATGTCCAGCTCGCCCGGCTGGGAGAAGGCCTCCTGGATGGCCTTCTTGGTGATTTCGTTGAACACCACGCGCTTGTAGCGGCTGTCATCCCCACCGATGGCTTCGCGCAGGTGCCAGGCAATGGCTTCCCCTTCGCGGTCCAAGTCCGTCGCCAGATAGATGGTGTCGGCATCCTTGGCGAGCCGACGCAGTTCTTCGATGACCTTTTCCTTGCCCGGGAGGATCTCGTACTTGGCTTTCCAGCCGTGTTCCGGATCAACCCCCATGCGAGAGACCAGCTGCTTGCGCGCCTTGTCTTTGGGCGACAGCGCCGGCGCTTCACCGGCAGCAGCCTTGCCGCGTTTGGCGGCTGGCTCCTTGCTGGCGCTAGCCGAACCGCTGGTGGGCAGGTCTCGGATATGGCCGATACTCGACTTCACCACGTATTGGTTGCCCAGATACTTGTTGATGGTCTTGGCCTTAGCCGGGGATTCCACAATGACCAGCGATTTGCCCATGGATCAGAAAATTCCTGAATTCTAAAAAGTGAAAGGCGGTTGGCGCCTGACGCGGCACCGCTATATATAGTGGCTGCAAGGTGAGGTCAAGCGCAGGGTTGCCCCGGTATCGGCCTCAAGGCTTGGAAAAAAGGCTCTCTTCGGCCTGCACCAAAGCAAAGCGTGGCACCTGCTCGCCGTCAACTTCGACAGACTCCTGGAACATGCTCAACGGCCGCACCCAAAAGCCGTAATCGCCATACAGGGCTTGATAGAAGACCACTTCTTCCTCGGTCTCGGAATGCCGCGCGATGCTGAATACGCGGTACTGCGGACCTTTGTAATGTTGGTAGAGCCCAGGTTGTATCGGCATGTCTTGGCCCTCTCTCAAATCTTTTCAAAATAAAAACAAAATTTTTTTACTAAACCCGGAAAAAACAAAAACCGGGGCACTTGGCCCCGGCTTCCATCGACGTAACGCTTAGATGCGTTCGAAGACAGTGGCGATGCCCTGGCCGAGACCAATGCACATAGTGGACACCCCAAAGGTGCCGCCGTTCTGCTTCATGACGTTGAGCAGCGTGCCGGAGATACGCGCACCGGAGCAACCGAACGGGTGACCCAGGGCGATCGCGCCGCCGTGCAGGTTAACCTTCTCGTTCATCTTGTCGAGCACTTTCAGATCTTTCAGCACTGGCAGGGCCTGTGCGGCGAAAGCTTCGTTGAGCTCGAAGAAGTCGATATCGGAAATGCTCAGACCTGCACGCTTCAAGGCTTTCTGCGTCGCCGGTACTGGACCATAGCCCATGATTGCCGGGTCAACACCGGCCACGGCCATCGAACGAATCACCGCCATCGGCTGGATGCCCAGGTCCTGGGCACGCTGGGCCGACATCACGATCATGCACGAAGCACCGTCGGTGATCTGCGAAGAAGTACCGGCAGTCACGGTGCCGCCCTTTGGATTGAAGGCCGGCTTGAGGGCCGCCAGGCTTTCCAGGGTGGTTTCCGGACGAATGGTTTCGTCGTAGTCGAACAGTTTCAGGAAACCGTTCTCGTCGTAGCCCTGCATCGGGATGATTTCGTCCTTGAACTTGCCTTCCACGGTCGCCTTGTGGGCGAGTTGGTGGGAGCGCACGCCAAAGGCGTCCTGCTGTTCGCGGGTGATGCCGTGCATTTTGCCGAGCATTTCCGCGGTCAGGCCCATCATGCCCGAGGCTTTTGCCGCGTACAGCGACATGTGCGGGTTCGGATCGACGCCGTGCATCATGCTTACGTGGCCCATGTGCTCGACACCGCCGACGACGAACACATCACCGTTGCCGGTCATGATTGCCTGAGCAGCGGTATGCAGCGCGCTCATGGACGAACCGCACAGACGACTGACGGTCTGGCCGGCCGCGGTGTGAGGGATCTGGGTCATCAGCGAAGCCATGCGGGCAATGTTCCAGCCCTGCTCCAGGGTCTGGTTCACACAGCCCCAGATCACGTCTTCGACTTCGTTGGGGTCGACCTTGACGTTACGTTCCAGCAGCTTGCTGATCAGGTGCGCCGACATGTCTTCGGCGCGGGTGTTGCGGTGCATGCCGCCCTTGGAGCGGCCCATCGGCGTACGACCGAAGTCGACAATCACGACGTCTCTAGGATTCAAGCTCATAAATGTTCTCTCGCTCTAGTCGTTGGGCGCTTAACCGAAGAAGCTCTGGCCATTCTTGGCCATTTCACGCAGCTTCGCGGTCGGGTGGTACAGCGCGCCCAAATCAGCGTACTGGTCTGCCAGGGCAACGAACTCGGCTACACCGATCGAATCGATGTAGCGCAGCGCGCCGCCACGGAATGGAGGGAAACCGATACCGTAGACCAGACCCATGTCAGCTTCGGCGGCGGTTTCAACAATGCCGTCTTCCAGGCAACGCACGGTTTCGAGGCACAGCGGGATCATCATCCAGTTGATGATGTCTTCGTCGGTGACTTCGCGCTGCTCGTAGACAATCGGCTTGAGCACTTCCAGCACCGACGAATCGGCGACTTTCTTCTGCTTGCCGCGCTTGTCGGTCTCGTAGGCGTAGAAACCCTTGCCGTTCTTCTGGCCCAGGCGCTTGGCTTCGTAGAGCACGTCGACGGCCGACCGGCGGTCGTCTTTCATGCGGTCCGGGAAGCCTTCAGCCATGACGTCACGACCATGGTGGCCGGTGTCGATGCCGACCACGTCCATCAGGTACGCCGGGCCCATTGGCCAGCCGAATTTTTCCATGATCTTGTCGATGCGCACAAAGTCCACGCCGGCGCTGACCAGCTTGGCGAAACCGCCGAAGTACGGGAACAGTACGCGGTTGACCAAAAAGCCTGGGCAGTCATTGACGACGATCGGGTTCTTGCCCATTTTCTTGGCGTAGGCGACAGTGGTGGCGATCGCTTGTTCGCTGGACTTCTCGCCTCGGATCACTTCCACCAGCGGCATCATGTGCACCGGGTTGAAGAAGTGCATGCCGACGAAGTTTTCCGGACGCTTGAGGGCCTTGGCCAGCAGCGAGATGGAGATGGTCGAGGTGTTCGAAGCGAGGATGGTGTCCTCTTTGACCTTGTCTTCGACTTCAGCCAGTACCGCCTGCTTGACCTTCGGGTTCTCGACAACGGCTTCGACCACCAGGTCGACATGGCCGAAATCGCCGTAGGACAGGGTTGGACGAATGCCGTTGAGCACTTCGGCCATCTTCGCCGCGGTCATGCGACCTTTATCGACGCGACCAACCAGCAGCTTGGCCGCCTCGGCCAGGCCTTGCTCGATACCGTGTTCGTTGATGTCTTTCATCAGGATCGGCGTGCCTTTGGACGCCGACTGGTAGGCGATACCGCCACCCATGATACCGGCACCGAGTACGGCGGCCTGCTTCACGTCACGGGCAATTTCGTCGTAGGCCTTGGCCTTTTTCTTCAGTTCCTGGTCATTGAGGAACAGACCTATCAGGCTTTGTGCAGCCGAGGTCTTGGCCAGTTTGACGAAGCCGGCGGCTTCGACTTCCAGGGCCTTGTCGCGACCGAAGTTCGCGGCTTTCTGGATGGTCTTGATCGCTTCAACCGGCGCCGGGTAGTTCGGGCCAGCTTGACCGGCGACGAAACCCTTGGCGGTTTCGAAAGCCATCATTTGTTCGATGGCGTTGAGCTTGAGCTTTTCCAGCTTCGGCTGGCGCTTGGCCTTGTAGTCGAACTCGCCACTGATGGCGCGCTTGATCGTTTCAAGGGCCGCTTCCTGGAGTTTGCCAGGCTCGACCACGGCATCCACGGCGCCGACTTTCAGCGCGTCTTCAGCACGATTTTCCTTGCCGGCGGCAATCCACTCGATGGCGTTGTCGGCACCGATGAGGCGTGGCAGACGCACGGTACCGCCAAAGCCCGGGTAGATGCCCAGCTTGACTTCCGGCAGGCCGATCTTGGCCGTGCTGGACATGACGCGATAATCCGCTGCCAGGCACATCTCGAGGCCGCCACCCAGGGCGATGCCGTTGATGGCCGCGACGGTCGGTACGTTGAGGTCTTCGAAGTCGCTGAAAATACGGTTCGCTTCGAGGTTGCCAGCGATCAGTTCGGCATCGGGCAGCTTGAAGTTATCGACGAATTCGGTGATGTCGGCGCCGACGATGAAGACGTCCTTGCCGCTGCTGACGATCACACCCTTGATCGAAGCATCTGCCTTGATAGTGTCCACGGCCTGACGCAGTTCATTCAGGGTTAGACGGTTGAACTTGTTGACGGACTCACCCTTGAGATCGAACTTCAGTTCGACGATGCCACTTTCAAGAGCCTTAACCGTGATGGCTTTACCTTCGTAAATCATCAACTGATCTCCACGATATGGAAGCTGAACAGTACACGTTGAACGCTGACTGCTGGTTCGGCATTGACGTTACCGCCGATGCTACGCCAATCCGCCAGGCACACCCGTCAACGCGATAGTCGGGGTTCTGTAGGAACGTTCGGAAAATACAAACGCTCAATTCATACGCCCGTTTGATTTGGGTACGCCACCTTCACGGAATTTCCGACAATTGTCAATCGCCCTAAACAGGGGCTTGAACGCGACTTCCCGGTCATTTGCGTACCGCACGGATCCGCAACACGGCGCTGCATACAGGGCCATTCATAGAATCAATATTTAGAAAAGTCGCCCTAATTCCATGCACGTCGGACTCAACCGGCTAAGCTGGCGGGAACGCTTTTAAATCTTTGGAGAAGGACGTTTCGAACGAACGCCCCGCAAACAACTTCGATTACCGGCCTGCCTGGCCAACCCGCCCGATGAGACTGTCGGGCTTTTTTATGCCATTAGGAGCTGCCGAAGGCTCGGGCTGCGTTCGGACGATCTTTAATTTTCACTTAAGACTCAATCGAGTGCGGACAGATCGCAGCCTCGCTTCGCTCGACAGCTCCTACGGAGGATGCAGGCCAGGAGATTCAGGCCAGCGCCTTCAGCACCGAGGAAATCTCCTGCAAAACACTCGCCTCACCCTTCTCGCCCCAATACAAGGCGATCATTTGCCCGTCGGCTTCAATTTTGTAGACGTTGGCTGGCAATTTTTCGAAATGATTGAGCAACGACTCATCCTGGCAGACTTCGCGCCACTGATTGACCCATACGCCCGGCGCGGTTTGCCAGTAGGTCCAGATAGCCGGCTGCTTGCCCCGTCGGGGCCGATGGTACTGAGCGCAGGGGTTTGGCGCCTGTTGCCCGAGCCAGTGAGGCCACTCCTGACGCGCCAGTTGCATGGCCAGGCCAAGGCGCCGCGCCTCCATGCGCAACGCCATGCGACCGTTCTGAACACGGGACGGGCGCAACCATGCCAGGGGGCTTAATACCACCAACAGGATTGACAGCACTATCCAGACCGTCATATTCGTACTCCCCGAATTCTGATGAGCCCTTTGACGATTGACCCACGTCGCCGTCAATGCGCTTGAAACCAGCCATACTTACCGTATCGCAATTCTCTGGAGTACCTTCCATGTACTACGCACACGTCCTGGTCGCCGTCGACCTCACTGAAGAATGTGATCCCGTCGTCAAGCGTGCTCTGGCCCTTTGCGAAGGTCGAGACACCAAACTGTCGCTGGTTCACATCGTCGAACCCATGGCCATGGCCTTCGGTGGTGATGTGCCGATGGACCTTTCCCAGTTGCAACAACAACAATTCGATCAAGCCAAGGAACGCCTTGACCGGCTGATCGTGAAATACCCAGCCCTGAAAAAGGAATACAGCCACCTGACCTACGGCCAGCCGCGCCAGGAGATCCATCACCTGGCCAAGGAACAGGGTTGCGACCTGATCGTCGTGGGCAGCCATGGTCGTCATGGCCTGGCACTGCTGTTGGGCTCGACCGCCAACGATGTGCTGCATGGCGCGCCTTGCGACGTGCTGGCGGTGCATCTGGTCAAGCGCACTTAACCTTTGTGGGAGCGGGCTTGCTCGCGAAAGCGTCGTGACAGCCAATATCGAAGCTGACTGAAACACCGCTTTCGCGAGCAAGCCCGCTCCCACAAGGGATTGTATTTCAAATAGAAATCCCGGCGCTCAAGGTTGAGCACCGGGATTCTTTACAACAGTGGATCAAGCATCCAGTTCAGCCCAGCGTTCGACCAATGCGTCCAGCTCGGCCTGCAACTGCTCCAGATGCGCGATCACCTTGGCGGTTTCGGCGGCAGGTCGCTGATAGAAGCCGGCCTCGGCCATTTCAGCTTGCACCGCTGCGATCTGCTGTTCCTTCGCGTCGATATCACCCGGCAATGCTTCCAGCTCACGCTGCAACTTGTAGCTGAGCTTCTTTTTCGTCGGGGCCGGGGCCGCTGTGGCAGCCACCGGAGCAGGCTCGGCCTTGACCACCGCCGAATTCAAGTCGGCCTTGCCGGACTTGCTCTCCGTCACGCCCAACAGACGTGGCGAACCGCCCTGGCGCAGCCAGTCCTGATAACCACCGACGTATTCACGCACCAGGCCTTCGCCTTCGAACACCAGGGTGCTGGTAACCACGTTGTCGAGGAATGCCCGGTCGTGGCTGACCATCAGCACAGTGCCGTTGAAGGTCAGCAGCACCTCTTCCAGCAACTCGAGGGTTTCCACGTCCAGGTCGTTGGTCGGTTCGTCGAGCACCAGCAGGTTCGCCGGTTTGCTGAACAGTTTGGCCAGCAGCAGACGGGCACGCTCACCGCCGGACAGCGCCTTGACCGGGGTACGGGCACGCTGGGGGCTGAACAGGAAGTCGCCCAGATAGCTCAACACATGGCGGCTCTGGCCATCGATGTCGATGAAATCGCGGCCTTCGGCAACGTTGTCGATGACGGTTTTTTCAAGGTCCAACTGATGGCGCAACTGGTCGAAGTAGGCGACGTCGATCTTCGTGCCCTCCTCCACCTTGCCATTGGTCGGTACGAGGCCGCCGAGCATCAGCTTGAGCAAGGTGGTCTTGCCGGTGCCGTTGGCGCCCAGCAGGCCAATGCGGTCACCACGCTGCAGCACCATGGAAAAGTCCTTGATCAGGAACGGGCCGCCAGGGTGCGCAAAACTCACGTTCTCAAGCACCATCACCTGCTTGCCGGACTTGTCGGCGGTATCCAGCTGAATATTGGCCTTGCCGGTGCGTTCGCGACGCTCACTGCGTTCCATGCGCAGTGCCTTGAGCGCCCGTACGCGGCCTTCGTTGCGGGTGCGACGGGCCTTGATACCCTGGCGAATCCAGACTTCTTCCTGGGCCAGCTTCTTGTCGAACAGCGCGTTCGCGGTTTCTTCCGCCGCCAGCGCCGCTTCCTTGTGCACCAGGAAGCTGGCGTAGTCGCCGTTCCAGTCGATCAGGCCGCCGCGATCCAGTTCGAGGATACGGGTCGCCAGGTTTTGCAGGAAAGAACGGTCGTGCGTGATAAACAGCACCGCGCCCTGGAAATCCTTCAGGGCCTCTTCAAGCCAGGCGATGGCGCCAATGTCCAGGTGGTTGGTGGGTTCGTCGAGCAGCAGCAGGTCCGGCTCGGACACCAGGGCCTGGGCCAACAACACCCGGCGACGCCAGCCACCGGACAACTCGGCCAGGGTCTTGTCGGCCGGCAGTTGCAGACGGCTCAGGGTGCTGTCCACCAACTGCTGCAGGCGCCAGCCATCGCGGGCCTCGAGGTCGTGCTGCACATGCATCAACTTGTCCAGATCAGCGTCGGTGACGATGTTCTGGCTCAGGTGGTGATACTCGGCCAGCAACGCGCCGACACCGTCCAGACCCTCGGCGACCACGTCGAACACCGTCCGCTCGTCGGCCACCGGCAGTTCCTGGGGCAATTCGCCGATTTTCAGGCCTGGTGCGCGCCAGACCGAGCCGTCATCGGGCTTCTGATCGCCCTTGACCAGCTTCATCATGCTGGACTTGCCAGTGCCGTTGCGGCCGATGATGCACACCCGCTCACCACGGGCGATCTGCCAGGACACCTTGTCCAACAACGGCATAGCGCCGAAAGCAAGGGACACATCGCTGAATTTGAGCAGGGTCATGAGCTTCTCCAAAAACCGGGCGCGCATTCTACCTGAGATGAGGCCCCAGAAGTCCGCCAATTTCGCCACTGAAGCACTCTGCATAACAAATGTTGCGAACTTGTGCGGATGCCCCCGCAAAGCTTTCGCCCATTGCTGGCAAAAGGCTAAGCTACAGACAGTTACCCTGGGTCAAACCTTGGGCTTGTCATGTTTTTTCTGCCCGGACGTATCATGCGCAGTCGCCTTTTCAGTGTTTTATCTTGCTTGTTTGTATGTGCCACTGCCGTTCAAACCGCCGAGGCGGTGGATATTTCCACCCAGCGTCAGTATTACGATGAAGCCAAGCGCGCCTTGGCCAAAGGTGATTCCGGCCCCTATTTTCGCTACAGCCAGGCCCTGCGTGATTACCCGCTGGAACCCTACCTGGCCTACGACGAACTGACCGCTCGCCTCAAGAGCGCCAGCAATGCCGAAATCGAGAAATTTCTCGCCGAGCATGGCGACCTGCCCCAGGCCAACTGGATGAAATTGCGCTGGTTGCGCTGGCTGGCCGACCGTGGCGATTGGGCGACCTTCGTCAAGTACTACGACTCCAAGCTCAACTTCACCGAACTGGACTGTCTCAACGCCCAATATCAGCTCAGTCATGGTCTCAAGGCCGAAGGTTACGCCAACACCGAAAAGCTTTGGCTCACCGGCAAATCCCAACCGGCCGCGTGCGATGCGCTGTTCGGCCTGTGGGCGACCCAGGGTCAGCTGACTGAGCAGAAGCGCTGGGAGCGCGCCAAACTGGCCGCCCAGGCCCGCAATTATCCACTGGCCAAAAGCCTGATCAGCGGCCTGACTACCCTTGCCCCTCGCGGCCAACTGCTGCTGGACGTGGCGCAAAAACCGGAACTGCTCAATCAACCATCGCGCTTCAGCCCGGCCGATGAGCCGATGGCCGATATCGTCAGCCTCGGCTTGCGGCGCCTTGCTCGCCAGGATCCAGAGAAAGCCATGGCGCTGCTGGACGGCTACGCCAGCTCCATGCACTTTTCCAAGAACGAAAAAGTAGCCATCGCCCGGGAAATAGGTCTGACCCTGGCCAAACGCTTCGACAGCCGCGCCCTGGGTGTGATGACAAAATATGACCCGGAACTGCGCGACGATACCGTCTCGGAATGGCGCTTGCGCCTGCTGTTGCGCCTGGCCCGCTGGGACGACGCCTATGAGTTGACCCGTCGCCTGCCCGAGACGCTGGCCAGCACCAGTCGCTGGCGTTACTGGCAGGCCCGTAGCCTGGAACTGGCGCAGCCAAAAAATCCCGAGGCACTGACGCTTTACAAGCATCTGGCCCGTGAGCGGGACTTCTATGGTTTCCTGGCCGCCGACCGCTCCCAATCGCCCTACTCGCTTAACAACAAGCCGCTGGTGATGAGCCAGGCGCTGATCAACAAAGTGCGCAACACGCCGGGTATTCGTCGCGCCCTGGAGTTTCATGCCCGGGGTCAGATCGTCGACGGTCGTCGCGAGTGGTATCACGTCACTCGCCACTTCAACCGGGACGAAATGGTCGCCCAGGCGAAACTGGCCTACGACCTGAAATGGTACTTCCCGGCGATCCGCACCATCAGCCAGGCCAAGTATTGGGACGACCTGGATATTCGCTTCCCAATGGCCTACCGCGACACCCTGGTGCGTGAAGCCAAGGTGCGCGGCCTGCATTCAAGCTGGGTGTTCGCCATCACTCGACAGGAAAGTGCCTTCATGGAAGATGCGCGCTCCGGTGTCGGCGCCAGCGGCCTGATGCAGTTGATGCCGGCCACCGCCAAGGAAACCGCGCGCAAGTTCAACATCCCGCTGGCCTCGCCCAAGCAAGTGCTGAACCCGGACAAAAACATCCAGCTGGGCGCGGCGTACCTGAGTCAGGTTCACAGCCAGTTCAACGGCAACCGCGTCCTGGCCTCCGCCGCCTACAACGCCGGCCCCGGTCGGGTGCGTCAGTGGCTGCGCGGTGCCGACCACCTGAGCTTCGATGTCTGGGTGGAAAGCATCCCCTTCGACGAAACCCGGCAATACGTGCAGAACGTGTTGTCGTACTCGGTGATCTACGGCCAGAAACTCAACTCGCCGCAACCGCTGGTGGACTGGCATGAGCGGTATTTTGATGATCAGTAGGCGTTAGCGACAGGCGTTAAGCCTCAAGCGGCAAGCTGTTCCTGAACAGCAAAAAATGCCCGTATCGAAAGATGCGGGCATTTTTTTGGTTGGTTGCGGGGACTTGTGGGAGCGGGCTTGCTCGCGAAAGCAGTGGATCAGTCAGCATCATCGCCGGCTGACACACCGCTTTCGCGAGCAAGCCCGCTCCCACAGTGCTTATGTGCGGGCAGAATTCAACCAACCTGCACGCAAGCCCGCTTACCCGACTGAGTAAGGCGATACCGCTGTGCTGGGCTGTTGGGGGATTCGGGGTCAGTCATTTCGACCAAGCCGGCGGCTAATGCCGGCTTGAGATAGTTCCCCCTGAAAGTGGCCTTGTGTGCCAGTCCCAACTGCCCCATCAACTCACTGATCTTAAGTGAAGCGCCGCCACGCAACGCCAGAAGCAGCCGTGCTACTTGGTCGGTTACTGGGTCGGTTACTGGGTCGGTCAGTGGTTCGTTACGAATGGCTTCCCCGAGGGCCACACACAGTGCTTGCAGCATGAACTCCACAAAAGGTGTCGCCTCAGCCAAACGATCGCATTCATTGAGCAGGCTCGCCTTGCTGATTGAACTGCAACGCCGCCAGCCTTGCATACAGGGCATTGCTGGCGACCAGTTCCTGATGGGTGCCCACGGCAACCACCTTGCCCTGGTCCATCACTGCGATCCGGTCGGCATTTTTCACTGTGGCCAGGCGGTGGGCGATGACCAGGGTGGTGCGATTTTTCATCAGGCTGGGCAGCGCTTGCTGGATCAAGTGTTCGCTTTGCGCGTCGAGGGCACTGGTGGCTTCGTCCAAGAGCAGGATCGGCGCGTCCACCAGCAGCGCTCGGGCGATGGCCAGGCGCTGGCGTTGACCGCCGGACAACCCCAGACCGCCGTCACCCAGGTGGGTCTGGTAACCCTCCGGCATTTTTTCGATGAAATCGTGGGCGTGGGCGATCTGCGCGGCTTCGCGCACCTGCTCGGCCGTCGCCTCGGGGTTGCCGTAGCGGATATTCTCTTCAACCGTGCCGAAAAACAGGGCCGGGTTCTGCGAAACCAGGGCGAAATGACGACGCAGGTCCAGCGGATCAAGTTGGGTCAGCGGTACATCGTCAATGAGGATCTGCCCTTGCGCCGGGTCGTAGAAACGCAGCAGCAGGTCATACACCGTGGATTTTCCGGCACCGGACGGCCCGACCAGGGCCAGGGTCTCGCCAGCCTGAACGCTCAGGTCCAGGCCGTCGACCGCATAGCTGTCCGGCCGGGACGGGTAAGAGAAGCGCACGCCTTCGAGACGCAAATCACCCCGTACCCGTTCAGGCAAGGTCATCAGGCCAGAAACCGGCGGCTGGATGATATTTTCCGAGCGTAGCAATTCGGCGATGCGCTCAGCCGCGCCGGCCGCCCGTTGCAACTCTCCGATGACTTCGCTCAGGGTGCCGAAGGCGCTGCCGACGATCAGGCTGTAGAACACAAACGCCGCCAGCTCACCACCGGAAATCCGCCCGGCGATGACGTCCATGCCCCCGACCCAGAGCATCACCCCCACCGCCCCCAGCACCAGCACGATCACCAGTGTGATCAGCCAGGCCCGCTGGGCGATGCGCTTGCGGGCGGTGTCGAAGGCCTGCTCCACGGTCACCGCAAAGCGCCGCTCATCCTGGACCTGATGGTTGTAGGCCTGCACGGTTTTGATCTGGCCGAGCGTCTCGGAGACGTAGCTGCCGACATCGGCAATGCGGTCCTGACTCTGGCGCGACAGGCTGCGCACTCGCCGCCCGAATATCAGGATCGGCGCCAAGACCAACGGCAGGGCAATCACCACGATACTGGTGAGTTTGGGGTTGGTGATGAACAACAACACAATGCCGCCGACCACCATCAAGGCGTTGCGCAAAAATAGCGACAACGACGAGCCGATCACTGACTGCAATAAGGTCGTATCGGCGGTCAGACGCGACTGGATTTCCGAGCTGCGGTTGTTCTCGTAAAAGCCCGGGTGCAAATACACCAGATGGTTGAAGACCTGCCGGCGGATATCGGCCACCACTCGCTCGCCAATCCAGGACACCAGGTAGAAACGGGAAAAAGTGCCGATCGCCAATCCCACCACAAGCACCATGAACAGGCCAATGGACTGATTGAGCAGGTGCGGGGAGCGCGTCATGAAACCCTGGTCCACCAGCAACCGGATGCCCTGTCCCATGGACAAGGTGATACCAGCGGTGACGATAAGCGCCAGCAAGGCGCCCGCCACCTGCTTGCGATAGGGCGCAATGAAGCCACTGGCCAGGCGTATGGCACGGCGTTGTTGGGAAGAGAGCATCAGAAAGCACCCGATAATGCAGCAGGAAATGGACCGTCCGACGGCACCGAGGCGCAGCGGAACTTGGTTGAATCAGAATGAGTCAGGTTAAATATGACCGTAACGACTAGAGGCTAGATGTTATCGGTCTAAAGTCTGGCTGGAAACGCGTCTGTGTTTCTGATTGAGTGGAGCTGTCGCCTTGAACCTACAAGGAGTGTCATGGCTCGGTCACCTGGCGACACTAAAATAGGCACACAACCTGATGAGGAGACAGGCCATGTCCTTGCAACACAGCAGCGACGACAAGATTCAAGTGATCCGCACGCAACCGGACCAGTCTCTGGGCTGTTCGATCATCGATGAAGATGGACGCGAAGTACCGATCACTGAAGACATGATCCAGAAAGCCTGCAGCGAGCTGGAAAAACGACTGGTCAAACCTGCCGAACAAAAGTGATACAGCCCGTCTTCATTGAACCCGACCTTAATGTCGGGTTTTTTATGCCCGCAGCCTCTGCGGACTCTTGAGGGTTGGCTCTTGCTCCCGCTGGACTGCGCTGTGTAGGAGCTGCCGAAGGCTGCGATCTTTTGATCTTTCGCTTGATACTCAACTGCTTTGGGAAGATCGCAGCCTCGCTTCGCTCGACAGCTCCTACACAGCGCAACCGAGCGGGAGCAAGCTCTGCTCGCCACAAGAGCGATCCCGATTAAAGGGTGGTGGCGCCCAGAGCGCTCACGATCTGTTGCAACGCCGGCGACTGCCCCTCGAGGCGAACATTCAAACTGTCGATCTCCCGACGCGGCGGATAATGCTTGCGCAGGGCATCGAAAGCGCTGCGTTGTTCGCTGACGGTTCCCACCAGACTGCGACGAAAATCCGCATCGTCGCGGCGTGGGTCGTACACGCCACGGCACAGCATCGCCAGTGCCCAGGCAGGATCCGTCTCAGCGTCCAGTGTGATGCCGGCCAGCCATGGTCGGGGCAGCAGATCGCTCAACCGGACCGCAACCGGTTGCTCGAGGAATGCGCACAAGGATTCGTAGATCTGCGCCGTACCACGCTGGCGACCATCGAGGCTGTAGCCGGCAATGTGCGGGGTGGCGATCACACACAAGTCGGCCAGATCCGCATCGACAGTCGGCTCATGCTCCCAGACATCCAGCACCGCTTGCAGGTCTTCGCGCTCCAGCAACACCTCGCGCAGCGCTGTGTTGTCGATCACCGGTCCACGGGCCGCATTGATCAGCCAGGTACCGGGCTGGAGCCGACGCAGGCGCTGCTCATCGAACAGGTGCCAGGTCGGTTGCGCGCCGTCGCGAGTCAACGGTGTGTGCAGGCTGATCACATCACACTGCTCGATGATCTGCTCCAGACTCACATAATCGCCGCCTTCGGCAGCCTGACGGGGTGGGTCGCAGACTTTCACCGTCCAACCCAGGCCCTTGAGCACCTCGATCAACCGTCCGCCCACCTGCCCGGCACCGACCACACCAAAGGTACGCTGCTTGAGGTTCGCGCCTTCGATTTCAGCCAGGGTCATCAGACTGCCCAGCACGTAGTCCACCACGCCACGGGCGTTACAGCCCGGAGCGCTGGCCCAGCGAATACCGGCCTCGGTGAAATAATCCAGATCCAGGTGATCGGTGCCGATGGTGCAGGTGCCGACGAAACGTACCTTGCTGCCATCCAGCAGCGCGCGATTGACCTGAGTGACGGAGCGCACCAGCAACACATCGGCCTGCTCGACCATCCCCCGGTCGATGCCCCGCCCCGGGACCCGGCGGATTTCACCGAAACCTTGGAAAAACGCATCGAGCAGGGGAATATTTTCGTCGGCGACGATCAGCATGGCAGAGCTCCTTTGGCGGGACGGGCAGTGTAGGCGTTCCGTTAGGCCTGTGCATTACCCGAAGCGAATGATGTTGTGGCGAGGGAGCTTGCTCCCGCTGGACCTGTAGGAGCTGCCGAAGGCTGCGATCTTTTTCTTACACTTAAATCTCAAGTGAAAAATCAAAAGATCGCAGCCTTCGGCGGCTCCTACAGTACAGCCGAGCGGGAGCAAGCTCCCTCGCCACAACAGCATTCGCATGGCTGAGCGAACGATTACAAATCCACAACACAGGTTTTTTCCTGACCACTGTGTCAAGGCGTAGAATGCGCCGCCTCGCGCTTCTCTTTTTTCGGACGTTTGGCCTGTGAATCCTGTGATCGACTACACCACCCCCCTCTCCCGCCCGGCCCGGGTTCGCCTGGAGCTCAAGACGCTGCTGGCCCTGGCATTGCCGATCATGGTGGCGCAGTTGGCGACCACTGCCATGGGCTTTGTCGACGCGGTGATGGCCGGGCGGGTCGGGCCACGGGACCTGGCGGCGGTGGCCCTGGGCAATTCGATCTGGGTGCCGGTGTTCCTGTTGATGACCGGCACACTGTTGGCCACCACGCCGAAAGTCGCCCAGCGCTTCGGCGCCGGCACGTTCGACGAAATTGGTCCGCTGGTGCGCCAGGCGTTGTGGCTGGCGCTGGTGGTGGGATTGATTGCGACGCTGGCGCTGCTCGGCGCCGAACCGATCCTGCACATCATGAACGTGGACCCCGAACTGATCGGACCTTGCATGGAGTACCTGCAAGGCATCGCCACCGGCCTGCCGGCGGTGGCCCTGTATCACGTGCTTCGCTGCTTCAGCGACGGCCTGGGCCGGACACGTCCGGCGATGGTGCTGGGTTTGTGCGGGCTGGCGTTGAACATTCCGCTCAATTACATCTTCATTTACGGGCATCTGGGCCTGCCCGCCATGGGCGGCGTCGGTTGCGGCTGGGCCACGGCCCTGGTGATGTGGTTCATGGCCCTGGGCATGGCCGGTTGGGCGCGCTGGGCGCCGGCCTACCAGTCGAGCCGGCTATTCAACCGCTTCGACTGGCCACAATGGACCGTCATCAAGCGCCTGCTGGGCATCGGCCTGCCAATTGGCATCGCGGTGTTTGCCGAATCGAGCATTTTTGCGGTGATTGCTCTGCTGATCGGCAGCCTCGGCGCCACCGTGGTGGCCGGGCACCAGATTGCCCTGAACTTCAGCTCCCTGGTGTTCATGATTCCCTATTCGTTGGGCATGGCCGTGACAGTGCGGGTCGGCCAGGCCCTGGGCCGGCGCCAGCCTCGCGAAGCGCGCTTCGCCGCCGGCGTCGGCATGGGTACGGCGCTGGCGTATGCCTGCCTGTCGGCGAGCCTGATGTTCTGGCTGCGCGGGCCCATCGCGGCGATCTATACCGGCGACCCGGTGGTGATCGAAGTGGCGTCGATGCTGATCGTCTATGCCGCGCTGTTTCAGTTTTCCGATGCGATTCAGGTCACAGCGGCAGGCGCATTGCGCGGCTACCAGGACACTCGGGTGACGATGATCCTGACGCTGTTCGCCTACTGGGGCATTGGCCTGCCCGTGGGTTACATCCTGGGCCTGACCGACTGGCTCGGCGCGGCCAGCGGCCCGAGTGGCTTGTGGCAGGGCCTGATCGTGGGTTTGAGCTGCGCGGCGCTGATGCTGTCGATTCGCCTGGCCCGCAGCGCACGCAAGCAGATCCGCATCAGTCGTTCGGCGGGCTAAGCGAGCTTCTTGCGGATCCAGTAGAGGTACGTGCCAGCCTCCTCATGCTGGGCCACCAGTTCGTGATCGAGAAACACGCAAAACTTGGGGATGTCACGGCGGGTCGAAGGGTCGGTGGCGATCACCTTCAGCAATCCGCCGGGGGCCAGGTCGCGGATATGCTGGTGCAGCATCATCACCGGCTCCGGGCAATTGAGGCCCGTGGCATCCAGCGTGCCGTCGACCGGCGTATCGTTTATTTCACTCATGTTCTACTCCTGAAACTGGCGGGTATTGTCGCGCAATGTCGGTGCGCGGTCACCCCTGGCCTGGCACTTTACCTGTGGGAGCGAGCTTGCTCGCGAAGGCGATCTGTCTGCTATTCAAGTGCTGACTGACACATCGCTTTCGCGAGCAAGCCCGCTCCCACAGATAACTTTCATGACCTTTTGATCGCTAGCGGGACTTGGGCTTTTTGGTGTCCAGTCGCCGCAGATGACACGTCACTTCCTCACGGTCATGGTATAGCTGCTTGCAGCCGATCTCGACCTTGATACCCCGGGCCTTGAAGCCGTCGGCGATACGTTCGAGCAGGCGTTTCACTTCGGCGTAACGCTGCTTCATCGGCAGCTTGAGGTTGACCACCGCCTCGCGGCAGTGCCCTTCGCCGATCCACTCTTCCAGCATCGCCGCATTACGCGCCGGCTTCTCGACGATGTCACAGACCATCCAGTCCACCGGCTGCTTGGGTTTGAAGGTAAAGCCGTCCGCCATCAGGTGCTGTACAAGACCGGTGTCCATCAGGCTTTCGGCCATCGGCCCGTTGTCGATGGCCGTCACCAGCATGCCGCGGTTGACCAGTTGCCAGGTCCAGCCGCCCGGCGCGGCGCCGAGGTCCACACCGGTCATGTCGCTGTGCAGGCGCTCGTCCCACTGATCCCGAGGAATAAAGTGGTGCCAGGCCTCTTCCAGCTTGAGGGTGGACCGGCTCGGTGCCTCGCGAGGAAATTTCAGGCGTGGAATGCCCATCGGCCACATGGCCGAATTATCGGGCTGCGCCAGGCCCAGGAACACTTCGCGACCGCTCTTGAAGGTCAACAGCAGGCGCGGCTTGTGCGGGTCATCCACCAGTTTGCCGGCGCCGGTCAGCGCCTTGCGCAGCGGCCCTTCGAATTTTTTGCAGAAGTTCGACAGTTCTTTACCGTCATTGGTGTCCACCACCTCCAGCCACAGGCTGCCGCAGGTCGGGAAATCGACCATGTGGGCCAGGATGACACTGATGCGGTCGGTTTCCGGCAGATCGATGAAGGTGCCGCGCGCCCACTGACGCGGAAAAATCAGCTCGGCGAAACGCTGGCCGCGCATCAGTCGCTCGGCGCCGTCGTCTTCGGTGCAGACAAATTCGGCGCAGGCGCTGGCCGGCTTGGCCTTGGCGTAGCCGGCCACGTTCAGCCGTGCGGCGTGTTCGGCGATCTCGGAACAGACCTCGCCTTCGAAACCTGGTCGGCAGTGCATGAAAAGCGTGTTCATTGAAACTCCGTAGCAAAGCCTGTCACGAAAACCGGCGCATGATAGCGGAGTTCGGAACCCCAAACCTGCTCGTAGAGTCCAGTGATTAGTCATACGTTCAAAACAGGGCTAGGTTAAAGGCTCTGTCCGTCCCGTCAGTCCGTAGCCGTGCGGACTCAAAGGAGTCATTTCAATGCCGTCCCTCGATAGCCTGAAAACCCTTAAAACGCTGCAAGTCGACGCCAGGATTTACCACTATTTCAGCCTGCCGGACGCCGCCCGAAGCCTGGGAGACCTGGACCGGTTGCCCATGTCCCTCAAGGTGCTGCTGGAGAACCTGCTGCGCTGGGAAGATGAAAAAACGGTCACCGGCACCGATCTCAAGGCCCTGGCCGGCTGGCTGAAGGAGCGTCGTTCCGACCGGGAAATTCAATACCGTCCTGCCCGAGTCCTGATGCAAGACTTCACTGGCGTCCCGGCCGTGGTCGATCTGGCCGCCATGCGCGCCGCCATGGAAAAAGCCGGTGGCGATCCGCAGCGGATCAACCCGCTCTCACCCGTGGACCTGGTGATCGACCATTCGGTGATGGTGGACAATTTCGCCAGCAGCCAGGCGTTCGAACAGAACGTCGATATCGAAATGCAGCGCAACGGGGAGCGTTATGCCTTCCTGCGCTGGGGCCAGAGCGCCTTCGACAACTTCAGCGTGGTGCCGCCAGGCACCGGCATCTGCCACCAGGTCAATCTCGAATACC
The DNA here is from genome assembly GCF_900110355.1 of Pseudomonas sp. NFACC39-1. Lineage (NCBI taxonomy): Bacteria > Pseudomonadati > Pseudomonadota > Gammaproteobacteria > Pseudomonadales > Pseudomonadaceae > Pseudomonas > Pseudomonas sp. NFACC39-1. The sequence continues at coordinate 15,381 of NZ_FODL01000021.1, read as the reverse complement.
TGGGCCGCACCGTGTGGACAAAAGAGGAAGACGGACGGACCTACGCGTTCCCGGACACCTTGGTGGGCACCGACTCCCACACCACCATGATCAATGGCCTCGGTGTACTGGGCTGGGGCGTCGGTGGGATCGAGGCCGAAGCGGCCATGCTCGGCCAGCCGGTGTCGATGCTGATTCCAGAAGTCATTGGCTTCAAGCTCATCGGCAAGCTGCGCGAAGGCATCACCGCCACCGATCTGGTGCTGACGGTCACGCAGATGCTGCGCAAGAAAGGTGTGGTGGGAAAATTCGTCGAGTTCTATGGCGACGGCCTTGCCGACCTGCCGTTGGCCGACCGCGCCACCATCGCCAACATGGCCCCGGAATACGGCGCCACCTGCGGCTTCTTCCCGGTGGACGACGTGACCCTGGACTACTTGCGCCTGTCCGGACGTCCGGCCGAAACCGTAAAGCTGGTGGAAGCCTATTGCAAGGCCCAGGGCCTGTGGCGGCTGCCCGGCCAGGAACCGGTATTCACCGACACACTGGAACTGGACATGGGTAGCGTCGAGGCCAGTCTCGCCGGGCCAAAGCGTCCTCAAGACCGGGTCTCGCTGCCGAATGTCGGCCAGGCTTTCAGCGACTTCCTGGGCCTTAACGTCAAACCCACCAGCAAAGAAGAAGGCCGCCTGGAAAGCGAAGGTGGTGGTGGGGTCGCGGTAGGCAACGCCGATCAGGTGGGGGAAAGCGAGTACGAATTCGAGGGCCAGACCCATCGCCTGAAAAACGGCGCGGTGGTGATTGCAGCCATTACCTCCTGCACCAACACCTCCAACCCCAGCGTGATGATGGCCGCCGGGCTGCTGGCGAAAAAAGCCGTGGAGAAAGGCCTGACCCGTAAGCCGTGGGTCAAGAGTTCCCTGGCGCCGGGTTCCAAGGTGGTCACCGATTACTACAAGGCCGCCGGGCTGACCGAGTACCTGGACAAACTGGGTTTCGATCTGGTGGGTTACGGTTGCACGACCTGCATCGGCAACTCGGGGCCGTTGCCCGAGCCGATCGAAAAAGCCATCCAGAGCGCCGACCTGACGGTAGCCTCGGTGCTGTCGGGTAATCGTAACTTCGAAGGCCGCGTGCACCCGTTGGTCAAAACCAACTGGCTGGCGTCACCGCCCCTGGTGGTTGCCTATGCCCTGGCCGGCACGGTGCGCATCGACATCAGCAGTGAACCGCTGGGCAACGACCGCGACGGCAACCCGGTGTACCTGCGTGACATCTGGCCCAGCAGCCAGGAAGTCGCCAACGCGGTGGCCCAGGTGAACACGAGCATGTTCCACAAGGAATACGCCGCCGTGTTTGCCGGTGATGAGCAATGGCAGGCTATCGAGGTGCCGCAAGCGGCGACTTACGTCTGGCAATCGGACTCGACCTATATCCAGCACCCGCCGTTCTTCGAGAACATCAGTGGGCCGCCACCGGTCATCAAAAATGTCGAAGGTGCAAAAATCCTGGCTTTGCTCGGCGACTCGGTGACCACCGACCACATCTCCCCGGCCGGCAACATCAAGACCGACAGCCCGGCCGGCCGCTATCTGCGCGAACAGGGCGTAGAGCCCCGGGACTTCAACTCCTACGGTTCAAGGCGCGGTAACCATCAGGTCATGATGCGCGGCACCTTCGCCAATATCCGCATCCGCAACGAAATGCTCGGCGGCGAAGAAGGCGGCAATACGATCTACATCCCCAGTGGCGAGAAAATGCCGATCTACGACGCCGCCATGTCGTATCAGGCCAGCGGCACGCCCCTGGTCGTGATCGCCGGGCAGGAATACGGCACCGGTTCGAGCCGGGACTGGGCAGCCAAGGGCACCAACCTGTTGGGGGTCAAGGCGGTGATCGCCGAGAGCTTCGAGCGCATCCATCGCTCCAACCTGGTGGGCATGGGCGTGCTGCCGTTGCAGTTCAAGCTCGATCAGAATCGCAAGAGTTTGAACCTCACCGGCAAGGAAACCCTGGACATCCTGGGCCTGAGCGACGTCGAACTGACGCCCCGCATGAACCTGCCGCTGGTCATCACCCGCGAAGACGGCCGACAGGAGCGAATCGAGGTGTTGTGCCGGATCGATACCCTTAATGAGGTGGAGTACTTCAAGGCTGGGGGGATCTTGCACTATGTGTTGCGTCAGTTGATTACAGCGTAGATTCGACGAATGTAGCGCGATGATAGATGGGCAGTTTTGACAGCAGCCTCCTTTTAGAAGGTAGCTGCTGTCAATTCTACGAGATTTTAAAGGAAATCAAACTTCCTCAACGTTGCCTCCACCTCTTGCTTCAACCCTTCTTCATCGAGTTCAGAATCATGCCGATCCGGGTCAGGATTGTAACAGTCAGCCAATATAAATAACGTCGATGCACACTCCCCCAACGTCTTTGGGTCTTGAGCCAAAAGACCGGCCTTACCTTCCTCCCGCCAAATAGCCAAATATTCGAGCTCATAATAAGCAGCCGTAATTTCTGAAGACACCAACTGTTTCGCCAGCTCAATCAATCTCATACTCATTACTCACCGCCCCGTACCACCCCATATCTTTGACTTATCGACTAAAACACTCAACCCAAATCAAATTTCCTCAGGAGAGTTCCAACCTCCTTCTTCAAACCAATCGCATCTAACTCAGCCGCATCCCGATCAGAACCGGGATTATAACAATCAGCCAGTATAAAAATACTGGAAGCGCATTCCGAAACATCATCCGGATCATCCTTAAGCTTGTACTGGTCCCGCTCCGCCTTCCAATTCGCCATATAAGCATCGGCGAAAACTTCAGCAGAAACCTTTCCCCCGACAAACCGCTTCGCAAAAGTAATCAATTCAAAACTCATGGTAGCACCCCACTATTAATATAACCCTTGAGCTAGGGGGTATCGGGATCGAGACGCCATCCGGTCACAAACCGCCCATCCTTATCGATTACAACCACATCATTTGTTTTCTGACCAAAGAACACCTTAGAACCAACCTTTCTCAGACACTCCCCCTTTTCGACCGTCTCATGATCCTTCAGGTGCGCTTCAATAGCCTCCCGACCTCCGCCCATATGACAGGGCTGATCCGGGACAAATCCTTCACCTACATCCGACATACCTAAACCCCATTTAAGTAAAAAATATCGACCCTCATCAGGAACATTAAAAAACCGCTACTGCCTTGTATTTTTTAACCTTCCAAACCTATATAAAAACCACACCACAAACAACCCACTGTTACGTCTTGTCCAAATTCACACAACCGCTGAACAGCATCTAAAAATGCATTAAATATCGCGCCACCGAAGAAGGTAGCCCGGAACGAGTTGAAGTGTTGTGTCAGATCACCCCCTTTAATGAAGTGGGATATTTCCAGGCTGAGGGGCCCGGTACGATGCCCCGCAGCAGTTGACCGCAGGAAAAAAGGAAGCGTCTTACAAAAAACACCGCCTTTTATGGGCGGTGTTTTTCTATAGGTCTGCCTATAATCCCGCCCGTCTTGCCAGCTCAACCGCTTCCAATCTCCAAGGATGTGCTATGCCTGCCCTGCCCTGGCCATACCTGGCCTTTCTTTCCATCGGCTATGCCCTCGCCCTGGCCTTCGGCCAACTGGCCTGGACTGCTGCGATTTCGGTCGCGTTGTTGCTGTTCGCCGGATATGCGGTGCGCCAGCAGCAGACGCCGGTTGGCCAGTTTCTCGGCCATGGTCTGTTTGTGGTGATGGCCCTGGCGCTGGCCTTGCACTGGATGCCTGGCTTCTTCAACGGTCGGGCGATCCCGCCGCAACGCTTCACCGATGATGCAGTGCCATTTGCCATGTACCTGAATCAGGACAAGCCGCTGATCGGCTTCTGGTTACTGCTGGCGTGTCCCTGGATCGTCGGCAGGCGCACGCTTCGCCTGTCGGTACAGGCCACGGCCCTGGGCCTGACCCTCAGCGCCGTGCTGGCGCTGGGCGGGGCGATGCTGCTGGGAATGATCCATTGGGCACCGAAGTGGCCGGAGCCGGCCTGGATATGGGTACTCAATAATCTTTTATTGGTGACGCTGGTGGAGGAAGCGCTGTTTCGTGGCTACATTCAGGGAGGCCTGAGCCGGCGCTTCAAGCATCTGAGCTATGGCGACAACTTGGCGCTGCTCCTGGCCTCGCTGCTGTTCGGCCTGGTGCATGCCGGGGCGGGATGGCAATGGGTGCTGCTGTCGGGCATGGCGGGGGTCGGTTACGGCCTGGCTTATCGCTTTGGTGGGCTGGGGGCGGCGATTGCCGCCCACTTTGGCCTCAATCTGCTTCATTTCGCCCTATTTACCTACCCGATGCTGGCGTGATACCGACCGGAAAAATAACTTCAATAAAAACCTGACGGCGCCGACAACCTTTCAAAGCCTTGCGGATCTACACACACCATGCGTAACAACCAGCCCGTCACACAACGCGAAAGGACCTTCCCGGCCCAACAACGACTGATTTCCACCACCGATGCCAAAGGTGTAATCACCTATTGCAACGACGCATTCGTTGAAATCAGCGGGTTTTCCAAAGAGGAACTGATCCGCGCGCCCCACAACCTGGTACGCCATCCGGATGTGCCGTCGGCCGTGTTCGCCCATATGTGGGACACGCTGAAACAAGGCTTGCCATGGATGGGCATCGTCAAGAATCGCTGCAAGAGCGGCGACCACTACTGGGTCAACGCCTACGTCACTCCCGTGTTCGAAGGCAACCAGGTGATCGGCTACGAGTCGGTGCGGGTCAAGCCCAGTGCCGAGCAGATCACTCGGGCCGAAGCGCTCTATCAACGTATCAACCAGGGTAAGCCGGCGATCCCGCCCAGCGACAAATGGTTACCGATCCTGCAGGACTGGCTGCCGTTTATCCTGGTCAGCCAGTTGAGCTTCGTCGTTGGTGCGTTTCTCAATTCCTCCTGGGGCTTTGCCCTGGCTGCCGCACTCTCGGTGCCGCTGGGCCTGATGGGCTTGCAATGGCAGCAGCGCGGGATCAAGCGCCTGCTGCGCCTGGCCGAGCAAACCACCTCCGACCCGTTGATCGCCCGGATGTACACCGACAGCCGTGGCGTCCAGGCGCGCCTGGAGATGTCGATCCTCAGCCAGGAAGCTCGCCTGAAAACCTGCCTGACCCGATTGCAGGACACTGCCGAACACCTCAACGAGCAGGCGCGGCAGTCGAACTCGCTGGCCCATAACAGCTCCAGTGGGCTGGAACGCCAGCGAGTGGAGACCGAACAGGTGGCCACCGCCGTCAACGAGATGGCCGCGACGACCCAGGAAGTCGCCAGCCACGTGCAACGCACCGCCGACGCCACCCAGGAAGCCAATCGCCTGACCAGTCGTGGACGCGACATCGCCGGGGAAACCCGTGAAGCCATCGAGCGTTTGTCGGTGGTGGTGGGCGAGACCGGGCAGACCGTGACCCAGCTGGCCAAGGACAGCGACGAGATCGGTGGCGTGGTGGACGTGATCAAAGGCATTGCCGACCAGACCAACCTGCTGGCCCTCAACGCCGCCATCGAAGCGGCACGTGCCGGGGAAATGGGTCGCGGCTTTGCCGTGGTGGCGGACGAAGTGCGCCAACTGGCGCAACGTACCAGTGAGTCCACCGGGCAGATCCACGCCCTGATCGCCAAACTCCAGCAAACTGCCACCAATGCCGTGCAGACCATGGATGCCGGCCACCGCCAGGCCGAAGAAGGCGTGGCGCGGGTCATGGAAGCGGACGCGGCGCTGGTGGGCATCAGTGAGGCGGTGGCCAACATCACCGACATGACCACGCAGATCGCTGCCGCTACCGAGGAACAAAGCGCGGTGGCCGAGGAGATCAGCCGCAACATCAGCAACATCTCGGAACTGGCCGACCAGACCTCGGGCCAGGCCCACAGCTCGGCGCTGCTCAGCGAAGAACTGACCCGTACGGCCAATACGCAGTATTCGTTGGTGGAGCGGTTTAACCGCTGACAGAGGCCTGTTCAATAAAAAACCGGGGAGGTGATACTCCCCGGTTTTTTTATTGCCAATTCAAAAGTGGTGTCGCGTTATGAACCGTCTTCGCGAGCAAGCCCGCTCCCACCTTTTTGAAATGCGTTCGCATGAACAACTGCAATCCCCCTGTGGGAGCGGGCTTGCTCGCGAAGAGGCCAGGACAGGCGCAATCAATCCAGAAGAAGAAACGCCGCCACCCTGCCCGCCGCCGCCTCCAAATGCTGCTCATGGCTAAACCCCGAGGCCTTGAGCGGTTTCAGATCATGATCCCCCGCCTCCAGCCACATCACCTCGATACTCGGTGACAGCACGTAACCCTGCACTGCCTCGCGGTTACCCAACGCATCACGCTCGCCCTGGACGATCAGGGTCGGGGTCTTCAATTCTGCCAAGTGCTCGACCCGCGGCTTCTGCGGTTTGCCCACCGCGTAGAAGGGATACCCCAGGCACACCAGGGCATCAGCTTCCAGCTCATCGGCCAGCAGGCTCGCCATGCGCCCGCCCATGGACTTGCCGCCAATGGCCAGCCGCCCAGCGACATAAGGCCGCACCGTGGCGTACACCTCGCGCCAGCACTCCAGCAACCTGGGAGTCGGGTTCGGCGGACGTTTACCGCCGTCCAGGCGTCGTTGAGCCATGTAGGGAAACTCGAAGCGCAACACGTTGATGCCATGCCCGGCAAGGCGCGCGGCCATTTCGTTCATGAACCCGCTGTCCATCGGCGCTCCGGCGCCATGGGCGAGGATCAGGGTCGGTGGCTCGGCGCTGACACCCGTTTGCGCCGCTGTCCATAGCCAGCCGTGTTCGGCCACACATCGCGCCCATTGATCTCTATCAATACTGGCCTTGTGCTGTTTGTCCATGCTTGCCTCGCTTTTAGTCTGCCTATAACTCCAGGCGAAGAACGCCGCACTGCCTTGCGCAGGCGCTCACTTCGGCTGAACCGTGGATGGGGAACCATGAACACATCTATCAGTACCGCCTACAACTACAAGGTGGTCCGCCAATTCGCCATTATGACGGTGGTGTGGGGCATCGTCGGCATGGGGCTCGGGGTTTTTCTCGCGGCCCAATTGGTCTGGCCACAGCTCAACTTCGATTTGCCGTGGACCAGCTTCGGCCGCCTGCGCCCGTTGCATACCAACGCGGTGATCTTCGCCTTCGGCGGCTGCGCCCTGTTCGCCAGTTCGTTCTATTCGGTGCAACGCACCTGCCAGACTCAATTGTTCGCCCCGAAACTGGCCGCGTTCTGCTTCTGGGGCTGGCAGTTGGTGATTCTACTGGCGGCCATCAGCCTGCCGCTGGGCTACACCAGCTCCAAGGAATACGCCGAACTGGAATGGCCGATCGACATTCTGATCACCATCGTCTGGGTCGCCTACGCCATCGTGTTCTTCGGCACCGTGGCCAAGCGCAACACCAAACACATCTATGTCGGTAACTGGTTCTTCGGCGGGTTCATCCTGACCGTGGCGATCCTGCACATCGTCAACAACCTGGAACTGCCGGTGAGCTTCACCAAATCCTACTCGGTGTATGCCGGGGCCACCGATGCGATGGTGCAATGGTGGTACGGCCACAACGCCGTGGGCTTCTTCCTCACCGCAGGCTTCCTGGGGATGATGTATTACTTCGTGCCCAAGCAGGCCGAGCGTCCGGTGTATTCCTATCGCTTGTCCATCGTGCACTTCTGGGCGCTGATCACCCTGTACATCTGGGCCGGCCCGCACCACCTGCACTACACCGCGCTGCCGGACTGGGCGCAGTCGCTGGGCATGGTGATGTCGCTGATCCTGCTGGCGCCGAGCTGGGGCGGCATGATCAACGGCATGATGACCCTCTCGGGTGCCTGGCATAAATTGCGCAGCGACCCGATCCTGCGGTTCCTGGTGGTATCCCTGGCGTTCTACGGCATGTCGACCTTCGAAGGCCCGATGATGGCCATCAAGACCGTCAACGCCCTCTCCCACTACACCGACTGGACCATCGGCCACGTTCACGCCGGCGCCTTGGGCTGGGTGGCGATGATTTCCATCGGCGCGCTGTATCACATGATCCCGAAAGTCTTCGGCCGCCCCCAAATGCACAGCATCGGCCTGATCAACGCGCACTTCTGGCTCGCGACCATCGGCACCGTGCTGTACATCGCCTCCATGTGGGTCAACGGCATCGCCCAGGGCCTGATGTGGCGTGCGGTGAACGAGGACGGCACCTTGACCTACTCCTTCGTCGAAACCCTGGTGGCCAGCCACCCCGGCTTCGTCGTGCGGTTGGCGGGCGGGGCAATCTTCCTCTTCGGCATGTTGCTGATGGCCTACAACACCTGGCGCACCGTGCGGGCCTACCAGCCTGACGAAGCCGCCGCTGCCGCGCAGATGGCTTGAGGAGTCCGCCATGAAACACGAAACAATCGAAAAAAACGTCGGCCTGCTGATGCTGCTGATGGTCCTGGCCGTGAGTATTGGCGGCCTGACCCAGATCGTGCCGCTGTTCTTCCAGGACGTGACCAACAAACCGGTGGACGGCATGAAGCCCTACACCGCGCTGCAACTGGAAGGCCGTGACATCTATATCCGCGAAGGCTGCGTCGGCTGCCATTCGCAGATGATCCGTCCGTTCCGCGCCGAGACCGAGCGCTACGGCCACTACTCGGTCGCCGGTGAAAGCGTTTGGGACCACCCGTTCCTGTGGGGCTCCAAGCGCACCGGGCCGGACCTGGCCCGGGTCGGCGCGCGCTACTCCGATGACTGGCATCGCGCCCACCTGTACAACCCGCGCAACGTGGTGCCCGAGTCGAAGATGCCGGCCTATCCATGGCTGGTAACTCAGGCGGTTGACAGCAGCCACACCGAAACCAAGCTGCGCACCATGCGCACCCTGGGTGTGCCGTACACCGATGACGACATCAGCGCCAGCGTGGCCTCCCTCAACGGCAAGACCGAAATGGACGCCCTGGTGGCCTACCTGCAAGTGCTCGGCACTGCCATCAAGAGCAAGAGGTGAGCCTATGTTCCTTGAAATGAGCACTGGAATGATCCGCGGCCTGGGCACGGTCGTGGTGTTCGTGGCCTTCATCGGCCTGACCCTGTGGGTGTTCAGCAGCAAGCGCAGCCCGGAATTTGCCGAAGCACGCCTGCTGCCGTTCGCCGACGAGCCGCCCGCCGACATCGCCAACCCCCAAGACCCCGCAACAAGGAGCACCCGGCCATGACCACCTTCTGGAGTACGTGGATCAGCGTACTGACCATCGGCAGCCTGATCGGTCTGACCTGGCTGCTGATCGGCACCCGCAAGGGCGAGACCAAGGGCAGCGTCGACCAGACCATGGGCCACAGCTTCGACGGCATCGAGGAGTACGACAACCCGTTGCCGCAGTGGTGGTTCCTGTTGTTCGCCGGCACCCTGGTGTTTTCCGTCGGCTACCTGGTGCTCTACCCGGGCCTGGGCAACTGGAAAGGCATCTTGCCCGGCTACGAAAATGGCTGGACCGGCGCCCATGAATGGGAAAAGGAAATGGCCAGGGCCGACGCCAAATTCGGGCCGATCTTCGCCAAGTTCGCCGCCATGCCGGTGGAAGAAGTTGCCAAGGACCCGCAGGCATTGAAGATGGGTGGCCGCTTGTTCGCCTCCAACTGCTCGGTCTGCCACGGCTCGGACGCCAAGGGTGCCTTCGGCTTCCCGAACCTGGCCGACAGCCACTGGCGCTGGGGCGGCAGTGCCGAAACCATCAAGGCCACCATCATGGGCGGTCGCATGGCCGCGATGCCGGCCTGGGGAGAAGTGCTGGGCGAAGCCGGCGTCAAGAACGTGGCCGCGTATGTGCGCCATGATCTGGCGGGCCTGCCGCTGCCGGCAGACAGCGGCGCCGACCTGCAAGCAGGCCAGCAGGCGTTCAACACCACCTGCGTCGCCTGCCACGGTGCCAACGGTAAAGGCACCGAAGCCATGGGCGCGCCAGACCTGACCTTGCCGGCAGGCTTCATCTACGGCACCAGCCTGGCGCAACTGCAACAGACCATCCGTCATGGCCGCCAGGGCCATATGCCGGCGCAGAATGAGCTGCTCGGCAATGACAAGGTGCAACTGCTTGCGGCTTACGTCTACAGCCTGTCCCACGCGGCGGGCACCGAGCGCCTGCAAGCTGAACGCAAAAGCGAATAAATCCTGACCACACGAACAGCCGCATCCATCTGGATGCGGCGGTTCCGTGCCCCTGCGCGACTCATTGTCGCACCCCTTCTCTTCGCGCCTTTCGGTTACCTGCAATCGGGTCTAAGCTTGCCCGAGCATGCACTGGCGATTGCCGGTTTCAGGTCGATCCGAGCCGATGTGTCCCACAAACCGTTCGATAAAAAGGCCGCAAAGGCCGGTAGATACCGGCTATTGCGCCCAGGGCCTCCCATGACCCGAACGCCGTGTTGGAACACACCCCGTTACAACCGACCCGACCCCCTCGCCTCTTTCCTTCGCCGCGACAATTTGCCGGGGCCCGATTTTGTCCCTACGTCACGCATGGAAAGGCCGCAGAATCTGCTTTGGAAAGCATTGACCCAGGTCATGGCGCGTTGCAATGACCCCCCGCTTTCTCCATACTTGCGACCGATTTTTATCCTAATAAAACACCCAAACCGTGGAACCTTAGAATGAGCACAGCAATCAGTCCGACTGCTTATAACTATAAGGTAGTCCGCCAGTTCGCCATCATGACGGTGGTCTGGGGGATCCTTGGCATGGGGCTCGGTGTATTCATCGCCTCGCAACTGGTCTGGCCGGAGTTGAACTTCGATCTGCCATGGACGACGTTTGGACGCCTGCGCCCGCTGCACACCAACCTGGTGATCTTCGCCTTCGGTGGTTGTGCGTTGTTTGCCACTTCCTATTACGTCGTGCAGCGAACCTGCCAAACGCGACTGATTTCCGACAGCCTCGCCGCCTTCACCTTCTGGGGTTGGCAAGCGGTGATCGTCGGTGCGATCGTGACCTTGCCGATGGGTTTCACCACCACCAAGGAATACGCAGAGCTGGAATGGCCCCTGGCTATTCTGCTGGCCATCGTCTGGGTGACCTACGGTCTGGTGTTCTTCGGCACTATCGTCAAGCGCAAGACCAAGCACATCTATGTCGGTAACTGGTTCTACGGTGCCTTCATCGTCGTGACCGCCATGCTGCACATCGTCAACCACGCGTCCCTGCCGGTCAGCTTCTTCAAGTCTTACTCGGCCTACTCGGGCGCCACCGACGCGATGATCCAGTGGTGGTACGGCCACAACGCCGTGGGCTTCTTCCTGACCACCGGCTTCCTGGGGATGATGTATTACTTCGTGCCAAAACAGGCCGAGCGTCCGATCTATTCCTATCGCCTGTCCATCGTCCACTTCTGGGCGCTGATCACCCTGTACATCTGGGCCGGCCCGCACCACCTGCACTACACCGCGCTGCCGGACTGGGCACAGTCCCTGGGCATGGCGATGTCGATCATCCTGCTGGCTCCGAGCTGGGGCGGCATGATCAACGGCATGATGACCCTCTCGGGCGCCTGGCATAAGCTGCGCACCGACCCGATCCTGCGGTTCCTGGTGGTTTCCCTGGCGTTCTACGGCATGTCGACCTTCGAAGGCCCGATGATGGCCATCAAGACCGTCAACTCCCTGAGCCACTACACCGACTGGACCATCGGCCACGTACACGCTGGTGCGTTGGGCTGGGTTGCGATGATTTCCATCGGCGCGATCTACCACATGATCCCTAAACTGTTCGGTCGTGCGCAGATGCACAGCACCGGCCTGATCAACACTCACTTCTGGCTCGCCACCATTGGCACCGTGCTCTACATCGCCTCGATGTGGGTCAACGGCATCACCCAGGGCCTGATGTGGCGTGCAATCAACGACGACGGCACCCTGACCTACTCGTTCGTCGAAGCACTGCAAGCCAGCCACCCCGGTTTCATCGTCCGTGCCCTGGGCGGCGCGTTCTTCGCCAGCGGCATGCTGTTCATGGCCTACAACGTGTATCGCACCGTTCGTGCCTCTGACCCGGCCGAAGCTGAAGCCGCCGCCAAGATCGCCGTAGTTGGAGCTCACTGATGAAGCACGAAACAGTAGAGAAGAATATCGGCCTGCTGGCCTTCTTCATGGTCATCGCCGTCAGCATCGGCGGCCTGACCCAGATCGTTCCGCTGTTTTTCCAGGACGTGACCAACAAGCCGGTCGAAGGCATGAAGCCGCGCACCGCTCTTGAACTGGAAGGTCGCGACGTCTACATCGCCAACGGCTGTGTCGGCTGCCACTCGCAGATGATCCGTCCGTTTCGCGCCGAAACCGAACGCTACGGCCACTACTCGGTCGCCGGTGAAAGCGTCTGGGACCACCCATTCCTGTGGGGTTCCAAGCGTACCGGCCCGGACCTGGCCCGTGTTGGCGGCCGCTACTCCGACGATTGGCAGCGTGCGCACCTGTACAACCCGCGCAACGTAGTGCCTGAATCGAAAATGCCGGCTTACCCGTTCCTCGTAGAAAACAAGCTCGACGGCAAAGACACCGCCAAGAAAATGGAAGTCTTGCGGACCCTGGGCGTGCCTTACACCGATGAAGACATCGCCGGTGCCAAGGATGCCGTGAAGGGCAAGACTGAAATGGACGCGCTGGTGGCCTATCTGCAAGGCCTGGGCACCATCATCAAAAGCAAACGGTGATTTAGATGGATATCGGGATGATTCGTGGCCTGGGCACCGTCGTCGTGATGGTGGCCTTTATCGGTCTGGCGTTGTGGGTGTTCAGCCCCAAGCGCAAGTCGGAGTTTGACGACGCGACCTTGCTGCCGTTCGCGGATGATCCCGAAGCCATCAAGCACGTCGAGCAAGCTTCTAGGAGTAACAAAGAATGACTACGTTCTGGAGTCTGTACGTCACAGTCCTCAGTCTGGGTACGATCTTCGCCCTGACCTGGCTGCTGCTGTCGACCCGTAAGGGCCAGCGCGCCGAACAAACGGACGAGACTGTTGGTCACTCGTTCGATGGCATCGAAGAGTACGACAACCCACTGCCTAAATGGTGGTTCATGTTGTTCGTGGGCACCATTATCTTCGCCTTGGGTTATCTGGTGCTCTACCCGGGCCTGGGCAACTGGAAAGGCCTGCTGCCAGGGTATAACTACCTGGACACCGAAAAGCAGACCCCTTTCGCCAACGGCCAGACCGGCTGGACCGGCGTTCACGAGTGGGAAAAGGAAATGGCTCGTTCGGACGCCAAGTTCGGCCCGATCTTCGCCAAGTTCGCTTCCATGCCGATTGAAGAAGTCGCCAAGGACCCGCAAGCCCTGAAGATGGGTGGCCGCCTGTTCGCCTCCAACTGCTCGGTCTGCCACGGTTCCGACGCCAAGGGTGCCTATGGCTTCCCGAACCTGACCGACGCCGACTGGCGCTGGGGTGGTGAGCCGGAAACCATCAAGACCACCATCATGGGCGGTCGTCATGCGGTGATGCCGGGCTGGGCTGCCGTGGTTGGCGAGCAAGGTGTTGCCGACGTCTCTGCCTACGTGGTGACCAGTCTGCACGGCCGTAAACTGCCGGAAGGCGCCAAGGCCGATCCGGCCAACGGCCAGAAGCTGTTCGCAGCCAACTGCGTGGCCTGCCACGGCCCAGCCGGCAAGGGCACGCCTGCGATGGGCGCACCTGACCTGACCCACCCGGCAGGTTTCATCTACGGTTCGAGTTTCGCTCAGTTGCAGCAGACCATCCGTTACGGTCGCCAGGGCCAGATGCCTGCCCAGGCCGATCTGCAGGGTAACGACAAGGTCCACCTGCTTGCCGCCTACGTCTACAGCTTGTCTCACGGTGAAAAGGCTCCTGCGGCTGACGCCCAGTAAAGCCCACGCCTGATGTACCAAAGGCCCCGTCAACCAACGTTGACGGGGCCTTTTGTTTGCCGGTGCGTTAGGACGAAATTGTTCTATCTTGCCCACAATCAGCAGCGGTAGTAACGTGCCTACATTCAGTTCTATTGAGGACGCCGCCATGTCCATCACCACTGTTTCCAGCCGCGAATTCAACCACGACACAAGTGGTGCCAAAAAAGCCACCCGCCAGGGGCCGGTCATCATCACCGACCGTGGCAAGCCGGCCCATGTGCTGCTAAGCATTGAGGAGTACCAGAAACTGACCGGCATCGGCACCAGCATTGTCGAGTTGCTGGTCATGCCCGACACGCCAGATATTGATTTCGATACCGAACGTGCCGTCATCTCTCCTCGACCGGTGGACCTGTCCTGATGTACCTGCTCGACACCAGCGTCATCTCGGAACTGCGCAAGCCTCATGCCGATAAAAACGTACAGGCCTGGGCGCGTAGCGTGCCCGCCCCCAGCCTTTACGTCTCGGCGATTACCGTATTGGAATTGGAAACCGGCGTGTTGCGCTTCGAACGCGAAGACCCGGGGCAAGGCAGCCACCTGCGCGCATGGCTGGATAACCACGTCATGCCCGCATTCGCCGGAAGAATCCTGTCGGTCGACCGCGCCGTGGCGCTGCGCTGCGCTCGCCTGCACGTACCGGATCGCAGCAATGAATGCGATGCACTGATTGCCGCCACCGCACTGGTCCATGGCCTGACCGTGGTCACCCGCAATGTGACTGATTTCCAAAGCAGCGGCGTGGCCTTGCTCAATCCATGGTCAAGCTAATATAACGTCGCGACGGACCATCAATTACCGCCAAGGAGATAGGCGCAATGGACATCGAAACACTTCAGCGCGCAACGATGAGCCCCCGGCATGTCTGACGCGCTCTGGGCCGCTCGCCTGGGCGATGCACTGAACCACACCTCGATGATGGCCGACATTCTCGGCGGCGTACTGGAAGTGGCGGCGAACATCGCCATCACCGCCCTGGCGACCGCTGCCGTGGTGGCCGCCACCGGCATCACCGTCGCCACGGGTGGCTTGGGTTGCTTCCTGCTCGGCGCGGTGGTGGGCGCGGTCGTGGGCCTTGCCATGAGCAAGACCGGGGCCGACGAAGGCCTGAGCAATATCTGCGAAGGCATTGGCAACGCGCTCTTCCCGCCCACGGTGCAGGCCAACATCCTCACCGGCTCCAAGGACACCTTTACCAACAACATCCCCTCGGCCCGCGCCGCCGGGGCGGTTGTTTCCCAGGTCGCGCCGGCCGGCACCGAATTGGACATGTCCGAGCCGGAAGAAGAAGCCGAGCCCAGCTACCTGGACATGGCCGGCAACTTCTTCTCGCAGATGTGGCGCCCCACCGTCGCCACACCCGCCCCCGGCACAGAGACCCGACCGGAAGACCTGGTGATCTGCACCAAGCACCCACCGATGCCGCCGCAGTTCATGGCCGAAGGCTCGGACAAAGTCACCATCAACGGCCAGC
>NZ_FODL01000019.1:65723-67889 GCF_900110355.1 Pseudomonas sp. NFACC39-1 | reverse complement strand
GATGGACAGCCGCTACACCTGGGGCGAGGACGGGCAGGTCACGGTCCAGCACCTGGATGGCAGCCAGGAGGTGTACGTCCACGACGAGCGGGCGCGGCTGGTGCGCAAGGTCGAGCCCGATGGCGGCCAGCACCTCAAGGCCTATGACCCACAGGGCCGGCTGATCGCCGAACAGGACCCGCTGGGTGCCGTCACCGAATACCGCTACGACGAAGCCGGACGGTTGGTGGCGCTGATTCCACCGGACGATGAGCCCACGTCCTACGAATACCGCAACGGTTTCCTGCACGCCCGTTCGCGCGGCAAAGCCGTGTGGACCTACCGGCGCAACGCCCAGGGCGATGTGATCGAGGCTATCGCCCCGGATCAACAACGCACCGCTTATGACTACGACGCCCAAGGGCAACTGCTGGCGATCCGTTACCCGGACGGTGGCGAGCACCGGTTTACCCGCAATCAGTTGGGCCAACTGACAGAAGAAACCCTGCCGGACGGCGGGCAGCGGTGTTTTTCCTACGACGCCCTGGGGCGTTTGCTGACCCGCCAGGACCCACACGGCGCCGTCACGCACTACCGATGGGACGCGGTGGGCCGCCTGCTCGAAACCACCTTGCCGAGTGGCGCGACCCGCGCCTGGTGCTACAACGCCTACGGGAAGGTCACCGCCGAGCGCGATGAGCTGGGGCGGACCACCCGCTATGAATACGCCGACGACCTGCACCTGATCAGCCGCCGCCTCAATCCCGATGGCAGCGAACTGAAGTATCGCTACGACTCGGCCCGGCTGTTGCTGACCGAGATCGAAAACGAATCCGGCGAACAATATCAGCTGGACTACACCCCCAACGGATTGATCCGACAGCAGATCGGCTTTGACGGGCAACGCACCGCCTATGCCTACGACCTCAACGGCCACCTGCTGGAGAAAACCGAGCACGGCGCGGACGGCGCCCAATGGGTCACCCGCTACCAACGCGACGCGGCCGGGCGGCTGCTGGTCAAGACTTTGCCCGACGGCCAGGCCATCGAATACCGCTATGACGGGTTGGGCCGGCTGGTCCACGTCAACGACGGCAGCGATCACCCGCTGGCCTTCGAATACGACGCCCAGGACCGGCTGATCAGCGAACACCAGGGCTGGGGCACCCTGCGTTATCGCTACGACGCCTGCGGGCGCCTCAACCACCTGCGCCTGCCGGACAACAGCCAGCTTGACTACCACTACGCCCGGGGTGGCGCGCTGACGGCCATCGACCTGAACGGCTCGCGCTTGACCGGGCACCAGATCCGTGGCGGTCGCGAAGTGCAGCGCCAGCAAGGCCTGCTGCTCAGCCAGTACGCCTACGACGAACAGGGCCGGCTCAAGGCCCAGACGGTATGGCAGCACCAGCAGCAACTGTTCTGGCGCGACTATGCCTACAGCGCCAACGGCAACCTGCAGTCCATTTCCGACAACCGCAACCGCCGTCATTACCAGTACGACCCGCTGGATCGCCTGATTGGCATCGACTATTCCCACAGCGAGCCGTCGGAACACTTCGCCCACGACCCGGCCGGCAACCTGCTGATGCAGGACCGCCCGGGTCCGACCACCCTCAAGGGCAACCGCCTGCTGATGGAGGGCGACCGCCACTACGACTACGACGCCTTCGGCAACCTGATCCGCGAACGGCGCGGCAAGGCCCAGTGCCTCGTCAGCGAATACCGCTACGACAGCCAACACCGGCTGATCGGCGTCACCACGGCGGACGGACGCGAAACATCCTACCGCTACGACGCCTTTGGCCGACGCATCAGCAAGACCGTGGACGGCCTGACCACAGAATTTTTCTGGCAAGGCGACCAGGTCGTCGCCGAAAGCAGCCCGCGCCACCACCGCAGCTACGTCTACGAACCGGGCACCTTCCGCCCACTGGCCCTGCTCGACGGCAAAGGCCCGAACGCCTGCCCGTTCTACTACCACCTCGACCACCTGGGCACGCCCCAGGAACTGACCAACTACGGCGGCACCATCGTCTGGTCAGCGCGCTACAAGGGCTACGGCCAAGTCCGCGAGATTCAGCACGGCGGCGGCGAACAGCTGGAACAACCGCTGCGTTTCCAGGGCCAATACTTCGACCCCGAAAGCGGCCTGCACTACAACCGGCACCGCTACTACAATCCCGA
>NZ_FODL01000019.1:59958-65528 GCF_900110355.1 Pseudomonas sp. NFACC39-1 | reverse complement strand
GGCGAACAGCTGGAACAACCGCTGCGTTTCCAGGGCCAATACTTCGACCCCGAAAGCGGCCTGCACTACAACCGGCACCGCTACTACAATCCCGAGACCGGCCGTTACTTGACGCCCGACCCGAGCAAATTGGCGGGTGGGCTTAACGGATATCGCTACACCCTGAACCCGACGGGGTGGGTGGATCCGTTGGGGTTGGTGGATTGTCCGGGGAAGGGTGGGTGCAGGTCAGCGGTTGGGGAGCGGGATCCGGCGGGTAAGGTTGGGGTAAATGAAGGGGAAGCATCGCCACCCAAACCTACATATCTTTACCGCGGAGATTTAAGGGGACCAGAGGTCATTTTTAAGGAGGGCTTTGTGAGCTTAGGGAAAAGCACTGATCTGCTGCTGCATATTTGGGATAATAGAAATCCGCCAAGTAACTTTGTTAGTACAACAACGAGTGTTGAGGTGGGGCGTTATTTTGGAACAAAATACGAAACTAAAAAAGGGTATCTTTATGTTCTGAAAAAAATTCACGGGAGGGATGTTAATAAAGAGCTTCCGCGTGAGGATGTTCCCTATAGTTATGAGCACGAGATTGCAATACCTGATCGAGTAAAGGTAGAAGATATTATTGGAGTTACTCCATTAAAGAAAGACGGTTCCTACGTAGGATATTCTTTGCCCAACCCTCAGAGGAAATGACAAATGACGAAAAAAATCATACCCATCATTAAAGATGGTAAGAGAGCAGAGGTTCTACTCGATGTTGATGAACGAAAAGCAACAATTCTGCTGACCTTCAACAATGGAGAGTCAAAAAAATACTTCGGGGCAGATGTGTATGAGTGTCTTGGTAAAATTATAAAAGAGCACGCGAGTTCAAAGTTTCTATGTAAAGGGGCTAAGCGTAGTGTACGTCCTTCAAGCATGTCCTCACAAATGTCGTCAGGTATAGCAGCTTATGAACATGTTTTAGGTAAGCGTGCCACAAGATCCAGTCTTGTTAATATATTTGATTATGAAGATCAGGATATAGTGAGTGATCCTCAATTGCAGAAGGAGTATTTTTATCTCTGGCTGGAATCTATAAAAGATGTGGATGATTGATATCGCTTATGTTAGTGGCTCATGCTGTAACGTGATGCTACAGATACGGTTCTGAATTAAGCTCCGTCTTCTTCCCCTTACTCTGGAGCTCGCCCCATGCCCAACCTAACCCCATTCCCCATCACCCAAAAATGGCCCGCCCAATACCCGGAGTGGATCCAGCTCTACTCCTTGCCGACCCCCAACGGCGTGAAAGTCTCGATCATGCTGGAGGAAATCGGCCTGCCTTATGAGCCTCACAAAGTGGATTTTGCCAGCAACGATCAGCTGTCTCCCGAGTTCCTCTCCCTGAACCCCAACAACAAGATCCCGGCGATTCTCGACCCTCATGGGCCGGGGGATCGGCCGTTGGCGTTGTTCGAGTCCGGGGCGATTCTGATTTATCTGGCGGACAAGAGCGGGCAGTTGCTGGCCCAGGAGTCGGCAGCGCGCTACGAGACGATCCAATGGCTGATGTTTCAGATGGGCGGGATCGGGCCGATGTTCGGGCAGTTGGGTTTCTTCAACAAGTTCGCGGGCAAGGACTATGAAGACAAGCGACCTCGTGACCGTTACGTCGAGGAAAGCAAACGTCTGCTCAAGGTGCTTGAGGGTCGTCTTGAAGGCCGGGACTGGATCATGGGCGAGCGCTACACCATCGCCGATATCGCTACGTTTCCATGGGTGCGCAACTTGATCGGTTTTTATGAAGCGGGGGATCTGGTGGGTATCCAGAATTTCCCGAATGTTACGCGGGTGTTGGAGCGTTTCCTGGCGCGGCCGGCAGTGGCACGCGGGTTGAAAATTCCGGAATGAGTGGACCGATGACGAGCTGTTTCAATTTCAAGCAATTGGATGTGTTCAGTGAAGTGCCGCTCAAGGGTAATCCGCTGGCGGTGGTGCTCGGGGCAGACGAGATCAGTGACGAGCGCATGGCCGCTTTTGCCAACTGGACCAACCTCAGCGAAACCACTTTCCTGCTGGCGCCGCAGCATCCCGAGGCCGATTACCGGGTGCGAATTTTTACCACCTCGACTGAACTGCCGTTTGCCGGCCACCCGACTTTGGGCAGTTGTCATGCCTGGTTGGAGGCTGGAGGTGTGCCGAAAGGGCCGCAGATCGTTCAGGAATGTGGCGTTGGCCTGGTAAGAATTCGCCGCAGCGATTTCGGCTTGGCTTTTCAGGCGCCATCCTTGCTCAAGTCCGGCCCGCTAGAGGCTGAAGTGTTGGAGCGGGTGCGCAAGGGGCTGGGGTTGCAGGCCGAGGCGATTGTCGAGGCGCAGTGGGTTGATAATGGTGCCGGTTGGCTGGCCTTGATGCTCAAGAATCGCCAGCAAGTGTTGGCACTCAAGCCCGATTACCCGCAGTTGCTGGATCTGGCCGTGGGTGTCATCGCACCTTGGCAACCGGCCGTGGATGGCGACGAGGCGCAATTTGAAGTGCGCGGTTTCATTGCCGGCGACGGCATGCCGGAGGATCCTGCCACCGGCAGCCTGAACGCCGGGCTGGCCCAGTGGATGTTGGCCAAGGGACTGGCTCCGTCGCGCTATGTGGTCAGCCAGGGCTTGACCATGGGCCGGGCGGGGCGGATTCATGTTGAGCAGGTGGGCGAGGACGTCTGGATTGGTGGTGCGGTGGTGACCTGCATCAATGGCTCGCTGACCTTGTAAGCCGATTATTGCCCGGCCGGTAAAACTCTGTTTTTCGGCCGACGTTTGTGCCCAAGGACGGTGAGGGCATAAGCTTTGTCCCCTGCGATCGAACAGCCATTTTCCAGGAGTCCCATGTCTAGCCAGTTCCCCGAAGCACGTCCACGTCGCCTGCGTCGCAATGCGAGTCTGCGCAGCCTGTTCCAGGAAACCGAGTTCACCCTGAACGATCTGGTGCTGCCGATTTTCGTCGAAGAAGAAATCGATGACTTTGTGCCGATCAAGAGCATGCCGGGCGTGGCGCGCATTCCTGAATCGAAACTGGCCGGTGAGATCGAGCGCTATGCCCGTGCCGGTATCAAGGCCGTGATGACCTTTGGCGTGTCCCATCACCTGGACAGCGATGGCAGCGACACCTGGAACGAGCGCGGCCTGGTGTCGCGCATGGCCGGGATCTGCAAGGACGCGGTACCGGAAATGATCGTGATGTCCGACACCTGTTTTTGTGAGTACACCGATCACGGCCATTGCGGGGTGCTTCATGGGCATGAGGTGGACAATGATCGGACCTTGCTCAACCTGGGTAAACAGGCCGTGGCGGCCGCCCGTGCCGGGGCCGATGTGATTGCGCCGTCCGCCGCCATGGACGGGCAGGTCCAGGCCATTCGCAAAGCCCTGGACGAAGCCGGTTTCAGCCAGACGGCAATCATGGCCTATTCAACCAAATTCGCGTCGGCGCTCTACGGCCCGTTCCGCGAGGCGGGCGGCAGTGCTTTGAAAGGCGACCGCAAAAGCTACCAGATGAACCCGATGAACCGCCGTGAAGCCCTGCGCGAATCCTTGCTCGATGAGCAGGAAGGGGCCGATGCACTGATGGTCAAACCTGCCGGCGCGTACCTGGATATCATCCGCGACATTCGCCAGGCTTCGAACCTGCCCCTGTCGGCCTATCAGGTCAGCGGAGAGTACGCGATGATCAAGTTCGCCGCCCAGGCCGGCGCCATCGACGAAGCCCGCGTAGTGCGAGAAAGTCTTGGCGCGATAAAACGCGCCGGGGCGGACCTGATCTTCACCTACTTTGCGATGGATCTGGCGTTAAGCGGGATTTGATCGAGGCTGGATTTCCTGTGGGAGCCTGCGCGCTATAGTGGGGGGCCAGTTGGCATCAATGCCGAATGTGCCACCGTCATCGCGAGCAGGCTCGCTCCCACATTGGGCTTGTGGTGTGGACTGAAACTGTGAGCATCTGCGGTCAACCCTGTGGGAGCGAGCCTGCTCGCGATAGCGGCGGCTCAGCTTGCATCAATGCTGGATGTGCCACCGTCATCGCGGGCAAGCCTTGCTCCCACAATGCGGGCTCCGCCGGGAGGATTCTGGTGGCGGTCGAACTCGTGTTGTTCCCGGACTATTTTGTTGCCCAGATGAACGGGACATAGCCCATGTCTGCTTTTGATCGTATGGTTGCTGCGCAATAACAGACTTGATGGAGCAACATGCAACTCAATCGTTTGATGATAAGTCTCACCGCGTTGCTGGCCCTGGCCGGTTGCGGCACCCGCCAGGCGCAGGAGCCTGAGCGTCAACCCGCCGAGGTCAAGGCGCAGATCGTGCGATTGCTGCCGGCCAAGACCGTCGATCGCGAAGGCTGGGCGACGGATATCTACGTGGCTTTTGCCGCTCAGCAAATCTCACCCACGACGCAGAATATCTGTTCTGTCCTGGCGGTGACTGAACAGGAATCGACATTCCAGGCTGATCCGGCGGTGCCGGGGTTGGGCAAGATCGCCCGGCAGGAAATCGACCGTCGGGCGGCAAAGATGCACATTCCAGATCTGTTGATCAGCGGCGCGCTCCAGGTGCGTTCGCCCAATGGCAAAAGCTACAGTGATCGGCTCAATGCCGCGCGTAGCGAGAAGGAGTTGAGTGCGATTTTCGATGACTTCATTGGCATGGTGCCTTTGGGCAAGACGCTGTTCGGCAGCTTCAATCCCGTGCACACCGGCGGGCCGATGCAGGTCAGCATCGCCTTTGCCCAGGCCAATGCCCGGGATTATCCCTATGCGGTGGAGGGGTCGATTCGTCGGGAGGTGTTCAGTCGTCGCGGCGGGATGTATTTCGGTATTGCGCATCTGCTGGGGTATCCGGTGAGCTACACCGAACCGCTGTATCGTTTCGCCGATTTCAATGCCGGGTGGTACGCCAGTCGTAACGCGGCATTTCAGCATGCGGTGAGTCGTGCCTCAGGCATCCCCCTGGCCCTCGACGGCGATTTGATCTTGCATGATTCCATCATGCCAGGCAGCACCGAGTTGGCGGTGCGCACCTTGGGCAAGTCGCTGGGGATGCGCAACCCGACCATTCGCGACCAGTTGGAGCAGGGCGACAGCTTGGCATTCGAGGACAGCAAACTGTACAAGCGGGTATTCGAATTGGCTGAGAAGGCCGAGGGCAAACAGTTACCCCGGGCGGTGTTGCCGGGAATCGTGCTCAAGAGCCCGAAAATCACGCGCAAGCTGACCACGGCGTGGTTCGCCAAGCGGGTGGATGAGCGTTACCGGCGTTGTATGACGCGGGCTGCGGGGCGCTAGGTAATCAGTGGGCAAAAAAAAAGCCCGGCGGATAAGGCCGGGCGTTCATTGTGATGCGTTAGGTTCCAGAGGTGTTTGAAGCATTGTGGCGAGGGGGCTCCTTCGCCACACATTGAGTTGGGTTTCGTCACGCATTTGGATTGAACAACTCATACACGGTTCTGAGTCAGACGATCGGAACCACCTTCAGCAACGCGGTTCTGTTGCAGACGATCGGAACCACCTTCAGCGACGCGGTTCTGTTGCAGACGATCGGAACCAC
>NZ_FODL01000019.1:0-59948 GCF_900110355.1 Pseudomonas sp. NFACC39-1 | reverse complement strand
ACGCGGTTCTGTTGCAGACGATCGGAACCACCTTCGGCAACGCGGTTCTGGATCAGGCGATCAGAGCCACCTTCAGCGACGCGATTCTGTTGCAGGCGATCGGAACCACCTTCAGCAACGCGGTTCTGGATCAGGCGATCAGAGCCACCTTCGGCAACGCGGTTCTGGATCAGACGATCGGAGCCGCCTTCGGCAACACGTTTTTCGATCAGTCGATCAGAGCCACCTTCGGCAACGACCGGGTGGGAGGTGGCGGCGAATGCGTTGGCTGCCAGTACCGAGAAAGCGAGGCTGAGGATGATTTGACGTTTCATGATGGTGTGCTCCGGGGATGCAGTTGGTTGGTGTGGAGCCATTGTTGTCCGGGGCGCCAATCAAGAGAACTTCATTGGCCTGATGGTGAATATCGACGGCGGTGATAGCTCGTTGAGTTGCTGCCAGCCGGCATCAATGATCGGTCCAGCCTGCATGCGGGCAGGCTCAAGAGTGTGCGTGTCGTCTGCCGGGTGGAACACTGATCGGCTTGCGGGTTCTACCGGCTATCCCAACGCAGGAGGCAAGTTCATGTATCAGTTATTTGGTTACAGGCAATCGGGCTCCTCGGCTGTGGAGATCGCTCTGTGCCTGTGTGGCGTGCCCTATCGCCGCGTCGATGCCTATTCGACCGAAGACAACGAGGCGGCGAAAGAACTCAAAACGTTAAATCCTCAAATACAGGTCCCGACCTTGCAGTTACCGGACGGTTCGGTGCTGACCGAGGCTGCGGCAATTCTGATTCACCTCGGCCTGGTTTTCCCCGAATCGAAGTTGCTGCCGGAAGATCCCGCCCAACGTGCTCAAGCCATACGGGGCTTGGTCTATATCGTCGCCAATTGCTACACGCCCATCGGCATCATCGATTTTCCAGAGCGTTGGCTGGTCGACGCTGATGAAGCGACTCGGCAGCAATTGGTAACGGGCACCCGGCAGCGGCTGTATCGCAACTGGGCGCTGTTTGCCGACCAGTTTGCGGCTCGCCCTTTTCTCAGCGGTGCCGAGCCGGGCGCACTGGATATCCTGGCGGCAGTGGTCACGAAGTGGGAAGACACGCGGCAGGCCATGCTAAACGCCCGACCGCCATTCTACGAGCTACTGGAGCGCATCGACCGCCATCCACGCATTGCGCCGGTGCTGTCGCTGCACTGGCCCTTGTAGGAGCTGTCGAGCGCAGCGAGGCTGCGAGCTTTTCTGGACGATTGAGTCTCAGGCGAACGTTCAAAAGGAGCGCACGCCCCTGGTCAAGGGCACGCGTTTCGGGCGGCAGCTTGCTCAACGAGGCCGACAAACTGCCGGACATTTTGCTGATGAGCCGTCACCAGTTCGTCGATGCTGCTTCCCGCCGGCGTTTGCAGGCTGTTACGACAGGTCAGGGTACGGGCTTCGTTGCTCAGCTCACGCAGGCGCCATTGCACGTCCATGCGGGCATATTGGCCAGGGATCGAATCGAAGCGCTGCACATCCACCCGCAGCAATAACTTCGGGGCGCCGGGGTTGCTCAGTTGTTCGTCCAGGCTGCTGTGCAGTTCATCGGCCAGACTGGCGCCCCACCATTGCGTTTCCAGAATCGCCAGCCCGCTGTTGCCTTGGCGAATGACCATTTGCGCGCGGTCCACTTGAGGCGGAACGCTCACCTGCTCGAGCTGGATGTCCATGTTCGTGCGTGGCTGGCCGGCCGGTTGAGCGGGGCTGAGGGTGTGGTACTGAATCGGGTCGCCGCGGCAGGCAGCAAGCAGCAGCGCCAAGGCAACCAGGGTAAGTTTCAGCATCGGCGGCATGGGGCGTGCTCCTGTAGTCATTCTTTCACCGGCAATGTGAGATTTTGCGCCGGTGCATCCTTGGGACGGCCGCGAAGCAGTGATTCGGGATGGCGGCTCAGGTAGTCGGACAGCTCGCGCAACGAACGCGACATACGCCCAAGATCGTCCAGGGTCTGGGTCAGTTGTTCGCGTTGCGGCGAATCTTCGGCCAGGGTCGAGTTGGCCGATTGCAGGGTCTTGCTCACGTCCTGCAAGGTGTTTTGCACGCTTGGCAAGGTCTTGCTGTTGAACTGGGCCAGGCCTTTGCGCAATTCCACCAGGTTGCCGTTCAAGTTGCTGGCCACACTTTCCAGGGGCAGCTTGTTGATTCGCTCGACCATGGCCTGCAGTTGTTCTTGCAGTTGCTGGAGACTGCCCGGGATGGTCGGCACGCGGACGGGGCGAGCGTTAGCATCGAAAGCGACTTTTTCGGCCTTGGGGTAGAAGTCCAGCGAGATGTACAACTGCCCGGTCAGCAGGTTGCCGCTGCGGGCCTGGGCACGCAGGCCGCGCTCGACGAAACTGCCGATCAGGCGAGCGCCGGCCGCTTCGTCGTCCGGGTTGTGATTGAGGGACTTGAGCAGCTTCTCATGGGCTTTCCCCAGGCGCTGGGGATAAATCACCACGCCGACGTTGACCGGAAAGCTGCGTTGCTTCTCATCGAAATCCAGGTTGATGGCTACAACCCTGCCCACTTCGACGCCCAGGAATTCGACCGGCGCCCCGACCCGCAAGCCGCGTAGTGCCTGATCAAAACGTAAAGCCAGGTATTGTGCCTTGCCATCCGGCGGGGCCAGGGCGCTCTGCTGGTCGGCAAACAGCTCGAACGTCTTGTCCTCGTTGGCCGGGGTGTCGTTGGGGCTGTATTCCGGTGCCCGAAACGCGATGCCGCCCACCAGCAGCGCCGAGAGTGATTCGGTCTTGACCGCAAAACCGTTGGCCCCGACGTTCACATCCACGCCGCTGACGTTCCAGAATCGGGTGTTTTCGGTGACGTAGACATCGTTGGGCGCATTGACGAATACGTCGATGTTGACCCCTTTGCCATCGGCATCCAGCGCATAGGACACTACTTGGCCCACCGGAATCTTGCGCAGGTACACCGGCGAGCCAATGTCCAGTGAGCCGAGGTCCTGGGAATGCAGGGTGAAGCGCTTGCCCGGTTCACCGTAGGTGATCGGTGGCGGGGCTTCCAGGCCGGTAAAGGACTTGGCACGAACCTTCGACTGACCGGCGTCGGCCCCGATGAAATCCCCCGACAGCAGGGTATCGATCCCGGAAATGCCGCCAGCCCCGATGCGCGGCCGTACGACCCAGAACACCGAGTCCTCATGCGTGAAGGTATCCGCCGTCTTGGCCAGCTTGACCGTAGCGGTGACGTTCTTCTGGTCGTCGCTCAACTGCACGTCGGTGACCTGGCCGATGACCACGTTGCGGTATTTCACCGGTGTCTTGTTGGCGGTCAGGCCCTGGCCGGTCTTGAAGGTAATGGTGATGGTCGGACCTTCCTGCAGCCAGTTATTGACCACCAGGGACAGCCCTACCAGCACCGCGATGATCGGCACTATCCATACCAGCGACACCGTCCAGCGGCGGCTGGTGACGTGGGCGCGACCGGGTGCCGGTTGCTGCCCGTCAGTGGCTTGCGACTTCATCCATGGCCTCCTCGGATGGTGGGGTGTCCCAGATCAGGCGCGGGTCGAAGCTCATGGCCGACAGCATGGTGAACAGCACCACGAGGCCAAAAAACAGGATGCCCGGTCGCGGTTCGATATCGCTCAGTGCCTGGAACTTCACCAGCGCCGCCACCAGCGCCACGACCAGCACGTCGAGCATCGACCAATAACCGATGACTTCCACCAGCCGATACAGTTTCGCCCGCTGAACCTGGGCCCAGGTGCTGCGCCGCTGCACGGTGACCAGCAGCAAGGTCAACACCACGAACTTGATGCCTGGCACCGCGATGCTGGCGATGAAAATGATCAGGGCGATGTCCCAGGCGCCGCCTTGCCAGAATTCGATGACACCACTGATGATGGTGCTGTCGGCGCCATCCCCGAGCATCTGGGTATTCATCACCGGCAGCAGGTTGGCCGGAATGTAGAACACCAACGCCGCCAGCATGTAAGCCCAGGTACGAGTGAGCGTGTCGGGTTTGCGCCGGTGCAGCGGGGCGTCGCAGCGGGGGCAGGTTTCGGGCTCGTCGCTCATGTCACAGGCCAGGCCGCAGCTGTGGCACAGGCACAGGTTCAGGTCGCGGGCCAAGGGCGGGGGAGGCAACGGTTCGCGGTTCATAGGTTGTCCCACAAATCGCGCACGTCGCGTCCGGCGATGCGGATCATCAGCAGACTCAGGGCGGCCAGGGCAAACAGGCCGATGCCCGGCAGCACGTCCAGCAGCCCGGCGAGTTTGATCACCGCCACTAGCGCACCCAACAGGCAAACCTCCAGCATGCTCCACGGCCGCAGGGTTTCCAGGCCGCGCATGCACAGGCTGAACCCCGGCGCTCGTTGGTTGGCGTAGGCATAGGCCAGCACCCAGATCAGCAGAGCCAACTGAAAGACCGGTGCGATGATGATCGCCACCGCGGCCACCAGGGCGATGAAGGTGATGGGGCCCTGGCTCAGCGCCACGATGGAATCCCACAGCGTCGCGCTGTTGCTCAGGCCCTGGAGACGGATGCTCATCACAGGATAGATGTTGGCGAAGGCCCATAACACCGCTGCCGTTACGCTCAAGGCCAGGCGCTGTTCAATGGTCAGGCCGTTGTAGCGCTGGATCACCGCGCCACATCGCACGCACGAGGCTTTCTGATGCGCAGCGAGCACCATCGGCTCGTACACCGCATCACAATGTTCGCAAATGATCAGTCGGTCGGTATCGGCCATCGGGATGCTCGGCAGGAACAACTCCTTCAATATAGAAGGCGGTTGAGATTGAGCAACCCGCCCGAGCGGGTCATTCGCCGCGAATGTATTGCTCCAGTTGTCGGATCAGGTCCGCCTGCTCGGCAATCGCTTCCTTGACCAAGTCACCAATGGACAGCAGACCGACAAGCTTGCCGTTTTCTACCACCGGCAAATGCCGCAGATGCTTTTCGGTCATGATGCTCAGGCAGGCTTCGACATTCTGGTGGGGGTCTATCGTGATCACGGGTGACACCATGATGTCGCTCACTTTCGTGCCGACTGAAGAGCGGCCATGCAGGACCATTTTGCGTGCGTAGTCGCGCTCACTGATGATCCCCAGTACTTCGCCGTTCTTCACCACCAGCAAAGCACCGACGTTTTTCTCGGCCATGCGCATCAGGGCCTGCAGCACCATGTCGTCCGGTGAGATGGTGTGCACTTGCTGGTTTTTCTCGTCTTTGATCCGGAGCAACTGCGCGACGGTTTTCATGGGGAAGCCTCAGGTGTTGTTTTTGCGGGTGGTTTAAGAATCGTAGACCCAACGGCGCAGAGCAAGCGCTAAAGCGGCAGTCAGTCGTCCAAAAGCGTCATTGCCGGTGAGTTCACCACCCAAGTGAGGCCATACACTGTTGGGGCGAGGGGATTTTTCGCCACTGTGGGAGCAAGGCTTGCCCGCGATGCGGGCGCCTCGTTTCCCTGGGAGACTGCGCCGTCTTCATCGCGGGCAAGCCTTGCTCCCACAGATAAATCCCCGCGCCACAGGTAGAATCGCAACTTACGCAAAATTCGAGGTTGCAGCGGTGGATTTACAGCAGGGCTTCGTCCTGACCCGGCATTGGCGCGATACCCCGGCCGGCACCGAAGTCGAATTCTGGCTGGCGACCGACGCCGGCCCCCGTCGCGTGCGCCTGCCGGTGCAACCGTCGGTGGCATTCGTGCCGCAGATTCAGCGCGGTCAGGTCGAAGCCTTGCTGCAAGGGGAGAAGGACGTTGAGTTGCGTCCCCTGGACCTGCTGGATTTCGCGCATCGACCAGTGCTGGGCCTGTATTGCCGGCAACATGCCCAACTGATGCGCCTGGACACAACCTTGCGTCGCGCCGGCGTGGATGTGTTCGAAGCTGACATCCGTCCGCCGGAACGCTACCTGATGGAGCGTTTCATCACCGCGCCAGTCTGGTTCGGTGGCACCGAGGCCGCCGATGGCCTGCTGCTGGACGCCCAGATGAAACCGGCGCCCGATTATCGTCCGCCATTGCGTCTGGTGTCCCTGGACATCGAAACCACCGCCCAGGGCGATTTGTACTCCATTGCCCTTGAAGGCTGCGGCGAACGTCAGGTGTATATGCTCGGCCCGCCCAATGGCGACGATACTGCCGTGGATTTCCAGCTCGAATATTGTGAATCGCGCACTTTGCTGCTCAAGAAACTCAACGATTGGTTTGCCCGTTTCGACCCCGACGCGATCATTGGCTGGAACCTGGTGCAGTTCGATTTGCGCGTGTTGCATGAGCACGCCCGGCGCCTGGCCGTGCCGCTACGCCTGGGGCGAGGCGGGGAGGAGATGCAGTGGCGTGAGCATGGCGCGCGCAACAATCACTTTTTCGCCTCGGCGGCCGGCCGGCTGATCATCGACGGCATTGAGTCGCTGCGTTCGGCGACCTGGAGTTTTCCTTCGTTCAGCCTGGAAAATGTCGCCCAGACGCTGTTGGGAGAGGGTAAGTCCATCGACAACCCGTACCAGCGCATGGACGAGATCAACCGCATGTTTGCCGAGGACAAACCGGCCCTGGCCCGTTACAACCTCAAGGACTGTGAGCTGGTGACGCGGATCTTCGCCAAGACCGAGCTGCTCAAGTTCCTGCTGGAGCGGGCCAGCGTCACCGGTCTGCCGGCGGACCGCAGCGGTGGTTCGGTGGCGGCCTTCACCCACTTGTACATGCCGCTCATGCACCGCCAGGGTTTCGTCGCGCCGAACCTAGGCCAGCGCCCGCCCGAGGCCAGCCCGGGTGGTTTTGTCATGGATTCCCAGCCGGGGCTCTACGAGTCGGTGCTGGTGCTGGACTACAAGAGCCTGTATCCGTCGATCATCCGCACCTTCCTGATCGACCCGGTAGGCCTGATCGAAGGCCTGCGCCACCCGGACGAAAGCCAGTCGGTGCCGGGCTTTCGCGGGGCACGTTTCTCCCGCACGCGGCATTGCCTGCCGGCCATCGTGGCGCGGGTGGCCGAAGGCCGGGAAACCGCCAAGCGTGAACACAATGCACCGCTGTCCCAGGCACTGAAAATCATCATGAACGCCTTCTATGGCGTGCTCGGTTCCAGTGGCTGCCGTTTCTTCGATCCGCGGCTGGCGTCATCCATCACCCTGCGGGGTCACCAGATCATGCAGCGCACCCGGCAGTTGGTCGAAGCCCGGGGGCATGTGGTGATTTACGGTGATACCGACTCCACGTTCGTCTGGTTGCGCCGGGCCCACGGTCAGCAAGAGGCAGCGTCCATTGGCCAGGAACTGGTGGCATACGTCAATCAGTGGTGGCGCGAACACGTGCGTGATGAGTTCGGGCTGGAGAGCGCACTGGAGTTACAGTTCGAAACCCATTTCAAACGTTTTCTGATGCCCACCATTCGTGGCGCGGAAGAGGGCAGCAAGAAGCGCTATGCCGGGTTGGTAACCCGCGCCGACGGCAGCGACGAGATCGTCTACAAGGGCCTGGAAACCGTGCGCACCGACTGGTCGCCGCTGGCCCGGCAGTTCCAGCAGGAGCTGTATGGGCGGATCTTCCACCGCAAGCCTTACCAGGATTATGTGCGCGATTATGTGCAGCAGACCCTGGCCGGAGCGTTCGATGATCGGCTGGTTTACCGCAAGCGCTTGCGCCGGCCTCTGGAAGACTACGAACGCAACGTACCGCCGCATGTGCGGGCCGCGCGACTGGCTGACGAGTTCAACCAGCGCCAGGGCCGGGCGCGGCAGTACCAGAACGGCGGGTGGATCAGCTACGTGATCACGGTCGCCGGCCCCGAGCCGCTGGAAACCCGCAGCGCACCGATCGATTACGACCATTACGTGACCAAACAGCTGCAACCGGTGGCGGACGCGATTCTGCCGTTTGTGGATGACGATTTCTCGACCCTGGTGGGGGGGCAGATGGGCTTGTTCTGACGGATGCGCCAGTGTTGTTGGGAATGCTCCCGCTGGGCTCTGTAGGAGCTGGCGAAGCCTGCGATCTCTTGATCTTTCGCTTGAGACTCAAGTGTCTGGGGAAAGATCGCAGCCTCGTTGCACTCGACAGCTCCTACGGCCCCCAGCGGGAGCAAACTCCCTCGCCACGAAAAGCGCGTCGCTCGGGGCGTGCTAAACCATCGCCAACCGCTGCTTGCCCTCAGGTTGCGGGAACATCAAGTCCAGCGCCGCCAGATCCTGGGGGGCGAGCTTCAGGTTGGCCGCTTCGGCGTTCAGGCGCACATGTTCAGTCTGAACGGCTTTGGGAATGGCAATGACATTGTCCTGACGCAACAGCCAGGCCAGGGCTATCTGCGCTGGGGTTGCGCCATGGCGTTCGGCGATCTGCGTCAAGGTGTGGTCCTTGAGCAGTTGCCCACCCTGGCCGACCGGGCAGTAAGCCATGACTGGCATGCGCTGCTGTTGGCACCAGGGCAACAGGTCGAACTCGATGCCACGCTCCTGCAGGTTGTACAGCACCTGGTTGGTGGCGCAGGCCGGTGACGCCAGTTCTTCAAGGTCCGCGACATCAAAGTTCGACACGCCCCAGCGGCCGATCTTGCCTTCTTCGCGCAGGCGTTCGAACGCTTCGACGGTTTCTTCCAGCGGGTATTGCCCGCGCCAATGCAGCAGATAAAGGTCGATGTAATCGGTGTCCAGTCGCCGCAAGCTGCGTTCGCAGGCCTGGGGAATGCCTTTGCGGCTGGCATTGTGGGGATACACCTTGCTCACCAGGAAAATCTGGTCCCGCAGGCCGGTGATCGCTTCCCCAACGACCTCTTCCGCGCCGCCCTCGGCGTACATCTCCGCCGTGTCGATCAGCGTCATGCCCAATTCGATGCCCAGGCGCAGGGCCGCCACTTCCTTCTTGTGAAGGGACGGTTCTTCACCCATGCGCCAGGTGCCCTGGCCAATCACCGGTACGGCCTCGCCAGCCAGTTCCAGAGTCCTCATGTCTACCTCCTGTTTGCAGAACATCAGACGTGTGGCAGCAGGATAGACCAGGTATTCAAGGTTGATCGTCCCCACCGCGGTGAGAACGATCTTTTCGAAGGGCAGGATTTATTGCGCGGAGAACTTCAACACCATGGTCTGGGTGTAGGTCTGGCCGGGGTCAAGCCGGGTCGACGGGAAGTTCGGCTGGTTGGGCGAGTCGGGGTAGTGTTGGGTTTCCAGAGTGAACGCGCCCCAATGCGGATAGACCTTGCCTTGCTTGCCCTTGACCGTGCCGTCGAGGAAGTTGCTGGTATAGAACTGCACGCCAGGCTCGGTGGTGTAGAGCTGCAAGCGCCGTCCGGACTGTGGATCATGGACATCAGCGGCCAGTTTGCTCACGTCACCCTTGGCGTCAAGCGCCCAGTTGAAATCGAAACCGCCCTGTTTGGGTTCGGCGAATTTGAGCTGCGGGTGATCAGCCTTGATATGGGTGCCGATGGCGGTGGGCTTGGTGAAGTCCATCGGCGTACCGGCCACGGGGGCCAACTCACCGGTGGGGATAAGCTTGTCGGTCACCGGGGTGTAATGGGCGGCGTGCAGTGTCGCGACCTGTTTCAGTATGTCGCCGTTACCGGCACCGGCGAGGTTGAAATAGCTGTGGTTGGTCAGGTTCAGCACCGTGGGTTTGTCGGTGGTGGCTTGGTACTCGATGCGTAATTCGTTCTGTTCATTGAGGCTGTAGGTGACATCTGTTTTCAGTGCACCAGGGAAACCCATCTCGCCATCGGCCGACAGGTAGGTCAGGGTCACGCCCACCGAGTCCTTGCCGTCATGGGGTTCGGCCTTCCAGACGCGCTTGTCGAAACCTTGCGGTCCGCCATGCAGGGAGTTGCTCTTGTCGTTCTGCGGCACCTGGTAACGCTTGCCGTCCAACTCGAATGCACCGCCCGCCAGGCGATTGCCGAAGCGGCCAATGGTTGCGCCGAAATACACATTGCCGTTCTTCTGGTAACCCTGCACATCGTCGAAGCCCAGCACCACATCGGCGGCCTGGCCGTTCTTGTCCGGCACGATCAGTGACTGGAGGATCCCGCCGTACGTGATGACAGTGGCCTCCATGCCGTGGCTGTTGCGCAGTACGAATTTTTCCACTGCGGTACCGTCGTTGGTCTTGCCGAACGCTGCGCGTTCATTGCTCAGGCCGGCGGCCTGGGATGCAGAGGTGGCGATCATCAGAGACACTCCGAGAGCCGTGAGCAGATGTCTGGATTCAAGCATGGTGTGACCTTCCTTCCTGTCTTGTTGTTGTTTGGAACGCGGGTCGAGTCCGGTGTTTAGACGGACAGCGATGAAGGTTTAATTCGCTTAGTAGTCTTTCTATTTGAAAGGCTAGAAGGGATATATAGCCATTAATCGTGATTAATCAATTAAAAAGTCATACTAATTGAGTGATGCGAATCTTTCCCGTCTTTGGGGTTTTCCCTCGTCCATCGCACTTTTACGTTTTTTGCCGCTCTATCCATGGCCAGGAAGCGGCGAGCCCCACCGCCTCCCCAAGCCCAGACCGAGACTCGATGGCCGGTGTTTTTCATTTCGTGATGGTGTCGCGACGTCGCTGTTCAGCGCTGTTGGCCGGCGTGTTGATGTTGCTTGGCAGCGGTTGCAGTCATCAGCAGGGGCAGGACATGGTCACGCAGTTCAGCAATACCAGGCCCCAGGAGCTGCTGCAGACCAGCGTTGACCGCATGGCCACACTGGCGATGCATGACAACCTGCAAAGCCTCTATCTGCTGATGAACAAGCTTTATCTGCGCAACCCCGAAGAGTTGCGCAAGTCCGGGTTTCTCGACGCCCGAGCTGCTGAAAAGCAGGTGCGCCTGGCCATCGAGCAACAACAGCCGTTGCCGACCCTGGGCGGCAAGAAGGACCTGGCCGCCCTGAGCTATGCCATGAGCCCTGAGTTCCTGGGGGATCGGGTGGGGGCGTTCATCTACGCCATTGGCAGCATGCTGGTCACGGCCCATGGCAATCGTCTCGAGTTCTACATGACCGATACGATCGACCCGCGCTTTGTCAGCAACGCGGCGCGCAACATCGAAAAAGCCACTTGGATACTCAGCCAACGACTGGACAAAGACGGCAAACCGCTGCTGTTTTCCAATGAGATTTCGGAGGAGGGCAGCAATCTCAGCTTTGCTGTGGAGTTTGGAAAAATCGTTGCGC
The DNA here is from genome assembly GCF_900110355.1 of Pseudomonas sp. NFACC39-1. NCBI lineage: Bacteria > Pseudomonadati > Pseudomonadota > Gammaproteobacteria > Pseudomonadales > Pseudomonadaceae > Pseudomonas > Pseudomonas sp. NFACC39-1. The sequence goes on along the minus strand of NZ_FODL01000019.1, from coordinate 48,821 downwards.
GCCTGGACCTGCTCACCCAAATGCTGGACGAGCGCTACCGGCGGATCGGTCTGAACTATGCCCAGAGTCTGCTCTTTCTTAACTTCCTGCCGGTTCAGTAACGTCAGAGGAAAAGGGAATAAAGATAGATCACATCGGTATAGGTGGTTATAAGAAAAATCGCTATGCTCGCGACCAGATTTTATTTCATGCGGTCGCGCTTAATGGATTTCGGTAATGTCGGTTTAGTCATAGCGGGCTTGGTCGTCGGTTTCATCGTCGGGATGACCGGCGTGGGCGGCGGTTCGCTGATGACCCCCATTCTGTTGTGGTTTGGTATCAACCCTGCAACCGCAGTGGGTACCGATCTGCTGTACGCGGCGATTACCAAGTCCGGCGGTGTATTGGTTCACGCCAAAAACCGCAACATCGATTGGGCCATCACCGGCTGGCTGACCTTGGGCAGTGTGCCGGCGGTTGGATTGACGCTGTGGTTTCTCAGCAGTCTGCACAGTTCGCCCGACGCCATGAACGCGATCATCAAGCAAGCCTTGGGTTTTGTGCTGTTCGCCACCGCCCTGGCGATTCTGTTCAAGAAACGCCTCCTGCAATTTGCCCATGATCGTGCAGGCGGTCACTACAATCCCACCGGCTCGCGGCTCAATGTACTCACCGTCGTCACTGGCCTGATATTGGGCGTCATGGTCGCACTGACCTCCATTGGCGCTGGCGCGCTGGGCACCGTCGCACTGTTCATTCTCTATCCATTCCTGGTCACCAAGCGCCTGGTGGGCACTGAAATCGCCCACGCCGTACCGCTGACCCTGGTCGCTGGCCTGGGTCACGCCAGCATGGGCAACATGGACTGGCACATCCTGGGTTACCTGCTGGTCGGCTCGTTGCCGGGCATCTACCTGGGCAGTCACTTGTCGGGGCGCATTTCCGATGAGGTGCTGCGCCCATGCCTGGCAGTGATGCTGGCGATGATCGGGTTCAAGTTGGCGTTCTAACTCACCTCCGCATCAACCAATGTGGGAGCGAGCCTGCTCGCGATGAGGCCGGTACAGCAGAACATCTGCTTGATTGACTGTGCGCCATCGCGAGCAGGCTCGCTCCCAAATAAGTTGTGCCCGACTCCTGTAACGAAATTGTTCATCTCCTGCGCCACGGTTGCGCAATGACCCCTCTGGCCTAAGCTTCAAGGCAGGCAGACGCGGTAATGGGCGACTGTCGCGGAACAATCGCCGCCATGCGCAATCAGTACAGCGTAGATATCAAAAGGAGAGGCGCATGCTCATTCGGTCGTTGACCTTCGCTACCTTGCTGGCCATTGCTGGTCCCTTGTTCGCTGCGGATGGCGACTCACCCTTGGCCGCGGACAAGGGCAAATCCCGCCCCTTGATTGTCATCGCGCCGAGCACCGTCGATCCTGCATGGGTCAGCTTGAAAAAAGCACTGGAGGAACCGGCCGGCAAACAGGGTTTTTCCGAGCGCAACCTGGTGCTTTACACCGTGCTCAACACGATGGGGCAGCGTGACGGCAAAGACCTGGACCCGCAAAGCACCATGGCGCTGATCCGTTCACTCAAGTTGGGGGCCGGTGCCCAGACCAAGATCATCCTGGTGGGCAAGGACGGAGAAAAGAAGCTTGAGCACTCAGGAGCGATTGAGCTGAAGGACATCTTCGACACGGTCGATAAACTGCCTCCAGCAGAAAAGGAAGCGGCGGCGCCAGCCCCGACTCCCGCGCCTGAAGCCGCGCCAGCCCCGGAAGGCAAAGGCGCCAAGGCGGGCAAGGCAGGTAAGCCAATGACTGCGCCGAAGCCGCTGGAGGATTGACCGGGCAGGCGATGGTGGCGCCTATTGTTTCTCCAGCGCCGTCAGGATCTTGTGCGCGGCCTTCACCCGTTCCTCGATCGGGTAGTTTTTGTTTGCCAGTATCACGATCCCCATATCCTTCCCAGGGACGAATGCCGCGTAGGCACCGAAGCCACCGGTCGATCCCGTCTTGTTGATCCAGCTGTCAGCCGGCGCGGGCAAGGGTGGGTCGAGCGGTGCCACTTTTTGTGGCATCAGGGCCATCTGCGGTGTATTGCCGGCTAATAACGCGTCAAGCGTGACCGGGTAGGGATAGAACTCCCAACCCAACCCCTGGGTCATGCCACTGACCTTGTAGAACCCGGTGTGTGTCGTGGTAATGGCCTGCCGCAAATCGGCGTCGAGCTTTTCAGGCCGCAGGTTAGCCTCGATGAAGCGGATCAGGTCCGATGAACTGGTTTTCACGCCATAGGCCTCGGAGTCCAGCGCTCCAGGTCCGACCCGCACAGGCTTGCCGTCCTTCGCGTAGCCTTGGGCGTATCGGCTGAGTTGATCCTTGGGCACCCGCACATAGCTGTGCTTGAGGCCCAATCCCGGCATCAGCGTCTGTTCCATCACCTCATCAAACGGTCGTCCCAGGCTGCGGGCCGCCAGGTAGCCGAACAGGCCGATGCTCGGGTTTGAATAGAGCCGCTGGGTACCGGCCGGGTAGAGTGGTTTCCAGGTCTGGTAGTAGCCGAACATCCGGTCCGGATGGTCCGCTTCGCCAGGAAACTGCAACGGCAGGCCACCCGGCGTGTAGGTGGCAAGGTTGAGCAGGCTGATGCCTTGCAGCGCGCTGCCGCTCAGCTCGGGGGCGAAGCGACCGGCCGGGTCCGACAGGGACAGCTTGCCTTGGGCCTGGGCGTAGGCACCGAGGGTGGCGGTGAAGGTCTTGCTGACCGAGCCGATCTCGAACAGCGTCTGGTCGGTCACTGCCTGCTTCGTGTCCTTGGAGGCCACCCCGTAATTGAAGTACTGATGTTCACCGTTGTGAGTGATTGCCACGGCCATGCCGGCGATGTCCTGTTGTTTCATCAAGGGCTGGATCACGGCATTGACGGTGTCTTCAACGCGTTCCTGGGCAAAGCCCGTTGTCGTTCCACAGGCCAGGAAAAAAACGCCCGTGAGTATCGATTTGGCGATGTGCATGTCTGACCGTTCTCCATGAGTCCTGAGGATGCCAGCCGCTCTGCCAGCAGCTTTGGGGGCACTCAATCTAGGGCGTTTTCGGTTGTCCGGCAATCGGGAGTCTGCCGATCCGAACCGGGTTGCGAGTCATCTGACCGGGTTGAAAGAGACTTCCTACAAAAATCTTTGGCTTCCGGGCTTCGACAGCCCCATGGCGAACCACACAAACCACCGGTCGCCGGGTAAACTTGCGCTCTTTCTAAAGGAGTCCACATGAGCTACTACCAGCCCGGCATTCTCGCCACCCCTGTTCCGCCTCAGGCCCGTCACTTGTTTTTTGCCCTGGAATCGGTCGAGGCGCTGCCGGCTGCGATCGATAAGCTCTTGTTGCAAGTCGACGATCGAGTGGTGATCGGTTTTGGCGAGTCACTGGTCCAGGCGCTGGGCGCGCAGGTCGAAGGTCTGCGGGCGTTTCCGGCCCTGGCCGGCGTAGGCGTGGACAACCCTTCGACCCAGCACGCGCTGTGGTGCTGGCTACACGGCGAAGACCGTGGCGAGCTGCTGCACCGCAGCCGTGCCATCGAGGCTGCTCTGGCCCCGGCGTTGCGCCTGGTGCAGATGAATGAAGCCTTCCGCCACATGACCGGCCATGACCTGACCGGTTATGAAGACGGCACTGAGAACCCTCACGATGAAGCGGCCATCGCCGCGGCCCTGGCTCAGGGTGTCGATGGGGTGCGCGGCGGCAGTTTCGCGGCGATCCAGCAATGGCAACACGATCTGGATGGTTTCGCCGCCATGCAGCCCCATGAACGCGACAACATCATGGGCCGGCGCCTGAGCGACAACGAGGAAATCGACGATGCCCCGGCGTCGGCCCACGTCAAACGCACCGCCCAGGAAAGCTTCGCCCCAGAAGCCTTCGTCGTACGCCGCTCCATGCCGTGGATTGAAGGGGATCGCGCCGGTCTGATGTTCCTGGCGTTCGGTTTCTCCCTCGACGCTTTCGAGGCCCAACTGCGGCGCATGAGCGGCCTTGAGGACGGCATCACCGACGGCCTGTATCGCATGAGCCGGCCGATCACGGGGGGCTACTACTGGTGCCCGCCGTTGCTGGATGGACGTCTGGATCTACGGGCTTTGGCCCGCTGAGCCAAGCGCAAGCACAACGGCTTGTGCAAAAGCGCAGCGTGAACGCTATTCTTGGGCCGCACGTCTATCCGTGAATGGGGAGAGCAAACGTGGATAAAGTCATCGTCATCACCGGTGGCGGGCGCGGGATCGGGGCAGCCACGGCGCTGTTGGCTGCCGACCTGGGCTATCGGATCTGCATCAATTACCAGTCCGATGAAGGCGCCGCGCAGGATGTGCTCGGACAGGTCCGGGCCAAGGGCGCCCAGGCGATTGCCGTGCGGGCGGATGTCAGTATCGAAGACGAAGTGGTCGCGCTGTTCGACCGTGTGGACGCTGAGTTGGGCCGCGTCACCGCTTTGGTGAACAATGCCGGCACGGTCGCCCACAAGTCCCGGCTTGACGAAATGTCCGAGTTTCGCATTCAAAAGATCATGAAGACCAACGTCCTGGGGCCGATCCTGTGCGCCAAGCACGCGGTGCTGCGCATGTCGCCCAGGCATGGCGGGCAGGGTGGCAGTATTGTGAACGTCTCCTCGGTGGCTGCCCGCCTGGGCGCGCCGGGCGAATATGTTGACTACGCGGCCTCCAAGGGCGCGTTGGACACATTCACCATTGGCCTGTCCAAGGAAGTGGCGGGGGAAGGAATCCGCGTCAATGCGGTTCGCCCAGGTTATATCTATACCGATTTCCATGCCCTCAGCGGCGACCCGGACCGGGTCAGCAAGCTGGAGTCGGCGATTCCCATGGCCAGGGGCGGCCGCCCCGATGAAGTGGCTGAAGCGATTATCTGGTTGCTGTCGGACAAGGCTTCGTATGCGACGGGGACGTTTGTGGATTTGGGGGGCGGGCGTTGAGCTTTGAAATATAAGTTGTCTGTTCTACCGCCATCGCGAGCAGGCTCGCTCCCACAGTGGGTTTGCGGCGAGACGAATCTCTCAGCTACTCAGCAGATCTCATGTGGGAGCGAGCCTGCTCGCGATGGGGCAATAACAGACAACCCCATATCAAAACGACCGAATAATCCGCCCCAACGTCTCCATGGCTTTCTCCGACACTTCGGTCCACGGGCTGCCGTAGTTCAAACGGATACAATTGCCGAAACGCCGGGTCGGTGAAAAGATCGGCCCCGGAGCGATGCTGATGCCTTGGGCCAAGGCCATCTGGAACAGTTTCAGCGAGTCCATCTGCTCTGGCAGTTCCAGCCACAGGAAATACCCACCCGCCGGCTGGCTGACGCGGGTCTGGGTGGGGAAATAGCGGGCGATGGCGGCGAGCATGGCGCTTTGCTGTTCTTCCAGGGCGTAGCGCAGTTTGCGCAGATGGCGATCATAACCACCGTGTTGCAGGTAATCGGCGATGGCCGCCTGGGCTGGCATCGAGGCGCACAGTGACGTCATGAGTTTGAGCCGTTCGATCTTCTGTGCGTAACGCCCGGCGGCGACCCAGCCGATGCGATAGCCTGGCGCCAGGCTCTTGGCGAACGAACCGCAATGCATCACCAGCCCTTCGGTGTCGAACGCCTTGGCCGGCTTGGGTGCCTGCTGGCCGTAATAGAGTTCTGCGTACACGTCGTCCTCGATCAGCGGCACCTGATGACGGCGTAACAACTGCACCAACGCCTGTTTTCTTTCCTCGGGCATGGTGGCGCCCATGGGGTTCTGGAAACTGGTCATGCACCAGCATGCTTTGATCGGGTGGCGCTCCAGCGTCTGCTCCAATACATCCAGGTCGATGCCGTCGCGCGGGTGCACCGGAATTTCCACTGCCTTGAGCTTGAGCCGCTCCAGCACTTGCAGGCTGGCGTAGAACGCCGGCGCCTCGATGGCCACCAGGTCGCCGGGCTCGGTGACGGCTTGCAGGCACAGGTTCAAGGCTTCCAGGGCGCCATTGGTGACCAGCAGTTCTTCCATGGGCAGCATCAGCCCGCCGACCATGTAGCGCAGGGCGATCTGTCGGCGCAATTGCGGATTGCCCGGTGACATGTCCGTAACCACCATTCGAGGGTCCATGTCCCGCGTTGCGCTGGACAGCGAGCGGGACAGTCGTTGCAGGGGAAACAGGGTCGGGCTGGGGAACGCCGAACCGAACGGTACGGTGGCCGGATCCTTGATCGAGTCCAGCACCGAAAATACCAGCTCGCTGACGTCGACTTCGGTGCTGTCGTGCACCTGGGGGCTGATCACCGGTTCGGCGAACGGATTGGGGGCATGGGCGTTGACGAAGTAGCCGGAGCGCGGACGAGCCCGGATCAGGCCACGACGCTCCAGCAGGTAGTAGGCCTGGAACACCGTGGACGGGCTGACGCCGTAGGTCTGGCTGGCATAACGCACCGATGGCACACGCTGCCCTGGGCCCAGCACGCCGGAGCGGATCAGTTCAGCGATGTCATCGGCGAATTTCTCGTAGCGTTTCATGGTGGGCCTAGTCTTAAGTGACACATGATTTGCGTTTTTTCAAACCGTGGGAGCAAAGCTTGCTCGCGATGCAGGCGACACGGATCAACAGTAAGGTCGCGTCATCGTTCTTCGCGAGCAAGCTTTGCTCCCACAAGCCCGCGGCATCTTAAGCCTCAACGATTTATCGGCGCCACAAAGCGGCTCGTGGCCTCACTGAACGTCCCAGGCTCGTCACTGTCGATCACCTTGAAGATCATCTCCCGGGAGCCGCTACGGGGCCGTTCGCTGAGCATTGCCACCGACACCGGTACGTCGAGGATTTCCCCCGGCGCCAGGCTCAAGTGCGTTCTGCCCTGCAGGACAAAACCTTCGGCGTCCGCCAGGGACAGCTGATAATCCTGGCGCTGCTGGGTCTTGTTGATGATTTTCAGGCTGTAGATGTTCTCGATCTGGCCCAGGCTGTTTTCGCGGAACAGCCCGCGGTCCTTGGTCACGTCCAGGGACACCATGGGGCGTTCTGCCAGTGCCACGACCAATGCGCCGATCATCACCAGCAGCACGGCCGTGTAGCCAACCAACCGGGGCCGCAATAGGTGAGTCCTGCCGCCTTGCAACTGGTGTTCGGAGGTGTACTTGATCAGGCCACGGGCGTAACCCATCTTGTCCATGATCGAGTCGCAGGCGTCGATGCAGGCGGCGCAGCCGATGCACTCCATTTGCAGGCCGTCGCGAATGTCGATGCCGGTGGGGCAAACCTGCACGCACATCTGACAATCGATGCAATCGCCCAAGCCGACATTGGCCGGGTTCACTTCGCGCTTGCGCGGGCCACGGATTTCGCCACGGGCCGTGTCATAGGAAATGGTCAGGGTGTCTTTGTCGAACATCACGCTCTGAAACCGTGCATAGGGGCACATGTGCATGCACACCGCTTCACGCAGCCAGCCGGCATTGAGGTAGGTAGCGCCGGTAAAGAACAGCACCCAGAACAGGCTGACACCGGCCATTTGCAGGGTCAGAAGTTCTTCGGCCAGGGGGCGGATCGGCGTGAAATAGCCGACAAAGGTCAATCCGGTGAGCAGGCTGATTGCCAGCCACAATGTATGTTTGGCTGAGCGACGCAGCAGTTTGTTCAAGCTCCAGGGCGCCGCCTGCAGCTTGATCCGTTGGTGCCGTTCGCCTTCGGTGATCTTCTCGCACCACATGAAGATCCAGGTCCAGGAGCTCTGCGGGCAGGTGTAGCCGCACCATACCCGACCGGCAAACACAGTGATCGCGAACAGGCCGAAGGCGGCGATGATCAGCAGTGCCGACAGCAGGATGAAATCCTGGGGCCAGAAGGTCGCGCCGAAAATGTGGAATTTGCTGTCGGCGAGGTCCCAGAGCACCGCCTGACGGTCGCCCCAGTTCAGCCATACGGTGCCGAAAAACAACAGGAACAGAACCCCCGCACCGCCGATGCGCAAGCTGCGAAACAAACCGGTAAAGCTGCGGGTGTGGATCAGGTTATCGGTGGTCCGGGTCTTTATCTTCGTCGGCGCGGGGTCGAAGTGTTGTATCAACTGGACGGGGATTCTTTCGCTCATGGTCGGTCGTTCCTCAGCCTGTAACTGGCTGACGCACTATGACCACCGAACTGTTTACATAACAGACTCAGGTATCTCGATAAAAACCGGATCAGATGCCGTGAGGCCCCGGCCCTGCGACACTTTGATGCAGTCGGGGTCAGACGAATAAATCTTTATGGCGAGGATCTCAGTGGGAGCAAAGCTTGCTCGCGATACAGGCTCCTCGGTGCCACGGACACCCAGCTTTTTCGTCGCGGGCAAGCCTTGCTCCCACAAATCAATCAGATAACCGAATCGCTATCGGTAGCCCTGAGGTGCTTACGTTCATCGGCCGCCCCGGCCCCGGTCAGGGCATCGGCTTCGGCCTCGGTGATGTAGACCCGACCACCGTTGAGTTCAACCGCCGACATGGCTTTGTCCGGGACAGTGATAACGGTCAGCTCGCTGGCGGGCCGTTGTTCCTGGAACTCGTCGGTGTCGAAAGAGCAGATTTGGTTGCTATCGATACTTACACTCATGGTCAAGCTTCCTTCTGGATGTCCTGAACGTTAGGCGCTGGTCCGCGACCGGGGTTCGTTACGTCTGATCAGCGGTCGAGCGCACCTCTGGCCAGGCTTGCGGTCCATCGTTTATCGACTGGAAAGAGGACCGTCCATGGACGCTTGGTGGCATGAAGTCTGGATCACCCTGCAATCGGAGTTCGCCGATATCACCGATGCACAGCAGATGACGCGAGTCACCGTGCGCCTGCTAATGGCTGCGTTGTTGGGCGGCATCCTGGGTTTCGAGCGCGAACACAAGGGCAAGGCCGCCGGGGTGCGGACCCATATGCTGGTGGCCTTGGGGGCGGCGCTGTTTGTGCTGGTGCCGCAGATGTCCGGTTCCGAGGCTGATGCCATGAGCCGTGTGGTGCAAGGGGTCATCGCCGGCATCGGCTTTCTTGGCGCGGGCACTATCCTCAAGGGCAACGATGGTGATGAAAGCCACGTAAAAGGCCTGACCACTGCCGCCGGCCTTTGGATGACCGCCGCCATCGGCGTCGCCGCCGGGCTGGGGCGGGAATCGACGGCAGTGCTCAGTACGGTGTTGGCGCTGGCGATCTTCAGCGTGATGCCGCTGATTGTCCGGGCGCTGGAGAAGGAGGAAAAACCGTGACCGCGATCAGCCAGAACACATAACCCAGTGTGGGTTTTTTGTTACCCACTAGGCTGTTGGTTCAAACCCGCTCCGGCGGCGCCTCGCTCGGTGGGTCGCCCAACGGCGGCTGGGGATCGAGCGGCGGGTCTTGTTCCGGAATCGGTTCCGGCTCAGGGCCGGGTGGCGGCAGGGTGGGGTCGTCAATGTTGGGGTCGGGGGTTTCAGCCGGGATGGGAATATTCATCAGGACGGGTCTCCGTGACGCACATGGCTTGAGTCGTGCTTAACCTTGTTGACCACCTTGCGCCTGGTTTGATCCCGCTGTCATCAGGGCAAATCACTCTGAACTTTTAACCGTGGGTTCGGTTCGGAGTTTAAGTGAGTTTTTTCAGGGATCCATTTTTTCAAGGACTACTGGGCCTTTACCGCCACAACGTCCATGGGGCGTAAAAGGAGCGATGCTCGATGACTGCTGAACACCCGACTGACCTGTCGTACAACCCGCACTTGCCACTGTCCCAGGCCCTGTTACTGCCACGTATTGCCATTGAAAGCACCATGCCGGTCATCGAGGGTGGGCAATTCGCCGCCAAGGCCGTGGCCGGGCAGGACGTAACGGTGACCAGTAAAGTGTTCGCCGATGGCCATGACAAACTGGCCGTGCATATTCTTTGGCGCGCGCTGAAGGACGAGTCCTGGAACAGCGCGGTCATGACCGAGCTGGGCAATAACGGCTGGCAAGGCCAGTTCAATGTGCCTGAGCAGGGCTTTTATGTGTTTCGCATCGAGGCCTGGATCGATCAGTTCGCTAGTTTCCGCTATGAGCTGGAAAAAAAATTCGCTGCCGGGGTGCCCATCAGCCTGGAATTGCAGGAAGGACGCAATCAGGTGCAGATGGCGGCCGAGCGTAGTGAAGGTGAGCTGAGGGAGCAGTTGACCGCGTTGCACCATGAGCTCTCCGGCTTGTTACCCGCCGAGCAGGTAGCATTGTTCCTGGCGCCGCGCAGTGCCGCTCTCATGTCCCAGGCCGATCATCGGCCCTACTTGAGTCTCAGCCCGCAATACCCTCTGGACGTCGAGCGCAAGCTGGCCGAGTTCGCCAGTTGGTACGAACTGTTTCCCCGCTCGATCACCGATGATCCCCAGCGGCATGGCACCTTCAATGACGTGCATTCGCGTCTGGCCGTGATCCAGGACATGGGTTTTGATGTGCTGTACTTCCCGCCGATCCATCCCATCGGTCGCAGCTTTCGCAAGGGGCCGAACAACTCCCTCACCGCCGGTCCTGACGATCCGGGCAGCCCTTATGCCATCGGGAGCGAGGAGGGCGGTCATGAGGCGATTCACCCGCAGTTGGGCTCGCGCGAGGATTTCCGGCGTCTGGTGGCGGCAGCGGCCGACCACGGCCTGGAAATTGCCCTCGACTTTGCCATCCAGTGTTCCCAGGACCACCCGTGGCTCAAGCAGCATCCGGGCTGGTTCAGCTGGCGGCCGGACGGCACGATCAAATATGCGGAAAACCCGCCGAAGAAATACCAGGACATCGTCAACGTCGATTTCTACGCCGCGGATGCGATTCCCAGCCTGTGGCTGGAACTGCGGGACGTGGTGGTGGGGTGGGTCAATGAAGGCGTGAAGATCTTCCGTGTCGACAATCCCCACACCAAGCCGTTGCCGTTCTGGCAGTGGTTGATTGCCGATGTGCGGGCCCAGCACCCTGAAGTGATGTTCCTCGCCGAAGCCTTCACCACGCCGGCCATGATGGCGCGCCTGGGCAAGGTCGGTTATTCCCAGAGCTACACCTATTTCACCTGGCGCAATACCAAGACCGAACTGGCGACGTATTTCACCGAGCTCAACCAGTCCCCGTTACGCGAGTGCTACCGGCCGAACTTTTTCGTCAACACGCCGGACATCAACCCGGCGTTTCTCCATGAGTCGGGGCGCGCCGGGTTTCTGATCCGCGCGGCCCTGGCGACCATGGGCTCGGGCCTGTGGGGCATGTATTCGGGGTTTGAGTTGTGCGAATCGGCGCCAGTGCCGGGCAAGGAGGAGTACCTCGACTCGGAAAAGTATGAGATCCGCCCCCGGGACTTCACCGCGCCGGGCAACATCATTGCCGAAATCGCCCAGCTCAACCGCATCCGCCGGCAGAACCCGGCGCTGCATACGCACCTGGGCCTGACGATCTACAACGCCTGGAACGACAACATCCTGTATTTCGGCAAACGCACCGCCGACGGCAGCAATTTCATCCTGGTGGCCGTGAGTCTCGACCCGCACAACCCGCAGGAGGCCAACTTCGAATTGCCGCTGTGGGAGATGGGGCTGCCGGACGATGCCCAGACCCAGGGCGAGGATTTGATGAGCGGGCATCGTTGGACGTGGTATGGCAAGTACCAGTTCATGCGCATCGACCCGGCGTACCAACCGTTCGGGATATGGCGGATCAGCGCCTCTTGAGGCGTGCCTCCTGTAGGAGCTGGCGAAGCCTGCGATCTTTGCTCTGGCGCTTGAGTTTCAAGCGAAAAGACAAGATCAAAAGATCGCAGGCTTCGCCAGCTCCTACAGGGAATGCAGCCGAGCGGGGATAAAGCCCCTCGCCACAAAAAGACCTCACAAGCCTGTTTCAGCGGCTTTACAGAATTTCTCAGGAGTTGCAAATGGCGAAGAAACCCCGGTCTGCCACCTTTATCAAAGACCCGCTGTGGTACAAGGACGCGGTGATTTATCAGGTCCACGTCAAATCCTATTTCGATTCCAATAACGATGGGATCGGTGATTTTCCTGGACTGATCGAAAAGCTCGACTACATCGCCGATCTGGGTGTCAACACCATCTGGCTGCTGCCGTTCTATCCTTCGCCCAGGCGCGATGATGGTTACGACATCGCCGAGTACCGAGGCGTCAGCCCCGACTACGGCACCATGGCCGATGCGCGGCGTTTCATCGCTGAAGCCCACAAGCGTAATCTGCGGGTGATTACCGAGCTGGTCATCAACCACACTTCCGACCAGCATCCATGGTTCCAGCGCGCGCGCAAAGCCAAGCCGGGTTCGAAGGCGCGGGATTTCTACGTCTGGTCCGACGACGACCACAAATACGATGGCACGCGGATCATTTTCCTCGACACCGAAAAATCCAACTGGACCTGGGATCCGGTGGCCGGCCAATACTTCTGGCACCGTTTTTACTCCCACCAGCCGGACCTCAACTTCGACAACCCCCAAGTGATCAAAGCCGTCCTGTCGGTGATGCGCTACTGGCTGGACATGGGCATCGACGGCCTGCGCCTGGATGCGATCCCGTACCTGATCGAGCGCGACGGCACCAACAACGAGAACCTGCCCGAGACCCACGACGTCCTCAAGCAGATCCGTGCCGAGATCGATGCCAACTACCCCGACCGTATGCTGTTGGCCGAGGCCAACCAGTGGCCGGAAGACACCCAGTTGTACTTCGGCGATGTCGACGCCCAGGGTTTGAACGGTGACGAATGCCACATGGCGTTCCACTTCCCGCTGATGCCGCGCATGTACATGGCGCTGGCCCAGGAAGACCGCTTCCCCATCACCGACATCCTGCGCCAGACCCCGGAAATTCCGGCCAATTGCCAATGGGCGATTTTCCTGCGCAACCACGATGAGTTGACCCTGGAGATGGTCACCGACAAGGAGCGCGATTACCTGTGGAATTACTACGCGGCCGACCGTCGAGCGCGGATCAACCTGGGGATCCGTCGACGTCTGGCGCCGCTGATGGAGCGCGACCGCCGCCGTGTCGAGTTGCTCAATAGCCTGCTGCTGTCGATGCCTGGCACGCCGACCTTGTACTACGGCGATGAAATCGGCATGGGCGACAACATCTACCTGGGCGACCGCGACGGCGTGCGCACGCCGATGCAGTGGTCCATCGACCGCAACGGTGGTTTCTCCCGCGCCGACCCGGCCAGCCTGGTGCTGCCGCCGATCATGGACCCGCAATACGGCTATCAGTCGGTCAACGTCGAGACCCAGGCCGGCGATACTCATTCATTGCTTAACTGGACCCGGCGGATGCTGGCGGTGCGCAAGCAGTCCAAGGCCTTTGGCCGTGGCACGCTGAAGATGCTGTCACCGAGCAACCGACGGATCCTCGCTTATACCCGCGAATACACCGGCCCCGATGGCAAGCACGAAATCATCCTGTGCGTGGCCAACGTGTCTCGTAGCGCCCAAGCGGCCGAACTGGACCTGTCGGCCTATGCCGGCATGGTTCCGGTGGAGATGCTGGGGGGCAACGCCTTCCCGCCCATCGGCCAGCTGAATTTCCTGCTGACCCTGCCGCCATATGGTTTCTACTGGTTTGCCCTGGCCACAGAAAACCAGATGCCGAGCTGGCATGTGGAGCCGGCCCAGAGCTTGCCCGACTTCACCACGCTGGTGCTGAAGAAACGCCTGGAAGAGTTGCTCGAAGCACCGTCGCGCACCACGCTGGAGCAGACTATCCTGCCGAGCTGGCTGCAAAACCGTCGCTGGTTTGCCGGCAAAGACAGCGCGATCGAGAAGGTCAATATTGTCTATGGCGTGCGTTTCGGCGATCCGCAGCATCCGGTGCTGCTGAGCGAGATCGACGTCACCAGCGCTGGCCAGACACTGCGTTATCAACTGCCCTTCGGTCTGCTGGCCGAGGACCAGGTGGGCGCGGCGTTGCCGCAGCAACTGGCGCTGTCCCGGGTCCGCCGGGTGCGTCAGGTCGGTTTGATCACCGATGCGTTCAGCCTGGAAAGTTTTGTGCGGGCGGTCCTGCAAGGCATGCAGGCCGGTACAGTGCTGCCTTGCAGCGAGGGCGAGTTGCGCTTTGAGCCCACCGAAGGCCTGGCCCCATTGAACCTGGGAGATGAGCCGGAGGTGCGTTACCTGTCCGCCGAGCAGTCCAACAGTTCAGTGGTGGTGGGCGGCAGTGTCGTACTCAAATTGATCCGCAAAGTGGCGTCGGGCGTACACCCGGAGCTGGAAATGAGCGCCTACCTGACCGCCGCAGGTTTCAGCAATATTTCGCCGCTGCTCGGTTCGGTGATCCGCCGTGACAACGAGGGCGAAGATGCGCTGTTGATGATCGCCCAAGGCTACCTGAGCAATCAGGGCGACGCCTGGGAATGGACCCAGAACAACCTCGAGCGCGCCCTGCGTGATGAGTTGGCCGATGCCGTGTCCGAGCAGGAACAGCACTACAACGCCTTGGGCGAACTCAAGGACTTCGCTGGCATGCTCGGCCAGCGCCTGGGGGAAATGCACGAGGTACTGGCCCAGGCCACCGATGATCCGGACTTCGCGCCCCAGGCCACCAATGTCAAGGAAGCCCAGGCCATCGGCAAGGATGTGGCCGCGCAGGTAGAAAACGCCTTACGCCTGCTCAAGCAGAACCAGGGCCAATTGAATCCGGCGGACCAGGCCTTGGTCGCACGCTTGCTGGAACACAAGAAGACCGTTCTGGCGCACATCCAGGAACTGGCCGGCAAGGCTGTCGGTGGCTTGCGCATCCGCGTCCACGGCGACCTGCACCTGGGGCAGGTACTGGTGATCAAGGGCGACGCCTACCTGATCGACTTCGAGGGCGAGCCGGCACGACCACTGCATGAGCGCCGCGGCAAACACAGCCCGTACAAGGACGTCAGCGGCGTGCTGCGCTCCTTCGATTACGCAGCCGCCATGGCGATCCACCTGAACACCGTCGACAGCACCGCCGACGCCGACGCGGCGCGGCAACGGGTGGCTGATCGTTATTTGAAAGAGGCCCGTCAGGCATTTGTTGAGGCATATCGGCTGGCGGCAGCTAGTCTTGCCCATGAGTGGAAGGATGCTGAAGGCGAAGACGCCGCACTGGCGTTGTTCGGCCTGGAGAAGGCGGCCTATGAAGTGGCCTATGAAGCCGAGAATCGCCCCGCCTGGCTGCCCGTGCCATTGCACGGTCTGTACGGGTTATTGAGCGGGCTGAAACCCTTTTCCGACTTAGCCGGACCGATTTAGTGGAGAGAATCATGAGTGTCTCGAACAAAGAACCACAGGGGCAGGCCAAAGAGTCGTTGCTGCCGTCCCCCCATGACATCGACGCGCTGGTGCGCGCAGAACATCAGGACCCGTTTTCCATCCTCGGGCCCCACGGCGATGGCGCCGGCGGGCAGTTCATCCGGGCGTACCTGCCCGGCGCCTTGAGCGTGCAAGTACTGGCCCGTGATGGCGGCGAAGTACTGGGCGATTTGCAGCTCAGCGAAACCCCGGGTCTGTTCGTCGGCCATTTCGACCGCGCCCAGCCCTACTTGTTGCGCACCCGCTGGGCCGGCGGTGAGCAGGTGGCCGAAGACCCCTACAGCTTCGGGCCACTGCTGGGGGAAATGGACCTTTATCTGTTTGCCGAAGGTAATCATCGCGACCTCAGTTCCTGCCTGGGCGCGCAGTTGACCACGGTCGATGGTGTCGACGGCGTGCGCTTTGCCGTATGGGCACCGAATGCGCGGCGCGTCTCGGTGGTGGGCGATTTCAACGTCTGGGATGGGCGTCGGCATCCCATGCGCATCCGTTATCCGTCCGGGGTGTGGGAGTTGTTCATCCCGCGGCTGGGCGCGGGCGAGGGTTACAAATACGAAATCCTCGGCGCCCACGGCATTCTGCCGCTCAAGGCTGACCCGGTGGCGCTGGCCACCCAAATGCCGCCGGATACCGCGTCCAAGGTCGCCTCGCCGCTGAAAATCGAGTGGCAGGATGAGCAGTGGATGCAACATCGCCGCGAGCGGCAGTTGCCGGGCGCGCCGTTGTCGATCTATGAATTGCACGCCGGTTCCTGGCAGTGCGAAATCGACGAGGCGGGAGAGGTTGCCCGGCAATACACCTGGCATGAAATGGCCGAACGGCTGATTCCCTACGTCAAGGACCTGGGGTTCACCCACATCGAGCTGATGCCGATCATGGAGCATCCGTTCGGGGGCTCCTGGGGTTACCAGCCGCTGTCACAATTTGCCCCGACGGCGCGTTTCGGCTCGCCGGGCGATTTCGCTGCCTTCGTCAATGCCTGTCACCAGGCCGACATCGGCGTGATTCTCGATTGGGTGCCAGCGCATTTTCCCACCGATACCCACGGCCTGGCACAGTTTGACGGCACCGCGCTGTACGAATACGGCAACCCGCTCGAAGGCTTCCACCAGGATTGGGACACCCTGATCTACAACCTGGGGCGCACTGAGGTACATGGTTTCATGCTCGCTTCGGCGCTGCATTGGTTAAAGCATTTTCACATCGACGGTTTACGTGTGGATGCCGTCGCCTCGATGTTGTATCGCGACTATTCACGCAAGGCCGGCGAGTGGGTGCCCAATCGCCACGGTGGACGGGAGAACCTGGAAGCCATCGATTTTCTGCGGCACCTCAATGACGTGGTGGCGCTGGAAACCCCCGGTGCATTGGTGATCGCCGAAGAATCCACCGCCTGGCCGGGCGTCAGCCAGAGCACGCAACAGGGCGGCCTGGGTTTTGCCTATAAGTGGAACATGGGCTGGATGCACGATTCGCTGCATTACATCCAGCAGGACCCGGTGTACCGCGCCCACCATCACAACGAACTGAGTTTCGGCCTGATGTATGCGTGGTCCGAGCGCTTTGTCCTGCCGATTTCCCATGACGAAGTGGTGCATGGCAAACGCTCGTTGATCGACAAGATGCCCGGCGATCGCTGGCAGAAATTCGCCAACTTGCGGGCTTATCTGAGCTTCATGTGGGGCCATCCCGGCAAGAAGCTGCTGTTCATGGGTTGCGAGTTCGGCCAATGGCGCGAGTGGAACCACGACCAGCAGTTGGACTGGTATCTGTTGCAGTACCCGGAACACCGTGGGGTGCAGAAGCTGGTGAGCGACCTGAACCGTCTCTATCGCGAAGAGCCGGCGCTGCACGATCAGGATGATGCGCCTCAGGGTTTCCAGTGGCTGATTGGTGACGATGCGGTCAACAGCGTCTACGCCTGGTTGCGTTGGAGCAAGGAAGGCCGGCCGGTGCTGGTGGTTGCCAACTTCACGCCCGTGCCGCGCGCGGCCTACCGCATCGGCGTACCGTTTGCTGGGCGCTGGGTGGAATTGCTCAACAGTGATGCCGACACCTATGCCGGTTCCAACTACGGCAACAGCGGCGGTGCCTTCACCGAAGAAGTGGCCAGCCATGGCCAGGCGCTGTCGCTGGAGCTCAACTTGCCGCCATTGGCGGTGTTGATTCTGCGGCCGGAGGGTTAGTCGCGGGTCCTATCACGCAGTGACCCTGTGGGAGCGGGCTTGCTCGCG
Source organism: Pseudomonas sp. NFACC39-1 (assembly GCF_900110355.1). Taxonomy (NCBI): domain Bacteria; kingdom Pseudomonadati; phylum Pseudomonadota; class Gammaproteobacteria; order Pseudomonadales; family Pseudomonadaceae; genus Pseudomonas; species Pseudomonas sp. NFACC39-1. The sequence goes on along the minus strand of NZ_FODL01000019.1, from coordinate 31,317 downwards.
AAAGCGGTCTGACAGTCGACATCAACGGTGACTGTCAGGCCCCCTTCCCGAGCAAGCCCGCTCCCACAATATGGGCTCACCTACAGAGATTCGGTGATCGTTCAGCGCACCAGGCACGGCTGCTTGTTGTTGAACGTCCAGCCCGGAATCAGGTACTGCATTGCCACCGCATCATCCCGCGCGCCAAGTCCCATGCCTTTGTACAGTTCATGAGCCTTGGCCAATTGGTCGGTGTCCAGTTCGATCCCCAGTCCCGGTTTTTTCGGCACCTGTACGCAGCCACCCTGGATCTGCAACGGCGCCTTGGTCAGCCGCTGCCCATCCTGCCAGATCCAGTGCGTGTCGATCGCCGTGATGTCACCCGGTGCGGCCGCAGCTACGTGGGTGAACATCGCCAGGGAAATGTCGAAGTGGTTGTTGGAGTGCGAGCCCCAGGTCAGGCCCCATTCGTTGCACATCTGCGCCACTCGAACCGAACCTTGCATGGTCCAGAAGTGTGGGTCGGCCAAGGGAATGTCCACCGACTGCAAGGTGATGGCATGGCCCATTTCGCGCCAATCGGTGGCGATCATGTTAGTGGCGGTTTTAAGACCGGTGGCGCGACGGAATTCGGCCATCACTTCACGGCCCGAATAACCATTCTCCGCGCCGCAGGGGTCTTCGGCGTAAGCCAGGACCTTGTGCTGGTCGCGGCACAGGCGGATGGCCTCCTTGAGTGACCAGGCGCCGTTCGGGTCCAGGGTGATACGTGCCTGGGGGAAGCGTTCGGCCAGGGCGGTGACCGCTTCGATTTCTTCGTCGCCCTTGAGCACGCCGCCCTTGAGCTTGAAGTCCTGGAAGCCGTAACGCGAATGAGCGGCTTCGGCCAAGCGCACCACGGCGTCGGCGTCCAGGGCTTTTTCGTGGCGTACGCGGAACCAGTCGTTGTCGGCGTCCGGCTCACTGCGGTAGGGCAGGTCAGTTTGCTGGCGATCACCGACATAAAACAGATAACCCAGCATCTTCACTTCATCACGCTGCTGGCCTTCGCCGAGCAGGGCGGCGACCGGTACATCCAGGTGCTGGCCCAGCAGGTCCAGCAACGCCGCTTCCAGGCCGGTGACCGCGTGGATGGTGATGCGCAGGTCGAACGTCTGCAAGCCACGACCACCGGCATCCCGGTCGGCGAAGGCCTGGCGTACGGTGTTGAGAATTTTCTGATAGGTGCCGATGGGGCTGCCGACTACCAGCGAGCGGGCATCTTCGAGGGTCTGGCGAATGCGCTCGCCGCCGGGCACTTCGCCCACGCCGGTGTGGCCGGCGTTGTCTTTGAGAATGACGATGTTGCGGGTAAAGAACGGGCCATGGGCGCCACTGAGATTCAGCAGCATGCCGTCATGACCGGCCACCGGCACGACCTGCATGCTGGTGATGATGGGGGCTTTGGTGGCTTCTTGGGTCTGCATGTTTTTCCCACTCGTTGTTTTTATGCGGGGCATCGCAGGAGGGCGATGTTGATAGACATCATACAACTTGATTTTTTTATCTTACAAGGGAGGCTGGTCGGTTTTTTTGGATGGTTTGCCTTAAAAACTCGGAAACACCTTTATTTGCTGGATTTTTTGGCAAGGAAAAGAACATGCGGGAGATCAGTTTAGCGCTGGCGGAACCGTTCGATGACTGAGATGATTGCACTTGTCATACAAGCTAAGGGGCGTGGAGTTTTTACCTCACGACCCGCCTGCTCCGTTTCGAGGACCCACCGCCCATGCAGCCAGACATCGAGGCAACGCCGCGCAAACGCACCCACAACCTGGCCCATGACTTGGTGGCTCAGCTGAGCCAGAGCATTTTGCTGGGGCAGTTGAAACCGGGGGAAAAACTGCCGTCCGAAGGTGCCATTGTGCAGGCCCATGGGGTCAGCCGCACGGTAGTGCGCGAGGCGATCTCCAAGCTGCAGGCCTCGGGGCTGGTGGAAACACGCCATGGCATCGGTACCTTTGTGCTGGAGCAGACCGGTGAGCCGGGCCTGCGGCTCAATGTCGACACCGCCGCCGGTGTGCGGGGGATTCTGGAACTGCGCCTGGGCCTGGAAACCCAGGCAGCGGCCCTGGCAGCCGTGCGCCGCAACGAACGCCAACTGCAGCAGATGCGCCAGGCCCTGGATGATTACCAGCGGTTGCTCAGCAATAACGACAGTTGCGTCGACGCCGACCGGCGCTTTCATTTGCTCATTGCGCAAGCCACGGACAACACCTGTTTTGTTGAAATCATGCAGCATCTGGGCAGTGAGATGATTCCCCGAACCCGAGTGAACGTGGTCGAGCGCGGTCAAGCAGACTTGGGCAAGCTGGCTCAATTGGCCAACCTTGAGCACGAGGCGATCTTCAATGCCATCAAACGCCAGGACCCGGACGCCGCCCGCGCCGCCATGTGGCTGCACCTGACCAACAGCCGCGACCGCTTTGGCGCGGGGACCTGAAGGCTCATCGTCGCCTGACCCACCGCCTTCGCGAGCATGCTCGCTCCCACAATGGATCGATGGTGTTCTTCGATTTGTGCTCAAAACCCAATCCCCCTGTGGGAGCGGGCTTGCTCGCGAAGGGGCCGGCACATTCAGCATCGATGCAAGCTGACCCACCGCCATCGCGACAAGCCCGCTCCCACAATGGATCGATGGTGTTCTTCGATTTTGTGCTCAAAACCCAATGCCCCGGTGGGAGCGGAGCGGGCTTGCTCGCGAAGGGGCCGGCACATTCAGCATCGATGCAAGCTGACCCACCGCCATCGCGAGCAGGCTCGCTCCCACAGTGGACCTATGGTGTGCTTCGATTTTGTGCTCAAAACCCAATGCCCCCGTGGGAGCGGGCTTGCTCGCGAAGGGGCCGGTACATTCAGCATCGATGCAAGCTGACCCACCGCCATCGCGAGCAGGCTCGCTCCCACAGTGGACCTATGGTGTGCTTCGATTTTGTGCTCAAAACCCAATGCCCCCGTGGGAGCGGGCTTGCTCGCGAAGGGGCCGGTACATTCAGCATCGATGCAAGCTGACCCACCGCCATCGCGACAAGCCCGCTCCCACAATGGATCTGTGGTGGACGCCAATCTTGCAACCGCCCGAGATCCCTGTGGGAGCGAGCCTGCTCGCGATGAGGCCGGTACATTGTGCTTAGAACCAGCAGGCAAAAAAAACCGGCGCAACCCAGGTTGCGCCGGTGGTGTTGCCAGTGGATGGGCGGATGTTCGTGGGTCCGCGCATTCACTGTCAGGCTCTTTGCCGCTTACGCTCGTTCCAGCGCCAAGGCCACGCCTTGGCCGCCGCCGATGCACAGCGTGGCGAGGCCTTTTTTGGCGTCGCGCTTGATCATTTCATGGAGCAACGACACCAGCACCCGGCAACCCGAAGCACCGATCGGGTGGCCCAGGGCGATGGCGCCGCCATTGACGTTGACCTTCTCCATGTCCCATTTCAGCTCTCTGGCCACGGCCAGTGACTGGGCGGCGAAGGCTTCGTTGGCTTCGATCAGGTCCAGTTGGTCCAAAGACCAGCCGGCCTTGTCCAGGCAGCGGCGGGTGGCCGACACCGGGCCGATGCCCATGATGGCCGGGTCAACGCCGGCATTGGCATAGGCGCTGATTTTCGCCAGGACCGGCAAGCCCAGTGCCTTGGCTTTTTCGGCGCTCATCATCAGCACGGCGGCGGCGCCATCGTTCAGCGACGAGGCATTGCCGGCGGTCACGCTGCCGTCCTTCTTGAACGCAGGCTTGAGCTTGCCCAGGGATTCGGCGGTGGTGCCGGCCCGGGGTTGTTCGTCGGTGGCGAAGGCCACAGGATCGCCTTTGCGCTGGGGAATCAGGAGCGGCGTGATCTCATCGGCAAACCGGCCACCCTCAATCGCCGCCACGGCCTTCTGCTGCGAAGCGGCGGCAAAGGCGTCCTGCTCTTCGCGGCTGATGTCGTATTTGGCCACCAGGTTCTCGGCGGTGATGCCCATGTGGTAATCGTTGAACGCGTCCCAAAGACCATCGGTAATCATGCTGTCGATCATCTGCGCATGGCCCATGCGCAGGCCAGTGCGGGCAGCAGGCAGCACGTACGGGGCTAGGCTCATGTTTTCCATGCCGCCGGCAATGATCACTTCGGCATCGCCACAGCGGATCGCCTGGGCGCCCAGGTGCAAGGCCTTGAGCCCCGAGCCGCAGACCTTGTTCAGGGTCAGTGCCGGCACCGCGTGGGGCAGGCCAGCGAGGATCGACGCCTGGCGTGCCGGGTTCTGCCCGCTGCCTGCGGTCAACACCTGGCCAAGGATCACCTCGTCAACCTGCTCACCCGAAAGACCCGTCTGTTCCAGCAACCGACGAATCACCGCGGCACCGAGTTGCGGTGCGGGAATGGAGGCCAGCGAACCCTGGAAACTGCCAATGGCGGTACGGGTGGCGGCGACAATCACGACTTCTTGCATCGAATCTCTCCTCACTGGGCAGCGAACTGCATTTCAGGCACGTGGTCCGGCACGATCAGTTTGCCGGCCGTCTTGGCAACGATTTCCTCGACGCTGACGCCTGGGGCACGTTCTTTGAGAATGAAGGCACCGTCCTGGATCTCCAGGTAGGCCAGGTCTGTCAGCATGCGCTTGATGCAGCCGGCACCGGTCAGCGGCAGGCTGCATCGGGGCAGCAGTTTCGACTCACCGTCCTTGGACGCGTGAGTCATGGTGACGATGATGTTCTCGGCACCGGCCACCAGGTCCATCGCGCCGCCCATGCCCTTGACCAGCTTGCCAGGGATCATCCACGAGGCAATATTACCTTCCACGTCTACCTCGAAGGCGCCCAGCACGGTCAGGTCGATGTGCCCGCCACGGATCATGGCAAAGGATTCGGCCGAAGAAAAGATCGAGGCTCCGATGCGCGCGGTGACGGTCTGCTTGCCGGCGTTGATCATGTCGGCATCGACCTCGGCTTCGGTAGGGAACGCGCCCATGCCGAGCAGGCCGTTTTCCGACTGCAGCATGACTTCCATGCCTTCGGGGATGTAGTTGGCGACCAGGGTCGGAATGCCGATGCCCAGGTTCACGTAGTAGCCGTCCTGCATTTCGCGGGCGACGCGTTGAGCCATTTGTTCGCGGGAAAGTGCCATGTTGTTATTCCTTCATTCGGGCTGGGGGCGGGGTCACTTGCGCACGGTGCGCTGTTCGATACGCTTTTCGAACGTGCCGCAAATGATCCGGTCGACGTAGATGCCTGGGGTATGGATCTGCGTCGGGTCCAGCTCGCCGGGTTCAACGATTTCTTCGACTTCCACCACGGTGATCTTGCCGGCCGTGGCCGCCAACGGGTTGAAGTTCTGGGCGGTGTGACGATAGACCACATTGCCGAAATGGTCGGCTTTCCAGCCTTTGACGATGGCGAAGTCGCCCGTGATGGATTCTTCCATCAGGTACTGACGGCCATGGAATTCACGCACTTCTTTGCCGTCGGCCACGGGCGTGCCGACCCCGGTGGCGGTGAAGAACGCCGGAATGCCCGCGCCGCCGGCGCGCATTTTTTCGGCGAGGGTGCCTTGGGGAGTCAGCACGACTTCGATTTCGCCGCTCAGCAGCTGTTTTTCGAAAAGAGCGTTTTCACCGACGTAAGATGCGACCACCTTGCGGATCTGCCGATCTTCCAGCAATACGCCCAGACCGAAGCCGTCAACGCCGCAGTTATTGGAAACCACGGTGAGGTCGCGGATACCCTTGCGCTTGATCTCGCCGATCAGGTTTTCCGGGATGCCGCAGAGGCCGAAGCCGCCGGCGATCACCGTCATGCCGTCTTGCAAGCCTTCCAGCGCTTCTTCGTAGCTACTCACACGTTTGTCGAAACCTGCCATAGACACCTCTTTTATTCTTGATGGGGTCGCAATGAAATGCAGTGTTGCGCCAAGTCATATATTTGTTAAGTTGATTTTTAGATTTGATTGATTGATAAAACTCAATAATTGCCTCCCTCTGTAGGCGCTTTGTAGGAGCTGTCGAGTGCAAACGAGGCTGCGATCTTCCCAAAAACACTTGAATCCCAGGCAAAAGATCAAAAGATCGCAGCCTTCGGCAGCCCCTACGCAACCGGACACAGGACGCCCATGACCCTCAAGCAAATCCGCGCTTTTCTCGCCGTGGCCCAAAGCCTGAGCTTCGCTGTGGCCTGCGAGCGACTGCACCTGTCCCAGTCGGCCCTGAGCCTGACCATCAAGGCTCTGGAAGAAGGCTTGGGCGGGCGTCTGTTCAGTCGCAATACCCGTAACGTTGCGCTGACGCCCGAAGGCGAATCGCTGCTGCCCCTGGCCCGGCGCCTGATTGCCGACTGGGACAATGCCGAGGATGAAATGCGCCAACGCTTCACCTTGCAGCGGGGGCGCGTCACATTGGCGGCGATGCCGTCCTTTGCCGGTAACCTGCTGCCGCCGATCCTCAAGACCTTTCGCGCCCGTTATCCGAATGTCAACGTCACGGTCAACGATGTGATCAATGAACAGGTGCTGGAAATGGTTCGGGATCGACACGTCGAACTGGGGGTCGCGTTCGAGCCGATGCAGAGTTCGTCGCTGGCTTTTACCCCCTTGTATCTGGACCGCTTCGTCGCGGTGGTGCCGCTGGACTCGCCACTGGCGCAGCGCAGTGAGATCCAGTGGCAGACGCTGCTGGAACAGCCGTTTATCACGCTGCAAAGGCCCTCCACCGTGCGGGTGATGCTGGAGGAGCATTTGCAAAGCCGCGGCATGAAACTGCCGGTGGAATTCGAGAGCCATCAGTTGGCAACGGTTGGACGGATGGTCGCCAGCGGGTTGGGGGTCAGTGCGGTCCCGGCGCTGTGTATTGGACAGATGCATGAGCTGGGCGCCCGCTGCATCACTTTGAGCGATCCAGTGATAGAACGGGCCATCGGTGTGCTGACCAAGCCGGGGCATGAACTGTCGGCGGCGGCGCAGGCGTTGTTCGATACGTTCAGGGATCAGGACATCGGTGCGCAGTTGACGCCGAAGTAACCACAATCTCCTGTGGGAGCGGGCTTGCTCGCGAAGGCGGTAGATCAGTCGGTATCTGCGTAGCTGACACACTGCTTTCGCGAGCAAGCCCGCTCCCACAGGGGTAGTGCATGGTGTCAGATCAATAGTGGCAACAGTTGCTCACAAGGCTCTTCAAGCTTCAGATCCAGCAACTCATCGGCCCGTGTCTTGCCCCGGTTGATCGCCAGCAGCGGCTTGCCCTGTTCCTTGATCGCCCGGCACAGGCGAAATGCCGACCAGGCCATCAGTGAGGAGCCCACCACCAGCAGGCCGTCGGCTTCCTGAACGGCTTCAGTGGCGCGGGCCGCGGTGGCGGCGGCGACGTTTTCGCCGAAAAACACCACGTCGGGTTTCAAGCGCTCGCCGTCGCAATAAGGGCAGCGGGGCACCTGGAAGCGTGCCTCGAACGCGGCATCCAGCAGGGTATCGCCATCCGGCGCTTGAACCGCGTCGACACCGGCCAGGTAAGGATTCTGCGCTTGCATCAACAGCTGGATCTGCTGGCGCTCACTGCGCTGCTCGCAATCCAGGCACAACACCCGATGCAGGTTTCCGTGAAGTTCGATCACGTCGTGGCTGCCAGCCTGGTCATGCAGCGTGTCGACATTCTGGGTGATCAGGCCGCTGATGCGTTGCTGTGCCTGCAACAGCGTCAACGCCTCGTGGGCGGCGTTCGGCCGGGCCTGGCGAACCCGCGGCCAGCCCAGCATCGCCCGCGCCCAGTAGCGCCGCCGTGCTTCGGGTTTGGCGAGGAACTCCTGGTACATCATGGGTTGCCGACCCCGTCGCACACCTTCGCTGTCCCGGTAGTCGGGAATGCCCGACGGGGTGCTGATGCCAGCGCCGGTAAGCACCAGGAAACGGCGCCCGGCCATGTGCTCCAGCAATTGATCGATCGGTTGACGGTGAAAATCGTCGGGCATAGATGTCGCTCCGCTGGCCTGAAGTCGTTGAGGTTAGCACCGTGGTTCGTCGAGAGGGCTGTGGGAATGCCTTTCGTCGCACTGCGTTGTTGTTTCTTCAAACTTTCTCCGGTTGCGCGACATCCACCTCTATGTACGGCACTCAAAACTGTCGTGTTGCATGCCGTGTCGGCACCGAGAAGAGGAGGCGTATGAAACAGACCACCGGTGAAGTACGGGCCATCAATCGACAGAGGGCAATGGTCGGTGTGTATGTCGAGCAAGAAGACAACCACACAGTCCTTGAGCTCGGTTCAGCCAATGACATCGATATTGGCGACGTCATGGAGTGGGACAGTGGCAAGGCCTTGGGCACCCAGTCTTATCGCAACCTGACCAAAGGCTGGACCGCCGAGGTCTATGTGGCGAACCATGGCGTTGCGGCGGCGAACCTTGAGGTTCAATTGCTGGTGTGATCCTGACGACAGCGTTAAAACCGGAACCCAGGAGAACGAACATGAGCGAATTAAAGTGCGGTTGCCCCGATTGCCAATGCGATGTGGACCCGCAACAGGTGTTCAATCACGATGGCGAGGCCTATTGCAGTCAAGCCTGCGCCGAGCAACATCCTAACGGTGAACCTTGTCCGGCAGCGGATTGCCATTGCGAACGCAGCGGCAAGAATGGCGGGCCAGACGTGGACGGCAATTAACTGGATGACGCGCTGGAGGAAATGTTTGCGGCCAGCGATCCCATTTCACCCTGAATATTAATTCGGCTATTGGTCTTCTTAACAGTGGCATCGCGCAGAGTCTTTCCATTGCATCGGGCGCCATTTGTTTTAGCGGACGTTGCAACCCTCAGTCAGCGCGTTGGATTGCATGAGCCGTTCGTCGCCGTTTGCAAGATATGTTTAAAACCTTGTCGGCGCCAGGTTTTCCGAATACTACGAGCCAACAGGTTCGCAACATCAACTAACGAGGTGAATGAAATGGCTAACACAGGAAATAAGAATCCTGGCAATTTCGCTAACGATCGTGAAAAGGCATCGCAAGCCGGGAAGAAGGGCGGCCACGCGTCGGGGGGTAACTTCGCGAATAATCCGCAACGAGCATCCGAGGCCGGGCGCAAGGGAGGGCAGGCTTCGGGCGGAAATTTCGCCAATGACCCAGAACGAGCAGCCGCAGCAGGCCGAAAAGGTGGCCAGGCCTCGGGCGGCAATTTTGCCAAAGACCCTGAGCGGGCCTCCGAGGCCGGTCGAAAGGGCGGTCAAGCATCCGGCGACAACGTTACCAGCGACCGCTAGTCAGTTTTCGAAACAGGTCGAAAAGGCCCTGGAAACAGCCAGGATGATGGGCGCAACGCTGAACACCCAAGATGTTACGGGCCCTGTGTTAATCGCATGGGGTCTGCCGGATTTATATATAGCAAGATCGCGGTAATGAATATCTTCATGCGTGAGGGGACTGTAAGTTGTTCAGTTGCCTGGCGTTTCTGCGAGTGCGAGTTACCGATTACCGTTCGTCTCGTTTATTAAACATAAAGATAAATTTTAACTGTTTAACTTCTTCAGATTCTCTGTGGGCCTGCCCCCGGCAGTGTTCCCCTGAATTGTGTCCTGAACGAGGAGTTTTATCATGTTTCTACATAACAAACGACTGCAGTACACCGTGCGTGTCGCCGAGCCTAACCCAGGGCTGGCTAACCTGTTGCTTGAACAGTTCGGCGGTGCCCAGGGCGAGTTGGCGGCGGCGTCGCGCTACTTCACCCAGGCCCTGTCCGAGGATGATCCCGGCCGCAAGGATCTGTTGATGGACATTGCCACCGAAGAGCTCAGTCATCTGGAGGTGATCGGCTCGATCATCGTGATGCTCAATAAAGGCGCCAAGGGCAGAATGGCCGAGGGTGTGGAAAAGGAAGGCCAGTTGTACCGGGACATCAACGGCGCCGGCAACGACTCTCACATCACCAGCCTGCTTTATGGAGCCGGTTCCCCGCTGACCAATTCGGCCGGTGTACCTTGGACAGCCGCTTACGTCGACACCATAGGCGAGCCGACAGCGGACATGCGGTCCAACATCGCCGCCGAGGCACGGGCGAAAATCATCTATGAGCGTCTGATGAATCTCACCGATGATCCTGGGGTAAAAGAAGCGCTGGGCTTTTTGATGACCCGTGAAATCGCGCACCAGATGTCCTTCGAAAAAGCCCTGCACTCGATCCAGCCAAATTTCCCTCAAGGTAAATTGCCAGGCATGCCAGAGTTCACCAACGTGTACTTCAACATGTCCCAAGGCGAGCCTACGGTGCGTGGCCCATGGAACCAGGGCGATGAGTGGGAATTCGTCGAGAACCCAACGCCGGCGGTGGATGGCGGTGATGGTCTGGCGAGTGTGCAACTGAGTAAAAAAGACGAAGCGCTGCTGATGGACATGAAGGCGCGGACAATGTCCAACCCGGAAAGCGACCCCATGACAGGTGCCGACTTGGGTTCAGGGATGCAAGGTGACAAACTGTAGGAAATCGGCGAGGGGGCCTGGCTCCTTCGCCTGAACATTGCGTTTGATCGTACCCCTCGTTGCGGGAACGATCGGACATGACCTGTCGCAAAACCAGTAAGGATATTCGATGGACCAGCCCACCTCCCGGATCCGATCGCCCTGGCGTACCTGGCTGGATCCTGTGCAAAACAACCTGCTGCTGGGGGTGAGCTTCTGGCTGGGGCTGGCGGTGATCGCCGCGTTGTTGCTCTACAGCGGTTACAACGCATTGGTGGGGGCCGATCGGCACAACCTGGGCTACGCCGTTCTGGGCGGCACCGCCGGTTTCGCCGCCACGGCCCTGGGCGCGTTGATGGCGGTGGTGTTGCGTGATATCTCCTCGCGGACCCAGGACATCATGCTTGGTTTTGCCGCGGGCATGATGCTCGCCGCCAGTTCGTTTTCGCTGATCCTGCCGGGTATCGAAGCGGCACAAAGTATCGTGGGCAATCAACTGCTCGCCGCGTTTGTCGTTGTGGTCGGCCTGGGTCTGGGCGTGCTCCTGATGATCGGCCTTGACCGTTTCGTGCCCCACGAACATGAAGTGAGTGGCCGGCGCGGTCCGCAATCGGAACGTATCAACCGTGTCTGGTTGTTCGTGCTCGCCATCACCTTGCACAATTTGCCCGAGGGCATGGCCATCGGCGTCAGTTTTGCTAACGGTGATCTGAGGGTCGGCATGCCCCTGACCACTGCCATTGCGATCCAGGACATCCCCGAAGGACTTGCCATCGCCATGGCGCTGCGGGTCACCGGGATCAGTGCGCTGCGTGCTGCGCTGATCGCGGTGGGCTCGGGGCTGATGGAGCCGCTGGGCGCGGTGATTGGGCTGGGCATGTCCTCGGGCGTGGCCGTGGCGTATCCCATCAGCCTGGGGTTGGCGGCGGGGGCCATGATCTTCGTGGTGTCCCACGAAGTGATTCCGGAAACCCACCGCAACGGCCACGAAACGCCAGCCACGCTGGGGTTGATGATGGGGTTTGCGGTGATGATGTTCCTCGACACGGCACTGGGTTAGCACCCCCCGAACACTGCACCCACGAAGGTGTTTAGCGCGGGAGACAGCATATGCAACACCGGGTCACGTTTACCGGGCATCTGATCTTCATCGGCTTTGGCTCCATTACCCGGGCCACGCTGCCGTTGTTGTTGCGCCAGGATCATCTCCCGGTCAATCAGATCACGGTCATCGCGCCCGTGATCGAGAAAAATATCTGGTTCAAGGAGCGGGGCATTTGTTTTGTCCGCAAAGCGCTGACTGAACACACCTTCACTCAAACCCTGGACCGCCTCATCAACCCCGGCGACTTCATCGTCAACCTGTCGGTGGAAGTCAGTTCGCTGGCCCTGATGACCTATGCCTTCGGCAAGGGCGCGCTGTACCTGGATACCTGCATTGAGCCTTGGGCCGGTGGCTACGATGACCCTTCATTGGATTTATCGCATCGCACCAATTACGCGTTGCGCTACCAGATGCTGGGCCTGCGCAAAAAATTGGGCAATGGCCCGACCGCCGTCGTGGCCCATGGCGCCAACCCCGGCTTGATCAGTCATCTGCTCAAGGCTGGCCTGGTGGAACTGGCGGTGCAATTGAACCATCGCTTACCACAGAACCGCGAAGGCGTGGACTGGGCCAGGCTGTGCATGGAGACAGGCATCAAGGTGATTCATTTTGCCGAGCGCGACACCCAGCGCTCCAGCCGACTCAAGCAGGACGATGAGTTCGTCAATACGTGGTCGGTGGAAGGCCTGATCAGCGAAGGCCACCAACCGGCCGAGTTGGGCTGGGGCACCCACGAACGCACCTGGCCAACGTCTGCCAGGCGCCACCGCTTCGGCAGTCGCAATGCCATCTACCTCGAGCGCCCGAGCGCCACCGTGCCGGTCAAAACCTGGACTCCGTTGGGTGGGCCGTGCCTGGGGCTGATGATCACCCATCACGAAACCGCCTCGACCGCCGACCTGCTGACACTCAAGGACCAGCAGAAACTGATCTATCGCCCCACACTGCATTACGCCTATCACCCGTGCAACGATGCCTTGCTGTCCATCCATGAGTTGATCGGTCGAGGCTGGCAGAGCCAGCATCAGCAACGCATTCTCAATGGTGAAATCGACAGCGTTGGAGCCGATGCGCTGGGCGTCTTACTGATGGGGCATGAACTCAATGCCTACTGGTTCGGCTCGGTATTGACCATCGATGAAGCCCGGGCGCTCTTGCCCTTCAACAATGCCACCAGTTTGCAAGTGGCGGCGGGGGTTTTGTCGGGGATTGTCTGGGCGGTGGAAAACCCGGATCGCGGCATCGTCGAGCCAGAGCAAATGGGCTACGAACGTGTGCTGGAAGTGGCCAGGCCTTACCTCGGCACCCTGGTGGGCAAGCAGACCGACTGGAGACCGACCGGAGTGGTGCCTAAGTCCTCCCAAGACGCAGCAGCGGATGATTGGCAGTTCGAGCATTTCACGCGTTTTTGACCCGCCATCGCGAACAGACCCGCTCCCACATTGGTTTTGTGTGTTTCCTCCAAGCCCATGTTCCTCGCGACCTATACTCAACCCCGTGGATGACTTGACCTCGGGATGGCGCAACCGTGCTGCGTTCGCTGATGCTGGCCGTTTTGTTGGTTCTGGCGGGGTGCGCCACGTCGCCGCGCGAGCAGCAGGTCGCCACCGTGGCGGTTTCCCAGGACACCTGGCGGCGGGTTGACCGGCAGATCGTCGCCGCGTCGAAAAGCGCTATCGAACAGGCCGGGCTCTACGCGCGCGGTTCGATGGAGCATTGGCGCCGGCTCGTGTACGAGCGCACCGAGATTCAATTCATCCCCTGGTTCAGCAGCTACTGGACCCAGGAATGGCTGGCGGTGAAGGTCAGTTGGTATGCCGCCAGTGCCGAAGGCGAAGAGGACTCGGCGGCCAGGCGCCTGGCGGTTTATCTGCAAGAGCAGTACCGCGAGCAGGTGCTGGCACCTGTGGCGGTGGAAATCGACCCCGAGGCGATCAGGGCCAACGCGACAGGCTATTACGTACGCCTGCTCAATCAACAGGTCCAAGTGATTGCCCGGCAGCACCGAATCCCGCCGGAGCTGATGAATCGGCGCCTGCACGGCATTCCCGCTGTCAGCTTGGGTCCGCCAGCGGCGCGTAACGCCTCGTTATATGAGATGGCGTATACCAAGCCACTCAATACATTGCCGGCGTACGCCGCGTTGATCGACCACGTCAACAAGGCCGCCGTGACAGGTTCGGGGCCATCGGATGCGGTCATCGCTACGGTGGCACAACGCACCAGTGAAAAGATCGAAGCGCAATTCGCCACGCGAGGTGCGGCCGGTGCGGCGGCAGCTGTGGCCGGGAAAGCGGCGGGGGCGTTGATTTCAGTTGGCGTGGCGGGGATTCGCGCGATCATTCATGAGGGCGAGCGCCCGGAAATGGAAACACAAATCCGCAAGAGCCTGAGCGCCGCGTTCGACGAAGCCTGGTTCCAGTCGCTCAAGCATCCCCTCAGCGGGGTGATGGCACCGGTGTACTACCTGGCCGAGGAAATCGAAGGCAGCCTGGTGGCGGCGGACTTGGCCAATCGGGCAGTGGAGTTGCCGCTCATCAAACCGTGACGGACGGCTCATTCTGCCCCGAGGGTGACGCGGCAACCCTTGCGATGACGGATCTGTTCATCCGAGGGCCGCTCCTTGATGAATTCAAAGCGCGGCTCACCTTCGCTGTAAATCACCAGCCAGCCCCATTCCAGTTCTTTTTCATCCTGCCCGGGCCTGGGGGGCGAGGCCCACCAGGGCTCTTTCTGCATGATCTGTCGCATCGATGTCTCCTGCCGATTGATCCCTTCAACTATAGACCGCTCGATTTGATGACAAGCGCCCGTGAAATCTCTTGAATTGTGTGGGAGCAAGGCTTGCCCGCGAAGCAGGCGATTCGGTTCCAGGCAGACCGCGTGAGCTTCAGCGCGAGCAAGCTTTGCTCCCACGGATCGTCTCGCAACAGATGTTGCTGGTCTATTGAGTGTGCTCTGATCGCAACCATCAGCGTCTAGCGTCTGTATCCCCGCACTCGAACGGGGAATGACTGGACCCATGCGCATATGCAAGCATTGTTGAACGAGATCCTCGATGCGGTTCGCCCCCTGATCGGTCAGGGCAAGGTGGCCGACTACATTCCAGCACTTGGCACCGTTGCGGCCAACCAGTTGGGCATCGCCGTCTACGGCAACGACGGCGAAATGTATTGCTCAGGCGACGCTGAAACGCCATTTTCGGTGCAGAGTATTTCCAAGGTCTTCAGCCTGGTACAGGCCATCGGCCATTCCGGCGAGACAATCTGGGAGCGATTGGGCCATGAGCCCTCCGGCCAGCCCTTCAATTCCCTGGTGCAGCTGGAATTCGAACGCGGTCGGCCGCGCAACCCGTTCATCAACGCTGGCGCCTTGGTGATCTGCGACATCAATCAGTCGCGTTTTGCCGCACCAGCCCTGTCGATGCGTGATTTCGTACGGCGCCTGTCGGGCAATCCACAGGTCATGGTGGACGGCAAGGTCGCAGAGTCGGAATACCAGCACCGCGCCCGTAATGCCGCGATGGCTTACCTGATGCAGTCCTTCGGTAATTTTCATAACGACGTGGAAGCGGTGCTGCGCAGCTATTTCAGTCACTGCGCGTTGCGCATGAGCTGCATCGATCTTGCTCGGGCGTTCTGCTTCCTGGCCAACGACGGCTTCTGCAAGCACAGCGGCGAACAGATACTCAGTGCTCGCCAGACCCAGCAGGTCAATTCCATCATGGCCACCAGCGGGCTGTACGATGAGGCCGGCAATTTTGCCTATCGCGTTGGCCTGCCGGGCAAGAGTGGGGTGGGCGGCGGGATTGTCGCGGTGGTGCCGGGGCGTTTTACGGTGTGCGTCTGGTCGCCGGAACTCAATGTCGCCGGCAATTCCCTGGCGGGCATGGCGGCGCTGGAATTGCTCAGTCAGCGGATCGGCTGGTCAGTGTTCTAACGCACAAAAAAGGCCCGTTCCTGAGCAGGAACGGGCCTTTGTCTTAAGCGCGATCAGCACAAGCGGTCGATGACCTGCACTTTGGAGGTGTTTTGCATCGACTGCCAGGCCTGAGTCAGCGTTTGCAGCACGCTGCCAATGAAGTCTTTGTCGGCTGCGGCCTTCTTGCCAACATAACCTTGGCCGCGGCGGTACATCTTCAGTCGGGCACACAGGTCTTGCTGGTTTTTCTCGAATTCGTCTTCCTGGGTGAACGGCGACAGGCAATCCATGTGGACTTGGCCATTCTTGCTGATCCACAGGATATGGCTGTCCAGGGTGTCCTTGTGCGCTGCGAATATGCGAGCCAGTTCATCAATAGATGGTTGATTATTCAGATTCATGTGTAAGCCCCTTGACCATTTGGTTGATCTGTCTGGTGGTTCGCAAAAACTTCGCTTCTTTCGGTAAGCGCCTGCCCAGTGCTGTATGGCTAGCACCGAAACCAGGCCGTCAGCATCCGGCCGTCAAACGTCGACGGGGTCGTGCATCGGTTGTGTAGTGTTATCGAAGGGCTGCTACGCAAATGCGCTACAACGAAGAGAAACAGCGAAAAACCTTCAGGCATTGTCAACTTTCGAGGGTCGACCACGCGCGTCATGAGGATCTTCGCCGACGTGTCTCGTCCTTGTCACCGGACGGTCATGCCAGGTCAGCACCTTCAATCTGCCTTGTGGGCAGTCCCTTATCCAAAAAACAGCTCGGCGGTCAGACGAGCTTGCTCAAGCATTTACCTGTACTCCCGATCGGGGAGACGTCTGCATCATGCAAGGCCAAATCGGAGGCGTCAACGGTTTTGTAGTGATTATTTTTGGTCACTACATATTGTCGGACAAAATGGTTTGGGTATGAAAAATTGGCGAAAGGGTGTGTAGGGCGGTCGTTGTGGCGAGGGGATTTATCCCCGCTGGGCTGCGAAGCAGCCCCAAGTGAGTCGACTCAATCTGCCTGATACACCGAGGTGTTGGGGTTTAGGGCCGCTTCGCGCCCCAGCGGGGCGGTGCGACGTTTCGCTAAATCCCCCTCGCCACAGGGAGATTCTCGCCACGCTCAGGTCGCCTTGGCTTTGCTCGTCTTGCGCGGTGTACCGCCGGCCTTGCGCTTGGCCGGCTTGCGCTTGTTCTTCCACGGCGTTGCGCCTCGCCCGGCAGGGCTGGCCGGGCCGTTGATGGTCAGGCTCATGCCCTGGCAGCGGGCGATGTGTTTGCTCATCCAGGCGGCCTGGCGGGTCACGAACTCTTCCAGGCTCATCTCACCGCTTTGTACCATGTCCAGCGCCTGCTCCCAGATGGCGGTGGTGCCGGGGTCGGCGATGGCGCGGGGCACCGCATCGATCAGGCTGAAGGCCGCCGGTGTGGCGGACAGGGCCTTGCCGTTTTTCACCAGGTAACCGCGGTCGAGCAGGCCCTGGATGATCGAGGCCCGGGTTGCTTCGGTGCCGATGCCGGTGGTGTCCTTGAGCTTTTGCTTGAGCAGCGGATCCTCCACCAGTCGGGCAACGTTCTTCATCGCCTTGATCAGGTCGCCCTCGGTGAACGGCTTGGGGGGCTGGGTCCACAGGTCCTTGGGTTTGACCTCGTCCACGGTGCAGTCGCGACCTTCGACCAGGGCCGGCAAGGTTTGTGGTACCGGTGCTTCACGGCCTCGTGCCGGGGCCAGCGCTTCGGGCAGGGCGCGTTTCCAGCCGGGTTCGACGATTTGCTTGCCCACGGCCCGCAATGCCTGGGCGGCGCAGTCGAAGTCGGCCTGGGTTCGGTCGTATTCGTGGTTGGGCAGGAACTGGGCCAGATACCGCGCCCGTATCAGCGTATAGACGGCCCGCTGCTTGCCGGCGAGCTTGTCGAGGTTCTTCGCCGCAGCGGTAGGGATGATGCCGTGGTGGGCGCTGACCTTGGCGTCGTTCCAGGCCCGGGATTTGCGTTGTGGCTGCAAGTGCTCGCGCAGCGGCGCAAGACCCGGGTCGGCCTGGGCGAGGGCGGCGAGGATGGCCGGAGCTTCGCAGTGCTGGCTCAAAGGCAGAAAACCGCAATCGCTGCGCGGATAGGTGATGAGCTTGTAGGTCTCGTAGAGCGACTGGGCAATGTCCAGGGTTTCCTGGGCGCCGAGGCCGAGTTTCTTCGAGCAGACTTCCTGCAGGGTGCCCAGGTCGAACGGCAACGGCGCCACTTCGCGCAAGCGCTCGGTACGCACTTTCATCACCCGGGCGGTGGCGGCGTTGCCCATGGCCTGGGCGGCGTCCCGGGCGAGGGCCTGGTTCAAACACCGTTCCTGGTCGTCGCAGGCATCCGGGTCGGCGCGCCACTGAGCGGTGAACACAGTGCCGTCGTGGCGCAGTTGCACGTCGATGGCCCAATAGGCGACCGGCACGAAATCGGCGATGCTGCGGTCGCGATCCACCACCAGTCGCAGGGTGGGTGTCTGCACGCGGCCCACCGGCAGCACGCCCTGATAACCGGACTGGCGCCCCAGCAGCGTGAACAGTCGGCTCATGTTCATGCCGATCAGCCAGTCGGCCCGGGAGCGGCCGAGGGCCGAATGGTAGAGGTTGAAGGTTTCGGCGCCCGGCTTGAGTGCTGCCAGGGCCTTGCGGATCGACGCTTCGTCTAGGGCCGACAGCCACAGCCGCTGGATCGGCCCACGGTAGCGGCAATGCTCCACCAGTTCCCGGGCGATCATTTCGCCCTCGCGGTCGGCGTCGGTGGCGATGACCAGTGTCTTGGCTTCCCCCAACAGGCGCTTGACCGCCTTGTACTGGCTCGCGGTTTTCGGTTTGACGGTCATTTTCCACTGCGTCGGCACGATAGGCAGGTCTGCCAGTACCCAGCGCTTGTAGCGGGCATCGTAGGCGTCGGGCGGGGCGGTTTCCAGCAGATGGCCGATGCACCAGGTGACTGTGATGTTCGCGCCCAGCCAGCAACCATCACCGCGCCGCGTGGCACCGAGTACGGCTGCGATGTCCTTGGCCTGGGACGGTTTTTCACACAGGTACAGCTGCATAGCGCCCTTTTCCTAAGCAGATTTCATGGGGCTGTAGCATGGTCATGGATGGGCGTCGGAGCAAGTTTTATCTGTATGGATATACAGATAAAGCGTTGCGATGCGTTGCTCCAGGGCGGTTATCGCAACGTTTGGCGGTGTATTTGCACGCAGAATGAATTTCTCGCCAGGGCATCGCTCATAACTTGCAGAGCGGTTGAAACCGCAAAGAACGTTTATGGGGTCAAGGAGAGTCACTTACATGAATTCGATGCCAAAGGGCAACGGACAGGCGGCCGCGCGTTTGATTCTCGTCGTTGAAGATGATCAGACCATTCTGGAGTTCCTGTGTGAGATCCTGCAGGACGAGGGCTTTGCCGTGGAGCCCCGGGAAAGCGCCGACGCGGCGCTGGAATTCCTCGAGCAGAGTGCTGACGATGTGGACTTGTTACTCACCGATATCACCATGCCCGGCAAACTGAACGGCGCGGACCTGGCCAATTTGACCGGCGACCAGTGGCCACAGATACCCTTGTTGATCATGTCCGGTTTCGAAACCCCGGAAAGCGCTGGGATCAAGCACCACGCCTCGTTCATCGCCAAGCCCTGGGCGCTGGGGCAGATGCTGGATCTGGTGGAAAGTACGGTGAAAAATCACTCTGTGCACTGAGCAATGCCAAGAGGATGAGTTGGCAGGTCCGGTACCGTGCATGTTTGGGTTGCAAGCGGCGATGTGCTCCATGACAATGCGAGTCATTATCAGTCGCGAATTATTCCATTGCCATGCCCGCCACCGATCTGTCCTTACGCAGTGCCGTCGACGTTCTGTACAGTGATCATCACAGTTGGCTCCAAGGCTGGCTGCGCAAGCGCTTGGGCAATGCTTTCGATGCCGCGGACCTGACCCAGGATACCTTCGTGCGCGTCATCAAGGCTCGCTCCGCGTTGGATATTCGTGAGCCGCGACCGTACCTGTCGATGATCGCCAAGGGGCTGTTGATCGATTTGTTTCGCCGCCGCTCGTTGGAACAGTCCTACCTCGAAGCCTTGGCCTCCATGCCGCAAGAGCAGCACCCGTCGCTGGAAGAACAGGCCATCCTGCTCCAGGCCCTGATGGAGATCGACCGCTTGCTGCTGGGGTTGGGGCCGCGAGTCAGGCAGGCGTTCATCCTGTCGCAGTTCGACGGCCTGACCTATCCGCAAATTGCCGAGCGCTTGGGCGTCAGCGTACGTACGGTGAATAACCACATGGCCAAGGCCATGGAACATTGCTGCCTGATGCAGATTCAATTGCAACTTTCATGAACCTGCCGGCCGAAGAGTTGCAAGCCATCCGTGTGGCGGCGCAGTGGTACGCCCGGCTTCATTCCGGCATCACGACCGACGCGGATCGAGCCGGGTGGAATGCCTGGCTGAGCGCAGACCCGCTGCATAGCCAGGCCTGGCAACGAATGACAGCGGTGGCTGAACAGATGGCGAGTGTGCCGGGCGCCCTGGCGGCACCGACCTTGAGCGAACGCCACAATCGATCCCGTCGCCAGGTGTTGCGCAGCGTCTTGTTGCTCACCTCCG
Organism: Pseudomonas sp. NFACC39-1; assembly: GCF_900110355.1. Taxonomy (NCBI): domain Bacteria; kingdom Pseudomonadati; phylum Pseudomonadota; class Gammaproteobacteria; order Pseudomonadales; family Pseudomonadaceae; genus Pseudomonas; species Pseudomonas sp. NFACC39-1. The sequence goes on along the minus strand of NZ_FODL01000019.1, from coordinate 11,262 downwards.
CCAGCGGTTTGGGTTGGTTGGGCTGGCGCAGCCAGGCTACGCAGAACCTGCTTTGCGATTACCGCACCGCGGTGGGCGAGCGCCGTGAGTTTCAGCTGGCGGACGGCAGCACCGTGCTACTCAACACCGACACCTCGGTCAATGTTCGTTTCGATGGGCGCCAGCGGCTACTGGAGCTGTTGTGGGGGGAGATCCTCGTCACGACGGCGATCGATCCCTTGCAGCGGCCTTTCAAGGTCATCACCGGTCATGTCGAAGTGCTTGCGCTGGGCACGCGTTTTATCGTCCGAGGCCAGGCGTGGGGCGGTGAGGTGGCGGTGCTTGAGAAAGCGGTCGAGGTGAGTCTCTCGGCGATTGGCTCGAGGATGCGCGTCGAGGCCGGCCAGCGCCTGGATTTCAATGACCGGTCGCTGGGTACGCTGCGCGGCAACGATGTGTCGGTCGGTGCCTGGCAGAAGGGAAGCATCATCGCCATCGACCGTCCTCTGGCGGCGCTGCTGGACGAACTGTCGCGTTACCGCAACGGCGTGTTGCGTTGTGATCCGGTCATTGCCGACTTGAAGGTTTCCGGGGTGTTTCCCGTCGATAACACCGATCTCGCCCTGGCGGCGCTGGAGAGTGGCTTTTCGTTAGGCGTGACCCGCTACAGCCGATTCTGGGTCCGGGTATCGAGTGGCGATCAGCGCTGACGCGGCGGCGCGATAAAAAAGAATGCGCTCCTGCACTTTTCATCTCCATCGTTCGGCTCTTCCTCAGTGAGTTTTTATCGACCGTTTTGGGGGAGGGGAAGCATGTCTTGGGTAAGCGCGCCAGGTCGTCTGGTGTTTGCAGTGAAAATCGGCTTGCTGGCAGCCGTGACCGGCAGCGTCGGGGTCGTGAATGCCAGTCCGGCTCCAGGTGCCTCGGCGCAGCAGCGTTCGGTGCAGACCTACGATATCGGGGCCGGCAGCCTGGTGGATGTCCTGACCCGGTTCTCCAGCGCCGCCGGTGTCGCCATTTCGTTTGATGCCCGGCAACTCCAGGGCCTGCAATCGCCCGGCCTGAGAGGTTCGTTCGGCGTGGGCGATGGGTTTGGCCGCATTCTTGGCGGTAGCGGCCTGCAAGCCGACCTCCAGGCCAACGGCACGTACGTGCTGCGCCCCGTGCCCGCCAACGGTTCAGCCATGCAACTGGAAGCAACCACCATCGAGGCGCAGATGCTCGGCGCGACCACCGAGAACAGTGGCTCCTACACGACGGGGGCGGTCACGATCGGCAAAGGCGAGCACTCCCTGCGCGAGACGCCGCAATCGGTGACAGTGATCACTCGCAAGATGCTCGACGACCAGAACCTGAACACTATCGATCAAGTGATGGAAAAAACGCCCGGCATTACCGTCTACGACTCGACCATGGGCGGCAAATATTTCTATTCCCGTGGGTTCCGGATGTCCGGTCAATATCAATACGACGGTGTTCCGCTGGACATGGGCAACAGCTATGTCCAGGCCGACAGTTTCAGCAGTGACATGGCGTATTACGACCGGGTCGAAGTCCTGCGCGGTGCCGCCGGGATGATGAAGGGCGCGGGCGGCACGTCCGGTGGCGTCAATTTTGTCCGTAAACGCGGTCAGGCCGCGGCCCAGACCGAACTCAGCCTCTCGGGCGGCACCTGGGACAACTACCGTGGGCAGGTCGATACCGGTGGCCCGCTGAATGACTCCGGCACCCTGCGGGGCAGGGCGGTGATCGCCGAACAGAGCCGGCATTATTTCTACGATGATGCTCGGCGCAAGGACCAGATTTACTACGGTGCCCTGGACTTCGACCTGACGCCCGACACCACCCTCGGCCTGGGCCTGGCCTATGAGGACGTCGATGCGAGTCCTTGCTGGGGCGGGCAGCCGCGTTACAGGGATGGCAGCGATTTGAAACTCAGTCGTTCCACTTGCCTGGATCCGTCGTGGAATACCTGGCGCAGCCAGCGGACCACGGTGTTCAGCGATCTCAAGCACCAGCTCAATGACGACTGGGCCGTGAAGGTGGCCGGTGTTTATACGAAAAACACCCAGGACATCAAATACGCGTTTTCGTCCGGGGCAGTGACACCGGGCGTCTCGACCACCAACGTGCTGGGCAGCATGTACGACTATGATCAAGTCGATTACGGCCTCGACGCCTACCTGGACGGCAAGTTCGACGCCCTCGGGCAACAGCATGAGTTGATTGTCGGCTTCAACGCCAGCCGTTCGGACAAGGATGATTTTTTCTCGGTCGCCTTCCTGCCGCAGCAACAGAACGTATTCGATCCGGATCGACACATTCCGGAGCCGGATGACAGTTATTTCATCGAGAACTCAACACGCGGTGGTCCGGTGAAAACCGTCACTCGGCAACAAGGCCTGTATTCGACCCTGCGCCTGAAACTGGCGGACCCGTTGACGTTTGTCGTGGGCAGCCGGGTGAGTTGGTACAACTCCAAGACCGACTCGGTGTTCATCACCGGCGGTTCGGAACACGCCAAGAGCACGGAGACAGGCCAGGTCACCCCGTTTGCCGCCGTGTTACTGGACCTCAACGAACACCTGACGGCCTACGCCAGTTACTCGGACATTTTCACGCCCCAAGGCAACTATCGTTCCGAAAGCGGTTCGGCGCTCAAGCCCCTGGTGGGTGAAAGTTATGAGCTGGGGATCAAGGGTGAATGGTTCGAGGGACGCCTGAACAGCGCTTTCAACCTGTTCCGCACATTGCAGAAAGACCAGGCCCAGACCGACTACAACTCAAGCTGTGCGTCTTCGGACGGTTACTGCTATGAGAACGCCGGCAAGGTTCGCGCCCAGGGTTTCGAAGCCGAGATCAGTGGCGAAGTCATCGAGCGCCTGCAGCTGCTTGCCGGTTACACCTACACCCAGACCAAGACCCTCAACGACATTGACACCCGCCTCAATGGTGGCTCGTTCAACAGCTATGTGCCGCGTCATGTGCTGCGTCTGTGGGGCGATTATGCCCTGGGTGGGGCGTTCGAACGGTTCAGCGTCGGTGTGGGGGTCAATGCCCAAAGCGACAATTTCCGGGTATCGCCGGCAACGGGGGAGAAGATCACCCAGGCCGGTTATGCCGTGTGGAACGGTCGCGTCGGCTACCGCATCGATGACACCTGGTCGTTGGCCCTCAACGGCAACAACCTGTTTGACAAGCGCTACTACAGCACCATCGGGACCGAGAACTTCGGTAACTATTACGGTGAGCCGCGCAACTTCACCATGACCCTGAAGGCGCGCTTCTGAACCGCTGGCGAGGGAACAAACTCCCTCGCCACGGTTTTGCCTCAGTTTTTATCCAGGTCCACGTTCCGGGTTTCGCGCAGGCAAATCATGCCCACCACCAGGCTCACCCCGGTGATCACCACGGGGTACCACAGCCCGTAGAAAATGTCCCCGGTGTAGACCACCAGGGCAAACGACACAGTGGGCAGGAAACCGCCGAACCAGCCGTTGCCAATGTGGTAGGGCAGGGACATGGAGGTGTAGCGGATGCGGGTCGGGAACAGTTCGACCATCAGCGCCGCCAGTGGGCCGTAGCACATGGCTGAAATGATGATCAGCGCCACGATCAGCGCCACGATCATCGGCCGGTTGATCTGCTGGGCGTCGGCCTGTTGCGGGTAGCCTGCCAGGGTTACTGCGCCGCGCAGGGCAGCTTCGTCGTAGCCGTCAAGTTTCACATCCCCGATGCTGACTTGCACATCACTGCCGGCTGGCGCCGCGACACTGCTGTAGGGCAGGCCTTGCTTGACCAGGAAGGTCTTGACCTTGTCGCATGGGCTATCGAAACGCGCCTTGCCTACCGGGTCGAACTGGAAGGTGCACGTGGCCGGATCGGCGATCACGGTGATTGGCGCCTGACGGCTCGCCAGGTCAATGGCCGGGTTGGCGTAGTGGGCCAGTGTCTTGAAGATCGGAAAGTACAACGCCGTCGCCAGCAACAGACCGATCATCAGCACCGGTTTGCGTCCGACCTTGTCCGACAGCCAGCCAAAAAAGATGAAGAACGGCGCGCCGATCACCACACTGACGATCAGCAAACTGTTAGCCAGGGCCGGGTCCATCTTCAGGAACTGGGTAAGGAAAAACAGCACGTAGAATTGCGCGGCGTAGAAGGTCACCGCTTGGCCGGCGTTGATGCTGAAAAGGGCGATCAGCACCACCTTCAGATTTTCCCATTTGCCAAAAGACTCTCGGATCGGCGCCTTGCTGGACTTGCCTTCTTCTTTCATTTTCAAGAAGGACGGCGACTCATGCAGGCTCAGGCGAATCCAGGTGGAGATGCCCAGCAACACGATCGACAGCAGAAACGGAATGCGCCAGCCCCACACTTCGAACTGATCGCCGGTGAAGTAGCGACAGCCCAGTACCACCAGCAGCGAGAGCAGCAGGCCGAGGGTGGCGGTGGACTGAATCCAGCTGGTGTGGAAACCGCGCTTGCCCATCGGCGCGTGTTCGGCGACGTAGGTGGCAGCGCCGCCGTACTCACCGCCCAAGGCCAGGCCCTGGAGCATGCGCAGCACCACGAGGATGATCGGTGCGGCAATGCCGATGCTGGCGTAGTTGGGCAACAGGCCGACGCAGAACGTCGCCACGCCCATGAGAATGATTGTGGCCAGGAAGGTGTATTTGCGTCCGATCATGTCCCCCAGCCGTCCGAACACCAATGCGCCGAAAGGCCGCACAATAAAGCCAGCGGCGAACGCCATCAGCGCGAAGATGAATGCCGTGGTGTCGTTGACCCCGGCAAAGAACTGCTTGCTGATGACCGCCGCCAGAGCGCCATAGAGGAAAAAGTCGTACCACTCGAACACCGTCCCCAAGGACGAGGCAAAGATGACTTTCTGGGTTTCCTGGCTGGTGCCGGCGCTGCGCGTGGCTTCCAGGGACTGAACATGTTCAGACATTTGGGTATCCCTCACAGTGATTGTTTTTGTTGTTCCACTGTCGACGCCGGTACAGCGTCTCCTGTTTTGATACGTTCCCTTTGCTTACACATTCTCCCCTGTGGGAGCGGGCTTGCTCGCGAAAGCGGTGTATCAGCTACCGATGATGTTGACTGGCACACCGCATTCGCGAGCAAGCCCGCTCCCACAGAGACTTACTTGTTCTTCAGACCGCGGCCGGTTCCTTTTGGGGCGTGGTGCTGCGGATGTCCGCCTCGAGGATCATCTGCGCGGCCTTCTCGGCAATCATCAGCGTTGGCGAGCAGGTGTTGCCCGAGGTGATGCGCGGCATGATCGAGGCGTCGACGACGCGCAGGCCGTTGATGCCGTGGACCCGCAGTTGCGCATCCACCACCGCGTCGCGGTCCTGGCCCATGCGGCAGGTGCCCACCGGGTGGAAAATCGTCGTGCCTATACGGGCGGCGGCCTGGTGCAGTTCTTCCTCGGTTTGCAGGCTTGGTCCTGGCAGGTATTCCACCGGCTTGAAGGCGCTCAATGCCGGGGCGGCGACGATGCGTCGGGTCAGGCGGATGGCGTCGGCAGCGACCCGCAAGTCTTCGGGATGGCTCAGGTAATTGGGCTGGATCAGCGGCGCCTCGTGCGGGTCGACCGAGCGAATGTCCACCCGGCCACGGCTCTGCGGACGCAGGTCACAGACCGACGCAGTGAACGCCGGGAAACTGTGCAGTGGTTCGCCAAAGCGTTCCAGCGACAAGGGCTGCACGTGGTATTCGAGGTTGGCCGAGGTCTGTTCCGGCCCCGAGCGGGCGAACGCGCCGAGTTGGCTGGGGGCCATGGACAGCGGGCCGCTGCGATCATAGAGGTAGCGCAGCCCCATGCCCATCTTGCCCCATAAAGTACCGGCGATCTGGTTCAGGGTACGGGCGTTTTCCAACTGGTAGATCAGCCGCAGTTGCAAGTGGTCCTGCAAGTTGCCGCCCACACCGGGCAGCTCATGAACCACGCCAATGCCCAGGCGTTGCAACAGGTTGCGCGGGCCGATCCCCGAGCGCTGCAAAATACCCGGCGAGCCGACGGCGCCGGCGCACAGCATGATTTCCTTGCGCGCCTTGAACGTCATGCCTTTGCCTTGCCAACGGGCGCTGACGGCGTGGGCCCGGTTGTCACGCAACAGCACGCGGTCGACTTCGACATCGGTCATTACCGTGAGATTGGGGCGCTGGCGAACCGGTTTGAGGAAGGCCTTGGCCGCGTTCCAGCGCACCCCGGCTTTCTGGTTGACCTGGAAGTAGCCGCAGCCTTCGTTGTCGCCGCCGTTGAAGTCGTCGACGCTAGGGATACCGCTCTGTTCGGCGGCGGTGCGAAACGCATCGAGAATCGGCCATGACAGGCGCTGGCGTTCGACCCGCCATTCCCCGGCGGCGCCATGGAACTCGGAGTCTCCGGCAAAATGGTTTTCGCTCTGTCTGAACAACGGCAGCACGTCTTTCCAGGCCCAGCCAGGATTGCCCTCGGCGGCCCAGCTGTCGTAATCCGCGGCCTGGCCGCGCATGTAGATCATGCCGTTGATGGAGGAGCAGCCACCCAGCACCTTGCCCCGCGGGTAACTCAGTGCGCGCCCTTGCAAACCCGGTTGCGCCTCGGTCTTGAAGCACCAGTCGGTGCGCGGGTTGCCGATGCAGAACAGGTAGCCGACCGGGATGTGAATCCACGGATAGTTGTCGCGTCCGCCGGCTTCGAGCAACAGCACCCGGTGTTGCGCGTTGGCGCTAAGCCGGTTGGCCAACAGGCATCCGGCAGGGCCGGCGCCTACTATCACGTAATCGTATTCATCGACGACAGGTTGCATTCGCGACCTCATTTTTGTTCTTGTGGGATGCATCCTAGTTGTTAGGTTTCGTCAAAAGAATGTTAGTTTTTGCGCAACCGCTGTGCGTTTTTAAACAGTCCTGTCTTCAGGCGTGTTCAAGGATGGCCCATGTTCGACTGGAATGACCTGCGCTACTTTCTGGAACTGCAACGCAGCGGCCGTTTGCTCACGGCCGCACGACGCCTGAACACCACCCATGCCACCGTGGCCCGGCACATCGAAGCCATCGAGAAAAGCCTGGGCACCGCGCTGTTTGTCCAGCATGCCCAGGGGTATGAGCTGACCCCCGCCGGCGAATCGTTGCTCAAGCACGCCGAAGCCATGGAAAACGTGGCGCTGCTGGCTCAGGAGGACATCACCCAGTCCAGCGCGCCCTTGGGCAAGATCCGCGTGGGGGTGACGGAAGGGCTGGGCATCATGTTTTTAGCCAGTCGCATGGACGGTCTGTTCCAGCGCTACCCGGGGCTGGAGGTGGAGTTGGTGGCGGTGCCGCGTTTTGTCAGCATCCTCAACCGCGAAGCGGAAATCAGCATTCACCTTGAACGCCCGGTGGCCGACCTGCTGGTGACCCGCAAACTGACCGACTACAGCCTGGCGCTTTACGCCAGCCAGGCTTACCTGGACCGCTCGCCACCGTTGCGCAGTCGCGAAGACCTGGCCCGGCATGCCTGGATCGGGTATGTCGACGATCTGCTGTTCAGCCAGGAACTGATGTTTCTCAACAGCTTTTGCCGCAACCCTCGGGTGGTGTTCCACAGCACCAGCGTCATCGCCCAGCAACAGGCCGCACGCTCGGGATTGGGGATTGCCGTACTGCCTTGCTATATGGCCAGCAACGACCCGGCCCTGGTCCCCTTGTTGCCCGATGAAACCATCCGCCGCAGTTACTGGATCAGCACCCGCCGCGAACTGCACAAATCCGTGCGCCTGCGGGTGCTCTGGGATTACGTGGTGCAGTTGTGCGAGCACGAGCAGGGGCTGCTGCTGCCCTGATCTTGTTATGCCGTGGTGTTGGAGCTGCCGAAGGCTCGGGCCGCGTTCGGACGATCTTTTGATCTTGGTCTTTCGCTTGAGATTCAAGCGGTAGGGGAAAGATCGCAGCCTCGTTGCACTCGACAGCTCTTACGGGCGCACACCGGGGAGCAGCGGGTTGGGCAAGCGCTGGCCGCCCAAGTCCCCTTTTCTGGCCCCCAATGACCTCAAGCCAACGCGCGGGCGTGCCTTAGTGTGAGTCTGTCTGACCCATCACAACAAAGGCGTGCTCATTGCGCCACCAAGAGGGGCCCCATGTTGGTACCAACGTCTTCAGCCTGGACTCACGCCGCGGCGATTCTTTCGCTTGGCGTATTGCTCGCCGGTTGCGGCGAAGAGGCCACAACGAGCCCGCCCAGGGCCTTAACGAGTGTGCCCGCCGACGGAGCGCTGGCACACATCTACGACAGCAGTTGCAAGCTCTGCCACGCCAACCCCGGCGCCGGAGCGCCCCTGACCGGCGACGCCAACGCCTGGGCGCCGCGCGTGGCCCAGGGCAGCGACACCCTGCTTGATCACACGATCAACGGCTACAACGGCATGCCGCCGATGGGCCTGTGCATGCACTGTTCCGAAGAGCAGTTCCTGGCCCTGATCGGCTTCATGTCCGGCCAGCCATTGCAATGACCAACAGGGGGACGACGGCATGACGATGGACTATTCACGGCGCCAGTGGCTGCAACGGGCCGCCGCTGTCGCGGCCTTCACGGCGCTGGGCAGCCAGGGCGCCCTGGCCGAGTTGATGCGCGCCCCGCGACTGATCCCGTGGCGCAATTGGTCCGGTGCGCAAAGTTGCCTGCCGGCAGCGCGTCTGGCTCCCAAGAATCTGGATGAACTGGTGCAAATCGTGGCCCGCGCCGAGGGGCGGATTCGTCCGGTGGGTTCAGGCCATTCCTTCAGCGCCCTGGTGCCCACGGACGGGACTTTGCTGTCGCTGAGTTTTTTCAGCGGTCTGCTGGATCACGACGTCTCCAGCCTGCAGGCCGAGTTCGGTGGCGGCACGCCCATGTCGCGCATGGGGCCGGCACTCAAGGCCGTCGGTCAGGCACTGCCGAACATGGCCGACGTGGATTACCAGACCCTGGCCGGGGCCATCGCCACCTCGACCCACGGCACCGGCAAGGCATTCGGTTCGTATTCGGCGCAGGTGGTCGGGCTGCAACTGGTGACGGCCGGCGGCGAGGTGCTTGATTGCGATGCCAACCGCCACCCCGAAGTATTCAAGGCTGGGCGGGTCTCACTGGGCGCGCTGGGGCTGGTGACCCGTGTGCGTTTGCAAAACCGCCCCGCTTATCGGCTGCGCGAGCGCCAGTGGGTGGCGAAAACCGAAGAGTTGCTCGAGGACCTGGACACCCACACCCGGGACAACCAGCATTGGGAAATGCAGGTGGTCACCCATTCCGACTATGCGTTGTCGATTGCCTTGAACGAAACCACTGATCCGGTCACTGCACCGGTGAGTCCCGAGGAGGAGGGCGGCAACGAATTCGTCACCCTGATCGAAAAGCTCGACAAGTATGGCAGCGACTTTCCGACGATCCGGCGAACCTTGCTCAACAGCCTGCGACTGCTGGCCGACTTCGATGAGCGGGTTGGTGATTCCCACGACATCTACGCCAACGTGCGTACCGTGCGCTTCAACGAGATGGAGTATTCGGTGCCGGCTGAACACGGTCCGGCCTGCCTGCGGGAAATCCTCAAGCTGATCCGCGACAAAGACCTGCGCACCTGGTTTCCCATTGAATACCGCTACGTGAAGGCCGATGACATCGCCCTGAGCATGTTCGAAGGCCGTGACAGTTGTTCGATTTCCGTGCACCAGCATTACCAGATGGACCATCACCATTTCTTCGCCGCCATCGAGCCGGTCTTCTGGAAATACCAGGGTCGCCCGCATTGGGGAAAACTGCATTCCTTGAACGCCAGGACGCTCCAGGCGCTTTACCCGCGCTGGAATGAGTTTGCCCAGGTGCGCCAGGCCCTGGACCCTGGCGGAAAATTCCTCAACGGGCATCTTTCAACGATTCTGGGAGCGAGCTGATGGGGTTCAATCGTCGAAGTTTCCTGGCCGGGACAGTGGGTGCCGGGGTGTTACTGGCCGGCGTCGGGGCCTGGCTGCGGCCGCGGGACCAGGGCGGGCCGTACAGCGATTATTTCCGCCAGTTGAACCGGGAACTCAAGGCCCACGGTCCCATGCGACCGGTGATGCTGATTGACCTGGACCGACTCGATCACAACATCGACGTGGTAATGGCCTCGGTCCGGCGCGCCGGCAAACAGCTGCGCTTGGTGGAGAAGTCCCTGCCATCGCCGGGGCTGTTGAACTACATTGGCCAGCGAGCCGAGACGCGACGGTTGATGTCGTTCCACCAACCGTTTCTCAACCATGATGCGTTGCAGTTCCCCACGGCTGATATTTTGCTGGGCAAACCTCTGCCGGTGCGTTCCGCCGCGTTGTTCTATGAGCTTCACAAAGGACCCTTTGATCCGTCACACCAGTTGCAGTGGCTGCTGGACACGCCTGAACGGCTTGAGCAATACCGGCTCCTGGCCCAGGGGCTTGGTACTCGCTTGCGGATCAATATCGAACTGGATGTAGGCCTGCACCGGGGTGGGGTAGCCGACGATGCCACGCTGGAGGCGATGCTCAAGCTGATCCGGGCGAACCCGACGCACTTGGAGTTCGCCGGGTTCATGGGCTACGACCCGTTCGTGGGCATGGGCGTGCCCGAAATTCTCGCCACACCTGAAGCGCTGCTGGCGCGGGTCATGGCGATCTACAACACACGGGTGGACTTCGTGCGTTTGCGCTATCCCGATCTCTGGCGTCCTGGCCTGACCCTCAACACCGCCGGCAGCCCCAGCTATCGCTTGCACGAACGAGAGAAACTGAGCAGTGAAGTCTCGGTGGGCACGGCCATGCTCAAACCCAGTCACTACGACCTGCCATCGTTGAACGAGCACGTTCCGGCGGCCTACATCGCCACGCCGGTCTTGAAGCGCACCGGCCCGGTCAACATCCCGGCACTGGACGACAAGTCGCGGATTTTTTCCTGGTGGGACGTGAACCAGCGCGGGACTTTTTTCATCTACGGCGGCAACTGGATGGCCGATCTCGAATCACCCCCCGGCTTGAAGCACAACGACCTCTACGGGCGCAGCTCCAATCAGGAAATGGTCAACGGTTCAGAAACGGTGGGCCTGGCGGTGGAGGACCAGGTGTTCCTGCGACCGACCCAGAGCGAGTCGGTGCTGTTGCAGTTCGGTGATCTGCTGGCCGTGCGTGGAGGGCGGATAGTCGAGACCTGGCCGGTCTATAGCTGATCGCGGATCCTGTGGGAGATTCTATGGTTGAGGGGAAGCCCTCAAGCCGCTTTTGGTTGGTATTCGCTTTGCCCTTTCAGCAGAGCGAATACGATCCGGGCAA